>JBKPSH010000049.1:0-43087 GCA_046734955.1 Acidobacteriota bacterium
GCACACCGCTCAACGTCGGCGCGTTCACACAATATGATGCTCAGACTGTTACCCGGTTTGGAACAGATGGAGCGCCCAGCGGTCCGCCGGTGACCTTCGTCCACACGATTGACGAGACATTTAAAACGCCCGAGAGTTTCGTCATCACGAGTGCCTGGGATCAGCGGTTCGGCCGTCTCTTCTTCTTCAAAGCCGCCTACCTGCATCGCGAAGGATCGCACGCGTACATCGTCAACCCCGACCCGATTCGGGGCGTTCTCACGCTGGGGTCATCCGGCGCTTCGAAGTACTGGGAATTCGAAACAACCGGACGGATGCTGGCCAACGAACACCGCGACATCTCGGTCTCCTACGTCAGATCGCGGAGCACGCGGGATCTCAACGACTACGATCAGTTCTACGGAAACTTCAGGAACCCGATCATCAGGCCGAACGAGAACTCGTTGAGCCCGACCGACGTGCCGAATCGCCTCATCGTGCGCGGGACGCTGGGTGTCGGCGGCGGCTGGGTGTTCGCGCCGCTGTACGAGTGGCGGACGGGATTCCCGTTTTCCAAGGTCAACGAATACCAGGATTTCATCGGAGAGCGAAACCGCGCCGGACGTCTGCCCAAGGTGTCGACACTCGACTTCACGCTCGCGCGCCAACTGCATTTTCGGAAATACAGTTTCACTGGTGGCCTGAAGATTTACAACGTCTTCAACACCGGCAACGAGCGCGACGTGCAGAACAACATCGCGTCGCCGGACTACGGCAAGTTCTACAACCCGATCGAACGCTCGATCGGATTCGTGATTTCGTCAGGCAAACCGTGAGCTGCTTCAAATTGAGAGAGCACGGACCAGGACGATGTTCCGTGCTCTCTGACTGCCAGGTTTGATTACAGATGTAATAGATCCGTGATCGCCTGGGGAGTGATCTGGCGCCAGCCCTGCTGCGCCATGCGGCCACGCCACTGCTCGGCGAGCCGAAACGCTTCCGCTCCGCGAGGACAGCGTTCCGACAGCAGCGTTTCGCCCTCCACGACGATCCGGAGTTCCCAGTCCGATGGCCACGCGATGAGCGCACACCGCGCGTGGTAATCGAGCCGACGCATTGTCCACAACGTCCCGACATCGTTGGGTCCTGTCCGTGCTACCCGCGGCGCCCTTGTTTTCACAGTGCCCCCCTTGGCTCAGGCGGATACTCAAGATCGTAGCTGGCGGTCATGATGGCGGTGTAAACATGGCGCGACAATCGAGCGACCACGGAAAAGTTCACAGAGTTGTCATACGCCACGGATGAGCACGGATCTATCAGCCACCGGCCACGGATGAACACGGATAAACACAAGCCACGGATGAACACGGATAAACACGGATCTGTTGTCCGTGTTATTCCGTGTTTTTCTGTGGCTAGCTATTTCCGTCCGTTGTCCGTGTCATCGGGTGTAGGCTGCTGAAGGGGCAGGACGCGACCCGCAAGACACGGTGGAGGTCTTCATGAATACCCGTTTACGCGTCCCAGACGGAACTGCAATTGCCCTCGTCCTCGTTGCAGTGGTGACGGTTGTCCTGCCATCAAGTGCGAGAAGAAGTGCGAAGGCCGCCGAGCAAACATTCTTTCACCAGACGAATCTGGTTTCCGATCAGCCCGGCGTCGCACTCATTCAGGATCCAAACCTCGTGAATCCGTGGGGAATCACGAGCAGCGGCACGAGCCCCTTCTGGGTCTCGAACAACGGCTCTCACACATCAACCCTTTACTCTGGAGACGTGAACGGAAGTCCATTCGTGAAAAGCGGGCTTACCGTTGAAATTCCCGGCGGGTTGTCGACGGGTACTGTGTTCAACAGCTCGACTGACTTCGTCGTGCCCGCCGGCGCCGGCAGCGCCCCAGCTCGCTTTCTGTTCGCGACGCAGACTGGCGTGATCGTTGGATGGGCAGGCGGAACGACTGGACAAATTGGAGGTTCCGCGGACGCTGTTTACACCGGTCTCGCAATCGGATCAGTCGGCACCGCGAACTACCTCTACGCCGCGGACTTCGAGCACAAGAAGATCGACGTCTACGACAAGACGTTTCAGGTCGTGACGCTCGACGGCTCGTTCGCCGATCCAAACATTCCGAACAGCTATTCACCGTTCAACGTTCAAAACATCGGCGGCAAGTTGTACGTGACCTATGCGCAGCAGAGTCACAAAGAACCTGACGAGGAAACCGATCACGGATCCGGTTTTGTCGATGTGTTCGATACGAGCGGAAACCTGGTCCAGCGACTCATCGAAGGCAATCACCTCAGCGCACCGTGGGGACTCGCGCATGCGCCGGCAGACTTCGGAGCCTTCAGCGACGCGCTCATCATCGGCAACTTCGGCGACGGCCAACTCCACGCATACGACATCGACAGCGGGAAGTACATCGGTGAGTTCAAGGATGAAAGCGGGAAGCCGGTCGTTATCGACGGTCTCTGGGGCATCACGTTCGGCAACGGTGGCAACGGCGGCGACCGGAACGCGCTGTATTTCGCCGCGGGTCCGGACGACGAAACGCATGGGCTCTTTGGATCGCTCAGGGTCACGCAACAGTGAACTGAAGCCGGGATCCGGTATCCGTGATCCGGGATCCGATCGGATCCCGCATTCCGGACAACGGATCCCGACTGCTATCACCAAGCCGTCATCGCATCCTCGAACATTGCCGCGAGATCGTCTGGAGTCACAGCTCGAGGCGAGAGCTTGGTGACACGGTGTTGCGGCAATGTGCCTTCAACGAGCCGCGGAATGTCGCTCGACGAATAGCCGACGGCCTTCAATCCATTCGGAACGCCAAGCCGCTCCATGAACCATACGATGCGATCGGCGAGAACCCGTCCCGCGTCGGCGTCCGTGACGGCCGTCACGTTGGCACCAAGTGCTTCCGCCGCGCGCAGGTGACGTGCCGGGTTCGCGGCGGCGGTAAAGCGGAAAACCGCCGGCGCGTTGAGTATCACCGAGACGCCGTGGGGGATGAGCGGGTGGTCGGTCGCATATCCCGGCGCGTGGTATTCCCTCACCTGTCCGGACACGGGATACGACATGCCGTGCGGAAGATGCACACCGGCGTTGCCGAAGCCAACGCCGGCGTAGGACGCGGCCAGGATCATCTGACCGCGCGCTTCGTCGTTGCCGGGATCGTCGACCGCCGGAATGAGATGCTGTGCGACCAGCCGTAGCGCCTGCAAGGCCCAGATGTCGCTGATCGGATTCGAGCCCTGATACGCAGGACGCACCGTCGGGCTTGCAGGCAGCGGACGAGACGTATACGGGATCGCGGTGAACGATTCGACGGCATGACTCAGGATGTCAAGGCCACTCGACGCCGCAACCTCCTTAGGCATGGTCCGTGTGTTTTCAGGATCGAGGATCCCGAGTGTCGGTTTGAGACGGCGATTCGCGATGCCGGTCTTCGCATGCAGCGCCGTCAGATCGAAGATGCTGACGCCGGTCGTTTCGCTGCCTGTTCCTGCCGTCGTGGGAATCGCGATCAGCGGCTTGAGTGACCCCGGCACCGGCAGCGCCTTGCCGATTGGTGCGTTGACGTAGTCAAGAAAGTCGGCGGGTGGATAGGTCGTGTAGAGATTCACGGCCTTCGCCGTGTCGATCACCGAACCACCTCCCACAGCGACAATGCCATCCACGTGATTCGCTTCGGCGAAGCGAATCGCCTCGCGAAAAGACGCATCGGTGGGCTCGACTCGTACTCGATCGAACAAGACGGTCTTCACGCGGGCCGCATCGAGAGACTCGAGCACGGTACGGACTGGGGATAACTTCGACACATTCGAGTCGGTCACGACCAGCGCGGTTCGCACGCCAAGATCGACGAGATCGGTTGCGACCTCGCGCGTGACACCAACACCAAAGCGCAGATTCGAGGTGGCCATCTCGAACGCGATTTCATGGTTCATTTCTTACTCCGAAGGGCTTGCGCCCCTCGGGCTCCCGCATACGCTCTCTCGCGCACGAGCCAAAAACGGAATAATACATCCGTGGATCCGATCGCCCAGGTTCTTCTTGCGCTGACAGTCATCCTGGCCGCGGCCAAGGTCGCCGGACACATCAGTGTGCGCTTTGGACAGCCCGCCGTTCTTGGCGAACTCATCGCCGGTGTGGTGTTGGGAAATCTCACGCTCGCGGGAATCGATGCTTTCCACAATTTTTCCGAGAACTCGACGATCGACATTCTGGCGCACCTGGGGGTCGTGATTCTCCTCTTCGAGGTCGGACTCGAATCCACGGTGCGCGACATGTTCAAGGTCGGTCTACCGTCGCTGCTGGTTGCCGTCCTCGGTGTGATTGCTCCATTCGCCCTCGGCTGGGGCGTGAGCGCGTGGCTGCTTCCGGACAGAGGACCATACGTGCACGCGTTTCTCGCCGCCACGCTCACCGCGACGAGCGTCGGGATCACGGCCCGAGTGCTCCAGGATCTCGGCAAATCGCGATCGCCGGAGGCCCGCGTAGTTCTCGGAGCCGCGGTGATCGACGACGTGCTCGGCCTCGTCATCCTCGCGGTCGTCAGCGGGGTAATCACAAGTGCCGACCGCGGCAAACCGATGTCCTACGGAGCGATCGGGGTCACCCTCGGAACGGCAATCGCGTTTCTCTTCACCGCCCTGGCGCTCGGGATAGCTCTGTCGCGGCGCATCTTCGGCCTCGCGGCCCGGCTCCGCGGCAGCGGGGTGCTGCTGGCAACGGCTCTGATCTTCTGCTTCGGCCTCGCCTATCTTGCCTCGCTCGTCAGCCTGGCGCCGATCGTCGGTGCCTATGCGGCGGGATTGATCCTGGAGGAAGCGCACTTCAGACCCTTCGTCGAGCGTGGCGAGCAGCAGATTGAGCACCTGCTGCATCCGCTTTCCGCTTTGCTCGTGCCGGTCTTCTTCGTCTTCATGGGCATGCACGTCGATCTCAGTGCGTTTGGCCGCGTGGAAGTGCTCGGGCTCTCAGCAGTTTTGACGGTCGCCGCCATCATCGGCAAGCAGGCCTGCTCGCTCGGCGCGATTGGACGGAAGCTGGATCGGCTGTCGATCGGGATCGGAATGATCCCGCGAGGCGAGGTCGGGCTCATATTCGCGAACATTGGCCTGGGCCTTCACGTCGGTGGACAGCGTGTCGTGGATGAGGCCGTGTTCTCCGCCGTTGTGATCATGGTGATCGTGACTACCATCGTCACGCCACCCGCACTCAAGTGGAGTCTGGCGCGGCATGCGTCGCGCTGAGAAACGTAAACGATTGTCACGCAGAGAACGCAAGCGAGCGCGTTTGACTCCTGGGACGTTCGCCGAGGAGAGACAAAACAAGCTCTGCCGTTCAAACCTCAACGGCAACACTCCCTTATTTGCCGGATGATGGTCAGCCGTGGAAATCGACTACGCTAGAAACAGCACATGTCCATCCGTGTGAATCCGTGTTATTCCGTGGCCCGTGTGAATCCGTGTTCGTCCGTGGCCCGTGTTAGTCCGTGTTCGTCCGTGGCCCGTGTTAGTCCGTGTTCGTCCGTGGCCCGTGTTAGTCCGTGTTCCCTGGCGGAGGTTTCATGCGCCTGAAAACGTGGCTCGTGGCCGCACTCGGTCTCGGAAGTCTGATCGTGCTGCTTATGGTGTCCCTGGTCGCGTCGTCGCGGAAAGCCCAGGAGATTTACGCGCAGCTCGATCAACTCAATGAGCGCTATCGACAGGTCGATGTGAGTCTTCGACGGCTCCGCTCCGACGTCAACCTGTCGGGGATCTTCGTGCGCGATTATCTGCTCGACGTGGCCCGTGAACACGCCCCTGAATACCGCGAACAGATCGCGACGTTTCGGCGGGCGAACATGGCAACACTGGCAGAGCTGAAAACGCTGATCGATCGCGACGATCAGATTCACAGCCTGCAGTCAAAGCTCGACGACTACTGGGAGACATTCGATCCGCTCTTCGACTGGACAACGGCAGAAAAGATCGCCCGCAGCGCGACGTTTCTCAGACGCGAAGTCGTCCCGCGCCGCGAAGCGGCGCTCGCGATTGCCCAGGACATCGAGGAATTGAACAACACCAACCTGTCGACGCAGCGCGCGAAAGTCGCCGAGCGGTATGCCGCGCTGCGCGGTGACCTGCAGTGGCTCCTCTGGCAGACGGTGCTGCTTGGCCTCGGCGTCGCCGTCGTTGTTGTCCTTCGCCTGCGCGTCCTCGAAAGCCGCTCGGAACAGGCAGAGCATCAAATGCGCGAGTTGTCACAGCGCCTCGTCAGCACGCAGGAGGAGGAGCGCCGGAATCTGTCACGCGAGCTGCATGACCACGTCGCCCAGGTGCTCACCGGATTGCGAATGGAACTCGGACGTGTCGAGCGAATGAGCGCGGCTGTCAGTCCCGCGATCGTGGAATGCAAGAAGCTCGTGGACGACATGTTTCGAACGGTGCGCGACCTTTCTCTCGGCCTCCGTCCGAGCATGCTCGATGACTTCGGCCTGGAAGCGGCTCTCGAGTGGCACGTGCGCGACTTCATGCGCCGCTATGCCATCGACGTCGACCTCAAGATGGATGGCGACCTCGACACTTTGCCCGACAAACATCGAACCTGCGTGTATCGCGTGATCCAGGAAGCGATGACCAATTGCGTGCGTCACGCTGGTGCCGCGCACATTCGCATCGCGGTCGCCGCCGACAAGGGACAGCTTCGCGTGTCCGTGAGCGACGACGGCGTTGGATTCAACCCGGCCGATCGCCACCGAGGCCTCGGCCTGCGCGGGATCGACGAGCGAGTCCGAGAGCTGGACGGGACGCTGACGATTTCTCGCAATGCTCGCGGAGGGACGATGCTCTTCGTCCGACTCCCGCTGCCGGTATCGATGATGGAGGCCCCATTTGCGCGTGTTGCTGGCTGACGATCACGGCATCGTCCGACGCGGCCTGCGCGGGCTGCTCGAGGCCGAAGGGCTCACGGTGGTGGGCGAAGCGGCTGATGGTTTGGAGGCCGTGCACCTTTGCGAAGAGCAGCATCCCGATCTGCTGATCCTCGATATTGGAATGCCGAAGTTGAGCGGCATTGAGGTGGCCGCGCGCGCGCAGAAAATGAGTCGCCCGCCTGGGGTCATCATCCTCAGCGTTCACGGTGACGAGTCATACATCATGCGGGCGCTGGCGGCAGGAGCTCGAGCGTATCTTCTCAAGAGCGCGACCGACGAAGATCTGATGCCGGCTGTTCGGGCTGTCGCATCGGGGAAGCCTTTTTTCAGCCCGGGCGTTGCTGCTGTGCTTGTCGAGGATTATGTCCGGCAACTGCAGCAACGCGGACTGACCGATTCGTACCATTTGCTGACGGATCGTGAAAAGGAAGTGCTGCAACTCCTCGCAGAAGGGCGATCGAACAAAGAAGTCGCATCGCTGCTAAATCTTGGGCTCTCAACGGTCGAGACGCACCGTGCCAACCTCATGCAGAAATTGAACCTCCACAATACGGCCGAAATCGTTCTTTACGCTGTGCGAAAAGGGCTGATTGTCTGAAGCAATCCTCTTGAGTTAGGTCAGCAAGCCGAACCGTTTTCCCCCCTCGACCGGATAGACACCAGACCCTGATCTGACGTCAACTAGTCGTATGAGAACGATAACCGCTGACTTCAAAAAGCCGCTCTCATCAGACATCGAAATTCGGCCGCAAGTGCCGAACATACAAGCGGCGCTCGTCGTCGTCCAACGCGCCTGGAGTGAGTGGCGGACCGCACTGGTCCGAGTCAGCGACCTCGAAGACGTACATTGGTTCCGTCCTGCAGGTGCGGTACGACCGTTAATACACGCCTACGTCTGGTGCGACCGGGTCGTCTCAGGGCGACTGTCACACGACTGCACAAAATCGCCATGTCCACATCGCGTGCTTGTGTGTCTCCTCAAATCGCACACAACGGGATGTGTCTTTGAGGAACTCTCGCGGCGCGCGAACGCGGATACGCGCAGGGTGCCTGTGTAAATCTGGAAGAGGTGTCCGCCAGGCCTCTTCGGATTCGACCACAGTTCAAACGTTCTCTCCACGGAACTCCGTCAAATACAAGACGTTTTGCCGAGGCATGCGTCTTGAACCGGTGCTCTGCTTCACCGGGATTTGAGGAGATTGAATGTTGCGCAGGTTGATTGCTGATGTTCGATACGCGTTGCGCGTCTTCCGGCGCGCACCGTCCTTCGCGCTTGCGGTAATTGCAGTGCTCGCGATCGGTATTGGCGCGAATATCGGGATCTTCAGCATCGTCAGCGCGGTGCTGCTTCGTCCGCTGCCCTTCAACGAACCGGAGCGGCTGGTGCGCCTGTTTCACGAGCCGCCACAATCTGCATTTCCCGGGATCCACCGGTTTTCCGTGTCGCCGGCGAACTTCTACGACTGGCAGCACGATGCGCAATCGTTCGAGCGCATGGTGATCTATCGCTTCAGACAGTTCGCCTTGACGAACGATGGTACCGCGGAATCGATCGTGGCGGGTGCCGTTGGCGACGGCTTCTTCTCCGCTGTCGGCACGCCGCCGCATCTCGGTCGCGTGTTTCTGCCTGAGGAGGACTCACCCGCGCGTGGACATGTCGCGGTTCTGAGCGACGGGTTCTGGAAATCACACTTCGGCGGAGCCGCAGACGTCGTCGGTCGGACGATCACGCTGGACGGCGAGAACTACACCATCGTCGGTGTCATGCCGCCGCAGTTCAGCGCGCAGGCGTGGGGCGCCACGGCGCGACCGCTGTGGGTCCCTCTCGCGTACAAAGACGCCCAGCGCGCGGTTCGCGATAATCACAATGCGCAAGTGGTCGCGCGGCTGAAGCCTGGCGTCACGGTCCAGCAAGCGCAACGCGAGCTCGACATCATCTCCGCGCGATTGGAACAGGCCTATCCAAAGGAGAACACCGGATGGGGCGCAACCGTCGTTTCTCTCGACGAACTGATCGTCGGCGACGTCCGGACATCGCTCGTGATGCTCCTTGCCGCAGTCGGGCTCGTTCTTCTGATCGCGTGCGCCAACGTTGGCAATCTGCTCTTTGCCCGCGCGCTCGCGCGTCGTAAAGAGCTGGCAATCCGGTCGGCACTCGGAGCGGGCCGCGGCCGCGTATTCCAGCAATTGCTCGTCGAAACAGTCCTGCTCGCGATCATCGGCGGCGCGGCCGGCCTGATCCTCGCCACCTTCGCGCTGTCGACCGCGTCGGCCCTGCTCGCAGAACAAATACCGCGCGCCGACGAAATCACCATCGATGGTCAGGTGCTGCTGTTCGCGCTCCTGATATCGCTCGTGACCGGCGTCATCGCCGGTGTCTTGCCGGCGATTCGCGCCGGGCGTACGGATCTCAACAATGCGCTCAAGGAAGGCGGCCGAAGCGACGGCGCCGTCGGCGTTCGGGTCCGCCGCGCGTTGATCGTGTGCGAGGTCGCGCTCTCGGTCGTGCTCCTGATGGGCGCCGCCGTCATGATCCGCAGCCTTCTCGCATTGCGCCACGTGGATGCCGGATTTGATCCGCGGAATGTACTCACCTTGCGCGTCTCGCTTCCCGAATCGCGCTACGACACGGCCGATAAGTTCATCACTTTCGTCAACCGTGCACTGGAACGCATGCGCGCGCTCCCCGGTGTGCGATCAGCCGGCGCAATCGACGATCTTCCGATCCTCGGCGGATCCGTGCAGCCGATTGTGCTTGAAGGACGTCCAGAGCTGCTGCCGCGCGATCAGCCGACGGTCGAAGTTCGGAAGGTAACGCGCGATTATCTGAAGACGATGAACATTCCGATCCTCGCGGGACGCGATGTTGCCGACGGTGACGCGGAAGTGATGCTGGTCAGCCGCTCCGCGGCGAAACTGCTCTGGGGCGACGAGGACCCGATTGGCCGGCGAGTGACGCTGCCGCTCGAAGCACGAGGCGTCCTCAAGCAGGTCATTGGCATCACCGGCGACGTCAAACAGGGAAATCTGTCGGACGCCACCTCACCGACAATCTATGAATTCACGCGGCAACGGTCGTGGGGCACGGCCGCGATGGTGATGCGGACGTCCGTCGCACCAACGTCGCTCGCGCAAGCGGCGTCAACCGTGATCCGCGAAATGGATCCGCGACAGCCGGTCGAGCGGATTCAGACGATGCAGGAAGTCGTGGACGGAACGTTGACCTCGCAACGATTCAGCGCGCTCGTGCTCGGGCTGTTCGCCGCTGTCGCGCTGACACTCGCCTCGGTCGGCATCTACAGCGTGCTCTCCTATATCGTGCGCGGCCGTCGCCAGGAGATTGCTGTTCGGACGGCGCTCGGCGCGCGGACGGTCGACGTGCTCCGCCTCGTCATCGTCGAAGGCATGAAGCCTGCCGTCA
This sequence comes from Acidobacteriota bacterium, assembly GCA_046734955.1. Lineage (GTDB taxonomy): Bacteria > Acidobacteriota > Vicinamibacteria > Vicinamibacterales > 2-12-FULL-66-21 > JALZOC01. The sequence goes on from JBKPSH010000049.1 coordinate 10,322, forward strand.
TCGGCATTGCTGCGGGCGCCATCGGCGCGCTCGCGTCCGCGACGATCCTGTCGCGTCTTGTTTTTGGCGTCAGCGCTTCCGATCCGATCACACTCACCGTCGTGTCCGCGACACTCGCGCTCATCGCGCTCATGGCGAGCCTCGTGCCCGCATATCGTGCATCGAGACTCGATCCGTTGCAGGTGCTTCGCGGCGAGTGAGTCCTAATGACGTATCGCGGCGGTGACGAACCCTTCAGGCACGAGGGTTTTACGCGGTCCGCTGCTCGATCGCCGGTCGAACGCCTATGGCGCGTCGACCGTCACAATGGCGAACGAATATTCCTTCGAGTAATTGACGACCTGCTTGACGTCGCCGTTTCGCACGACATGGACGCGCCCGTCGGCATCACGCATCTTCGTCGTCCGGAACTCGATTGCCTCAACGATGCCTTTCCCGCCCGCCGCTTCGATCGTATCGCCCACCAGATACATGTTTTCGAACAGGATGAAGAATCCTGAAACGACATCGTGAATCAAGGCCTGCGCACCGAATCCGACGACCAGGCCCAGGATGCCCGCGCCGGCGAGAAACGGCATCGGATTGAAACCCAGCGACGCCAGGATCAGGACGACGGTCGCGAAGTAGACGGCATAGGTGAAAGTGCTGCGAACGATCGGGGCAATCGTCGACCGGCGGCGACGTGTCATCTCGTCGAGACCCTGTTCCGGCAGCATGCGGCGGAGGATTTCCATGTGTCCGAGTTCGATGAGCACTCGGCCGAGAAAGAACAATCCGATCGCTTGGATCAAACTGGGGGCCCACCGCGAAACCGCCTCGGGGTATCCGAGCTGGCTGAGGGTCAGCACCGCTACACCAATCCAGAGGACGTATTCGACGCACGCCCGGAATGTCGGCACCAGACGACGCAGATGGTCGTAGTGACGCTGCCACGGTCCACCCTCGATGCGACGCTGACCGAATCCATCGAGTGCATCGACGGTCAGCGACGTCGATCGGATGAGCAGCAGACCAACGGCGATGACGAGATACGTGCGGCCGATCGTGATGGCACTTCCGAGCAGGGCGGCTGGCGCCTTCAGCAGCCACAGGGTGAACAGGCCAACCGCCAGCCAGCCGATCGTGACGATGACGCGTTCGACACCGGCAAACGTCGAGCGCAATGTCGGCGTGTGGGACTCGAGTTGGCTCCATCCGCTGACGCGACGCTCCGAGGCCGCCAGTATGCGGCGACCGACCGCAATGACGGCCCACACCAGCAGGGATGCCGCAACCACCTTCGCTATTGCGATTGTGATTCGCATCCACACGTCGCGCCCGATCGTTCCCATAACGCTGGCGGTGTGCGTCCACCCGTTCACACCACGCGCAACCAGCCAGCCGTTATAGATCAGGATGACGGCCGTGAGCGCGACGCAGCTGAGAATGAGTGCGCGCCGCAGCCGTAAACGAAAGGTTCGACCCGAATCAGCAAACCGGGCGCTCGGGCCCTCCGTTGCGCGCATGATGCCTCGAGCGACGGACCGATAGAGTAGAACGGCAGCACCCATGACAAGCGAAAGCTCGAGCGCGGCGACGGCGAGCGTCGCGAGCACAGCCTGCACACGGTCGGTTCCCATGGTTTCCCTGCGTGGGGTTCGCAGCCCTGAGGGTATTATTCCAACTTCCAGACCGGAACGGCGCGCCCGTCACCAACGAAAAACCACGAGAACCGGAGCGTCAGGACGGTCCGGCGGCGCGGCGACCGCGTCATATGGTGGGTTGACGCGGAATCTCGCGGAGATTTGGTACACGCCGCGTTCGGCATCAGCTCCGCCGAATGCGTGCTGCACGCCGCGAAACCCGCGGGGTGGTCCCGAAAGCGAGAGCTACGATCCCGCAGCAGCCGAACGTCCGCATCCCGGGCAAAGTCATCAAGGGTGGATCGCGGTTACGCGGGCATCGCTTCGGCCGCCGGTAACTGGAATTCGATCAACGCTCCGCCTTCGGCAACGTTGGTGGCATGGATGATTCCGCCGTGCGCCTCGACGATCGATCGAACGATCGAGAGTCCCATCCCCATGCCGCCCCGCTTCGTGGTGTAGAACGGCTCGAACACGAGATGCTCCGTCCCAAAGTTCAGTCCGGGGCCGGAATCACGAACGGTCACGACAATCGTCTGATGGTAGCGATGACAACTCACAAGGATCTGTCTGGCCGGCTCATGCTGGTCGGACATGGCTTCCATCGCGTTGTGGAGAAGATTCAGGATCACCTGCTGCAACTGAACGCGATCGCCGTTTGCGAACACGGCGTCCGAATCGAAGTCGAATGACACGCTGATGTTGCGCATCGCCGCTTCCGTACTGACAAGTTCAGCGACTTCGCGGATGGCAGCGGTGAGATTGATTGCCGTGATTTCCAGCTCACTCTTTTGCAGCAGTTGCCGGAGACGCTGGATGACTTCACTGGCGCGTCGATCGTCGCGCACGATGTCGCGCAGGATTGCGCGCACCTCGTCGACATTCGGCTCGGGCATGTTGAGCATCCGGCCGGCAGCCTGAGCGTTGGTCATAATAGCGGCGAGCGGCTGATTGAGCTGATGTGCGAGCGACGCGGTCATCTCGCCCACGGTCGACACCCGCCCTACGTGCGCGAGTTCCTGCCGGCTTCGCTGCGCTTCCATTTCGGCGCGACGAAGTTCGGTAATATCGGCGCACACGACGACCGCGCCGCCTTCAGGACGATTCAGCGGCACGGCGGCCATCGACCACCAGGTTGCCTCCGCACCTGAATCGATCATCTGTTCAACGACGTACCGATCGCGAGTGCGGTCGAGAACAGCGATCAACCCATCCGCGATCTCGCCAGCGACATGATGGCCGGTTTCGCGAGCGCGGCGGCACGCATAGATCATGTTGTCGGCAACTTTGACGCCCATCCACTGACAACAGCGTGCACTGAACCACCGGGCATTCGCCTGCAATACGTAGCCGGCTCGATCGATCACCGCAACACCGCTCGTAAGCGACTGCAGGATCGCAGAGTTCATCAACTCGCTTTTGACGAGCGCGGCTTCCGAACGCTTCCGCCGCAATGCACCGGCGAGGACCTCGCCAACCAGCCACAGATTGGCCGAGAGCATCGTTACACGCGGCTGCTCGCGAAGCGAACTGAACGCCAACGCACCTAGGGGCTGTCCTTCGCCGACCAGCGGAATCGCTCCGCCGGCTCGAACCTCGTACGCATGCGCCAGCGATCCGACCTGCCGCGAGCCAGAGAGCGTATCCGATCCCCAGATCACGACGGCGTCCTGCAGTGCGAGGCTGCGCTCAGCCCAGGCGAGATGCTGGGCCTCGACATCGGCGACGTTCCGGCAAGCGGACTGGTCAAACCACGAGTACATCGGCGTCAGGAACGCCCCCTCATCGGACGTGGTGAACACCGTGAGACCGTCGATGCCGAGTACTCGACCAACCCGGCCAAGCCAGGTTTCGAACGCGCGCGTCATTTGATCGCTCGGCTGCTGGACGAGAGCGGACGACAGACGCGAAAGCAAACTCTCGAACTCGAGCCGGAGTCTGAGCGCCTGCTGCGTCTGCCGGCGATCCTCGATCAATGTCGCAAGGAACATGAGGGTTGTCGCGACCACGATCAGCGACAACGTGAGTGCGCGCACCGTCGTGGCGGCGGGAATTTCAGCGAACGGACCCATGCCGTTCACGACGGACCACGCGCTCGTCAGGCTCGTCACGAGGACGGCGATGCCGGTGCCGGTGGGGCCAAATCGCATTGCCGCCCACAGCAAAAACGGCAGTTGGACCGCCAGGGGAGTCTGATTCGACACGGCACTCACGCTGGGGATGGTGTCCAGGCCGCGGCCCAGCCTTGTCCCTGAAATCGCAATCAAACCAAGGGCGAAAAGAACCGGCTCCAATCGCGGCCTTGGGTTGCCGCGGCGCCACCAGCGCACGGCGGCCAACGCGCTACCGACGACGGCAGGCACGACCACCAACTCGGCCAGCACATTCCCGGCGGTGCGATTCGCCCAAACCTGCCAGTACGCCTCGCCACGGAACCAATGCACCACCGCCGCGTCACCAAAGGACGAGAGAAGAGGAGCAATGACGACGGCGCAGATATAGAAAGAGGCCAGTCCGCGAAGTGTTTCCAGGCGCCACGGGGTGTCGCTCAGAAAGTGCATACCGCCCGCGGCGACCACCGCCTCGAGACAGTTAGTCACGAATAACGTGAGGATGAGCGGTAGCGGCCAGCCGGTTCCGTACTGGATCAACACGTGAAGCGGAAGAACGGGCAGCAGCACCAGCGGCCACCGTTTCGGACGCGTCATCACGAGCGCCGCGGTGAGGACCGCATTGGGAGGCCATAAGACCGACGTCGTTGCCGGCGGCAGGGTCAACGCCAGTCCGATCACCGAGGCGAGGTAGTAGCCGGCACACGTCCCGAGTGCGACCAGCGGCAACGTCATGCGGCGGAGAGGCAATCCGAACGCCTTAGGGATCACTTCAACGATGTCCTAATGAACAGACGCTTCCGCATGAAGCGACACTGTGGGAGCGTACTCCCCGCGGTTCACCGGCACGCGGCGATGCCGGTGGCGTCATCCAAAACGTTCGGTGCGTGGTCGATCGAAGGCGAGCCGTTCAGCCGCGCGCAGTTGCTCGAAAACGGGAGCATGTCCGGCAAGGACCTGCGCGTGCAGCGGATGGATGAATCGGTAGACTTCCATCGCCGATGGAACCCTCCGCGCGCTGCGACTGCGCCGCGCGATGAAACCACGTTCACACAACGTCTCGATGCGACGCAGGATCGGCATCGGCGATTCCGCGCCCGCGGCTCTCGACACATCGAACGGGCAGAAATGGATCCCGACGGCCGCCGCGCACTCGAGCACAACCCGATCGTCGGCATCGAGCTGATCGAAACGCCACAACAACGTATCCAGCACCGTGGCAGGCAACGATCGTTCAATGGTCCGGGGGGCGTGGCGCAACCGCCACCCATCGCTCTCGAACACGACCGAGCCGGCGGCAATCAGCGCATCCATCATCGACACCATCACCAGTGGATTTCCCGCTGAGACGCGATGCACAACCCGGGCAAGCGATGCGATTGAATCGCTCGCAAAACGATCGATCAGGTATGCGTGCACCTGCTCCTCGGTGAGCGGCACGATCGCCATCGACGACGACCGTGTCGTGGCACGAAGTTCGGCACTCAGGTTACGTAGCGTCGCCGACGCCAGCGTCGTCGCAAACGGTGAATAGGTGGCGAGGACGACTGTGCGAAGCGGTGCGTGACGCCGCGCGAGCGCGCGCAGCAGCTCCACCGTTTCGAGATCCGCCCACTGCAGATCGTCGAGAACGATAACCGTCGGTCCGTCGGCAGCCAGGCACTCCAGCAGATCGCCGAACTCGCGAATCATGCGGAACGGATCAGGCGCGGCTGTCTCCTTGGCGGGAACGACATCGGTCACCCACGCCGGCAGGCGCGCCAGCCACGTGGGTGCGTGCTGTGCGAGCAGGGCCGGGACGGTTCGAGGCGACTGACGCGCAAGATGGTGGAGCGCGTCGACAAACGGCAGATACGTCTCCGACGCACCCGCATGCGCAACCGCCTGCCCGTAACAGACGCGAGCGGATGCGACCTCTCGAGCGCGCCTCATGAACTCGGCACAGAGGGCACTCTTTCCCATCCCGCGTTCCCCATCGACCAGGAACACGCGGCTATCGGATTGCGGGTCGGCGAGCGCGACGGCAAGCCTGAACAAGACGTGTGGATCCGCAGCGATGGCCGGCGTCGTGCTGGCGCGACTTGTTGTCGCCGGCAGCACGCCATCGTGCAATGGCGCGATGAAGGTGTAACCGCCACCGGGTTCGCTGCGTATGAAGTTTGGCTCGCGAGGATCATCTTCGAGAGCGGTTCGGATCTCGTGCACCAGCACTTTGACATTGTCGGCGTGCACGTGAGTGCCCGACCAGACAGTGGACAGGATGGTGTCGCGAGTGACGACGCGCCCGGCGCGCTCGATCAGGCATTGCAGCACAGCGGCGGCTTTGCGCGTCAGGCGAATTTCCCGTGTGCCGCGCCACAAGACGCGGCGTTGTTCGTCGAAACGATGGCCTGAGAAGTGTTTCATAGGATGCAGCGCCGGTTATAGCTGCCTCCGTCGGGCTCTATCTATAGGACCTAGGGCCATCGGACATCAGACTTTCGTCTAAGGCGACTGGCAGTTCGAGTTCGAACGTCGCACCGTTGCTTGAATTTGCCGCCAGCTCGAGCCTGCCGCCATGAGCCTCGACAATGGAACGGCTGATCGAAAGCCCAACCCCCATCCCGTCCGGCTTGGTCGAAAAGAACGGTGTAAAAATCCGCCGCACGCTGGCTTCGGTGAGCCCCGGCCCTGAGTCATGGACGCGAATCGCGACGGCGCCGTCACGCTCGTCGGCACGGATGTCCAGCACGCGCGGTCGATCGGTGACGCTTCGCATCGCGTCGGTGGCGTTGATCACGAGGTTCAGGAGTACTTGCTGAAGCTGAATGCGATCGCCGGTAACCAGTGGAAAATCTCGCCGCCGATCGACCTCGATCTTGATCTGATGCTGACGCAGCATTGGCGCGCTGAGTCCGACGACTTCTTCGATGACATCGTTGACATCGAGGCGCGTGAGGCGCATGGGAGTGTGCTTCACCAGACCCCGGATCCGGGTGATGACGCCCGAAGCACGTTGCCCATCGGCGACGATGTCCTGTAGCACGGCGCGCATGTCCTGCACCTCACACGTGCCATCGAGTTTGCGGATCGCCGCGCGTGCGTTCGTGATCATCGCCGCCAGCGGCTGACTGACTTCGTGTGCGATTCCGGTCGCCATTTCTCCCAGCGATCGGACGCGCGTGGCCTGTGCGAGTTCCGCCTGGGCCTGATGCAGATCCTCCGCCGCGCGATGACGATCCGTGACGTCGCGAACAATGCACACGATCGTGTCGTTGTCGCACCGCACGAGACGGGCCTCGAAATGCCGATCGGACCCTCCCATCGGCAACATGTAATCGAGCGAGACCGGCTGCTCGCTCTCCATCACTTTCGCCAGCAGCGGCTCGATCGATTGCGCCAGGTCCGCAGGCAGAACATCGCGCAGGTGTTTGCCGAGAAACTGCTCGGGCGGCACGAACAGCGCGGCCGGACTCGGAGCGTTGTAATCGAGATAGACACCGTCCGGGCTGAACACGAACATCAAGTCCGGAATCGTCCGGAGAATGGCGCTGTTACGGGCTTCGGTGCGCCGCAATGCGCGTTCGGCGATTTGACGGCGTCTGCGGTGCGCCAAAAGAGCGGCGATCAGCGCGAACTGCGCCGCAAACACCGCCAGCGCGAGTAAGACGAAACCGCGATGTTCAGACCAGACGGAATCTATTCCGCCACGCTATTCCGTGGCAGAAAGGACGGTCTATAGGACCTAGGTCCTATCGTATTGAGGCTTTAGTCCAACGGTACCATTGGAAACCGTGTCGGGCTAGCGGTGGGCCACCGTCCCGAGTACGTCCGCCATCCGGACGAGCGCCGCAATCGAATCCGCTTCCATCTTGCGCATGACCTGCGAGCGATGGACCTTTACGGTCTTCTCGGTCGTGCCCAGTTCGCCGGCGATTTGTTTGTTCAACATCCCGGTCACGACAAGGGCCATGACCTCACGCTCCCGCGGGGTAAGCGTCTCGAAACGCGATCGCAGGCTGTCGAGTTTGACCCGGTGTTGATGCCGCTCGCGCGCCATCTCCAGCGCCGAGTTCACCAGGTCGAGGAAGGCCTGGTCATCGAACGGTTTGGTGAGGACTTCGAGCGCTCCCTCTTTCATCGCCCGGACGGTGAGCGGCACATCGGCATGAGCGGTCACAAAAATGATTGGAATGTCGTTTCCCGAGCTCACGAGTATTCGCTGCAGATCGAGGCCGCTCGGTCCGGGCATTCGGACATCGAGCACGAGGCAGCCATTCAGACCCATTTCCGCGCGCTGCAGAAACTCCGGCGCGCTCGCGAATGTTTCGCACGGTAGTCCAACCGACATCAGCAGGCGTTCCACTGCGGTGCGAACGGACGGATCATCGTCAACGACAAAAACTGTCGGCGTGTTCAGCATAGGACTCGAGACGCCATTCGTGAGGAAACCAAGGCAATCGACGTCTTGAGTTGAATGGATTCCTCAAGATCAGCGCAGAGAGGAACCTGACCGCCTGAGACACCGGCGGTACACAAACTCCGGACGCCCTATCCGGAAAAGGTCCCTCCGTTCGATGGCTTCCAGCCACCGAAGACCCTCTGGAATGCGGGATTCTAGCACAGGGAATTAACGCCGGCGCTAAACCCCCGACCCGGCTGCGTTTAACGGCCGGGTCGACGGGGTCATCGGCGCTCGCCCCAGCCTCAAGGCCCCCTCCACGGGGAAATGCCAGGCTCCCATCTGCGGAATACCGCAGGCCTCCCGCGAACTCTCGTGGCAATCGGGCGCGCCTGCGAGGAAGATGGCATGCTTTAGCCTAGTTGCGCGACTCATCAATCCGGCAGAGCGGTTGCAGAGATGACAGGAACAGGACGATTTGACGGATTCCTGTTCAGGCTCGGCACATTGCTGTGGAGAATTCGCGATGACGCTTCCGCCAGGAGGGCCGGGACGCGGAATGCTGCTGGCGTCCATTGGTTTTCGGGTGCAGCCGTACAAACGTTCGGAGGTGCTCAGCGCGGTGGATGAGACCGTAAAGCGGATGCGAACGACGTCGGGGTGCGCTCGCAGCCGCCTGCTCGAAGACGCCGACGACCCGAACGCGTTCATGCTTCTCTCGGAGTGGCAGTCAGCCGCGACGGCCGATGTATTCTTCAACTCTCGCGATTTTCAGATCTTCAAGGGCATTCGGATCCTGCTTCGCGACGAGCCGGTGATCGTGTTCGACGAAGTTCAATCGCGGATGGTGCGGCTGCTGAGAGCGTAATGGGTGTGACGGAGTGCCGGGATCCGGGATCCGTGATCCGATCTTCGAACTGAGATCGATTCACGGATCCCGGACACCGGATCCCGATTGTCTTATCGCGGCCTTGCGATCCCGAGCTTCATCATGCGGCTGCGCAGTGTGCTCGGCTTGAGACCCAACACCTGCGCCGCACCGCCGCTCCCTTCAATGCGCCATCGCGCGCCGCTCAACACGCGGACGATGTGACGGCGTTCGACCTCGGTGAGTGTCGAGTCTTCAGGTGCCGGCATCGCGTCGATCGCCGGCACACCGAGATCGACTGACGTGAGCGTGCTGCCGCGCGACAGGATGATCGCGCGCTGTAACACGTTCTCCAGCTCGCGGACGTTGCCCGGCCAGTCGTACGCGGCGAGTGCAGCCATCACCTCCTCGGGAATGCTATCGACCGGTTTGCGCAGGCTCACGCCGAGACGCTGGACGAGATGACGCACCAGCGCGGGAATATCTTCCCGGTGCTGACGCAGCGATGGAAGCGTGATCGGAAACACGTTCAGCCGATAATACAAATCACGGCGGAATCGTCCTTCTCTGACTTCCTCTGACAGATCGCGATTTGTCGCGGCGATGACTCGAACATCCACGTCAACGGTGCGCGGACTGCCGAGACGTTCGACCTGTCCCTCCTGCAAGACCCGCAGGAGCTTCGGCTGCACCTCGAGCGGCAGCTCGCCGATCTCGTCGAGAAAGATTGTGCCGCGATTGGCGAGCTCGAATCGTCCAATCTGCGACGTGTGCGCGCCGGTGAACGCACCACGCTCGCGGCCGAACAGCTCACTCTCGATCAGCGCCGCAGGCATCGCCGCGCAGTTGACGACGACGAATGGATACCCGCGCCGCGGGCTCTGTCGATGGATCGCGCGAGCGAGGAGCTCTTTGCCGGTGCCGGTTTCCCCGTACAGCAACGCGGTTGCGTCAGTCGTGGCAACCTGCTCGACGCGAAACATCACATAGCGCATCGCATCGCTGACGCCGACAACGAGTTCCTCGTTCTCCTGCGTCTGCGCGCCAGCGACTGACCGAAGCCGGCCTGGCGCCGGGTCGAACGCGGCCGTGTGGATTACCGAGTGAGACATGTCCCACCTCCCGTCGAGGGGTATCGCAGTTGTCTGCCGAAGATGGAGCATTCAATCACGTCAGAGTCGTGGATGCGGTTGGATTTCGGTAAGAAACGGATTGGACTTTGGTCGTAGTACCTAAAAGCTAGGCTATGCGTGTAACGACTGTGAAACGAGGAACTTGGGGCGAGTGGGAAGCTTACTTCGAGCCTTCAGCAATCGGCCGTCGTCTAGGCAGTGATAGAGCCGTCTCGAGAAATACGGGTCGAACCCGTCCCTAGAACCCCTATCCTCCAGTGGTTTTGCGGAGAGGTCACGGCATATCGTGGTCGCCAATGTTCAATGTTCGATGTCCAATGCTCAATGTGTTGGAGACTCGCCGAACCATTGAGCATTGATCATTGACCATTGAACATTGACTCAGCTCAACCATCACAGCCCTCAGAACTTATAGACCGCCGCGGCCAGCAGGGCGACGTCGTTGTTCTTGACGGCCGCCGTCGGGGGCCGGCTGGCATAGGCATCGAGCAACTCCAGTTTCAGTTGGCTCTTGGTCGTCAGCGCCGCCGCCACCCCGGCGCCAAATGTATACAGCGCGTCTCCCCAATCGTCCGCGTCCCAGATGGCGGTAAACGACTGCGTAATCGTCGAAGTTGGCGAAAGTTTGAACTCGAAGCGGTCCCCTGAAGTGACCACCGCCGAGGTCTTGACGTCAAAACCCGGGTTCTTCTCCCACTTGACCCCGAAACCGCCATCAGCCGTGAGTGTCGCCTGCGGAGTCGCTATGAGCTTGTAGCCAATGCCGGCGTTCGGCGCGATGTGGTAGTCGATGCTCTTGAAGTGATCGCGGAGGTAAGGCAGCTGGCCAAACGCGAACAATCTCGACGTCAGGTTCCTCTCGTAACGAACCTGCGCGAACACCCGGTTCGCGCTGAGTTCTCCATTAGTATCCCCGCGCAGATAAAGCGCTTCCATCTTCCAGACGTCCTTCTGCTTCGGATCGCGCGTGGCGTCGAACGAGAGGTTGATGTTCGTCGTGTCCGTATTTCCGCGATTCAAGGTCAGACCGAAGCCCGCGCTTCCTGTCCACACCGGTGGCGGACCCGGCGGTGGGCAGGGACAGGAACCCGCGGTTTGCGGCTGAGCAAAGGCGGGCGATGCTGTCAGGAACGTCGCGACGGTTAAAAGTTGAATGAGCCGAACGGCAGGCGTGATGCGCATAGCGCGCACGCCCGTGCATTCTATGTTCCGCTCAACGGAAGGATCACGGTAATCGACGTGCCACGGCCCGGCTCGCTCTCCACCGATACGGTTCCGGAAAGCTGTCGAATGGTGAACGCGACCGAACTCAACCCCAGGCCTGTCCCGGATTCTGTCGTTGTGAAAAACGGCTCGAACATTCGCGCTCGGACTTCCGGACTCACGCCACACCCGCTGTCGGTTACCGTCAACCGCGCGTAGGGTACGTCTTGCATCCCTTCGACGCGGCTGGGCGACGGACTTCGAACCGCTTCAGTCTCGATAGTGATGACACCTTCGGCATCGATCGCATGAAGCGAGTTGAGCGCGAGGTTGAGGACAATGCGTTCGAGTTCGATGAACTCCGCAAGCACCGGGACGGGAACAGGAGAAAGATAGGTCTTGACCTGTATCGCGTCGCCGGCAACTCGAGACATCATCTCCAGTGCGGAAGCGACGACGTGATTGAGATCCAGCGGACGACGGGCGGCGAATCTTGGACGGGCCGCGACCAGGATCTCACGGGCCAGCACGGATGCGTGCGCGGCAGATCGTCGCAACTGCGCGATGTCCGCGCTCCACGAACCAGCCGGCACAAGACCAGCGAGATTGTCGGCGCAGCTGACGATCACCGTCAGTTGGTTGCGGAGATCGTGGACGAGTTGCGCCACGGCAAGATCGCCGAGATCGACCTTCGACCGATCGCTGCTCACGTCCCGCGGTCGATTGAATCGAATCAGCTCTTTGACGAATGTAACGAGCGAATGGAATGTAGATGTATCGGACCGATCCACTGCGGGCATCAAACCTGGGCCAAAACCCGCAATATACCCGGAGATCAGCGACTGGCGGTTTGATTTAGATCAAGGTGGTTGGCGGGGTCTTTAGACCGCGCCTTACACGGCAGCCACAAGCCGGGCGAACCCTTCCGGATCGACGATCCGCGCGAGGTTTCTGTCTTCGAACTGCAGGAGCCCACGCTGCTCGAGTTCGGCAGCCGCGCGGCACACGCTTTCGAGTGAGAGTGCAAGAAAGCCGGCGATGTCGGAGCGCGTCATCGGCAGCGACACGAGGCGCGCCGGGCTCGATGGACACTCGCGCTCACCCATCTGTGCAATGAACATCGCCAGGCGACCGGCAGCGTCGCGGCGCGTGATCAGGATCGAACGGCGGTGTGCCTCGCGTAGTTCGTGGGTCACTTTCATCAGGAATTTGAACTGCATGTCGGCGTCGTGCTTGAGCAGCGCCGCCAACTCGCCGACCGGCAGCCGATACATCGTCGTGACGGTCAGTGTCTGCGCGCAGTTCAGATAATGTCCGTTCTCGGCAAGTCCGAACAGGTCACGCGCAAACAGAAACGCACCGACCACGCGCTTGCCGCTCGGGAGATCGCGGTAACACTTGACTGCGCCGTCGGTGATTGCGAACACCCATTGCGCCGGCGCATCCTCGCGATAGATGGTCATGCGTGCCGGCAGCCGCACACGCATTCCAATTCGGATCAAATCCTGGCGCTGACGATCCGTGAGTACGCGCTCCGCCTCGGGGGAGTACTGAAACGAGATCGCCCGAAGGGACGAAAGTTGTTCGGGCTCGGGCGCGAAGGGCTTTTTCATGTGAATGTCATTGATCCAGGGGGCTCCGCCCCCGCCCCCCGGCGCCTTCGCTCGCGGGGCCCCCGTCGCGCCGCTCCGCTCCGGCGCGCGTTTGGCGTTGTGAAACGACTTCGCAGACCCACGACATATCGTGAGTGTCCGTCGATCGGCCGAACGAATTCAGCGGTGAAACCGCCGGCGACGAAGTTCCACGCATACTGCGTACCACCCGAATCGCTTATCACTAGTCACTCATCGTGAATCGCTTAGCCATGAATCTCTGAATCCTTGAATCGTCGAATCGAGGCACGTCACGGGCGGATTCAAGCATTCAAGAATTCAAGGATTCGAGGATTCAAGGATTCGAGGATTCGAGGATCAGCGATTCACGATCAGTGATCAGTGATGAGGGATTCACGAGGCGATCCTCCCAATCAACCCGCGATGTGTCGTGATGTCAGAGTCCGAGTAGTGCGGCAGCATTCCCCCCGAAGATCTTCTGACGCACCGATTCGTCGATGTCCAATTGGCTGATCGTGTCGATCATGAGCGGGATGCTGCCAATCTGATGCGGATAATCACTGCCCGCGAGAATTCGATTATGCCCGGCGAAATCGATCGCGAGACGGATGGCTGACGGATTGAAGTTGACGGTGTCGTAATAAAACCGCTGCAGGTACTCGCTCGGCGGCCGGTCGATATTGCGACGGCACTCAGCAAACGCGCGATAGCCGCGATCGAGCCGCTCGGCGAGATAGGGAATCGCCCCGCCCATGTGCGTCAGCACCCACCGGATCCGCGGGTGTCGCGCCACGACACCACTGAATACCAGCTTCGATGCGGCGAGCGTGGTGTCCATCAGGAAACCCACGAGCGGCATCAGCCAGTAGTCGAGCATCGCTTCGACGCCGAGCGGATCGGTGGGGTGAATGTAAATGACGGCACCAAGTTCGTCCGCCTTCTTCCACAACGGCGCAAATTGTTCGTCCGCGAGTGCGACGTGATTGACGTTGCTGAAGACCATCGCGCCAGGGAGGCCAAGATCCTTCATTGCGCGTTCGAGCTCGTCGACCGATGCGGCCGGATCGTTGAGCGGCAGAGTGGCGAGGGCCGTGAATCGTCCGGCACGCTCGCGCACAACCACGGCGAACGCATCGTTGACTTCACGCGCCAGCCGGATCGCCACCTCGGGCGGTTCGACGTGAACGCCAGGCGTCGTAAAACTCAGCACCTGAGTCGTCACTCCCTGCTCATCGAGCACGCGCTGGCGATAGACGATATCGCGATGGCCGGGAACCAGGATGTTGTAGTCACCTGGATAGTGCACGCACGGATTGCCGTCAGCGTCGTGGCTGACCTTTACACGAGAGGCGGACGATTCAAGAGCCTTGATGTACGCCGGCGGATAGTAGTGGTTGTGGAAATCGATGATTCGCATGGCGCAATGATAACGTCTGGCACGTTTATGGCTGGCGCCCAGCCGTCGCCCACCGTTCGTCCGAGTCCAATAGCAGTTGCGGCGACAGGGGGCCCCATTCTTGTCTATCTGTCACAAATCCGTAAGACGCGTCGTGGCACTGCCCGTGCGCATCCTTTGCATCGGCAGCATCGCACTCGGCAGCACTGTCGCGGATGCCAAGGCTAGTAATCCCGAACGCATATCCAACGCGACGCCATATCGCGTCAGTAAACCTTCGGTTGCTCGAGGACGATCCGGAACTGCGACGCTGACGACCCGAGCGCTCCAACGAAAGACCGGTGAGACAGACGTTGAACTGTCAACCGGTGACCTGGATGCCAACGCTGCCCCGTCTGGCAGCATTTCGCGCGCAGAGATCGCGACAACCGACGCCGCCGGACGTCGGCAGATGGTGCGGGAATATCCGAATCTCGAAGGCAACGGAGGGTATCTCGCCTTCACCTATACAGGGCTTCCGCGCGGGCAGGCGATGCAGGTCGTCGCGCATGTGGTTGACGTGGACGGCGCACGCACCGACGTCGTATCAGCCGCTCCAACCGTGAAGCTCAGGCCCGACCTGTTTGTTCAGCGCGTGTTGGCTCCGTCAAAGACGGTACCAGGCGTACCGGTTGTGATTACTGCGACCATCGCAGAACTCAATCAGGATGTCGGGGCTCGCGGATCGTGCGTGCTCTCGGTGGATGGAATCGAAGCCGACCGTGCGGATGCAATCTGGGTGGACGCCGCGGGACTCGTGAGCTGCGCGTTCACGCACACGTTCGAGACGCCCGGAACAAAGTCCGTGTCGGTCCAGGTGGCGAACGTCGTTCCGAGCGATTACGACACCGCAAACAACGTCGCCACGACCTCGATCGTCGTCCGCGCAATCGAGTCGTTCGATTATTACGAATTGAGGGCCGATTCAGAAGAGACGCGGCGTGGGTCGCATATTCAGGACTGGTCGACTCGCAACGATGGGTCCATCGTCTATGGCCGCGATTACGAGTCGAACAGCTTGGTGACTCAATGGACCCAGGTCATCGACTACTACGCCGAACTGAGACACCAGTTCGATTTCACCGTCACACAGCTGTCGGTAACCGAATCAAATGCGGGGTTGGTCGTTCGTTCGGTTCATCTCGACGAGATCGTGAGCGGACCCAACGGCTGCGCTTCCAGGCAGGCTGGCACCGAACCGACAGTTTCGGTGTACATCTGCCAAAGTCTCCGTACCGACGGCCCACTGACGACGTTGATTTATGTGAGTATGGCTGGTGAGGTGACCTACTTCTCGAACGGGTATGACCTGCAGTGGCACCGCACCGAGGATGGGACGGTCACCACCGACTCATCTTATTCGTGGAATTACACGGACAGTTCCCGCACCGGGACGCCCATACGATGGGGATCGACCTATAGCATCGATGTCGCTCTGACATCACCCGACGCAATTTACCAAGGTCCGTTGACGGTGTCGCTGCGAACCGAAACCACCTCGAACAGCAGTCCGTGGGAATGCTGGGAATGGAACGCCGACTGGGGGTCCGAACGCTTCTGTGGAGACTCGACGGATGAACGAATCCTCATAGTCGGATACATGAACAACCGTTGATTCGCTTGGCCGCAGCTACCCGAATGCCTCCATCTTGATCCGATCGCGCGGCACGCCTAATTCCGTCAGGTGGGACTGCATGGTTTCGAGGAACCGTGGCGTCGGCGTCGTCCCTTTCGCTGCATGGGCGCGGCGCTCCCACACACTGACCGCCGGTCCGCAGGTATAGACGACGGTATTCGGCTCGCGCTCAAAGATCTCGCGCAGGAGTTCGAGCGTGACGCGTCCACTGCGAATGTCTTCGTTGGGCGACGCGATAGCCGCCTCTCGTGTGATCGTGTGAATGACCTTCAGCCGGTCACGATGTTCAGCCTGCAATTGCGCGAGTGCCGCGCGAAAGATGACGTCCTGCAGCGTCTTGTTCGAATACACGAACGTGTGGCGGAGGTCTGGATGGCGACGCAGCGAGTCTTTGATGATCGAAACGTTTGGCACGCTGCCCGATCCCGCACACAAATGAAGAATGTGATCCGTTTTGACATCCTCAGGCAGGACATATGCGCCGGCGAACCCGGTCACGACGATCCGATCGCCAGCACGCAATTGATGCACGAGGAACCCGGAGATCAGCGGCGGATATTCCATCACGCCGTCATACACTTCCTCTTTGATCGTGATTGCGACGTACGGTTCATGCGGAGCAGAGCTCATCGAGTACGCCCGCGGCGGTTCGTGACGTCCCTTCAGGTGCTCCAGGTACCGTGTCATGCTGCCGAGCGAAGGAAATTGATGCGGGTCGATGGAGACGTACTGCCCGGCGCGGTATTTGACTGGCTGCCCGAGGTCGAGGAACGCCGTTATGGTGTCGGGTGTCTCGACCACGATGTCGGCGATGACTGCGTCGAACTTGGTGATCCCCGGCGAGCGCGTCGGCGTCGCTCCAGTTGTCATTCGTGGGCCTCAGCTCAATTGAGAATCGCAAATCACTAATCGGGAATCGTGCATCTGCGAATCCTTGAATGGTGATGGCGGCGTCGACGCGCCCCGCGATTCGAGGATTCCAGGACTCGAGGATTCAGGATTAGTGATTCATGATTCTCAAGTGTACGTCTAGGCGGGGTTTGGCGCCATGAGCCCGATTTCTGGATTCGACAACAGGATGTCGCGCACGAAGCGCTCGAGATCGTGGCACGCGTCCGAGAACTGGCGAAGGGTTCGGACGGTTGGCGCGAAGCTGTCGAATTCTGCGGGCGTGAGGCCATCCGGCTCGTAGGCGCGGCGGAAATCCACGAACTTGCGATGGAGCTCCTCGACGATATGAGGAGCCACCGCCGTGTCGATCCGGGGCTTCACCTCGACGTCGCAGCAATTGAAGCGCTTCTGCCACACGTGCGGCGGTGAGATCACGACGTCCCCGCCAATCAGCTCGCTCCAATGCATGTGATTGCGAAACGCTGCCGAGAGCAGGCGCAGGCGATAACCACGTGAACGGTAGATCTTGTATGCGTTCTTGAACACCGCCACGCCGGCCCATTCGAGGTAACCAGGATCGACGGTGATGACCTGCTTGTCGGCGACGACCTTCAGCCAGTCATCGAGCCGGCCAACCATGATCGTGCACACCGGCCCCATCGTTGCGATGTCGCCGCCGTCACGTTCGCAACGGAGGAAACCTCGTTCCACCGCTTCGGCCACCGCGAGCGCTTGCGGCACGCTGAACGACACCGTCGCGTTGATGCTGATCCCTCGCGCCGTCGCCTCTTCAATCGCCCAGATCCCCGCGAACGTCGCAGGGATCTTCACGATCATGTTCGGTGCAAGGGAATCGAAGTGAATCGCCTGCTCCAGGATCGCCGGACCGTTGCGAAACAGGCGGGGATCGGTCTGAATCGACAATCGTCCATTCTTGCCGTGCTGGGCATCAAAGATGGGACGCAGCATCGCCGCGCGGTTCGCCGACATCTCTTCGATGACGCGCCACGCCAGTTCCCCTTCAGTCGCCGTCGAGTGCTCCGCCGCGAGTGCCTTGATCCGGCCCGTCCAGTACGGCAGTTCTTTTTTGACGACCTCGACCGCGATGACCGGGTTGCAGGTGGCCCCGACCGCGCCGTTCTCGATCGCGTAGGCGAGCTCGGCTTCCGCCGCGGAGTCGTTCCACAGGCACGTGCAGGTCGTCTGCGTCATTTGATGTAACGGGCTTTTGAACGAGACGCCGTGCAACATGGGTGACTCCGGGGATCGATTACGCCTTTATGTTCGCGGCAATGGCCGCCATCATTTTCTTTGCCGCGGCCACGGGATCAGGCGGCGGATTCTTCACGGTATAGAACTCGATCGAGTATATGCCGCGATAGCCGGATGCTTCCGTCGCTTTGATCAGCGGGACGACGTCGTAACTCGTGTGGTTGTTGTTGGCGTCGAAATCGAGTTCCTTGGCCGAGACGAGAGCGAGATACGGCATCAACTTCTGCATGTCCGCGACCCGCTGCTCGATGTCTGTGGCCGACGAGTTGCCCCAGTCGGTGATGGCGCCGCAGTTGGGATCGTTGACGGCTTTCAGGAGGGTGACGACCTTGTCGACGTCGGCACTGAAGCCCGTGTGGTTCTCGATGAGGACCTTGACGCCAATGGTCTTCCCATAGGTCGCGAGTTGTTTGAACGAATCGGCAATCGTGTTCGGCTCGAACGCCGCGCCCCGTGTTTCCGGCCCGGTGTTGGCGCGCAACATGGTCGCCCCAACCGCCTTCGCGCGATCCATCCATCCTTTGACGAACTTGATCGACTCGGCCCGCTTCGCCGCGTCAGGTGCCGACAGGTCGTAGGACGCATCGAGCTGAATGTTGGTGATCCGTGAACCAACTTTCGCGGCGGCGTTCTTGACCTCGGCACAGTACTCGGGCGATTCGTTCTCGAAATGCGCGTTCCACACCTCCACGTTGTGAATCCCGAGCGAGTCAGCGATGAACTTCGGCGCGGCGAGTAGCGTCAAATCGGCCTTGTCGACGGCGTCCTTCGGAGCCGTCTGCTTGAATCGGTTGCGGAAGCAGACGGTCGTGATGCCGATACGCTGGAGGACGGCTGGCGGAATGGACGTCGGAACGCCTCCCTGGAGTGCTGAGAGACGAGTCGCCGACAGCACTGGAGCCACTCCGACTGCGGCGGACAATTGCGCCAGAAACACCCGACGATTCATCGCTAACCTCCTCAATAATCCGGGATCCGGGGCGTCGCACATGTTATACCGCGGTTGGCGTTCTTGTGGAGCACCCCAGATCCGTTGTCCGGGATCCCTCCTCCGTGGTCCGGATCCGGGATCCGATCCGTGTTCCCCCGTGTTTTTCCGTGGCCAGGGTTGATCCGTGTTCCTCGGTGTTTTTCCGTGGCCAGGGTCGATCCGTGTTCCTCCGTGTTTTTCCGTGGCTAGGGTCGATCCGTGTTCCTCCGTGTTTTTCCGTGGCCAGGGTTGATCCGTGTTCCTCCGTGTTTTTCCGTGGCCAGGGTTGATCCGTGTTCCTCCATGTTTTTCCGCGGCCAGGGTTGATCCGTGTTCCTCCGTGTTTTTCCGTGGCCAGGGTTGATCCGTGTTCCTCCGTGTTTTTCCGCGGCCAGGGTTGATCCGTGTTCCTCCGTGTTTTTCCGTGGCCAGGGTTGATCCGTGTTCCTCCGTGGCTTAGCATCCCTCGGGATGAACATACAAAGGCGTGAGTTTCTTTCGGCTGCAAGTGGCGTGATCACTGCAGCCATGGGAGCACGAATGCAGGCACCGGGATACACGCTCGTGCCCGAGGCGGATGGGCAAACATTGCACGGGCCAGATGGACGTGTGGCCTTCACATATCTCACCAAGAAGCCAGCCGGCTCGAACCTCAAAGCGAACAGCGCGTGCTGCTTTCATCCGCTGAATACCCCGTTGGGGGAACGCATTACTGATCTTGCACCCGGAGATCACGTTCATCATCGCGGCGTGTTCCTGGCCTGGCACTCGATGGAGTTTCGGCGGCAAGCTGACTTTTCGAAACTGGGTCCGCTGGGTCCGACCCATGGCTTCGACATCAACCGCGGTGACTTCTGGGGATGGGGCCAGTTCGCGCCAACCGATCAGCGTGTGATCACCAATCAGCGCGTGCAGCTGCAGCAATCAGACGCAAAGACCGCGACCGTCGAAATCCAGAACGACTGGATGATCGCCGCGCGCAAGGTCATGGATGAAAAAACGACGGCGGCGTGGCGCGCCGGCGATGGCGCCAACGTCCTCGACCTCACCTATCGCTTGACCCCCGACGGCACCCTTGTGCTGAATCAGACTCCGTTCGGCGGGTTCTGCGTGCGCGCGAGGAACGACGGACAGTCCTGGTACGCGGATGCGAAGGGGCGCGTGACGCGACCCGATCCGCACTATTCGGTCGCCGATCTGAATTGGCCGGCCGCGGATTGGTACGCGTATCTGATCACGCTGACCAATGGCAAGGCGATCGGTTGCGCCGTCGTCGATCACCCATCGAACCCACCCGCCACGTGGCACAACCCACGCTACGTCTGGATGATCAACCCGTGCATCGTCGCGAACAAACCGTTTGAAGTGGCGCAGGGACAGTCACTCACGCTGCGCTATCGCGTGATCACATTTGACGGAGCGTTGCCAGATCGAGTGATCGGCGATCTCTCACGTCAATTCCGCGCGAGCTGATTGAATCGCGCGCCAGATGCGCTCCGGCGTCAGCGGGAGATCGCGAATCTTCACGCCAACCGCCTGATTCACGGCGGCGCCGATCGCGCCGGCGATGCCGAGGATGCCTCCTTCGCCGGCTCCCTTCGCACCGTATGGACCGGGCCCGTCTTCGTTTTCGATCAGCACCGAATGGACATCGCGTGGAATGTCCTGGATTGTCGGGATGCGGTAGTCCATCGCTCCGAGATTGACGATGCGGCCGGTAGCATCGAGGATCAGTTCCTCCATCAGCGAGTGGCCGACACCCATGACGGCGGCGCCTTCGTCCTGCGCTTCGACCTGTGTCGGGTTGAGTGCTTTCCCCACATCGCTGGCGAGCACCAGTCGCGTCACGTCTACCATTCCCGTTTGCGGATCGACCTCGACTTCGACGGCGGTGCACATGAATTCCCAGAACTCCGGGCGCCCACCCAGCGGATGTTCAGGTCGATAACCCCCACCGCGCTCTTCGCCGATGCCGATGATTTCTCCTCGCGGCGGACCGAGACCTGCCTGCATCACTTCGGCGTACGTCATCGTCCCTCGCGGAGTCTTCACCTCACCCGGCAGAACCTCGATCGCTGATTCCTCGACGCCGAGTCCCCTGGCGGCGATCGTCTGAAGCTTGCGGCGGATCTCGGCACAGGCTTTGATCACCGCGTTTCCCATGAACACGGTCGATCGGCTTGCTGACGTCGACGAGTCGTATGGCACGATCGACGTGTCGCCCATCGTGAGGACGACGCGATCGGGCGTGACGCCAAGCTCTTTTCCGGCGATCTGCGCAAGAACGGTCCGAGCCCCTTGTCCCATGTCGGATGTTGCCGAAAGGACCGACACGCTCGCATCGTAGTGAAGCCGTACGATGGCGAGAGATGCCGATGCTGTCGACGAGCTTTTTAAACCAAGAGCGATGCCTCGACCCCGGTTCTTCGCCAGGGGCGCGTGCCAGTCGATCGCTCGTTCCGCGGACGCCAAAGCCGCTGCCCAATCGCCGTCAGCCGGGGTGTCATTCGGAATGAACGCCTCACCTTTCGGCGGCAGGTTACGCCGGCGAATCTCGACCGGATCGATCCCCAGGATGCCCGCGGCTTCGGTTAACTGACTCTCGACCGCCCACGAGGCCTGCGGCGTGCCGAATCCGCGAAACGCAGTGCTCGGTGTCGTGTGCGAGAGCAGCGCCCGCGCGGTGACCTTCGCGTTCTGAGTCCGATATGGACCGCACGCTGCGTAGCTCGCTTTGCTGACCACGCGCACGCCGATGTCTGCGTACGCGCCGATCAGAAAATCGGTGTTCAGCTCCTGCGAAATGATGTGTCCGTCTCGATCGAAACCGGTCTTCGCATGGATACGTGCTGACGTGCGGCGAGCCTGCTGGAAGGTCTCCTCGAGCGTGAGCACCAATCGCACAGGGCGGCCCAATCGAAGAGCGAGCACCGCGAGCAGCGGTTCGAACTTGGGCCACCCTTTTCCGCCGAAGCCACCGCCGGGATCAGGGGCCACGATACGGACTTTCGCGATCGGCCACTTCAGCGCCGCGGCAACAACGCGCTGGAGGACGAAGGGATGTTGTGTTGGCGTCCACAGCGTCACGCCGTCTCCCTCCGGCGCGGCGATGAACACGTGCGGCTCGATCGCAAAGTGGGTCACCATCGGAAAGCGGTATTCGTGTTCGACGATCAGATGAGGCGCCACACTCTCCGTCGTGCCCCATCCAAATGTCCACTCGCGCAGCACATTTGTGTTCGCGAGCGGATCCTCGAGCCGCAGCGACGGATCCTGGACGAGAGGCGAAGCGGGATCGACTGCGTCCTCGACCGACAGGACCGCTGCAAGTGGTTCGGCCTCAACCTGCACGAGCGCCGCGGCAGCTTCCGCGGTGTCCTTCGTCTCCGCGACGACGGCGGCCACCGGTTCGCCGAAGAACTTCGTCTCTCCCGTCGCGAGAATCGGCCGGTCTGAGAACGCCGGTCCAAATCGCGCAATCGGCTGCGGCAGATCGTCCGCAATCAGCACACAGGCGACGCCGGGGACTCTCAATGCTTCGGAACGATCGATCTTCTTGATCTTCGATCGCGCGCCGCCGACGTAGACCAGCTTCACATGCAGCGCGTCGTCGAACGACAGATCGGCAGTGTAGCGAAGCGCTCCGGTGACCCGATCGCGCGCGCCGACACGCTCGTGCGACCGGCCGATCCAGTCCGTGTTCATGGTCGCGAGTCCGCCGCACGGGCGACCGCGTCGAGAATGCGGCTATACCCACCGCATCGACAGAGATTGCCGACGAGCGCTTCCTGGATTTGAGCGCGCGAGGGATGCGGGTTCGAGGCAAGCAGCTGACGCGCCGCCATGATCATTCCTGGTATGCAGAACCCGCACTGAACGGCGCCAGTCGCAACAAAGGCTGCCTGCAATCGATCCAACTGGCCATCCGATGCGAGGCCTTCGATCGTCGTGATCTCCTGCCCGTCCATCTCGACGGCGAGCACGAGGCAGGAGCACACCGCCTGATCGTTGACGAGCACGGTGCACGCACCGCATTCCCCTTCCGAACAGCACTCCTTGGTGCCGGTGAGGCGGACGGTGTCACGCAGCACGTCGAGAAGCGTGTGGTGTGGAGGAATCTCCAGCGCGAGCGAGCGGCCGTTCACGTGAATGCGAACCGTCGCGTTTTCTGCGCTCATACCGAGCCAGTCTCCAGCCGCCTGCGCAGGCGGTCCGCGGCGACATGCCAGGTTCGCTCCGTCATCACCTCGAGCATGGCGGTTCGGTATTCCTGGCTGCCGCGAACGTCGGTGATTGGCCGCGCCCGCGAAAAGAGCGCGCGCAGCGCATCCGCATGAGCGGCGGCG
This sequence comes from Acidobacteriota bacterium, assembly GCA_046734955.1. Taxonomy (GTDB): domain Bacteria; phylum Acidobacteriota; class Vicinamibacteria; order Vicinamibacterales; family 2-12-FULL-66-21; genus JALZOC01. The sequence goes on from JBKPSH010000049.1 coordinate 33,803, forward strand.
TCAGTGCCGTTCGCCGCAACGGCACCGGAATCGTCGGTCGCAACAAACGGAGTGGGAGCGACCGCCCCGAATGCGAAGCGGGTGACGCCAGTCGCACCGATCAAGCCGCACAGATTGATCGTTGCGAGGTCCACGCCACGACGCCGTGTAATCCGTCCGAATGCCGCGCCCACGGGTTGCTTCGGAAATGGAAGATCGACTGACTCGAGGATCTCGCCGCGGGTCAGGATCGTGCGTCCTGGTCCAGCGAAGAATTCGGCAAGCGGCACGCTGCGCGATCCGTTCGGCCCGACGACGTTCGCCACCGCGTCGTAGACCAGCAGTGCTGGAACCGTGTCGGCTGCAGGTGACGCATTGCAGATGTTGCCGACGAGCGTGGCGCGATTGCGAATCTGGACTGAACCAACGACCGACGCCGACTCGACCAGCGCCTCGAAGTGCTGACGGACGCGAGCATCTTGCATGATCGATGACATCGTGACCCGCGCGCCGAAGCGCAATCCACCGTCAACGGCAACGATCTCATCGTGTAGATCGCGAATCCTCTTGGTGTCGATCACGATTGTCGGCCGCAGCTGGCCTCGTCGCAGCCGGACGATCAGGTCCGTGCCGCCGGCGAGGAGATACGGGACGGCCGCTGGTTCGCTCAGCGCGGCAATCGCCTGATCAAGGGTTGCTGGTCGGAGGTAGACGAAAGGACGCAAAAGACGTGAACTCCGCAGACAAGATCATTCAGACACGCCCTGGACTTCCCGTTCGACCTGGTCGAGTTGTTGCAGCGCGCGATCGACGAGCGGCTGCGCGAGCAGCTTGAGCCGCGGCACCTGAATCCGTCCGAACATCGAATTGAATTTCTTGCGCACTTCGTGCGCCGGGTGTTTGCCACTGCGAACGAACCCGAGGAACAGATCAATGTTCGTCTCGAGAAAACTGAGGCTGTCGGCCGCCTGCACCAGATTCGCTTCAGGCCAGCCGCCGAATTCGTGGGCAACGATCAGCGCCTCCACGTGTTCGACGAGCGCCTCCTTCGCATGCTGCTCACGCAACCAGGCTCCAACGATGCGGGCACTGCGCAGTGAGTGCACGCGTTCGTACTCGGGATCGCTGAGTGTCTTGACGACCGGCTGATCGGGCCCGGGAAACGCGCGCTCCATGTCGTGCGTCAGCGTCGCCAGACGCACCGCCTCAGGCGACTCGGGGGCGACGCGATCGAGCCATTCAAGTGACTTGAGCAGGTGATGGCGATTGTACGGGTAACGCTCGATCACCCACGCGCGCGCAGCTTCGATAAGCGGTGTGTCCATTTTTCACTCCGAGGCGCTTCGTCGCCAGCACCGTTCCGGCCGCGTCCATTTGACTCAAACTCCGCTCCGCCTCGGCCCGCCGTAGCCGCTCTGCGGCGGAGGCGGCTCGCGTGGGCTCACTCGCGCACTCGTTCGCCAAGCGAGCCATAACTGACCGGTTTTCAAAAAAACTTGTACTCACGTCCGCACATTTGAACACATAGCCAGCAGGCCTTGCGCCATCGCCTGCGCGAACGGCGCATCGTTGATGTGGCAGTCCAGTTCGTGAAGAGGAATCGTTTTGCTCAGGTGCTTCCGCAACGACTCGAGAAGTGCCGCATCGGCTTCGGGCCAGTGGTACGGTTTACCGGCCGCTGATATCACCGAGATGCCGCGCAGTGGGAAAAATACTTCGACCGGTCCCGTCGATGCGTTCAACTTCCCGGCGATGATTCGGCCCAGCGCGTCGTTCTCCTCTGGCGTCGTTCGCACCAGTGTCTGCTTGTCGTTGTGTCGATAGAGACGACGATCTCGTAATCCTTCGGGAACCGTTTCAGGAGCCCAGAAATTGACCATGTCGAGACAGCCGGGCGCGACCACAGCCGGCGTGCCGGTCTTTGCCGCGGCCTCGAGGCGCGTCGGTCCTGCGGACATCACCCCGCCGACGAGTTCGTCCGCCCACTCAGTGGTCGTCACATCCAGAACGCCCGCCACCTGCCGCGCCTCGATCAAGCTTTCCATCGTCTGGCCACCGCTTCCGGTGGCGTGGAAGACGAGCACCTCGAATCCGGCTTTCTCGAGCATCGCTCGTGCCGCCTCGACGCACGGCGTCGTATTGCCGAACATCGAGGCAACGATGATTGGTTTGTCGTCGCCCGGGGGCACCGAAGACTCGACCATCCCGCAGACCGCGCCCGCGGCGCGCGTGAAAACGTTCCGGCTGATGCGGTTCAGTCCGCTGATGTCGACGATCGTCGGGATCATCGTGATGTCTTTCACGCCGACGAACCCGCGCACATCGCCGCTGGCAAGCGTCGAGACCATCACCTTTGGAATTCCAAGCGGCAATGCGCGCATCGCCGCCGTTCCAACCGATGTGCCCGCGCCGCCCCCCATCGCGATGACCGCGTCGAGTTGTCCGCGCTCGCGCAAGCGCTGAACGATCGCGCTGGCGCCGCGACTCATCGCGATCACCGCGTGTCCGCGATCGGCTTCAGACACGAGCGCCGCAAGCGACGCGCCACCGGCGGTCGCGACGCCGTCGCGGGTAATCTGAGGGACAAATGCGGGCTGACCGAGTACGCCCGTGTCGACCACCAGCACCTTGTGCCCGCGCTCTTCGATCTGGCGGGTCAGGAATCGGACTTCCTCTCCCTTGGTGTCGAGCGCTCCGAGTACGACGATGGTGGCCATGTCCTGTCAGTCCATGATCGCGACCGCACGCACGGGCGCGGCCGTCGTGTTCACCCACTTCACCGGAAAGACAGCCAGTTTGAAGCCATGCCCCGGCAGCTGATCCAGGTTGGTCATGTTTTCGAGATGGTAGTATTCGCGCTCGCACATCACGCGATGGGCTTCCCAGAACTGCTTGCGCTCGAACATCGCCCACACCGGCGGATCAAACGTGATCGCGTCGATCCCCATCACCTTGATACCCTGGTCCAGCATCCAGTGGGTCGCTTCCGCGGTCATGCCGCACTGGTCGGTGACATAGTTCTCGCTGTCTTGAATCTTTCCGGCACCAGTATGAATGAGGACAATGTCGAGCGGTTTCAGCGTGTAATTGATTTTTGCCAGCGCCGCCTGAGCGTCCTTGACCGAGATGCCTGCGCCTTTTGGAAGATGCCGGAAATCGAGACATACGCCGTCGCCAAAACAGTACTCCAACGGAATCCCCTCTGCGCCAGGACCCTGCTCGCGCAAATGCCGGAGTGAATCAATGTGGGTGCCAACATGATCGCCGAGCACAACCATATAGCTCGCGGTGAGCGATGTTGCGCCGTACTTCGCTGCACCAACGCGTTCGGCAAACTGCTGCCATGTCTCATACATCACGAGTGCAGGGCGAACGACACGGGGAAATACAATCATGTCGTTGTGCACGGGCATACTCAGATCGATTAACTTCCGTCCCATTAAGATCCCTCTTGTCTGCTTTACTCGCTGCGCGTGCGCGCTTTACCTTTTCCCTTTTGCCTTTTCCCTTTTCCCTTCGCTTGTGCGCGTCAGCATATGTGGCTCACGCTGACGCGCGCAAGCGCTACTGCGTTGCCGTAATCCCCCCATCCAGATACAGCGTTTGTCCGGTCACGAAATTCGACGCCGGCGACACAAAGAACAACACGGCACCGACCACATCTTCGGTTTCGCCGATCCGGCCGAGCGGAATGCGGCCGACCACGCTTTGATAAAACGCCGGGTCGGTCAGAAATCGCTCGCCCTGGGGTGTGCGCACAAACGTCGGCGACACCATGTTCACCGTGATGTTGTGCGGCGCCCACTCCGCCGCGAGTTGCTTGCACAAAATCGCCAGGCCGCCCTTGGCCGCGCAATATGCTGAAAAGCCTTTGCCGCGAAGCGCCAGGAGACTGCGTACGGACCCGATGTGTACCTGCTTTCCGCCGCGCCCGGCCGCGATCATGTGCCGCGCCGAGGCCTGCGACTGAAACATCGCGCTCGTCAGGTTCAACTTCATCACGTGCTCGAACCCGTCTTCAGTGACCTCGTCTGCCAACTCCGCCCGCTGATTCCCGCCAACGGTGTTGACGAGGATGTCGAGCCTCCCCCATTTCGCCGCCACCGCATCCACCATCTGTCGCGTTTCCGATGATGAGAGCGCATCAAAAGCGAAGGCTTCGGCATCGCCGCCGCCCTTACGGATGTCCGCGGCGCACCGCTGTGCCCTCTCGGCATTGTGTCCCGCGACCGCCACCCGTGCACCGGCGGCGGCGAGACCGCTGCACACGGCAGAACCGATCCCGCCGTATCCGCCGGTCACCAGCGCAACTTTCCCGTCGAGCCGAAACAATCCTCCGATATCGGTCATGGCCTCGCAGCATAGTCGGGCGAGGGGGACACGTGCAACGCGTCCGTTCTTCCCATATGATGCAGCGCGCGACCGGCGCCAGTCAGATGGTTCCAACATGCGCGCCACGGGCGCGCCGCCGGAGCGGAGCGGGGCGTGGGGGCCCCGCGAGCGCAGGCGTGGGGGGTCCGCGGGGGCGAAGCCCCCCGGATCAGAAAGGACGCTCATGTCGGGATTCGTCAAGACTCGTCTCGCCGCAATGATGTTTCTGCAATACGTGATTTGGGGATCCTGGTACGTCACGCTGAATACTTACCTGACGAGCACCTTGCACTTCTCGGGAACGGAAGCGGGCGCCGCGTTCAGCACCGTGTCAATCGCCTGCCTCGTGTCCCCATTCTTTGTCGGTCTCGTCGCGGACCGGTTCTTTTCCACCGAGCGGGTCATGGCGGTGCTCTATGCGCTTGGCGCGGTGTGCATGATCGCGCTGAGCCGCGTCACGACCTTTCCGCAGGTGTTCACACTCTTGCTCGCGTTCTGCCTTTGCTACTTTCCGACCATCGCGCTCTCGAACTCGATCGCGATGCAACAGGTGAAGAATCCCGGTCGTGACTTCCCGCCCATCCGCGTCATGGGCACGCTCGGCTGGATCGCGGTGAATCTCGTGATCGGCTTCATGGCCGTCGAAGCGCAGAACACGCCGTTCCTGATCGCGGCAGGTGCGTGCATCGTGATGTGCCTCTACAGCCTCGCGGCCCTGCCGCACACGCCGCCTCCGGCGCGCGGTCAGCAAGTGACGATCGGACGAATCCTGGGACTGGACGCCCTGGCGATGCTCAAGGATCGCTCGTATCTCGTGTTCGTGATCGCGTCGATCCTCGCCTGCATCCCGTTGACGTTCTACTACTCGTTCACGAATCCGTATCTCAACGATGTCGGCGTCGTGAACGCGGCGGGCAAGATGACGCTCGGGCAGATGTCGGAAGTCGTGATGATGCTGGCCATGCCGGTCGCGTTCAGGCTGATTAATGTGCGCGGCATCCTGCTGCTGGGGCTGTCCGCCTGGGCAATCCGATACGTGCTGCTCGCGTTCGGCAATCCTGGGCCGGGCATGTGGATGTTCTATATCGCGATCCTCCTCCACGGAGTCTGTTACGACTTCTTCTTCGTGGCGGGTCAGCTCTACACCGATCAGGCGGCGCCATCGCATCTGCGAAGCACGGCGCAGGGATTTATCACGTTCGTCACGTATGGCATCGGCATGCTGATCGGGTCGCTGCTCTCCGGCGGAATCCTCGACTATTTCTCGACGACGACATCAACCGGCGTCGTTCGTAACTGGCAATCGTTCTGGTTGAGCTCGGCGACGATGTCGTTCGTGATCACATTGCTCGTGCTCTTCTTCTTCAAGTCGAAGGCGCGAGTCGGGACCGAGACGGCTCAAGCCGCTGCATGAAGGCAGTCGTCAAGTACGCGCCGGGATCCGGCAACATCGACGTGCGCGACGTCATCGAGCCGGCGTGCGGTCCCGGTCTGGCCAAAGTGCAGGTCGCGTTCTGCGGCGTGTGCGGAACCGACCTGCACGTTCTCCACGATACGTTCCGCAACTACCCGCCAGTGATCCTTGGACACGAGTGCGCGGGAACAGTGAGCGAGGTGGGCGCCGGAGTAAGCGGCGTCAACATAGGCGATCCCGTCACCGTACTTGGCGCGACAGCAGTGACCTGCGGACGCTGTGCATACTGCCGATCCGGCTACTTCATCTTCTGTCCCCAGCGACGAGGGATGGGGCATGGCGTCAATGGTGCGTTTGCACGATATCTTGTCGTCCGCCCGGATCAGTTGTACCGCCTGCCTGACGGCATGTCGCTCGAGGCGGGAGCGCTCAGTGAACCGTTCGCTGCGGTGGTGCAGGCGGTGACCGAGATCACTCAGGTGCGATTGGGTGAGACCGCTGTGGTCTCGGGGCCGGGACCGATCGGCCTGCTGTGCGTGAAGCTGCTGGTCGCCGAAGGTATTCACACCATCGTCGCGGGAACCGCCGCCGACGCCGACCGTCTGTCGGCGGCGGCGCGCTTCGGAGCGGCACATGTCGTCAACATCGATGAGCGTGCTGTGGGCGACGCGGTGCGAGAGATAACGAATGGCGTTGGCGCAGATGTCGCGTTTGAATGCTCCGGGCATCCCGACTCGGTTCGTGGCTGCCTCGACTCGCTTCGTCCGATGGGGCGATACACACAGGTAGGGATCTGCGGCCGCGAGATCCAGTTCCCGATGGATCAGGTGTTCTACAAGCAGCTCACGGTACGCGGGTCAATCACCTACACGGCCGCGACGTGGTCGCGGATGATGAATATCTTTGCGCAGCGCCGCGTTCGCCTCGACGACATGGTATCCACCACATTGCCGATCACCGAGTGGCAACGCGCGTTCGACATGGTCGAAGACCGCAGCGCGTTGAAGGTACTGCTCTATCCGGTCGATTAGCGCATCGAAAACATCACATCTCGCCGCACTGTCTGCTTCGCTTTGCGGGTTGCTTCAATCGTCAGCAGATATCGTCCAGCGGTGAGCGATGCGAGCGGCAGTTCCAGGCGGTAATCCGCCGAGTGCCTTCCCGCGCTGTCCTTTTCAGTGAAAGACGTGCTGGCTTCGTAGGCTGTGCGATTCGACGCGTCGGTAATTCGCGCACTGACGGTGACGGCAATCGCAGCATCACTCGGCGCCTGATACACGCGCGCGAAGACCGTCACGTGATCTGTCGCCGCAAACTCGCGTCTCGTGGTGGGTTCGAGCGGAAGGAGATCCGCGAATGCGCTGTTGGGCGTTGTCGCTCGCGTTCCGAGGACGAGGCCAGAAAGCGAGAGTGGCTCTTTCGCGAAGTCCGGCACGTGCACGTAGGTATACACGCTGCCGGTCAGGTGCCGTTCGGGATCCTCGACGGCGACACGAACCTCGTGACGCCCTGGCTTGAGCTGCAATCGACAAGGGACTTCGTACTGAGATACTTTCTGGCCAGCAGGCGAGGGCCGCATCCTGATCGTCTGGACCTGTCTCGCCAGCGGCTCCCCTTCACCGCCGTACGCCCCTGCCAGCACGTTCACCTGCCCACCTCGCTCGGGCACAGCAGGTTCCTGTGCACGCGCGACGACGGCAACTGTCGCACCCGGACCTGCCGTCGCCGCGAATGCTGCGGCCGTCACGCTCATTGGGATCTGTGTCTCGGGCCACAGATGGCTGAGCGCGGCCGTGAGCGATGCCGGAGCTCCGCCGTTCGAAGCCGTCGTCGTATCACGCGTCGGTGGCACCGGCGCGTAATAACCCTTTCTCGGATGAACTTCGACACCGAGCAGGTTCACGTCCACCGAAATGGCGTGATACGCACCATCGTTCTTCGACGAACTGGGCACAATTCCCAGCACGTAATATGAGTCAGTTTCAGCAAAGATGTCCGGCAGTGGTTCCCATGGTGCGTTCGTGTTCTTGATGGCGCGCCCGCCGGTCTCTCCGGGGTAGAACGCAAGGTTGAGTTGCCGGTTGGGAGACCGCGACCGCGCGCTCGCGTCGGTCACGTCGGGGATGCCGCCGCGATCGGAGGCACTGCTGGAGCCGCCGGACTGCAAGAGCATCGAATCGAAGCTGTGAATGGTCAGATTAGCGGCGCCAGCCGCTCGAAGCAGTTTCTCGCGCGCCTCTCTCACTTCGGCGAAGCACTCAATGCCGGTCGTACTCACCGCGACGCCGCTGCCAATGAACAGCAGCATCTTGCGGCGGTGCGGAACCTCGCGCACCGCGTCGGCGACGTTCGTCATCGTTTCCAGGGAGCACAAGCCGCAGCGGCATTCGCCGCGGTGAGCGCCGAATGGATCGTCCGGGTCCACGTCGATGCCGAGGAACGGCTGATTGATGGCGGCACGAAGAAGACTGCGATCGGTGGTGAAGTTCTGCGGCACGCCGACGCTCGTGTAAATCACAGCTGCCAGATCGTCAGGTCCAAGTTGATCAATCGCGGCGGCCGCCGTCCGTCGCGCCTCGGGAATGTCGGAGTGACGGATTGAATAATCGAGCAGGATGACGACGAGGCGGCCTTCCTTTGGGGCCAGGTTGGTCACGACGTCCGGACCGACTTCGCGCATCCACGCCGGCGGCAGCTCTGGAGGACGAGGTGGCAGTGTCACCGCGCTGAAGGCGGCGATCGCGCGCACCTTGCCGTCTTCGCGCACGACGAAGTCGCCGGCTTTGAGCCCCCGGACGGGACGACGATCCTTGTCGAGCACGGAGACATCAACCTGCACCAGGTCGATCCCGCTTCGATAGGTCAGTTGCGGCGGGGTCGCCTCCTGCGCAAACGCCCATGTTGATGCCGCAATCGCGGAGGCGCCGAGAATAGATAGACGCATTCCGGATGGTCGATTATGCGCGCTCAAGTGACCGAATCGCTAATCACTGATCACTCATCGTGAATCACTTATCCTCGAATCCCTGAATCGCTCATCCTGAATCTCTCAATCGCTGGCGACGTCATCCACGCTTTAACGATCACAGATTCACGATCAGGGACTCAAGTGACCGAATCGCTAATCACTGATCACTCATCGTGAATACTTATCCTCGAATCCCTGAATCGCTCATCCTGAATCTCTCAATCGCTGGCGACGTCATCCACGCTTTAACGATCACAGATTCAGGATCAGGGACTCAAGTGACCGAATCGCTAATCACTGATCACTCATCGTGAATCACTTATCCTCGAATCCCTGAATCGCTCATCCTGAATCTCTCAATCGCTGGCGCCGTCATCCGCGCGATTTAATGATCACAGATTCACGATCAGGGATGGGTCAATGCCATTCCTAGTTGAAATTTGGTGACGCCCACCGTTCACGCCGCGTGTTCTTTGGTCGCGACCCGGGTCGCGCGCGCTAACGCGCGCTGTAGGTCCGGGAGTGCCTCAAAGTGTTTGACGCGATGAAGCCG
>JBKPSH010000050.1:0-8634 GCA_046734955.1 Acidobacteriota bacterium
ACCGTCGTGTAATACTCGAAGCCGTTGACCTTCTTTTCCAAGTATGTCACGACGTCTGGAGCTGACTTGACGCCCGAACAGCGGTCACCTCTAACGGCAATTTGACCACGATACCATCGTCGTGCAAGTAACGTATTCAGCCACATGGAGAAGCGCGATGAAGAGGCTCTTTCTGCTGACGATCGTTGCCATGGGTGCGTTGTCGATGCCCCGCGTCGAACGAATCGCAGCGCAGCCGTCAGGTCTACAGTCCGAAATCGAGCGTATGGACAGTGTCTTGTTCGCCGCCTTCAACGCGCGGGATTTGACGGCGCTGCAGACATTCTTCGCACCCGATCTCGAGTTTTATCAGGATAACGAGGGCCTCGAGAACTATACGCAGACAATGAAGGATTTCAACGAGATGTTTCGCCAGTCCTCGAAGATCCGGCGTGAGCTCATTCCCGGGAGCCTCGAGGTGTATCCGATCAAAAACTACGGCGCAATTGAAGTTGGTTCTCATCGGTTCTGCCACGACGAGAACGGTAAAGCCGAGTGTGGCACCTTCAGATTCCTGCACGTGTGGAGGAAGACTGATACCGCTTGGCAGCTCTCGCGTATCGTGAGCTACGCCCATTAGCGGGTTGACCCCATCGCGCGAGCTTTGGTCAGCATGACGTCGGCGCGAGCGCGTATCACCAGGCGCAGCTCGGCGCGGGACAAACCATCTCAAACGCGGGTGCGGTTCGCCTCAGTTTTGCGACTCGTTCTCGAGGCGGACGCAGGGCGGGACAAACACTTCTTTGTCCCAGCGGCTGGAACGGAGTTTTGTTACCGGCGACCTCGGAAATGGTAGCCGCGCTCGAACCGATCGATGTCTACTCTACTGGCCATCCAAACGCGGCTTCGGGCTGCGCTGCTGGTGCTTCACCGCGCTGAACGAGCCGTGCTTGTCCCCGCCGATTACGGACAAGTACCACGTGCCCTTAATCGCGTTTCCGCTTTCGTTCACGGTGCCCGTCAATATAGCCACAGGGTATTTCTCGCCATTCTTTGGCTTGAGGCCCCAGGTGACGGTTTGACCGTTCACGCTGCCTTTCACCTCAGAGCCAGTGCCACACCGTACCGTAAGCTTTGTCCCGCTCTGGCGAAATGCACACTCAGAGACGACGTTCGGATTGTCCTTGAAATCGGGTTTCATGGTCAGCGACCAGTCACCGGACAGACTGGCGGCTCCCACTGTTACGAGCCCCACGAACAGTGTATGCATCATGATTATGGGTGACATCACGAGCAATTCTAAACCGGCGATCGGCAGGTTCGGCATCTAGTCGTCGTCCGTCGACGCAATGGACCGCCAATCAGCAGGCAGTCGCGGACGGGCATCGTCGGGTTGACAGCGCGGGCATGGCATGCCGGGACCAGCACAATCCTCGTGTGGCCATCCCTGATCGGGATGTTGTTCGCAGATCCAGCCGTCGCGACAGAAGCACGTCGTCATCTCTGGCATCGCAGCGTTGACCATCGCGCGTAATTCTAAGCCGAGAAGATGGAGCACCGACGCGCGTTGATCGCCACTGTGGGAATTAGCGCCTGCCTCAATCTTGTAGCGACCATCCGGGGTGAAACAACACGTGGTTCTTCTTTTCGCGAGTGCCATACTCCTCGCGCTCGTTGCCTTCGCCGTTGTGCTCTCAAAATGCCGTCGTAGGACATCGAGCACCACGTAGCCCCACTTCAGCGAAATCTACTTAGTGAGTACCTGTGGTACTCCGCCGTTCGGCTGAGGCAACCCACCCTCCGACAGCACTTTGAAATCGGTGATCAAAAAACCGAAGTCGTTGTCGGAAACCATGGTATCCGGATCGACACAGAGACGTGTGGGATAGCCGCGCGCGGGATCGTACTGAACGTCCATCTGGAACCTCGGGAAGTTGACCCGCATATGCGGGGGGTCGCCGGGTTCCGGGTCGGGCGGGCGCGCTCCCCATGCCTTACGAATGAATGCGAACAGCTTCTCAACCGTCGAGTACTGAACGAATTCCATGGCTACCGGGACAGGATCAGCGCCGGGTCGCACGTATGTACTTTCCCCGCCTTTGACCCGAAACAACATGCCCGGCGGTACGTCTGGCGGGCCAGGCGGAATCAGACCGTTGCATGCGTACTGAAACCGGAATTCATAGGCCACGATCTTATTCGCCTGCCACTTCGCTTCGGCGCGTGCGAGTTGATCGAGTAGCTCCGCAGGCGCACTGGCGAAATCTTGTGAAGCGCCTGGGCCGCCCACCGGGATCAAGCCCAGGAGGAGAATGAAGACGAAGACTGCGTGTTTCATGGGTTCCTCGCGGTGTGAAACGCGCACCGGACGCACTGGATGAACTGATTATGGCGGCGACGCGCTGGACCTCCGGACTGTTCGGGCTGCTGCCGAGGGACCCTGTCGATGTCAACCGAGAGAGCCTTCTTTTCGGCGCCGATGGCATGATTTCGTCGGCCGACAGAGAGTCGCGGTATTTCATCCAAGCGGTCATATAGGTTCATACAGGACACCTACCGCCGCTTTCGGTTCTTCACCGACTTTGCTCGCCGTATGCGCTTAACACTGCGGCGAAGGTCATTACTCTCGCTCAATAATTCAGCTGCAAGTCTCCGCAGTGTCTTGCTCTGATTGAGCATGCGGTTGGCACGGTCGAGGATTCGTCGCTGTTCGGTGTCGTCGGCCATACACTTACGGCTATCGCTTCGTCCGACGTTTCTTGTCGATCGTGGCGAGCCTGGATCTCGGCCGTGCGTTTGAATTGGATGTCGAAAGCTGCCTTGAGTTCTTCCAGAAGGTGTTCGTGCCTATCCAATCGCGCGAGTACAGGCTCGACCACCGGTTTTAACAGCGGCTTGATGATCGGCGCGATCCCCTTGATGGCAGGGACCGGCGGATTGCGAGACCGCTTGGGCGGCACGGCGTAAGGGTAGCACAACCATTTAAAACTCGTGCCGCCGACCGACCAACGCGAATTTCCAATAGACCGTTTGGTCGTCCTCCGCCCTGCTGACGGTGACCCGCGCCAGGAGCGGCTTGCGTTCGCGGGGCCGAATCATCACGTCCCATTCGATCGTCACATTCGGAGCGACCGCGTGGATTGACGCTCTGATCTGGAGACGCTCCTGCTCGAAGGACAAATACAGGTCTCGCCCGAGCATCGCCGCATTGGAAATGTTCAAAAAGTGACGGACATCGCCGTCAGTCGAAAGAATACGGCCATCGAGACTCGCTGCCATCGAACATTCGGGGCACGCGTCGCGAGGGGCACCATTAAAATTGGAAGGCCACGTGGAAGAGCCAGTCAGTATAGGTCTGGCTCTGCCGGTTGGAGGAGGATTACGGTTTCGACGCTCTGCGCGCGCTCGACGCGTCCCGGCGTGATCTCGTGATCGAGGTCGGTCTGCTATGTCCTTGGTCTGTTGCGGAAGCCCGTTTCTCGCGATCGGCTGGTTCGGGGCGGTTAGAGTTGTCTTTCCGCGTCTGCTTACCCGAGACGGCGGTGTAGTGACCGCGTACTGCCTGCTTGAGTTTTGCCAGCCGCGACTGCATCTTGATGATTGTCCGCTGCATTTCACCGCAGCACTCGCGCTGGACCAAAACCTGGCGATCGATGTCCTCCAATTCACCCGCCAACCCGGTCAACGTGTCCCGTCGTTCACCATTCGACAACTTGGGGCCGACGTGGGCTCTCCCGCCCCTGAGCGTTTCGATGCGTCGCATCGTATGGTGGACGGCTCTGAGTTGCGCTTCAACCTGAGCCAACAAATCAAGCTGGCACGCGGCCAGTACCTCTGCGTCTTGCTCTAGCGCCAGTATCTTCGATTGCCGCGAAGACTTACCGCTCATACTCCGAATTATACCGACGGCGGCGCCGTGGCTCACATGGGTCTAAAGCAGTCGCGATCGATGCGCGGGTGTCATCAGCAGAAACGTCAGACGGTCGCACCTGAACTGCGATTAGCCTAAGTTTCGTCGCTAGTCCGGTCTCGCCGGCGGTACCGCATTACTAGTGCCAGCCCGGCACCACACAAAGCGAGCGTCGCCGGCTCTGGAACCGGCGCCACCTTTCCGAACCGGTACTCCACTGACTGATACACGCAATGCGGCTCCTTCTGGTACTTGTAGACTTCAAGTAATCCGCGAGTTTGCCGGCATAGTCTTGAGCGGTGTGGATCATCAGTCTTTCCTCAGCGCGCCGAGGGCGCAAGCAGTTGGGGAAGCGGCGCTCATAGGTTCTTTTATCGCGTCGCGCGAACCAGCGTCTGTGCTGACTCGGCGCTCGCAACGCACGGTGTCTCGACCCGCGAGGATCATCCCCTGTTAGTATGCAGCGCATGACTCACACTCTTACCCGCGAAGAACTCTACGCTGTTGATCGCATCATCGAAGATCATCTCGAAGGCCAATGGATCGAAGTGGCGTTCCCGGTTGCATGGATCGTCTTTGGAGAGATGTAGCGAGACGTACGCTCCGTTACCCGTCTGATTATCGAGTGCGCGGAGGGTCCTGCCGTTCCGTATCGAAACAGGCCCTTGTTTCGTTGCGGAACAGAAGGCGCAACGGTCAGAAATGTAAGTCGTTGAACCCCGGGATTTTCTGATCGAAAAAGCGGAGGATCGGCTTTTGCCTTTGAACCCCGCGGGGCCGAACGAGCCCAGGGGGAAAATGTCGATGAGAATGGACCAGTACGTAAATCGCGCTATTGCTGCCTTTTTCAGTACCGTGTGGGAGGCGATCGGCGAGCAGAGACGAACGGCAAGCCAAGCGCAAATCGAGGATTGGGCGCACTATGAGCGCTCGACGCGGATTTCGCAGAAACACGAAGCGCATTACCTGGACGAGACGCACGACATCCAGAGATGGGGTGACTATCAGCACCGCTCTGGACGCTACTGACTGAGGAACCCCAGGGGCCCGCGTGCGGTATCCTGATTGTGAACAGGATTGATCCTCAAGGAAGCGCGTTTAGCCACCAATGCGCGTGTTCTGCATCCCTCAGCCCTTTGATCATCCGGAGTTCAACTTCGAACCGAAGGTCGCTCGCACAATCCTTCGACATATCCGTCGAAGTCGTGCTAATCGAAAGTCTAATTAGACGCGTGTAAACCGCCGCGAGTGGTGGCGGTAGATGCAAAACCCACGGCCGTGGTGTTCGACAACGATGTCGCTGTCGGTGACGAGGATGACATCTCGCAGATCTTTAGAGTGAACGCGTTCTCGCCGCACAGACTTGGCGTCGCCGTAGCGGATTGGCGAGCGTCGGAGTACCTCAACGAACTGCTCCGCCTTTACTCAGCGATCATCAGAGCCAGTCCTCGTCGTCTCGCGCCCTGTAATCGTCGCCCCGTCCACATCGGCACCAGGCTTGCGCGTAGAGAACACGATGGCCGGCGATTCCGCGACTGACAACGAAGAAGCACGGCTAGACTGAACGTGTGAACATCCTGACATCATTTGGCCTGATTGCCGTCGCGACGATGTTGATTGCATACGCGCTGGAAGACCGCTCGCGCGCGTTCGTCCTGCTGTTCGCCGCGGCGTGTGCAGCGTCATCTGCGTACGGGTTTTTGGCGGGGACGTGGCCCTTCGGCATCGTCGAAGCGGTGTGGACAGCAGTTGCATTGCGACGATGGGCAGGACGGAAGTCGACCGGAGCGGACCCGCGTGGCCGACGACCGATTGCGTGCGACATGACGGCATTGTCGGCTGTGGAGCGCCAACGGTACGACTCGCTTCGACCACGAGTGCTCAAGGCAATCGATTTCGTTCAAGAAACGCCAGCCGGCTTTCGTCTGCGCCTCGGCCGCTCCGCATCCATTGAAGAGGCCGCTGGATGGATCGAGATGGAGCATCGCTGTTGTGCCTTTCTGGACATCGACCTCTCGCTCAAAGCCGACGGCACAACGTGGGTCCAAATCGGAGGCAGCTCTGCGATCAAAGCATTTCTGAATGAAGAGTTCCGTGCGTTCCGCGGCGCCGGCGCGTCCTGATCATTGACGACAAGGCGATGTTGCGGCTCGTCAACCGACAGACGAATGGCTTCGCCAGGACGAGTAGTGCTGTCGTTCTTTTAAACGCTAAGCGAATCATCAATCCGATCAACTCAACCAGCAGATTGGAAGCATTGAAGTACCCGTCATATTGGAGTCGTCAAACAATTAAAGGTCCTGCTGGAGCGACAGGCCAACAGCACGATTTGCGATCACGATCACGATCACGTACCGACTTGCCTAATCGTCAACTTCTTCAAACCCTGACTTAGCTCCTTCCGCTGAGTCCTCTGGATGGACGGCGAGGCCACCCTTTAGCTCGGCCGAACACCTGTTGATGTCCGGCATGAATGCCATTCAGTCTCGTCAGCGATGCTGCACAGAACTTCGCAGGCGACCTGCTGTTGCTCCGCCGTGTCGATTTCTCGATCGTTTCGGTGAGCGTTGGCCACGCGGCGACACGTAGCGGAACACTTAGGAGACTCCTCACTTTCGCCGGCGCCTCCCGCGAGGATGGCACCATCCGTCTCGGCGAACAGATCCGGCGCACCCCTCGCGAGAAGCATACCGTTCAGTAAGTCGGAGACCTTATGCCTCACACATTCACCCGCCACGCGCTGTACGAGATGGCCTGGTCCCAACCGATCCAATCGCTCGCCGAGAGCCTGTCTTTGTCGGATCGCGGCCTTGCCAAGATCTGCGCTGCCGCGAATATTCCCGTGTCGGCGCGCGGCTATTGGGCCAAGAAGCAGGCCGGCAAATCCGTGCCGCCAATACCGCTGCCACCGCGCGCGCTCGGACAATCAGGTGTCGTGCAGCGATCGTTACAGCGACGCTTCAGAGGATGCCGAAATTCTCAGCGCTCCGATTCCGGCGCCGCCTGTCTACGAGCCCGATATGACTACTATTGAAGCGCAGGCAACGGCCCGGCCCGACGGTTGGCTCGGACGACATTGCCACTCCAGCTACAAACCGACAGTATAGAATTCGATCGCGTCTCGCCATTCAGCAGTGAGCGTTGAGCATTGCGTATCACGTTGAGCGCTATCGTGCGAGCGACTCAATCACACCCTCGACGCCGTTGACGACGTGTGCGAGCCGTTCGTAGTCGATCTTGTCCAGCGTGTCCTCGGCAGTGTGATACCACGGGTAGCGGAACGGCGCCGTGTCCGTGATCATCATCGCCGAGTACCCGGCCTGCCAGAAGGCCCAGTGATCCGACCAGCCGACGCCTGCGATGCTCGCGGGCACTGCCGCCGACTGCACTGGAAACCCGGTGCGGCGCGTGAAAGCACGGCGCGCCTTCGCGAGTAATGGAGCCGAACGCACGTTGGCGACTAAGCCAATGAAGTTCCCGACATCGGGATAGAGCCACCCGAGCGGCACGGGATAGGTTTGACTGCCTTTCAGATCCGAGAAGTAGCCCATCGTCTCGAGCGCCACCATTCCGAGAATGCGATCGCCTCGCGTCCTCGCCGCCGTGGCATACACGACGCTGCCCCTCTGTGGGGTCCTGAAGAAAGGTGGCTCTTCGTTGACGAACGCGACAAAGCGAATCGTCCGTGGTTGAGGGCGGCGCGCGAAGCCGTCAGCGAGTTCCAGGAGCGCCGCGATGCCGGTGCCATTGTCGTTCGCGCCTGGACAGGCCGCGACCGAATCGTAGTGCGCGCCGATGACGACGATTTCCTCCGCACGGGCCGTGCCGGTCAGGGTCGCCTCGAGATTGCTGATTGGCAGCTTCGAGATCTCGAAGGTCTGGCGCTCGGTCGTGTAGCCGCTTGCGTTCAGCTGCGCCGCAATATATTCGGCCGCGTGATTGAGGGCCGCGTAGGTCCAGAGATTCCGCTCGCCAATCGTGCCGGCCAGCATCTCCACATGCGCACGCAGTCGAGCCGCGGCTGGATCAGGGGTGAGAATGATTGCCTCGCCTGCTCCAGTGGTAACCCGGTTCGTCCCTCCGGGTAACCCTCCCGCCGCCGAGCGTCTTACGGCGTACTAAGCCTCGCTACATGTACGCATCATGGCCGGAACGTCTCGGCACTGCCGGCCGCGCTGAACTGCACGGTTCGACTGCCGACTCGACCGGAAACCTGATACATCCCGCGCATCTGCAGGAACTTCGTCCCGCGGCCAAACGAGGTCGGAGGCATGCGCGTGGTCGTCACCTGATTGATGTCGATGTTGAGTGTCAGGTTCAGCGACTCGCCCCGTCCGGTCACAACGACGCGTCGGGGCTGGTTTCCGGACGCGTCCGAGATCTCCTGAATCGTTACGTCGGTGGCGTATCCGGCCGACCCTTCGTCACCCAATGCGACGAGAACCCCAGGAAGGCGACTCGAATCCCCGGCATTCTCGGGTGCATATACACGGCCGTAAACGAACGCGAGACCGTTGCCTTCGACTTGACCCCACCGCCACGTCACGCCCTCCCAGAATCCCCAGTTGTGATCGTGATAACCCGTGCCGCCGGACAGGTCGATCATCTCATCGCCCACCTTTATGGAGCCCGCCAGGTCCCCGGCCATCACCGGTACGACGTACCCCGATACCCAGCCCGCTTCGCCGCGCATGGTGAACGGTGGTAATGAACGCCCCTGTCGTGCGCCGACGACGATATCGCCC
>JBKPSH010000051.1:0-130631 GCA_046734955.1 Acidobacteriota bacterium
TTCCGTGATCGCGCTGCGATCCAGAGGTCCGGACGATTGGCGTTCGCGGGCAATGTTCTTGACCCTCTTGAACAGGACTGCGAGCGCCTGAAAATCGTCCGATGCGCGCATGCCCTGAATCGCTTCCGCGACGCGGCGGGCGCGGAGCGGATTGACGTCGCCGGCCGACGTCGCGGCTCGCACAACTTCGATGCTGAACCCCCGCTGTTCCAGGGCAAAGCGCACCCGCTCCGACGCGAATGCCAGGGCTGCCTCGGACAGTTCCGCCGTCCACGGACCGGTCGCAGCGCTCGTCCCTTCGGCCGCGCGCGCGAAAATCGGGCGCAGCGAGACTTCCTTATCAATGCCCGTGAGTTGCGGAAGGTCCATGAGGATCCTGACGGCGCCCTGCGTCTGCCGCCGTAGCCCGAACGGATCACGCGACCCCGTCGCACGTTCGCCCGCTTTCGAGAGTGAAACGAACGTGTCGATCTTGTCGGCGAGCGAAACTGCCGCCCACGTGATGGCCGCCGGGCCGAGCTGCTCTCGTGTGGGAGGCGAATCAGCCTCCACTCCCACAGGGAGGTAGTGATAATAGATGGCCTTCCACACCTGCTCGGGCTGCCCTTGCTGCCTCGCGTAGATCCCACCGATCGTACCCTGAAGTTCGGTGAACTCGAAAACCATCTCGGTGGTGAGGTCGGTCTTGGCGAGGCGCCCTGCGGTAGCGGCATGGGCGGCATCTTGCGGACTGGTCAGAACATCCCGCGCAATCCATTCCGCAAGCGCGGAAATCCTCGCCGCCTTGTCCCGGTAGCTGCCGAGCTTCTTGTGAAACAGCAGCGTGTGCAGCCGATCCATCCGCGACTCGAGCGGCGTTTTTTGATCCGCTTCCCAAAAGAACTTCGCGTCTCTGAGCCGCCCGGTGACAACGCGCTCGGCATTCTTTGCGATCACACGCTCGTCCGATGGCTGTGTATTGACGACTGCAAGAAACGCTTCCTTCAACTCTCCCGTCGCCGTGACGACCGGAAAGTAGTGCTGATGGTGGACGAGGGTCGTCGTCAATACTTCCTGCGGAAGCGAGAGGAAGCCGCGATCGTAAAAGCCGGCAACGACGCCCGGATATTCGACGAGGTCCGCAACCTCGTCGATGAGGGTGCTGTGCTCCTTGAGATGAACGCGGCCGCTGAGGCGGCGTGCATGTGATTCGAGTTCGCGTGCGATCCGATCGCGGCGATCCTCATGCCTGAGAACAACGAAATGCTCGGACAGACGTGCCTGGTATTCTTCGAAGCTTCTGACCTTGATCGACCGCCCGGCGCGGCCGCTGGTCGCGAGAAACCTGTGGCCGTAGGTCAGCGCCCCAGATTCGACGTCGAGCACCTGCGGTCCACCGGCATTCGCCGCGCGGCCAATTGTGAAGGGGACAACACGTCCGCCGTACAGAAATAACAACCAACGGATCGGCCGTCCGAACAACAACTCGCCGCGTCCGTCGTCCAGCTTCGCGTCCCAGTGCATCTGCTTGGGAAACGCGAGATCGCGCAACACGGTCCCGAAAATCTCCGGCAGTGCATCGACGGCGCTCTTCCCCCGCTGGCGTTTGTGATACGCGAGGTATTCACCCTTCGGCGTCGACAACCGCGAGAGTTCCTCGAACGCCACACCCTGCTTGCGCGCAAAGCCGAGCGCGGCCGGCGTCGGTTTGCCCTCGGCGTCGAATGCCGCCGAGACCGGCGGACCGCTCAATGTTTCCTCGAGGTCCTCCTGGCGCTCCGCGATCTTTGCGATGCGCGCGGTCAAGCGCCGCGGCGTACTGTAACTCTCGACCGCGGCCATCGGCGCGATGCGAAACTCGTTGAGCCGTTCCTTCAGCCGATCGGCGAGCTGCCGCGTCAGTCCGGGCATCCACGATGCCGGAAGTTCCTCAACGCCGATCTCGATCAGGAGTTCTCTATCCATTTTTCAATTTGTGAATCACGCCTCCGCCTTCTCCCCAACCCAGTGTTTGGCAATGGCAATAGCGAGCTGTCGCACGCGAAGGATATAAGCCGTGCGCTCGGTGACACCGATGCCGCCGCTCGCATCGAGCAGGTTGAACATGTGCGAACACTTCAGACAGTAATCAAGCGCCGGCAGAACCAGGTCGCTGCGCAACAGCGTCTGCGCGAGGCCGTAGTACTTGTCGAACAGATCGCGATGCAGGGTGTGGAACTCCGCGGTCGGCATGTCGACCTGGCCAAACGCATACTTCGACTGCTCGACTTCGTCGCGGTGGCGCACGTCTCGATACTTCACGCCGGCTGCCCATTCAACCTCGTATACGTCATCCACATCTTGAAGCGCCATTGTGAGGCGCTCGATGCCATAGGTCAGCTCGACGGAGATCGGTGAAAGATCGATGCCGCCTGCCTGCTGGAAGTAGGTGAACTGCGTGATCTCCTGACCATCGAACAGCACCTGCCATCCGATGCCCCACGCGCCCAGCGTCGGCGACTCCCAGTTGTCCTCCTCGAATCGCACGTCGTGCGCGCGCAGATCGATCCCGCACGCCTCCAGACTTTGCAGGTAAAGCTGTTGCACGTCGTCCGGCGCCGGCTTGAGGACGACCTGGAACTGTTGGTGCTTCAACAGCCGGTACGGGTTCTCTCCGAAACGGCCGTCCGCAGGACGACGGGAAGGCTGCACGTAAGCGACGCTCCAATGCGACGGTCCGAGGACCCGCAGAAACGTTTCCGGATGCATCGTTCCGGCGCCCATTTCGATATCGAGCGGCTGCTGCAGCAGACAGCCGCGAGAGGCCCAGAATTCCGATAGCTTGAAGATGAGTTGCTGAAGCGTGACCATTCGATTCACCGGGTGTGGCGGAGTTCGCGCAACACCCGGGCGGATTTCAATTCCTTTTCAAGATGGAGATTCAGAAGTCGACGATGCACCGTCTCGAGCTCGCGTGACGCACGCGGCTCGAGCGGCAGCGTTTCGAGGCGATCCGGGGATGTGGCTCCGGCGGCCTTCAGGAATTTAAGGGCATCAACGCTCACGCGAGTGCCGCTCGCGGTCGCGCACGTCGGACACAGGAACACATCCTCCCTCGGAGGCATCACGGCGCCGCCTACCAGGGGGGCCGCGCATCCCGCGCACGACATGAGGGACGGATAGACACCCTGGAGGCGCAAAAGCCAGTACTCGAAATATCGCGCGAGCGGGTCGGCCATCGCACCAGCCGCGATCGCGTCGGTGATCGAGGCACCGAGCCGGAACAGTCGTTCATCCGCGTGAGCCTCTGGCGCCCATTCATCGATCAACTCGGCGAAGTAGCCCACATATCCCAGCGCATCACTGCCAGGACCGGAGAGGGGTGAACGTGTCGGTTCGACGTAATTGATTCGCACGAGATCCCGCTGTTCGCGCTCGTAATAAGCAATGCCCGCACGCGTCATCGGCTCGAGCGCGCCCATGAAACGCGAGCGAACTCTCCGCGCTCCTTTGGCGACGCCCCGTTTCTTGCCGCGATCACGTGTCAGGAACACGACAATCCGATCGACTTCGCCGAGCTTGTAGGTGCGCAGGATCAGCGCTTCGGACGTGTAGACGGGCATGCAGAATCAGCGATCATTCTACCCCGACTGATGCAGATACCTGAGGAACACCTTTGCCAGCCCGAGGAATGAAAAAAAGCCAAAAACGTCGGTTAACGTCGTGATGAAGACCGACGACGCGAGGGCTGGATCGACCTTGAGCGCGCGCAGCATCAGCGGGATCAGGGTGCCCGCGGTCGCGGCGACGAACATGTTGATGATCATGGCCATCGCGAGAATTCCGCCAAGCCAGGGATCGCTACTGAAGAGCCCTGCCACGATTGCGCCGATCGCGCCGCATGCGATGCCGTTGCCGACGCCGACGGCCGCTTCCTTGAACAGCGCCTTCCGGGTGTTACTCCACGTCAACTCACCAAGCGCGATGCCTCGCACGATGACCGTCAACGTTTGGGTAGCGGCATTGCCGCCCATGCCGGCGACGACGGGCATGTAGATCGCGAGCGCGACTACTTTGTCGATCGTGTTCTTGAAGAGTCCGACGACTGACGCCGCCAGAAAAGCCGTCGCAAGATTGATGAGCAGCCACGGCAGCCGCTTGCGCAGCGATTCCCGGGCCGGTGTGAACACGCGATCGTCACCGCCAACGCCGGCGAGACGATAGACATCCTCTGTCGCCTCGTCCTTAATGACGTCAATCACGTCGTCGACCGTGATCACGCCGACCAGCTTGTTCTCTTCGTCAACGACTGGAATCGCCAGCAGGTTATACGAGGCAACCAGCCGCGCGACTTCCTCCTGATCCATGTCCGCGCGGACACTGATCAGATCCGTCGTCATGATTCGCTTCAGCGGCGTCTCGGGAGCGACGAGCAACAGGCGGCGCAGGGATACGACACCGACCAGATGGCGGCGGGCGTCGATCACGTAAAGGTAGAAGACGACCTCAACATCGCGCGAACCCTGGAGCGCGGTGATCGCCTCGCCCGCGGTGATGTCCTCCGCCAGCGCGAAGACCTTCGGGTTCATGATGCGGCCCGCGGTCTTCTCCGCGTACTCGAGCAAGTCTCCGACGTCGCCGCCCGCAGGACGCTTCTGCAACAGTTCGAGGACCGCAGAGGAGAGTTCTTCAGGCAGGTAATCGATCAGGGCTGCCGCGTCATCGGAAGGCAGCTCCTGGGTCAATTTCACGATTTCTTCGGCTGGGCGATCGCGCAACAGCGCGGCGGCCGCCTCGGGACCCAACTCGCTCAGTGCCTCCATCGCGAGCTTGCTGTTTCGCTCGGCAAGCAACGTAAACGCCGTCTGTCGTTCCTTGTCCGGCAGCTCCGAAAACAGCTGCGCAAGATCGGCGGGATATTGCTTCTGGAGGAGATTGACCAGATTAGCCGTCGCCCCCATGCGCATGAGTCGCTTCACCGAGTCGAGGACGACATCAAGTTTTCGCTGGGGCATACGCGAGGTCCAACCTATGAGACAGAACCACTCAATCTATCAGTTTCTCGGTCGCGACCGTACAAAAAAACAGCCACGATAACTCTCGTCATCGTGGCATCGTGATGCGATCGGTGCAGGGCGCGGTCTTCCGCCTTCGCCAAGGCTCCGGCGGACCACCGTAGCTTTACGCGAAGGTGGTCAGACCGCCCGAACGCTGCTCGCTATTGCCGCATCAACGGTTCTCGAATCCCCGACTCCTTCGTCGTGTAATCCGCAGGCACCGTGAACAGCGATCGATCCGGCTCGGCGCGGACGATGCTCTGCAGCCGATAGTTCGTGTCGCCGCTGCGCGGGTCGCTGTGCTTCGTCATCACGAGCACCTGGAGATCGGTCGACACCCACTGCTCGACGACGATCTTGATTGGCTGGAGATTGCCGATCGCGCCCGCTGGAATCGTCGTCGTCGATCGAGAGCCGGTCGCATTCACACCTTCAACCGTTTGCTGCCCCAGATTTTCTGTGACCACTTCCCGGTTCGGCATCGGCGCCTCAGGCGCTGAGGGCGGCGGTGGCGGTGGCGGAGCGCCCGGCGATCTCGGCGCTGGCGGTGGTGGCGGCGGCCCGTCTCCCCTGCCCTCGGCCGTGCGTCGAGTCATTTCGCCCTGAGCCTTCAACTCAGCTTCCACCTTGGAGACGACGTCGCCTGGAGTGCCCGGCCCGCCAGATCGCATCATCGGCGCGCGGAGAAGAACCTGATCGCGATAAGCGGTCCGGGTAGCGGGATTGAGAACGTAGCTGGTATGCGCGATCGGATCGACGATCGAAATCGTGATGACAGCGCCTGCATCGTCGAGCTCTTCGCGACGCGTGCGTCCTTCGTTGTCGCGGTAGACGCGGGTTACTGATTTTCGATTGATCCGGTTGCCGTCGGCAAGCACCTGCGTCGATTCGGTTACGGCTTCCGCAGAGTACGGTGCACCGGGTGTGGTTTTGGCTTCGAGCGCCATTCGCGCTCGCAGCTTGCCAAGGAGCTCCTGCTCGGCGGCTATCTTGTCCAACACCTGCCTGGTGTCGGGCTCCTTCGTGCGCTCCATGACAGACGTCTGCGCGATCGACGGCCGCGCGGACGCGACCGCTACCAATGTCAGCCCGAGAATGAATATCTTTCTCATTGCGTACTCCTTGCGCTGTTGCTCACGAGGCGCATCGCCCGCGCGAGACCATCCTGGCCGACGAGTACGTCGGCCTCCACGGAACGATTACTACCGGTGGAAATATCGAAGCCGTAAGCGGGCAGCGAGGCGACCGGCACTTCCACTCGCACGATCTCGCCGCTCTCGAACGCGGGGAGACCCGCGGTCCAGGGCAATTCGACAAAGCCGTTCGGTCTGACGACGCGCGCGCTCGCAGCCTTGTGAGCGGGGCGTTGACCCTGTGCAGTCTTCTCGCTCGTCACGATAACCGCTTTGGGCGCGGGCGGCAGCACAACATCTGCGCGGGTCGATGGCCTTTCGAACGGGGTGCGTTCGGATGTCGTAGTGTCAACCGTTGCGCGGCTGGTGCTCCACAGCGCGATGCTTCCAACGATCAGCGCGAGGACCGCAGCGGCGGCTAGCAATCTTCCCCCTAACGGCCTTCGCCAAGGCTCCGCCGGTCTCGCGCTCAGCAGCTTCTGCTCGATGCGCGCTGCGCTCGCATCAGACATCCTGGTTTCGCGCGCCAGCGCTTTCGTCATTCGCTGATATTCGTCGTCTCTCATGCGAGACACCTCGAAATCTTCTTTGCCGCGGTAACCGCCGGAGTCCCGTCATGCGCCTGCATTCTTGCCATCAACAACGCGCGCCCGCGATGCAGACGGGACCGCACCGTCCCAATCGAGCACTCGAGCGCGATCGCAGCGTCCGCATAACTCAGTTCCTGAAGATCACAGAGCACGACAACCTCTCGATAGCGCACGGGAAGTCTCAGAACTGCGCGACGCAGAATTTCGATCTGCTCGGCATTCGACATCTCGCCCAGCGGGTCGGACTGCGTCGTCGCCCCGCCAGGGAACCGCTCCGTGTGGTCGGGCAACGGCAGCAATCGCCGATCGCGTTCCAGCCTTCGCCGGGCATGATTGCGGGCGATTCCGCACAGCCACGCGGTTACCGATGCACGGCCGGACTCGAACCTGGACGCATCGTGCATGACCGCAAGAAAGACATCCTGGGTTACGTCCTCAGCTGCAGCCGGCGAACCAGTCATGAGCATCGCCACGCGGTATACGTCCGCCTGGCGACGGCGAAACAACAGGCTCAAAGCCGTTGTGTCTGTCGCGGCTATCCGAGCCACCAGCTCGTCGTCGCTTGGTTCTTCCGGTAAAGGTTCGTCGCTCATGCGCTCATCGATTCGACGTGCACATGATCTATTCAGTTTGAATCGGTAGGAAGTTCCAAAAACGCTGCTCGCTCCTGGCTCCTCGTAGAGACAGGCGGAGCGGCTGCGGCCCGAGCGAGGCGCCGGAGGGAAGCGCGCGTCAGCGCGCCGCCGAGCGAGAGCGCGTGGGGGTGGGGGGACTCCCCACGCGCAGTGAGAAATGCAGACGGGATGCTCCCCTTTATCGGGTGTTGGTTGAGAACGTCATCTGATATTCATGTCCGGCGACAAGCGGCACGCGAACAGTTCCGTCACTATTCGTCATGGTGTCGATCGGTCGACCTCGAAGTGACACGGCCGCAACTCGCTGACCCTTTGGCGCTCGAACTACTTGTTCTCCATCCACCTCTGGCCGCAGCCGGACGTCGGTGACCTTCCCTTCGTTCCACCGGATGTCCACGCCGATCGCGCCGCGGGAACGCAGACCGGTCACTGATCCGGAGAGCCATGCAGACGGGAGCGCCGGAAGGATGGCCAACTCTCCGGCATGCGACTGCATCAGCATCTCGACGATACCGGCGGTGCCGCCGAAGTTGCCATCAATCTGAAACGGTGGATGGCTGTCGAGCATGTTCGGTTGCGTGGAGTTGGCAAGTAGCGCGACGAGATTCTCGTGCGCGCGATCCCCCTGCTCCAGCCGCGCCCAGAAATTAATGATCCAGGCACGGCTCCAGCCGGTGCCTCCACCCCCTGCCGCAAGCCGGCGTTCGAGCGTCACGCGTGCCGCCTGCGCGAGGTCAGGTGTGCCGCGGAGCGTGATCTGATTGCCAGGATGCAAGGCGAACAAATGAGAAATGTGCCGATGACCGGGATCTCGCTCGTCGTAGTCCTCCAGCCATTCTTGAAGTTGGCCGTTCTTCCCGATCTTCAGTGGCGCAAGTTTGCGCCGCGCGACCTCGAGTCGACTCCTGAAGTCTGAGTCCACGGCGAGGATCTCGCTCGCCTCAATCGTGCGACCGAACAGCGCATACGCAATTTCGGTGTCCATGTAGGGGCCCATCACGAGCGCGGCCGCGGTTCCGTCCGGGAGTTTGTACTGATTCTCCGGCGAGATCGAGGGGCCGGTGACGAGCCTGCCCTGTGGATCGAGGACCATGTAGTCGAGCAGGAACTCGGCCGCCTCTCTCAGGACGGGATACGCGCGGGCGCGCAGGAACTGTCGATCGCGTGTGAAGTCGTAGTGATCCCAGAAGTGCAGCGCGAGCCATGCACCACCCATGGGCCAGATGCCGGATCGTACGCCGTCAATCGGTCCCGCGTGTCCCCAGGCGTCGGTGTTGTGATGAATCACAAAGCCGCGTGCGCCATACAGTGCTTTTGCGACATGCCGTCCATCGTCACGCGCCTTATCGACAAGATCGAACAACGGTGCGTGCAGGTCCGAGAGACTGGTGACCTCGGCGGGCCAGTAGTTCATCTCGGTATTGATGTTGATGGTGTATTTGCTGTCCCACGAAGGGGCGAGCGAATCGTTCCAGATTCCTTGCAGATTGGCGGGCAGCGTATTGGGTCGGCTGCTTGAAATAAGCAGATATCTGCCGAATGTGAAATAGAGCGCTTCCAGCGCGAGATCGGCCGCGCCAGCCTTCACCCGCGCGAGGCGCTCATTGGTCGGCAGATCCGGCACAGGCGCCGTCAGCGATAACTGCGCGCGCGAGCCGAAGCGCTGATAATCGGCGACGTGACGTTCCCGGAACTGTTGATAGCTGTGGACCGCCGCCGCACCGAGCACCTGACGCGCGGCCGCAGCAGGGTCAGGTGTCTTCATCGTTGTCGCTGCCGCAATCAACACGGTCACCGCGTTCGCTCCGGTGACGGTTACCGACGACGGATCCGATTGGATGTGACCGCCCTCAGGCACGATGCGCGTGAGTCCTGCGAAACGTACGCCGGCGTTCGGCTCGTCTGCGTGTCGAGCCGAGGCGGGCAGCGCCTGCCCTTCGAGCACAATCGTGTCGTTCCCTTCGATCCGGGACGTGGCGTCTCGTTCGCGAGACATTGACGCCGTAAACGCGACCGCAGCGGATCGATCGGCCGCGATCCGCAAGACAATCACTTGATCGACGGCTGTCGCGAACGCTTCGCGGGTGAAGAGGACCCCGCCGGCCGTGTAGCGAACACGCGCAACCGCATCGTCCAGGTCCAGCTCGCGGCGGTAGTCGGATGAGGTGCCGTCGATCTGAAAACGAAGTGAGAGATCTCCGAGCGTCTCGTACGGCGGCATGCGGCGCGGAACCGAGATGATCGTCTTGTCGGCAATCGCCTCGGCTTCGGCGGGCTTTCCAGCGAAGAGCAGTCGACGGATCTCGGGAAGCGACGCCGCCGCCTGCGGGTTCACACGATCGAGCTTCTGCCCTGCCCACACAGTTTCTTCATTCAACTGCAGCCGCTCGTCCGCAACCCCACCAAACACCATCGCACCAAGCCGTCCATTGCCGATCGGCAAGGCCTCGTTCCAGTTCGCCGCCGCCGCGCGATACCACAGCACGTTTGCCGCACTGGGAGACTTTTGTTGCGCGATGGGTTGCTCCGACACGACCGCAACCGCAACGCACACCGAGCATGCGGCTAGAACGCCGCGCATCGCTTCACCTCTTCGCACCCCTGGCACCCCTGGCACCCCTGGCACCCGGACGTGGAACACCAATCTCATCCAACGCGCGATCGTTGTCTCTCCAGTCCGGATTCACCTTGACGCGCAGGTCGAGAAACACTTTCGTGGCGAAGAACGCTTCGAGGTCGCGCCGCGCGTCGGTGCCAATCCGCTTGATCATGTCGCCACCGCGCCCGATGACGATGCGCTTCTGCGATTCTGTTTCAACGAAGATCGTGCAGTACAAGCGCAGGAGACGCTCGCGGTCCTCCTCGTTGAATTCGTCAACCACGACGGCGCTCGAAAATGGGAGTTCGTCCCGAGTGTGCTGAAGTACTTTCTCGCGAACGGCTTCCGCTACCAGTGCGCGCTCCGGCTGATCGGTCAGGTAGTCGTCGGGATAGCCGGGTTGCCCTTCGGGTAACTGCTCGAGGAGCACGCGCTCCAGCCGATCGACGCCGTCGCCGGTTGCGGCCGACACGGGCACGATCGCCGCGAAGTCATGCCATCGCTGGGTCTGATCGATCAGCGGCAGAAGCTTCGCTTTCGCCACAAGATCGATCTTATTGAGGACGAGCACCGCCGGAGTTCGAACGTCCTTCAAGAGCGCCGATACGTACTCGTCGCCGCGCCCCGGCCTCGTCGATGCGTCGAACACAAGCGCGATCACGTCCACTTCCCGGAACGTATCGACCGCCGAATCGACCATCCTGACGTTCAAACGGTGAAGTGGGCGGTGAATTCCGGGCGTGTCGACAAACGCAATCTGTCCTTCTGGATAATTCTTCACCCCGAGGATACGATTCCGCGTCGTCTGAGGCTTATCTGAGACGATCGCGATCTTTTCGCCGATGATCCGATTGAGGAGCGTGGATTTTCCGCTGTTAGGTCGGCCGACGAGCGATGCATATCCCGCCTTCGGCATGGACGCGTCAGATTTCCGGCTGCGGTTGGGGTGCCAGCCGCATGCGGACTTTGTGGATGCGGCGGCGCTCCGCCTCGAGCACCTCAATCTGCAGGCCGTCGCTTTCGAATGTCTCACCGACCGCAGGCACGCGACCCGCCCGGGTCAACACGTATCCACCGACTGTCTCGAAACCTTCCGGCTCGATTTCGATACCCAGTCGATCGCGCACTTCGGCGATGTTGACTTTCGCGCTGAACACGAACGATCGGTTCGCTTCCTCGATCACCGGTTCAGTCTCGACGTCATATTCGTCGCGGATTTCTCCAACGATCTCTTCCAGCAGATCCTCGATGGTTACCAGTCCCGCGGTTCCACCATACTCGTCGACGACGATGGCGATCTGGACCTGCTGACGCTGAAATTCCTTGAGCATTTCGGCGACACGTTTCGTCTCGGGCACGAAGGTCGCCGGCCTGATGAATCGCGTGAGATGCAGGAGTGAGGTTTGCCCTGACTCGGGCGGATCGAGCCGGATCAAATCCTTGATGAAGACAAAGCCGACGATGTTGTCGAGATTCTCCGTGTAGACCGGGATGCGTGAGTATTCCTGCTCGCGAAAGTGGGCGCGCAGCTCATCGAACGTTGACTCAGCCTGAATGGCGACCATATCGGGGCGCGGCGTCATCACCTCGCGCACCAGTGTGTCGCCGAAATCGACGATCGATTGCAGCAGGCGACGTTCGTCGCCTTCGATGATGCCCTGTCCCTCGACCGCCTCGCTCTGCTGCACCTCGCCGGCCTGCTTCTCAATCGGTTCGCCGTTACCGTTGTTGGGCTCGGCGCGTTCACGATCACGTCGTGGAACCGCCGCAATCAACCGCACGAGGCCACCGGTGAGAGGGTGAAGGAATCGCGCCGCGACATCGAACGGCGGCAACAACACCTCGAGCACTCGCTCGGGGTTTCGACGGACGATCAACAGCGGTAGTACGTGCTCGAACACGAGTATGAAGATTGCGACGAACACGAGCAGCATCCCGATCGACTGGAAGCCTGTGCGCCCGGTCAGAATCGCAATGAACATCGTCGCGAGCGAAAAGATGAGACCGAGCAGGAGCCGGGCAGGGATGAAGAGCTGCGTCGGGTCTTCCAGGTAGAAACCCAGGCGATCGTCGCGGCCGCCGCGCTCCGCCATGAGTCGAAGTGACAGCCGCATCAATGCCGTGAACGCAGTTTCAATCGTGCCGACATACACGGCGGCGATCGCGAGCAGAAACAGCAGCAGCGGAATCATGATCGCTCGATCAGTCCCGCGCGAAGACCGCCACGGCGGCGAAGTCGCGTTTCCATGCGACGCATGCGTCCGGCATCATCCCGGTTGTCGTGATCGTAGCCAAGCAAGTGAAGCAAGCCGTGAAGCGACAGGACGCGAAGCTCCGCTTGATACGAATGACCGGCTTCTCTTGCCTGCCGTCGTGCTGTGCCGGTCGCGATCACAATGTCTCCGAGAAATCGGGATCCGAGATCCGCGCTCCCCGATCCGTTGTTCGGATTCATTCGGCCAGCTGGAAAAGACAGAACATCCGTCGCTGACTTTTTTTGTCTGTACTGGGAATTGAGCTTCCGGCTCTGAGCGTCGCTGACGAGCGCGATCGCTACTTCACCGCGAGCGGCGGACGGCGCCACGGAGGCGAGCCACCGCGACAGCCCGCCATCGCGCACCGATCGCCCCAGGCCATCAGTGACGCTGACCGACAGGCGTCGGCCATTCCGATTGTTGGCGCCACCCGGCTGGCGCCCGCCTTTACTGTCGGGATCCACCGTAGGCTTCGTACGCCTTGACAATCTGCTGCACAAGCGGGTGCCGCACCACGTCCTTTTCATCGAAATGAATGAACGCGATGCCGTCGACGTTGCCAACAACCTTCATGGCCTCGACGAGGCCCGACTGCCGTGCGGTCGGCAGATCAATCTGCGTGACGTCTCCAGTGATGACGGCTTTTGACCCGAACCCAAGGCGCGTCAGGAACATCTTCATCTGCTCGGACGTCGTGTTCTGCGCTTCGTCGAGAATCACGAATGCGTCATTCAAGGTGCGCCCGCGCATGAACGCGATCGGCGCGACCTCGATCGTGCCGCGCTCGAGCAGGCGATCGGCGCGCTCGATTTCCATCATGTCGTACAACGCGTCGTAGAGTGGACGGAGGTAAGGGTTGACCTTCTCCTGTAAATCACCCGGCAGGAACCCGAGCTTCTCCCCCGCTTCGACCGCCGGACGCGCCAGAATGATGCGGCTGACGCGCTTCGACAGGAGAAACGAAACCGCCTGCGCCATCGCCAGGTATGTCTTCCCGGTCCCCGCCGGCCCGATGCCGAAGACGATATCGCGCTGCTCGATGGCCTCGAGGTAGCGTCGCTGGTTGACGCTCTTGGCCATGACCTGACGTTTCCCGGTCGCGCGCGGCGCGCCGCGGAGAAAATAATCCGCCAGTTCGACGCGTTCGTCCTGCTCGACGAGTTGCCCCGCGGTCTTGACGTCCCCTTTAGCCAGCCGATAACCGCCGCGGATGAGCGTCGACAGTTGCTCGAGCAGATTTTCCGCGCGAGCCACGTCGGCGGCTTCTCCCTCGACGATCACTTCGTGGCCGTTCGTACGGATTTTCACGCTGAACAGCGACTCAAGATGTTTGAGATTCTCGTCGTAGGGACCGTACAGGGAGTCGGCCCCTTCGTCCGGGACCGAGATTTTGCGCATCACTGTGGCAGGAGGGATAGGGTTCTCCTTCGAAACACGCAGTAACTTATTGGATCGTATCACGGGTGGCGGCTGAGCTGGCCTCCGCCAAATGTTCAATGTCCAATGTCCAATGTTCAATGGTGTTAGATGGCTTCATTGAACATTGAGCATCGAACATTGACCTATTTCAGCCGAAGCTCCCTCAGCTGCTTTTCACTCACAACCGAAGGCGCCCCCGCCATCAGGTCTACGGCCTGAGCCGTTTTTGGAAATGCAATCACGTCGCGGATGGACGGCTCGGCGCAGAGGATTGCGGCAATCCGATCGAGCCCAAGCGCGATGCCTCCATGCGGCGGTGTGCCGTACTCGAGCGCGTCAAGAAAGAACCCAAAGCGAAGCTTCGCCTCTTCTTCCGAGATCCCGAGAAGCGTGAAAATAAGGCGCTGCAGCGCTTGATCGTGAATTCTGATGCTGCCACCGCCGATTTCGCTGCCGTTCAGCACGAGATCGTACGCGCGTGCGCGTGCGCGACCTTGATCGGTTTCGAGCAGGTGCCGATCGCTCTCGAGCGGTGCGGTGAACGGATGGTGCATGAACTCGTAGCGCTTCTCCTCCTCGAGCCACTCGAACATCGGAAAATCGACGACCCAGAGGAACGCAAACGTGTCCGGGTCGAGAAGTTTCTCCTTTTTTGCGACTTGCAGTCGCAGCTGCCCGAGCATCCGCGACGTCGCTTCGTGTGGACCTGCCGCGGTCAGAAGAAGATCGCCGGCCGCAGCGCCGGCGATGTCGAGCGCCTGGCGGATCGCCTGCTCACCAGCCGCCTTCAACGCCGAGCTTTGCACGCCGGCGTCAGCCGTCCGCGCCCACACCAGCCCGCCGGCGCCTAATTGCTTCGCCTGCTCGACGACCTCATCGAGTTCTCGACGTGAGTATTTGCCCGCCCCCGGCACGACGAAGCCTCGGACTTCTCCTCCGCTCGCAATCGCATCGCGGAACACGGTGAAGTCGGAGGCACCAAATGCGGCCGACACATCCTTGATTTCCATCCCGCATCGAAGATCCGGCTTGTCCGATCCGTATTTCGCAATCGCCTCGGCGTACGGCAGCCGGAGGAAGGGTCGCGGGGCGTCCTTGCCAATGAGCGCCATCAAGCGTTCCATCAACGGCTCGAGCGTGGCGAATACAAGGTTCTCGGTGGCGAACGAAATCTCGAGATCGACCTGCGTGAACTCCGGCTGGCGATCGGCGCGAAGATCCTCGTCGCGGAAGCACTTGACGATCTGAAAATACCGGTCCAGTCCGGAAATCATCAGGATCTGTTTGAACAACTGTGGCGATTGCGGCAGCGCGTAGAACTCACCTGGATGCACGCGGCTCGGAACGAGATAGTCGCGCGCCCCTTCCGGCGTCGATTTCGTGAGCATCGGCGTCTCGATTTCGAGAAAGCCCTGTTCGTCGAAATACTTTCGAATCGCCATCGTCGCGCGGTGCCGCATGATCATGTTGCGCTGCATTCGGGGCCGCCGCAGATCGATGTAGCGGTACTTCAGCCGCGCTTCTTCCGTGATCTCGATGTCGTCGCTGATCATGAATGGCGGCGTCTTCGCCTCGTTCAGCAGGCGGATTTTAGTGGCCGCCACCTCGATCTGACCGGTCGCGATCTTGGCGTTGACCGTCTCCGGGGCGCGATGCTCGACCTTCCCGGTCACGGCGATCACGAATTCCGCCCGCAGGCGCTTGGCTTCGGCCACGAGCGCGTCGTTGTCGCGCACGATCACCTGCGTCACACCATGGCGGTCGCGGATATCGATAAAGACCAGCGATCCAAGATCTCTGACTCTGTGGACCCAGCCCAGGAGCACGACGTCCCGGTCGACGTCCTCGATGCGAAGCCCACCGCATGTATGGGTTCTCGCGATCTCGCCTAACGGTTCAATTTGCATTCTGACTACGTTGACCTCTTCACCAAGTCGGCGACTGTAGCACGCGGCACTGATTGCTGCGCCGCGGTATCGAGGTTTTTGATTGTCACTTCTCCGCGGCTGATTTCGTCGCCACCGAGAATCGCCGCGAACCGAATTCTTCTCGTCGCCGCGTACTTCATCTGCTTCCCCAACTTGTCGGCCTCGGGATACACCTCGACCCGAACCCCGGAGCCCCGCAAGTCCGCGGCGAGCTTCAGTACTTCAGGAATCGTCGCCGCGTCGAACACGGTGAGGAGAATGTCCGCCGATGCCTGCTCGACATCCGCCGGGAACATCTTGCGCTCATTCATGACGACAAGAATGCGTTCGAGCCCAAGCGAGAACCCGCACGCGGGCACATCCTCACCGAGAAACATCCCGATTAATCCGTCGTAACGGCCACCGCCCCCGAGACTGCCCGCCAAGTCGGGGACGGTGACTTCCATGATCGCCCCGGTGTAATAGGAGAGACCACGAGCCAGAAACGGCGCGAACTTCACATGCCCGGACGCCGCGGTGGACTCGCAAAGGCTCGTGATCTCGCGCAGGTTCTCGACTGCGGCCGATCCCTGTTCAACCGAGAACGAACCGAGTTCTCTCGAACCGGCATTCGCGAGTACCGCCTGTGCGGCTTCGCGCGGCACATTCCGGGAAATCATTTCCTCGATTACGCGATCGACGCCAATCTTGTCGAGCTTATCGAGCGCGACCAGGGCAGCCGTGTGAAGCCCCGGTTCGATGCCGGCGCGATTCAACGTTGCCGTCAGCAACTGCCTGTGGTTCAACTGAATCGTGAAGTCGTCGAATCCGAGTTTCTTGAGGACATCGCTCACCGCGGCGAGCATCTCCGTCTCGACCACAGGCGATCGGGATCCGATCGCGTCGACGTCGCACTGGAAGAACTCGCGGAACCGTCCGCGCGCCGGTCGATCCGCTCTCCACACCGGCTGAATCTGGTACCGCTTGAAGAACTTCGGCAGTTGCCCACGGTACTCGGCGATGACTCGCGCCAGCGGAACGGTCAGATCGTAGCGCAGCGCCAGGTCGGTCTCGCCCGAGGCCTCGTGCTCACCGCGCCGGAGTACTTTGAAGATCAGCTTGTTGCCCTCTTCGCCGTACTTCCCCGTCAGCGTTTCGATATTCTCGAGCGAGGGTGTCTCGAGCGGTTCGAATCCGTACCGCTGATATATGTCCGAGACGATGCGGATCACGTATTCGCGGCGACGGACATCCTCCGGCAGGAAGTCGCGCATGCCGCGCGCCGGGCGAGTCTGTTGCGACGGCATCAGCGAACAGATCCCGCGCCGGCGGCATTCATGTAGTCGAGTCGATATCCGACGTAGCGCTCGGCGTACACGCGAATCGTTGCGACATCGGCGTCGCTCAATTCGCGCCGCACCTTCCCAGGCGATCCCATCACCAGCGAACGGGGCGGCACGGTCGTTCCTTCCGTCAGCAGCGTCCCCGCAGCGACGATGGAGTCTGCTCCGACGACGACCCCGTTCAACAGGATGGCGCCCATGCCGACGAGGATTCGATCCCGCAGCGTGCACCCATGGACGACCGCACCGTGCCCGATGGTCACGTCATCGCCAATCGTGGTGGGATGGGTATCGTTCATGACGTGCACGACCGTACCGTCCTGGACGTTCGATCGCGCACCAATGCGAATCCAGTTCACGTCCCCTCGCACCACTGCATTCATCCAGACGCTGCTGGCCTCGCCAATCTCGACGTCACCGATCACTTGTGCGCTGATGTCGATGTACGCGGCGGCGTGTACCCTGGGTGTGATGCCTCTGTAGGCGCGGAGCATCTGAATATGATACTTCGCTGACGGGTTCTCGCTACTCGCTTCTCGCTTCTCGCTTCTCACAGCCGTGAACTGGCAGCCGAGGAGCCAGCAGCGAGCAGCGACAGCAAACCGCTTCACTGCTTCTTAACCGTCGGATACGTAATCCCCAACTGCTCGAGATAGGTCTTGTACTTCGTCGGATCGTAGTAGTACTTCTTCATCTGCTCGCGGTACTTGTCCATCGTTGGTTTGTTGAGTTCGATCGCGGGACGGTCCTCGGCACGAATGAGCGGCTCGTATTTCGTCTCCTTCGTCTGGACATTGCGGAAGTAATCCCACGCGGACTGAACGAGCGCCGGCTTGGTCAGCAAATCGATCATCGTCATCGCCTGAACCTTCGCGCCGGCGGTCACGCCTTTGTGCGCGATCGGCGTCGCCATCGAGATCGCGTTCGCCCAGTTGTGGCCAGGCAGGCCCGGAATATTCGCCGGGTATCGCAGCGTGATCGTTGGAACAGTCCAGGAGATGTCTCCGATATCGTCAGAGCCGCCGCCCGTGTTTGTCGTCACCGGTCCTTGCAAGGTCGCAGCAAGCTTGGTCGTCAATCCGGTCTCTCGCGATCCGAGTTCCTTCTGCAGCGCTTTCGCGAGCGTCTGATCGTCCTCGCCCCATTGCGGCAGACCCACCCGGTTGATATTCGCAAACGCGGCCTCCGCCAGCGGTTTACTGAAGTGCTGGGGCCAGGCGGACCCGAGCACGCGCGTGGGTAGAAGTTCGGTGCCCGTCATGAGCGCGGCGCCCTTGGCCATAGCATCGCCAATGGCCCACATCTCTTTAATCTTTTGATACGTCGTCTGCCGGAAGTAGTACCAGACAGAGGCGCTTCGCGGCACGACATTTGGTTGATCGCCGCCGTCGGTGATCACGTAGTGCGATCGCTGTTCGAGCGGCAGATGTTCGCGGCGGAAGTTCCAGCCAATGTCCATCAGCTCCACCGCATCCAAAGCGCTGCGGCCGCGCCATGGTGCGCCGGCGGCATGTGCGGTTTCTCCCTGGAAGCTGTAAAGCACGGACACGAGACCAGTGCCCGATCGTTCGCCCCACGACACCGCCATTTCATTGTCGACATGCACAAACAGGGCAACATCGGCATCCTTGAATATGCCGGCGCGCACGAAGTAGGCCTTCGTGCCGAGCAGCTCCTCTGCGGTGCCCGACCAGATGCGGATCGTTCCGGGAAGCTTTTCGCGCTGCATGATTTTTTTGACTGCCAACGCAGCGGTGATGTTGAGCGGTTCGCCCGAATTGTGTCCTTCACCGTGCCCGGGCGCTCCCTCGATGATCGGATCGTGGTAGGCGACGCCCGGCTTCTGCGATGCCTGCGGAATGCCGTCAATGTCTGAGCCGAGTGCGAGCACAGGTTTGCCAGAACCCCACGTCGCCATGAACGCAGTCGGAATGCCAGCGATGCCTTCCTCGACGGTGAACCCGTTGTTCTTGAGGATGTCGATCAGGTATCGATTCGTCTCGAACTCCTGGAAGCCAAGCTCGCCAAAGCTGAAGACGGAATCGACCATCTGCTGCGTGAACACCTTCATCGAGTCGATGTCGGCAACCGCTTCGCTCTTGAGCTTGGCGACGCGGGGTTCATCCGGCGGCGGTGGAGGCGGCGCCTGCGGCGTTGCCGACTGCGGTTGATCGCCGCGTCCCTGCGCCAGAACAGACGCGCCGGCAAGAGCAAAGATGAGTGCAATCAATCTCAAGTACTTGGCCGTTCCGCTCACGGTGACTCCTTATGGCTGCCGATGTGGCAGGAAGGATAGCAAACGATGTCATACTTAGGCGATCCATGCCGCTTCTCGATCGTTTTGGCCGTCCCCTGCGGAGCCTTCGCATTTCGGTCACTGATCGCTGCAACCTGCGATGCCAGTACTGCATGCCGGAGCCTGACTATTTGTGGCTGCCGCGCGAAAGCCTGCTCACGTTCGAGGAAACAGCAGCGATCGTTGATGCGTTCACGCCGCTTGGTGTCGACCGGGTGCGGATTACCGGCGGCGAACCGCTCCTCCGTCGCGACCTTCCAGTCCTAATCGAGTCACTGGCGACGAGGCCGGCGGTCGCCGATCTTGCGCTGACCACCAATGGTGTTCTGCTCGGCGGGAACGCACGTCTGCTTCGCGACGCCGGACTGCACCGGATTACAGTGAGTCTTGACACACTCGATCGCGAGCGTTTCCGCGCACTCACGCGGATGGACGACTTGCACAAGGTGCTCGACGGGATCGCGGTGGCTGCCGCCGCGGGATTTACGTCGCTCAAGCTCGACACGGTCGTCATCCGCGGCGTCAATGAGGACGAAGTGGTGCCGCTCGTCGAATACGCAAAAAGCGTCCGTGCCGAACTGCGCTTCATCGAGTACATGGATGTCGGCGGCGCAACGCGCTGGACACCTTCTGCCGTTGTATCGAGACGTGAGATCCTCGATCGACTGCGCGCACACTACGGCGGCATCATGCCGATCGAAGAACAGTCGTCGGCACCCGCGGATCGATTCCTGCTGCCTGATGGGACGACGTTCGGCATCATCTCGTCCACGACGGAACCGTTCTGTGCATCGTGCGACCGCAGTCGGCTAACGGCCGACGGTGTCTGGCTGCTCTGTCTCTACGCGGCGACCGGCACCGACCTTCGGCGGCCCCTGCGCGCCGGCGCAACGCGCGAGGATCTGCAACGACTTATCGAAGCCGTGTGGTCCGTTCGTGCCGATCGCGGTGCCGAAGAACGTCTGGGAATGGATCGCGAAACGACACTTATTCCGGTTCGGACATTAAAAAAGGACGCTCACCTCGAAATGCACACCAGGGGCGGTTAGTTTCCGCAGCGTTCACTGTCACACTGCAACGTGCCCGCGGCTTACGTCGAAGATCCGAAGATACGAAGCTGCGGTAAGCATCCGTCGCCGCCGCCCTGCCGGCCGGCCCACAGGACGCGCGAAGCGCGTGGCGGCGGATGCCTGTTTCTTGTCCGGCTGGCGCACAGGCGCCAGCCGGTTTTCCTGTCTTCGAATCTTCTTCGTTTCTTCGTTTCTTCTATGAAGCGGCCCCTGACAGCGATTCGTGAGGGTGTCACAAAGCGTCGACCTGGGACGTTGTATAAGAGTGAGCACATCAGAGCTCGTGGCGACGTATCCCTCGACCTACACGGCTCCAGAGGCGGTTGAGGTTCTCACCCCGACAGTCTCATTGTTGTTCGACCTGCACGCGAGCGGTTTGTATCGGCTCGCGGTGGCAATGCTGCACGATCCCGATGCGGCGCAGGATGTCGTCCAGGATACGTTCGCGCGTCTCATCGAGCATCTTCGCGGGCACGGAGCGCTCACCAATCCGCGTGGATGGCTCTACACCGTGGCCGCGCACGCATGTCGCGATCGACAACGCCGAATCGGCCGGTGGCTTCCCTGGATAAGCGAACGCGACACCCGAAACGCGGCTGAAACTCCAGATCGCTTCGATGGCAAGCACGCCGTGCTGCACGCGATTCGGACGCTCTCGGCACGCGACCGGCTGCTCATTGCTCTTCGTGCACAGGGATTGTCATATCAAGAAATAGGCGACGCGT
This sequence comes from Acidobacteriota bacterium, assembly GCA_046734955.1. Classification (GTDB taxonomy): domain Bacteria; phylum Acidobacteriota; class Vicinamibacteria; order Vicinamibacterales; family 2-12-FULL-66-21; genus JALZOC01. The sequence goes on from JBKPSH010000051.1 coordinate 20,988, forward strand.
CAGGCATCCGTCATACATCGGTCGGCCGGCTTTTGACGCGTGCCCTCAATCGCCTTCAGAAAGAGTTGGATCGAGCCACGGAACAACACGGACCACGGACCACGAGCCACGGAACAACACGGAAGAACACGGACCATGAAGGACACGAAAGCACACGCCGCGGCTGACCGAGCCATCCGGCTGGGAGAATCTTCACATGTCACGCTGCTTAACCGATGACCAACTGCAGGCGATTGCGGACCGCGAGGCCCCGTCGGAGGACGTGTCGCATGCTAAAGAGTGTCAGCGATGCGCCGAACGCCTGGCGGCGCGCGTCCGGCTGATCGGCCGCGTCGAAGAAGCCGCAGGAAGCGGCGAACTCTCGCCGGCATCGCGCAATGCAATTCTGGCGCAACTTGCTCGTACGACCGCTGCCGGCGCCACCACACTGCGCCCTGTGCGTCGCGTGCGACGTTGGGCCTGGGCGATCCCGCTCGCAGCGGCGGCGGCGATCGCGCTCTTCGTCTATGTCATTCCCGGGATCGATCGTCAAACCACCGTGTCTGCGGCAGAAATCCTCGGACGCTCACGCTCCGCTCTCACCGCGCCGACCTCAGGCATCGAGGTGCTGACCTACAACCTCGAGGTGTCCGGCGTGCTCGCGGATTTGATCCCAGAGGAACAATCAGGGCGATTCACGGTGCAGGAACTCGTGGATCACGATCACGATGGCCGGTATCGCATCGTCAAGCTGACGAGCAGCGGTCAGGTCGTAGGCGGTGCGGCCGATGATCCACTGCGCGGTACTCGTACGCGATACATGCGATCGAATGGCCATGGATATTTGTTGAGATTCAACGGGGCGGCACCCACCGCACTATCGATTCCCGCGCTCAAGCGTACCGCTCTTCAGACATTCATTGGGTTTATGCAAGCCAGCACCACGCAGACGCTGCGCGAGGTTCAACGCGGAAGCGACGCGTGTTACCAAATTGACATTCCTGGCAGCGCAATGGTCGGCGGCTCTCTGGTTGCGCTCGACAGCGCTCGCGCAGTTGTCACCGCTGCGGACTCGCGCCTCGTCGAATTCTCGGCGACCGGCCGGATCGCAGACCAGCCGTTCATGATCAATTTTGCCCTGCTCACGCAGGACCTTCGACCTGGTGATTCAGCAGAAGCTGCCGACTTCGACATCGCGCCGCAACCGGGGGACGTCGTTCTCGAGGGAGATGCCTCGCAGAATCCGATGTGGGACGTCGTTGCCCGCGCGCTTCGCGCCATCCCGCCGGCGACATCCGGGGAAGCGAAGCAGTCGATCGAGCATTCAAGGCGCTGACGGTGGCCGACGCGGTTCGTATTGAGTCCTTGACGAAGTACTTCGGGCCGGTCGTCGCGCTCGAGGCCCTCGATCTATCAGTCGGGCGCGGTGAGGTCTACGGCTTTCTCGGCCCGAACGGCGCGGGTAAGACAACCACCATCCGAATCCTGCTCGATCTGGTCAGAGCGACGAGTGGCCGCGCGCTCGTTGACGGGCTCGATTGTCGAGCAGCCAGCCTCGAGATTCGACGGCGGACCGGATACCTGCCAGCCGAAATGCCGCTCTATCGCGAGATGACCGGCGGCGGTTACCTCGACTTCCTCGCGGCGCTCGAATCGCGTCCAATGGATCTCTCGTATCGCCAGAAGCTGTTGTCACGTTTCGATGTCAGCGACATCGATCTACGGCGCCGGCTCGATCACCTGTCGCACGGCATGAAGCGCAAATTCGGAATCATCCAGGCGCTGATGGGCCGCCCGTCGCTGCTCATACTGGATGAACCGACCTCAGGTCTCGATCCCCTCATGATCGAGGCGTTCGCCGAAACCGTTCATGAACTCAAAACCGAGGGGCGAACGACAATTTTTCTCTCATCACACGTCCTGTCCGAAGTCGAACGCCTCTGCGATCGCGTTGGAATCATTCGCCGCGGTCAGCTCGTGCGCGAGACGTCGATCGCCGATCTTCGTCGTGACACGCCTCGCCGCCTCCGAGTGTTCTTCGACGGAACAGCGCCGCCGCTACCCTCTGCGCTTGCCGAGGCCGTGCGTCGGAGCGATGCGCGGCACTGGGAGCTGGAATGGGCGGGCGCACTGGGGGGCGCGCTCGACGCGCTGCAAGGACTTCCGGTATCGGACATCCAGATCGAACCGTTCAAGCTCGAAGATTACGTACTGAAGATCTACTCGGGCAGCGAGGAAGTCCGGGACTGATGCTGGTTCCGCTGCTCACGCGATCATTGACGCGACATCGCGGGCTCATCATCGCGGTCGCAGCGCTTCTCTCTGCCTTTCAGATCCTCGACATCGTCGTTGCCTACAACCTTCAAGCGAAGGGCGTTTATGGGCAGTTTGCGTCACTGGTCCCGGCGTTTATCCAGGAAGCGATGGGCGGGGTGCTGGTTGGATCGTTCCCTGGCGCCATTGCACTCGGGTTTGCTCATCCGCTTGTGATGTTGTCGTTGTCGTGCGTGGCAATCTACCTGGCGAGTGAACCGGCCGGCGAGGTGGAAGACGGCCTTGTCGATCTGGTCGTGGCCCGGCCCGTTCCACGATTTTTGATCGTGACCCGCTCCGCACTCGTGTCGATCGTCGGCAGCGCTACGGTCGTCGCGGCAATGTTCGTGACCAGTCGCACCACGGTGCGATTGCTCTCGCCCGCGACCTTGACCGCTCTCCCAGCGTTCCGTCTCGCCTGGGTCGCGACAAACCTGCTTGCGATTGTCTGGTGCTTTGGTGCGGCGGCACTGGCAATGGCATCGCGCGTCCGTGAACGAATGCGCGCCGCGGGCACCATCGGTCTCGTCGCCGTCTTCCTGTATCTGCTGCAGTTCGGCGCCGCGGCGTGGAGTCCGCTGCGGCCCTTCGCCCGTGTGTCACCGTTTCATTACTACGAGCCGATGAAAACGTTGTTGGGAAGCGTTTCGCCAGCGAGAGACATCGTCGGTCTACTGGGAGCGAGCGCTGTGCTCTTCGGCTGCGCGTACGTGTTGTATGAGAAGCGAGATTTGTGAGTCGCCCGATGGTGGTTAGGGCTTATCCACTCTGAACGCAAAATACATCATGGTGCCTTCGCGTTCGATGAGTAGAACCGCTGCGGCGCTCGGTTTCAGTTGGCCCGCAAACAGATTCAAATCGTCCGCACTTCTGACAATCTGGCCGTTGAGGGAGTAGATCACATCGCCAGGCTGCAGGCGCCCTTGCTGTGAGTACGGCGACTCTGGTGTGACGCGCGCAACAACCGCTCCCTTCTGGCGCCGCACCTGCGGCAGTAAAGCCGCCACCGAAGGATTGAGATCGAGCGCGACGACGCCAAGCGGACGGATGATCTGCTGCGTGCCTATCAGCGCCTCCAACTCACCAGTGTCGTTCGCGCGCTCGACAACGGGAACCTTGACGTTCAGCGTTCGTTCGCCGCGCCGCACCTCGAGCGATACCTGTTCGCCCGCCCCGCGCGTGTAGACGTTGATTCGGAACTGCCGTGCGTTTTCCATCGGCTTTCCGTCGAGCGATAGGACGATGTCCCCGGATTCGAGCCCGACTTTCTCTGCAGGTCCTGCGGGCAGGACGTCGGCGAGAATGACGCCGGCATCCATCGTCAACCCGAGCGCTTCGGCCATCAGCGGGGTAAGCGTCTGCGAGTTGACGCCAATTTCTCCACGCCGCACGCGGCCGCTTTTTCGAATCTGCGTGAAGACGTTGCGGACGATGTTACTCGGCGCGGCGAAGCCAATCCCTTCGCTGCCGCCGGATTGAGAGTAGATGAGGGTGTTGATTCCAACGAGACGCCCGTTCGTATCGACCAGCGCCCCGCCACTGTTGCCCGGATTGATGGTGGCGTCCGTCTGGATGTAGATCATCGGGTCGTCCGGTGTGAGTTGCCGTGCCACCGCGCTGACGACGCCCATCGATACAGAGGACTCGAGCCCGAGCGGACTGCCGAATGCGAGCACGAGCTGTCCGGAACGCAGTGAATCTGAATCACCAAACGGCAGCGCTGGAAGTCCGTGCGCATCCACTTTCACCACCGCAATATCGGTCTCGTGATCGATCGCGACGATTTGCGCCCCGACGGTGCGTCCCCGTCGTCTCAGGATCGATCGTCCACGGGCTGCGGTGGAAGGATCCGGTGGTAACTCGACTTCGATGCGCGTCGCGTTCTCAACCACATGCGTGTTGGTCACGATGTAGCCGTCCGCATCGACGATGACACCCGATCCGCTGCTCCGCTCGAGCTGCGGCTCCGCCGATGCCGTCTGATTCTCCTCGTCTGGAGCGGGGTATCCGGTGACGAAAATCTGCACAACGCTGGGACTGACTTTCGTGGCGAGATCCTGGAGCGATCGCGACAGCTCGGCAAGCGGCGGTGCCGGGGGCGCCGCTGTCTGGGCGACCGCGCTCGAGGTCAAGCACACAAACAGCCAAACAGACAGAACCACGCGCCGGTAGAGCATCGACGGATCGTAACATGCTGAATTCCGGGATCCGTGATCCGGGATGCGGGATCCGCGGGAATTTCTGCCGGCCGTTCGGTTCGCAACAAAGATCGCACCACGGATCCCTGGTACCGGATCCCGATAGCGGCGCGGCACGTCTTGACATCGCGCCGCAGATCCGTTGCAATCCGCCGCATGCGCCCATCGGTCCTTCTCACCCTCGCGCTGGCCGTGACGATGTGGGCTCCGCAAGGAAACAAAAGCGGGAGCCCCGAGGAGAATCTGCCGCCGAACATCAAGCAGATGACGCACTTTGGCGAACGTGCCTCATGGTCGCCCGACGGGAAGCGCATTGCCTTTATGGAGAAGAGCTTCGGCGACGCGTATGAGGTGAATGTCTCGACCGGAGTCATCCGTCTCCTCACGCACTATGCTCACCCAGGTTTTCTTCGCGTGCAGTTTCTACCCAACGGCGACTATTTCCTGATCGGCGCCCGCACGTTTACCGACATCAGCACCACACGATCGCGCGATCAGGAGATGTGGATTCTCAAAGCCGACTTCAAGCCGGGCGATCACGCGATTCCACTGGAGCACAAAATCTCCGAGGGCGTGGCGATTTCCCGAACCGCGATGAAAATCGCGTGGTCGAACACGCGCGGGCAGTACCCGGATCGTTTCCAGGAGGGCGAGTCGGCGATCTACACTGCCGACATCGTCTCCGAGAACGGGCGCCCGAAGCTTGTGAACGAAAAGGAAATTGTCCGGGCGAAAACGCCGGAGTGCACCCTGGAGGCGCAGGACTTTCGCAACAACGACAGCGAACTGATTTATACGTGCTATCGATCGCCGTTCGCGGATGTGCTCGGCATCGAGGTGGCGACGGGTAAGATTACCGTCTATCGCAAGCTGGCTGGCGAGTACAACGAGGTCGAAGGTATTTTCCCCGACGGAAAGTACACGCTCGTGGAATCGAGCCGTGAACAGCTCGAGCAGAATTCGAACTACATCGACATCTGGAAGCTGAAGCTCGAACCAAACAGCCAGGACTTCACGCGCGTTACGCACTGGGGCGAATACCGAGGCTACAAGGCGTCGAATCCGGTCGTCAGCGGAGACGGGAAACGCATCGCCTTCCAGTCGGCGCGAAGCAAGGATCCGGCAGGCGTCGGCTACGGGATTTTCGTGATGGATGTGAAATGAATATGAGCACAACAATCCGTCGTGCCTACCTCGTCGCGGCCGTCGCGGCGGCCCTGATGATCTTCGCGCCCGCCGCGTCGTCGTCGAATGGCGAGCGTCACTTTCTGTATGTCGCCGAGCCCGGCATTCGTAACTATGTCGAGTACGGCGGCATCGGCGTGATCGTGTACGACATGGACAACGGTCACAAGTTTGTCCGACGCATCCCGACGTTCGCTGAGGTTCCGGGACAGGATCCGGAGAACGTCAAGGGCGTCGTGGCCAGCGCACAGACTGGCCGGCTGTACGTCTCGACGATTAAACGCGTTGCGGCCATCGATCTCACAAGCGACCGGTTGCTTTGGAACAAGACATACGATGGCGGCGCGGATCGCCTCGCCATCTCGCCCGACGGCAAGATTCTCTACATCCCTTCGCTCGAGGGACCGCACTGGAATGTCGTCGATGCCGCGAGCGGTGATGTGATTTCCAAGATCGTCACGAACTCAGGCGCCCATAACACGATCTATGGACCGGATGGCCGTGCCGTGTATCTCGCGGGACTCAGGAGCCCGCTGCTCTCGATCGCCGATCCGACGACGCATAAGGTGGTCAAGCAGGTGGGTCCGTTCAGCAACGTCATCCGCCCATTCACGATCAATCGGGCGCAGACGCTCTGCTTCGTCAACGTCAACGATCTGCTTGGCTTCGAGGTCGGCGATATCAAGACTGGCAAGATGCTCCATCGGGTCGAAGTGACGGGGTTCGAGAAAGGACCGGTCAAGCGTCACGGCTGCCCGAGCCACGGTGTGGGCCTGACGCCGGATGAGAACGAGCTGTGGCTGTCCGACGGCCATAACGAGCGCGTGCACATCTTCGACGCGACGGTGATGCCACCGAAGCAAGTGGCGTCGATCAAGCTTCGCGATCAACCGGGCTGGGTCACGTTCAGCATGGATGGACATTACGGCTATCCGTCAACGGGAGAGGTGATCGACACGAAGACGCGACAGATTGTTGACGCACTCACCGACGAGCAACACCGTGTGGTGCAGAGCGAGAAGGTGGTCGAGGTAGTGATGTCGAACGGCCGCGTCGTCGAAACTGGCGATCAGTTTGGTATCGGTCGCAAGAAGTAGCTCTTACAGAGTTCGTGTAACTTGATTGCCGTTGAATACGAGCCGCCGCGATTCTTTCGCGCCCGCAAGCCGCACGTCGATGGGCCGTTGAAGCGGCGGCAGCATGCGTGAGCCCGGCGCGAGTTGTAGTGTCAGGCGCTTCTCCGCATCCCACCATCGCATCTCGATGCCCATCCATTCTCCGCGCCGATAGTTGAAGGACCGCCCGTCGTCTTCGTACAGTGTGAACGCGCCATCTGCGCCAGGATAGACGACGAGCGACAACGGTTGATCGATCGCTTCGTCGCTGTACTGTGTGATCGGCCCAAACGGCAGCAACGCCCCAGAGCGCACATGGAGCGGCATCGTCGCCAGATCCACGGCGCGATCGATCTCGCGACCACCGGTCACTCGCTCTTCGGTCCAGAAGTCGAACCAGTTACCGCGAGGAAGATACAACCGCCGCGAGCTCGCGCCCTTTACGACAACTGGTGAGACGAGCATGTCGCGACCCCACAGATACTGATCACCGCGGGCGACAGCTTGCGGATCGTCGGGATAGTGGGCCCACAACGCGCGCATCATCGGAAGGCCTGTTTCACAGCACTCGCGCGCAATCGAATACACATACGGCAGCATGCGATAGCGCAGTTCGAGATACTGCTTGAGGATCGGTTCGACCGCCGCGTTGTGCAGTTCGCTGACATCCGGTTCGCCGGCACCGCCGGTATAGCCGCGCGTTTCCGATGGCCCGACCTCGCCGGTGTTCCATCCCCACGGCAGACGCAAGTGCCACGTGCGGCCATGCGCGCGAAATAACGGACAGAACGCCCCGAATTGAAACCAGCGCACGTGCAATTCGCCGGTGTACTCGGGCGTCGGCACGAAGCCGCCGATGTCGGTTCCCCAGAACGGAATCCCCGAGAGCCCGGTGTTGATCGCCACGGGCACGTGCGTCTTCAGTGTTTCCCACGTCGAATACACGTCTCCCGACCAGAGGAACGCGCCGTAGCGCTGCATGCCAGGCGCGCCGTTGCGATGGAGCGCAAACGGGCGCTCATTCGGGCGCCACAGCTGCGGGCCTTCCCAGTACATCCGAATCCGTGCAAGACGCGATGGTTGATCGAGACCATCACCCTGGTCAGGCCACCACCCATCAATCCCGAGGTCGGAGACCGGCTTGTGATACGGCCAATAACACGGCACGGCGCGATCATCAGGCCACTTGTCGTCCGGCGTGCGTCCGCTTGGAACGGCTTTTTCTGGCGTGCATGCGTCATGCACCGTACCCGACATCCGGCGGCCCTCGATCACGACGTGAAGAACGACGCGAAAGTGCTGCGCGTGGAGGCCGTTGATCATCGCGCCGGGATTGGGAAAGTTCTCCTTCCTCCAGGTGAATTCGCCGTTGCGCGTGTTCCATCCAGAGGGCGTGAACTCGGTTCCGAGATAAATCAAGGCATCGCACGGCAGGCGCTTCTCACGGAAGGTTCGCGCCACCCACATCACTTCATCCGGCCCGGAGAGAGTGCGATGCGACTGCATGTATCCGAAAGTCCAGCGCGCCGGCAGCTGCGCGGAGCCGGTGATGCGAGCGTACTCGCCGAGAATCACTCTGGGATCGGGCGATGCAGTGACGAACACGTCGAGCGGTAGGTCGCTCGACGGCGTCAGCCGTCCTTCTGCGCCAGTCAGATCGAAAGCACCGAGTGGTTGATGGATATACATCCCCCATCCTTCGGTGCCAACGAGCCATTGAATTGGAACCCGGCCGCCATGAGTGCGCAGTTGGTAGCCACCTTGCCCGTTGCGGCCGCGATCGACCACACCTTTCCTGTCGAATTGAGGTCCGCCCTCGCCCATTCCGAGCAGCGGTCCCTTACCCAACAGGAAGGAAATGTCCGATGACGACGGGTCGAGTGTCAGCCGCTGTATGGGTCTTCCATCGAGCGCATCGATGTGAATACTCGGAGGTGTGGAAGTGAATCTGATCGACAGGTGCGCAGCTCGTATCCTTTGAGGCCCAGCGGCCGTGCGGCGCGCAACGACTTGCCCCGAGGCGGCCTGCACCAGTGAGTCGTCCGCTGCAATTCGCGCTCCCGCCACTGGAAGTGCAGTGATCCGGATGGTCGCATTGCTGATCACGCTGACGACGAATTCGACTGGTTTGCCGGCAACGACGATCGGAGCCGATTGGCCACGAACAACGACCGGGCCGAGCGCGAGGCCGGCTCCCGCCATCGCCAATTGTCGTACCGCCTCGCGTCGGGTCAGAGGTGTCATGGGAGCCTTCGCACCATAGATGCCCTTTAGACCACGTCGCGGACGTGGGTACGATCCTTCGAAGGTCGTCCACTCATTGAGGCCGCATTTTAGCAATGTCGCGCGCCGTAGCCGCGCGAGCTGGACGAACTCGCCCGAGGGGTGAGCGAAGTCTGGTGGTGACTGGCCCTTCACTGGTCTATACTTATGGTATAGACCAAGGAGCGATCGTGGCGTCGACTGCAAAGTTGTTTAGAAACGGGCGCAGCCAGGCCGTTCGGCTGCCGCGCGAATTCAGGTTCGAAGGCGACCGCGTGCGTGTTCGCCGTGCGGGTCGAGGTGTGCTGGTGGAACCAATGTTCACCGACGTCGACGCGTGGTTCGCGGAGCTCGACCGCCTGGCTGCGGAGCCATTCATGCCAGCAGGACGCCAGCAGCCCATGACTCCCGAGCGGGACGTGTTCGATGACGACGTACCTGTTTGATACAAATGCGTGCATCGCGCTCATCAATGGCACTGAGGCCGCGGTACGTCGCCGGTTCTGGCGGGCCGTCGGCAAGCATGACGTGATGCTCTTGTCGTCGATTGTCGCCTTCGAGCTTTGGTACAGCATTGGCAAGAGTCGGCGAAAAGAGACCAACACGCAACGCCTCGAAGCGTTCTTCGCTGGCCCCTTCGAATGGGCGGAGTTCGGCGAAGAGGACGCCCGCGAGGCAGGAACCGTTCGGGCCGAACTGGAATCAGCCGGGAAACCGATCGGCGCATACGACGTCTTGCTGGCCGGCCAGGCGCGTCGGCGCGCCGCCACGCTCGTCACGTCGAACGCCAGGGAGTTCGGCAGAGTCCGCCACTTGACGTGGGAAGACTGGGCGAGTTCTCGTCGCTAATCACTCCGAGGGGCTTCGCCCCTCGGACTCCCCTCGCTACACGCTCGCTTCGCGGGGTAAAGGGAAAAGGAGAGCGACGCTCGCTAGTGTGCGGCTTCCTTCCGCTCGTAGAAGGCCGTTACGCTCGGATGATCAGGATGAGCGGCACACTCAGCGGGCTTCGCGACGGTACGGCACCCAGCCGAATACAAGAAACCCGCTTCGCGACTTTGTGATAGTGCGACCACTCGTCAGATCCACCAGCACGACATCGATCAGCGGGCCGTCGTTTTTGATCACATTCAGAAGCAACTGTCTCCCCTCCGCCGACCACACAGGAGCCGTGCCGCTGAAACTTCGAGCCGAAAACCATGAGTCCTTCACCGTTGTTGCTGTTTTCACGCCAGTTCCATCCGGATGCATTAACAGACACTTCTTGCCTGTTGGATCGTAGTACGCAATCCACTCGCCCGTCGGCGACCATGCCGGATCAAAACCATTTCCGAACAATTGTACGGAGCCGTTGTTTATCTCGAGCACGCCTATGGCCGGACCTCGGTCGGCATCCAGCTTAGTCTTTCTCAAACTGGACGCGGGCTGGTCTTGTTGAATCGCAATCGCAAGCCGCGTTTCATCGGGAGACCATCCCATGCTCCCCTTGGTCTCCAACCATCCCTGAGGATGCGGGGAAGTGGTCACCGTCTCCGTGGCGACATTAAAGATCAACAGGTCCTGTTTCTGCGTTGCTAATGAATAGACTCCGAGGCCAAACCGCGCACGATATTTATCTTGTTGCCATCGCGTGGCAAAACCCCAGGCGATCGTGTCGCCGTGTGGGGAAATGCTCGGATAGGCAAAATAGCCGCGATTGTATCCCTCATCAAACGGCGGCCTGATCTGCTGAACCGAATCCGGCGTGGAAATCCGCACATCGTTATAGTCGGCAAAGAGCAGCTTGGACTCGGGAAGAGTGAGCGTCTTTAACGCTTCGACGGTGACGGCGCCGATTAATACAAGTAACATCGACGCGACTGTGGATTTCCGCATAAACCTTCCTCAGCCTGCTACTGCGGATACCACGCGCCAGCTGCTTGGTGATAGCCGGGTGCCCGACCGTGGGTTGATGACAATTCTCCGACCGCTCGTTCCGGGGCTCGAGAGTGCGCAGGCATCTGACCTTGGATCGATCGACGTCTCGCCCGCGGGAGGCCGTCGCACTGCTCGTGGTGCTTCGACTGCACGCTTACATACGACGAGCGCCCTGCCATTCATAATAGGCATTGAGGTGCTCAGAGACGAACGGAGGTTTAACAGCACCTTAAGAAATTAACCAGTCTTCTTCGTTCGTCTTCGTTTTCTCCGTTCCTCCGTTGTGAACTCCGTTTCCTTTTGCGGAGAGCACCACAGCTTCGCGTTGAGGGCGTAGAGAAGCGCCGCGCCGTCCGTGTCCCACCCGTCGCACTCGCTTGATCTATAGTTACCGACCACGGATGAACACGGATTCACAGCCACGGATGAACGCGGATTCACACGGATTTACAGCCACGGATCGAACACGGATTTACAGCCACCGATCAACACGGATTCACACGGATTTACAACCACGGATGAACACGGATTCACACGGATAAAGGCGCTGAGGACCAACATGACCCGCAGATTGCTACTCACCGCGCTGGTTACCCTGCTTCTGCCTGGAACTGCAGCGGCACAGCGCGGCGTGGCTCCTACCGGTCCACCGCAGACCAGCACGCCTGAACCCATGAAATTCCGCTACATGGGGCCGGCGCCGGCTGGACGAATCGCATCCGTGTCAGGCGTTCCCGGCGATCCGAATACCTATTACTTGGGTTCGGCATCCGGCGGTTTATGGAAGTCGACCGACGCGGGACAGACGTTCGTGCCCATCTTCGACGACCAGAACGTCTCTGCAATCGGATCGGTTGCGGTTGCGGACTCCGATCCCAACATCGTCTGGGTTGGCACCGGTGAACCGTGGGTCATTCGATACAGCGATGTAATGGGCGATGGTGTGTACAAGTCGCTCGATGCCGGCAAAACCTGGCAACATGTGGGACTGGTTGAAACGGGTCGAATCTCTCGCGTGCTGATTCATCCAACGAATCCCAACATCATTTATGTCTGCGCCCAGGGACGACTCACAGGTCCGCAAGAAGAGCGCGGCGTGTTCAAGTCGACCGACGCAGGCGCAACCTGGCAGCGCGTTCTGTTCGTCGATCGGAACACCGGCTGCTCCGGACTCGACATCGACAAGTCGGATCCCAACACGCTGATTGCAGGAACGTGGCAAATCGAGCAGCACACGTGGGCGCAGTTGAGTGGCGGCCCTGGCAGCGGCGTTTACGTCACGCACGACGGCGGCGCAAAGTGGACGAAGGCTGCTACCGGCCTGCCCAAATCACCGCTCGGGAAGATTGATGTCGCGTTCGCTCCGTCGAACACCAAGCGTGTCTACGCGCTGATTCAGACCGCCGATCAGGGATCGCTCTGGCGATCGGAGGACGCGGGCGTAACCTGGAAAGTCGTGAGCTGGGATCGCTCGCTCATCGGGCGCGCTGGTTACTACATCAAGCTGATGGTCAACCCGCAGAACCAGGACGACGTGTTCATCTCGAGCAGTAGCTTTCATCGATCGACGAATGGCGGCGCCACGTTCAGCGGCAATGGCGGGACGAATCCATTTCAGGGCCAGGCGAGCTGCGGCGATTGCCACGACATCTGGATCGATCCAAAGGACCCGATACGATACGTGCTGACCGACGACGGCGGCGCCAGCATCAACAAGAAAGATGGCCCCGTGCGCGTGACGCTGCCGAACGGACAGATGTATCACGTCCACGTCGACAATCGTGTGCCGTACTGGATCTACAGCAATCGTCAGGACGACGGGACCATGCGTGGGCCGATGACAGTCTCGGAGCAAACCGGCAATGGCCGTTTGCCGGCAGGAAGCACGATGCCGCAGCCCACCCTGGGCCGGGGCGGACGTGGAGGCGCGGGGGGTGGCGGCGGCGGCGGTGGCCGCGGGGGCGCCAATCAGCTCCAATGGCAGCCGGACATCGGGGGATGTGAGTCAGGTTTTACGATTCCCGATCCGACCGATGCGAACGTCGTTTACGCATCCTGTTACGGCAACAAGGTGACGCGCTGGGACGCGCGCACCGGGACGGCGCGATCGATCGAACCGTGGATGATCACGCTCGATTCACCGCCCAACGAAGCGAAATATCGCTGCCACTGGACCGCGCCAATGGCCATCGATCCGTTCGATCCCAGCACCGTCTTATACGGCTGTCAGCTGATTCTCAAAACTACGAATGGCGGTCAATCGTGGACCGAACTCAGTCCCGATCTTTCAACGAAAGATCCCTCGCGCATCGTCTCCAACGGCGGCATCGTCGGCGACAACCTGGGACAGTACGCCGGTGAGGTGGTGTGGGACATCGAGTACTCGAAGATTCAGCGCGATTTGATCTGGGCCGGGACCAACGATGGCAAACTCTGGTACACGAAGGATGGCGGCGCGAACTGGATCGATGTCAGCACAAACTTCAAGGACCTGCCGCCGTGGGGAACATTCACGCAGATCTGGCCGTCGACGTTCGATCCTGGCACGGTATACACGTCCGTCGCCTTCCACTTGATGAACGATCGCAAACCGTACATTTACAAGTCGACCGACTTCGGAACGACGTGGACAAAGATCACCGGTAACATTCCGTCCGGGCATCCTCTCGATTACGTGCTGTCGTTCTCAGGCAACCCGAACAAGAAGGGGATGCTCTTCGCGGGCACAGGCCGGGCGTTGTACTACTCGCTCGATGACGGCACGACGTGGACGCGGTTCAAAGATGGACTGCCCCCGGCGCCCGTCAGCTGGATTACGGTGGAGCCGCGGTTTCATGATGTCGTCGTGTCGACATACGGCCGTGGCTTGTTCATCCTCCCGAACATCACGGTGCTCGAACAGTGTGGCTCCGCGACGCCACAGATCACGGAAGCGCGCCTGCTCGAACCTTCGCCGATCTTCCGTCAGGCGCGCAGTGTGTTTTCACAGCCTGGCCGGCCACACTTCACGTTCTTCCTGCCGGCCGCGCCATCGCGCCCGGTGAGTTTCGAGATTATCAACAGCGCAGGCAAGACGATCCGAAAACAGGAGATCACCGCGCATCAGGGATGGAACGGGATCGATTGGGATCTCCGCTACGATCCGCCGACGCTGGTCGCGCTGAAGACGACGCCACCTGAGAATCCGAACATCTGGGACGAGCCTCGCTTCAAGGAGCGCGATACACGCACGATCACGCACTGGGGCATCACGCCACAGACGGGCATTCCGATGGCCGCACCTAGCAAATACCAGGTGCGCCTCACTGTCGATGGCAAGGCACTCTCGCAGCCCTTCGACGTGGTGAGGGATCCGGCGATTGCGACCTCGATCGAAGATCTCACCACATCAACAGAGACGCAGGTTCGCATCCGCGACGACATCACGACGACGTCAACGATGGTGAACCAGATGGAAGTCTGGCGGAAGCAGATCGAGGATCAGCTAAAGGCCAAGGCCGCAAAGGCCGACATCGTCAAGGCTCTCAGCGATCTGAACAAGAAGATCCTCGACGTCGAGCTCAAGCTCGTATCTCGATCGGAGATGCTGAGCGACGACAAGTATTTCCCCGAAGCGTACAAGGTCTACATGAATTTGATCTGGCTGAGCGGCGGCGTCGGCATGGGCGCGAGTGACGAGGCCGGCAGCATCGACTACCGGCCCACCGACACGCAGATGAAAGTGCTCGAGCTGATCGAAAAGGATCTCGGCGCCGCGGCAGCGGCGTTCGACAACCTGATCTCGACGACGATTCCCGCATTCAACAAGTCGATGAACGGGAAAGTGGCGAAGATTGGGTCGTAGTCGCTGGCCGCGTCTCGCCGCTCGCTTCTCGGTCCTAATATCCGACAGCCGCGGGCTCGTTGCCGACGAACTGACCGTTGCGCCAGGTGTTCGGGCACAGCGGGTGCGTGAACACCGACGCACCGTCCTTTGACGAATAGGTGATGTCGTCCGCCAGAGGATTGCCGCCAGGATTCAGTCCCGCAAGATCGCGGACGCGCTTAGCGATTTCATGATCGGTGCACGAGGTGTCGCCGCTGATGCCGAGACCGCCGATGATTGTCGTCCCTGTGTAAAGCGGCACACCGCCGCCAAAGAAGATCAAACCGCCGGCGAGTTGCTCTCTGCCGCCGCCCTGTCCAGACGGTGGCGCCAGGAGTTTTGATTCGAAGAGATTGGACTGCCCGAGGCTCCACAACGAGTGTCCCGGTTGCGTAAGGGTGTAAAGCAGGGCGGTCGAAAGCGGATTGCCGTCGAGGCTGAACGCGTTCGCGGTATATGCCTTCGCCTTCGCGATCGCCTGGCTGCCAGGCCAGACCTGTGAGGGATCATCGGTTGACGTGGTGTACGCGCAAACCTCGCCGTCGCGGTTGACAACCGCCGCCCACATGCGCGTCCCATGGAAGAGGCCACCCGCATCACCGCCGGATGCCGGAGCCGTCGAGAGGAAGCCTTTCAGCGCGGCTTCGTCCGGGAGTCCCTGGCAGCGCCCGAGCGCCGCGGCGGAGAGGGGGGCGATGTGTATGACTACCGCGTAACCAAGCATGCAGATGATCGTGAGAACAGTGGCCGACGTAACAGCGAGAAGCATTCGACGAACCATGACGGACCTCCTTCAACGAGGTGCAGCCTAGTCGTGTCGAATGGTGCGGGTCAACAGTACGGAGGTAACGTTTTCGTGAAACAGGGAAGATCGTTCCCCACATCGACCCTGGAACACTCACCCTCTCGTTGTCGTCGTATCTCGGCAATCCGACACGATCGCAGAAAAGGAGATCGACATGCTCTGTGCAGCCGTTCTCATGTGGTCCGCAACGATCGCACCCGTCTTTTCTCCATCGCAGGACAGGCCCGCTGCTGATGCGGTCACGATTCAGGAGGTCCTGACGGAAGTCCAGCGAGGACTCGCCGAGGCGCAGCAGCAACTCGCCGCTGGAAAAATCCCGCCGCTCGACAGCGTCCTCCTCAATCTGCAGACCGAGTACAACGTGCAAGGCGGCCCACGCTTCAAGCTGTTGATCTTCACGTTTGGCAAGACGTGGGAGCGGCAGCGTTCGAACGAGCTGGTGATAACCCTGAAGCCGCCGAAGCCTTCGACCGAGACGCAGATCACCTCTTCTCCGAGTCTCGCGAGCCAGCTCGTCGCCGCAATCGTCGCGGCGGCTCAGGGGGTCAGGGAGGCAGAAACGGGTACGCCTCCGCTCCAGCTGTCAGCGCTGAAAGCGGAGTTCCGGTTCGTGGTGAAGGAATCGACGTCGGCAGGAGTGAAGTTCGAAATCCTGCCGGTCAGCGCCAATCTGGACGTTGACTGGTCGAAGAAGGCGGTCCACACGATCACGGTGACGTTCAAGAGGTAGGGACGCGGACGGCCTCCGGCGTGCGTGGCCGTCCAATTCACCAATTCACCAATTAATTAGAGGCACGCGATGCAGTCGATTTCCACCAGTGAATTTCCTGGAATACCCCCGGCTGCCGCGATCGTCGTGCGCACGCCGGGCTCGGGCCCAAACTTCCCCTTGAACACCGCGTTCATCGCGTCGTAGTCCTTCAGGTCGTTGAGATAGACGTTGACCTTCAGCACCTTCTCCATCGACGATCCACAAGCTTCGAGTTGCGACTTCATCTGCTCGAGCACTTTGGTGGTATGCACTGTGATGTCGCCGGGCTGGTGGTATCCGATGCCCGAGATGAAGACCAGGTTGCCGTACAAGACCGTGCCGTTGAAGAGAGGTGGGTTCGCAGGATCTACGGGCTTGGCGTCGGGGGCACGGAACACCTTCTTCACTGGCTTGTCTGCGGTTCCTTGCGCGCGCGCGCTGGATGGCGCGGCCACTGCTGCAGCAGCAACCGCCGCTGCCGGCGCCTTCTTCAAGAACGCTCTTCGATTAGTTCTCGGCATTACCTTCCTCCTCCTTGGCGCGCAGCCGGCTGGGCGCCGCCCCGGCCTCGCTGCGTTCCCGGTGTTGTTCCTCGCGCGGGATTGAGTCCGTCCCATCGTCCGTCGCCGATCGGACCGTATCCCTCCGGCAGCGTGCGCCACTCTGGACGTGAAATCCCGTTCAGGTCATAGACGATCCGGCCGTCCTTCACCGTCAGCTCGCACATGAGCCGTTGGGTCGAATCCATGCGCGCGCCGTTCATGTCGGTGAGACCGAAGCGGCCTTCCTCCAGTCTCAGGACGGCAACGTCTGCGACAGCTCCAACAGACAGGTGACCCAGTGCATCCTGTTTGATCTCACGTGCGGGATTCCATGTCGATTGCGCGACCACGTTGTCGAGCGACAGTCCCAGCGCGAGGAACTTGTCCATCACGTTCAGCATGTCTTTCATTCCAGTATTCATGCTGCCGATGTGCAGGTCGGTTGAGATCGAGTCGGGCACAAAGCCGTCCTTGATCAGCGGCACGGCGATGCGCCACAGAAAGCTGCCGCCGCCGTGACCGACGTCGAAGATCACGCCGCGCTTGCGCCCTTCGACCATGCCTGGATTCACGTGGCCGGAGGGATCCAGCTCTCCGCGGAGACCCGAATACATGTGCGTGTAGATATCGCCGGGCCGAAGCTTCTTCGTGACCAGTTCAGCGAGCGGACGTTCCGGTTTATTCGCGCCGAAGTCGACCATCACCGGAATATTCGCGATCGTTCCTGCCTCGACGGCACGTTCAACCGGTGCCCATTCGGGCCCGGCGTAGTGCGCCGTTTTGACACCGATGATCAAGCCGGGATACTTCAGCGCCATGTCGGCGGTGGGTTTCGCCTCCATGTCGTTGAGATCCTGTTCGTAGGTGCCGCCCCGCATTCCGTTGCCGACGATGTTGATGAAGGCGAGGATCCTGGTTTTCGATCGATCGATGATGCGCTGCTTGAAGTCTTCGAAGTTCCGCCAGCCCGCGCATCCAGCATCCGCCACCGTCGTCACGCCGACGCGGAACGTGAACCCGTCCGGAGGGACGCTGTTGTCGCCTGCGTACGAAGCGCGTTCTCCGGTACCGGTGTAGGTGTGTGTGTGGATGTCGACGAGACCGGGGGTCACATAGAGCCCGGTGACGTCGACCGTCTTCAGGGCGTCGGCGGGATTGAGCTTTGCGTCAACCGCGGCAATCTTGCCGCCTGAAATTGCGACATCGCGCACGGCGCTGATTTTATTTCTCGCGTCGATGACGTGGCCGCCTCGCAGCAGGAGGTCGTATTTGGGAGCGGCTGGTGACTGCTGCGCCGCTCCACTTGGCAGCGACCAGGCAAAAATGAAAAGGGAAAGTAAAGCGAGCAGCCAACGTTTCACGACCCCACCCATTGACTTAGCTCCTCCGCGATCCGGTGCGGCGCGTAGCGGTCCACGTTGCACCCAGATACTCGCCCATGTCGAGCGGCCCGCTCATCTGATCGCCGTTGACCTTGCCGACGAACGTCAGATTCACGGAGTCGCCGTGCTGCTCGCCATATGCGCTTCTGATGCGGACGCTCTCACCGTCGATCGTTCCGGTGATCTCGCGAGTCATGAACTCGCCCTGATGGAACCCGCCGAGGTCGTTGCCCTTCTGGGTCAGATGCAGCGTGTGCGCGGAGGTGGCCGCGGCGTACTGGATCTTCACGTTCCACTGACCACTCACATCGACGGTCGACGCTGACGGCGAGCTGGTGTCGGTTTGCGTGGGTGGCTTCGACAGCACCGCCACGAGCCGCTCGGCGATGATCTTCTCGTCGCCGGGAGCCATCATGTACGGCGTGACGCGGACGCCGGTCTGACTTCCCTGCGGCCCGCCGCGGGCGGCGTCGAGTGTAATTCGCGGATCGCCGTCGAGCAGCACACGCGCCACCGTGTCTCCGGTCATGGCGATCTTCTCACGGTCCCACAGCATCGTGAGGGACGGCGTCCGGTTCGACAGTCCGTTGGGCTGATTGATGTTCGTCGTCACGCCGGCGATCGTCGAAACCCGCTGGCTGATGTGATCCAACCATCCCGTCCAGCGTTTCCATTCCGCGTCGTGGTCGCGTTTGACCCACATCTCGACGGCCATCAGCATGCCAATCGCGTCTTCCTTGCCGACCTTCAGTGCGCGGGTGAATCCGTGGTGCGGAGCGCTGTGGACCCACGCGGCTTTCACCAGATCCTTGCGGCCGAGCAGCAGACCCGCTGTCTGTGGTCCGCGGATGCACTTGCCGCCGCTGTACGCCACCAGCGTCGCACCATTCTGAAGATGCACGTTCGGAATCGTCAGGATCTCCGCCGCCGCATCGACCAGGATCGGAACGCCCTTCGCTTTCGCAATCGGCGCGATCGCTTTCACGCTGAGCGGGCTGTTGTCCGCATTCGGCCCTGCAAGGATATAGATCATCGCCGTCCGCGGGCTGAGCGATGCTTCAAACTCCAACATCGTCGACACCTCGACGACCCGGACGCCGACGGCGCGAAGGGCGGCGTCGTAAACGTTACGGGAATGTGTCGGGATGATCGCTTCGTCTTTCGGAAATCCGCTCAGGTTCGGAAGCCGCACATGGAGATCCGGATTCCCTCCGGCGACGCACGCAGCAGTCGCGAGCGTGAGTCCCGCCGAACAACCGTTGGACACGAGTCCCCATTCAGCACCGGTCAGCGTCGCGAGTCGCGCACCAACCGCTTCCGCCAGTTCATCCAGGTGCACGTACTTCTGCGCGGCCTGGTCCATCGCCGCGCGGACTTCCGGCAGCATCGTTGACCCGCTGATGATGGTGAAGGTGCCGCGCGCGTTGATGAGCGGCCGAACGCCAATCGATTGATAGATGTCGGCGCCGAGCTTCAGCGCATTTGCACCCGTCGGTCCCGCGAGTGCCGACGCGGCTGCGGGTGCTGACTGTGCCGCTGCACCTTTCAACACCGCAGGCAATGCGAGCAGGCTGCCCAGCGCTCCGCCACGGCGGAACAACTCACGGCGGGTAATGGAGGAATTGCTCATCGCGGTCGGGCTCCTTTGATTCAGCTATCAGTCATCAGCTGTCAGCTCTCAGCTGATGCTGGGAACTGACAGCTGCTGAACGCTGATAGCTGACGGCTGATAGCTGACGGCTTTTTCGTCGTAACCATGGCGCACCCTCGGCCTGGAGTCAAGTGAGACGGAGGGGACGACGAGCCTATTTTTCTGCAAATATCAGCTCTCCGAACTTCTCGAATTCGTGAAAACTCGGCCCGACGCGTGCCCAGTCCCATTGCGTGGTCTTGCCATCATCATGGTCCATGCGGTAGAAGTTCGCGCGCCACTTCGCTCCGGGCTTGGGAGGAACATTCTGCAGCGGACGCAACAATGCGTACGGGATGAAGAACTCCGCACGCCATCCCTGGATTGCCGCGTTTGATTCTTTCGGTCCACCGACGATGCTCGTCGCCGTGCGGGTCTTTCGATCCTTTTCGTAATCCCATGGCCGCCAGCCAAGAAACTGGCCGCCGAAATTCGGAATCAGAATCGGCAGCTCGTGGTTGAGTGGCGAGATCTCGTATTCGAAGTACACGGGGTAACGCTCGTCGGTCCAGAGGAACACCTCGAAGACGTCCTCGGTCCACAAATGCGCGAAGTCGTCAGTCAGGGTTGCGGTCAGCTTGCGATCGGTCGCGTCCATCAGGAAGTACATACCCGTCTTCGAGTAGAGGGTCTTGAATCGCGCATCGTACGGATGTCCGTCCGCCTGGCGGCGCTGAAGCGGCGTCCACTCGACAGCCTTCCACGCCGCGTGGTCGCCGGCGCCGTTGACCTGGAAGTCGTCAGTAGGTTTTACGGAGAGCTGAGGACGCGGCGAGGGTTGTGTCTGCACTGAATCATGATAGCCATTCGATGGCGACGCGAGGTATGACGCGGCAAGGCAGAACCACAACGCTGCACGGGGCATGGTGATCTCCTGGGCTAGAACGATGCGCGGATTATAGCGTTTCGCCGGACGGTTGTAGGGCGGGGTCCCGCGTCGTTTTCCTTGACTCATGCGCACGGCTGCGACATCGTTACCGGAATTGCTGTATTTGGAGGGACACGATGAGGATGCCGCGAATTGCTCTGTCGACTGCGCTGGCCGTGCTGGTGACGGTCTGGCTGCCGTCAGCGGTCTTCGCACAGACCTACACGGCCACAGTGACAGGCACCGTTGTCGACGCCGGCGGCGCTGCCGTCCCGAAAGTCAAGGTCGTCGCGGTGAATCAAGCGACGAAACTGGAAAACACGGCAGAAACGAGCGACGCGGGCGTGTACCGGATCCCGTTTCTGCCAGTCGGCAGCTACGTGGTCAGCGCCGAATTGGCCGGGTTCAAGAAGGTCATTTCGGACGTCATCCAGCTCGAGGTGAATCAGACGGCACGAGTCGATCTGAAGCTCGAGATCGGCGCCGTGACCGACGAAGTGACGGTCAGCGGCACGTCGCCCGTCCTGCAAACCGAAAACCCGACAGTCGGCACTGTCATTTCCGGCAACACGACGGTCGGTCTACCGCTGAACGGGCGGAATTTTCAGCAACTCACGTTGCTGATCCCGGGCAGCATCACGCCGAACCCGGGCGGGTTCACCGGACCGGGCCTCCAGGGTGGACAGGGACGTCCGTTCGTGAACGGCAACCGCGAGCAGGGAAACGCTTTCCTCCTCGACGGGGTCTCCGTCGACGAGACCATCGACAACCGGATCGGGTACAAACCGAACATCGACGCGCTCGCGGAGTTCAAGATTGAGACCAGCAATTCGTCGGCGGAATTCGGGAATGTGACCGGCGCCACTGTGAACGCCACGCTGAAGTCCGGAAGCAACGATCTGCACGGAAACGCTTTCGAGTTCATCCGCGATGACGCGCTCGATGCGAACTCCTGGACGAACAACCGCAACAACGCGAAGAAGAACGACCTCCAGCAAAATATCTTCGGCGGCACATTTGGTGGGCCGATAGTCCAGAATCGAATTTTTTTCTTCACCGACTATCAGGGCGTGCGTCAGAAGACCGGTGGGACCGCGCTGCGAACTCTGGCGCCGGCCGAGTGGCGCACCGGCGATTTGTCGAGCATTACGACACCGATTATCGACCCGGTGACGGGCGTGCAGTTTCCTGGCAATCGCATTCCCGCGGACCGCATCGTGAATCCCGTGGCGAAAAACCTCTTCGCCAACCAATCGCTCTATCCACTCCCGACGCGTCCAGGAACCACGAATATCACCAATAACTACACGTCCAGCACCCAGGACGAACTCAACGGTGACCAGTTCGACGTCAGGATCGATGCGCGGCTGTCAGATAAGAACAACTTCAACGGCCGCTACTCTTTTGCCAACTTCAACACGAACGGCATCCAAGGTGCGCTGCCGGTTCAGCTCACGGGCAGGAGTCACAACCGTCCACAGAACATCGCCCTGAACTGGACGCGCATCGTCAGTCCCACGATCGTCAACGAAGCGCGCGTTGGATTCAACCGCGCCGTGTTCATCACCGACGTGCTCGATTGGGCGGGGCTTGGCAACGGGAATGCGGCCCTCGGTATCGCAGGCACTCAAGCCCATGACGGGCTGAGCACAATCGATATGGGGCAAGGTCTCACCGCCATCGGCAACAACGCCGTGATCGAGGACAACGTCACCAACACGTTTCACTACGGCGACACCCTGACGATCAACCGTGGCAGCCACTTGATGAAGATGGGCGGCCAGTGGCTACGTTATCAACAGAATCGGTTCTACCCCGGCAACAACGGGCTCCTCGGGTTGTTCACCTACAGCGGGACCTTCACCGGCTCCGCCTTCGCCGACTTCCTGCTCGATAAACTGGGTCGAAAGGGAGTAGGCAGTCAGACTGGAACCTGGGGACACCGGCAGAACCGGATCGGCGTGTTCGCCCAGGACGACTTCAAAATGAGGCCGAACCTCACGCTGAATCTGGGGATCAGGTGGGAGTACACATCGCCGGTCGTCGAAGTGCACGATCGGCAATCGAACTTCGACATCACGACGGGCAAGCAGTTGTTCGCCGGGAAAGATGGCAACAGTCGCGCGCTCTACGACCCGTACTACGCGGGGTTCGAGCCGCGTATCGGGTTCGCGTGGACGCCGAAGATGTTTTCCGAAAAGCTCGTCGTCCGCGCCGGCTATGGGATCACGCAGTACATGGAGGGGACCGGATCGAACCTGCGGCTCCCGCTGAACGCGCCGTTCTTCTCCGAGGCCGATACCACCTACGACAAATCGTCGGGAGCTGGCTCGATCGTGAGTGGCTTTACCGACCTCCTCGCGACCGGTCAGATATTCGGACAGATCCGCGTATGGAACCCCGATCTCCGTCCGCAGTTCACGCAGCAGTACAACCTTACCTTCGAATACCAGCTCACCCCGGCCAGCACCGTGACGCTCGGGTATGTTGGGCACAACGCCACACACCTCGTGGCACCAACCGACTGGAACCAGCCGCTGCCTGGAACCGGACCGCCATCGACGTGGCTACCCTTGCAGCAGCGACGGCCGTTGTACTCCGTCTATCCGCTCGTGACCCAAATCAGCGGCACCGATTCGTGGGCGGTCAGCAATTACAACGCACTCCAGGCGGGCCTCCGGCGGCGTCTGACGAGCGGCCTCGAGTACCTCGCCTCCTACACCTGGAGCAAGACGATGACCGACAACCTCGGCTACTACGGCAGCGGCGGGGTCGCGGCGCAGGGCGCGTACTCTGGGAACAATTACAACCGGCACGGGTACAACTACGGTCCCGCGTTCTTCGACGCCACGCACAACATCACGACGTCCGCAATCTACGAGCTGCCGTACGGTCGCGCAGGCTCTGGTTCTAACGGCCCCATGGACATCGCATTCGGTGGATGGAATGTCAGCGGCATCGTCTACTGGCACACCGGGTTTCCGATTACCGTGACCGCAACTGATGTGTCGTTGCAGGGTCCCCGCGGCGTCGCTCGACCCAACCGGATTGGGGACGGCACGCCCGCGAACCAGACGATCGATCATTGGCTCGATGAGACGGCGTTCACCATGCCGGCTCAGGGCACCTTCGGCGACGCCGGCGTCGGGATCGTCCGCGCGCCGAAGTACTTCAACCTGGATGTATCGCTCGGCAAGAAGTTCCAGCTCGGGGGCGGCAAGTATGTGGACTTCCGTGCGGAGTTCTTCAACTTCCTGAACCATCCGAGCTTTAATCCACCGGCGGTGAACTTCAGCGCGCCGAACACGTTCGGCCGGATTACGAGCACCATCAGTCCACCGCGGAATCTCGAGTTCGCGTTGAAGTTCTACTTCTGAAACGCGGATTCGGCAGCGATTCATGCTGAAAGTGCTGAATGCTGAATTCTGATTGCTGATTGAAAAAGGGACCTCGAACGCGAAGCGTTCGGGCATTCAGCATTCAGAAATCAGCATTCAGAATTTTTCAGCACCGCGCTTTGAAAGCCGCTTCTAGTGCACATTCATCCAGAGCGCCGCCGCAAAGACACTCGTCAGGTAGATCCAGATTACTGAGAAGACGTAGTGGACGGCGGTGTTGAATCGATGGCCGCGCCACAGCTCAGGGGAATAAAAGCCCCACTGCATCACCATCCGTAGTCCCCAGAAAATAGTGAGCCCGATGAGGACAGCCCGGCTCAATCGTGTGGGCTCGATGAGCGCTCGGGCACAGGTCAGCAACAGCGCCGAGAACAGGCCGAGCGTGAGCACGAGGAACACGCTGTGGACCTGAAAGATTTGTCGATTCACGAGCGATAGCCGCGACATCTCCTCCCGCCAGTGAAATCGTGATGGCACGAACAGGTTCACGACCACCAGCGCGGCCATCAGTACGCCGCCGGCGTGCAGATGCGCGATCAGCGTCTCCGGAGAAAGAGTCATATCGATCTTCTCAGCACGAACACGCGGATAAATGGCGTGATCGAGAACTCGCGGTCAATGATGAAACGAGCGCGCGCGAAACACCGAGCCCAGGTCCGCCGCGAAAAGAAATGAAGGAACCCCGGTCCGAATGCGGCAAAGTTCGCCCCGTCACGGAGATGCTCCGCGACGATCACGCGGCCATCTGGCGAAAGAATGCGATGCAGTTCGCCGAAGAATGTCCGTCGCGCCGCATCCGTGCGAAGTTCATGGGCGGAAAGCAGAAGAAACGCCGCGTCGATCGACTTCCCTGCTGCCGGGAGATGCTGAAAATCCACACGTTCAGGATCGACCGCAGGCCGGTGGAGACGACGCGCCCTGACGATCGACGGCTCCGACATTTCATCCGGATCGAAAATGTCGAACACGCGTCCGTCTGATGGCGCCAGAAACCGGCGCAGGGCAAGCGTGGATTCGTCGAGACCGGCATGGACGTTGATCCACCGCCGTGGTTGAACGCCGACGGCCTCACGAATCCATTCCCATCTCGTAAGTGCCGAGCGGTCGTAGACGACCCATGATGCGATGAGCGACCCGATGATCCAGAACGCCGTGAGACCCGTCATGCCGTGCATCACCCACCGTCCTACGCCCGTCGTCGATATGAATCTCAGCCCGAACTCGACGGCGACGAGTGCGAGTCCCGCGGCTGCGTAGAACGGCCAGTTGAAATAGACGATCTGGCGAACGCCTCGCATCGCGATCACTCCTTCCCGGAGAGAGGGTGGCGGACGCCTCGCTCCCACTGATAGTCGATGTCGTGAACGTAGAATGCCGCTGCAAGAATGGGCGTGCAGCCTTGGAAGACAGGATGGTCGAAGAACGACATACGCCGAACCTCTACTGACACTGGTGCGGGCTGCCAGTTCGCGCGTGTTGCACGAATTGCGATAATGGCGTTCGTTTCGCGCTCGTAGTCGAACGTAAACGGCAGCGGACCAGCGAAACGTCTGGCTTCGCGCACCGACTGAAATGGCGATCCGGCAGGCAACGTGGCGGTCGACACGTCCGCCATCACATCAAGCGTCCCATGATCATCGCTGGTAGAAACTAAGAAATGAAGGCGACCGTCCGATGCTTCGACCGTCGCGGCACAGCGATGGTAGTTGTAATGCGTCAGCAGGTTGCCGCCGACGACCATGGCAAGCCGGTCGGCATCGCTGCGAAGAATGCGAAGACCGCGCAATCTCCGGCCATCGGACTGCTTAAACGTGGTGAACACGCGGTAGCCGACGAGAACGAAGTTCTGCCCGAAGCGCTCCGGCACACCGGCGGAGCGGAGCGATTCCGTTTGAACAAGCGCGACCGCGATGAATGCGTGACCGTCATACGTATCCAGGTCAAGACCCGGCGGCAATAGGCGGCGGACGACATCGGCCGGTAGCGCGTAGGTCAAGGTCAGGCAGTGCCTGAAGTAGGCCTTCACAGCAACCGGATGTCGCCGCAGCACCGCGAATACGCTCCCGGAACGTGAGTGAGCAGCGACCCACGCGAGACCCAGAAACATCAGGTTGACGGGGATCAATCCCGCAGGCCAGAGCAGCAACGATCGCGCGACCGACAATTCGACGACGTTCATCGAGAGAAGGACGACGGTTTGAATCGCCGCGCAGGCGCCTGCGGCCCACCCCGATACGACCCAGAGGGCGAGACCAACTTCGAACAGGCCAACCGCGGTGAGGACGATTTCGCCGCGGGCGCCGGCAAGCCCGGGCACCGACTGCACGATCAGGAGGTGGCGCGGCGAGAAATGCAGCAGCTTGTTGAACAGTCCGTGGATCAGCCAGACGGACGCCACGATGATCGTACCAATTCCGCCGATGTAGCGGACCGTCCAATCCTTCGTCATCGCGAGCGATCGGCCCCGGCTAGAAGGCATGGTTACTCTCCAAGCATGCGAGCGAGCTTGCTCCCCATCTTGACCATGCGGATCACAGCCGCCGTCGAAAGCTTGCGCATCTGCTCGCACCAGTTCGTCGTCAACTCGAAAAACTGGAGCATGTCGGTGAGCCGCTCGCGCGTGTACGCGTCAGCAGCGCCCGGTTTCTTCGTCTCGGCGACGGCTTCACGGAGCATGACCAGTGTGGGGTCGGCTTCCCGCTTCTTCCGTTCGTCGACGATGATCCGGAACATCTCCCAGACGTCCTTGAGGCTTTCGAAGTGATCGCGGCGATCGCCAAGAATGTGCGTGACGCGGACGATCCCCCAGCCCTGAAGCTCGCGCAGGCTGGTGCTGACATTGGATCGGGCGATGCCCAGGGTCGTCGCGATGGATTCGGCATGCAGCGGCGCCGGGGACAGGAACAAGAGGGCGTGGATTTGGGCGACGGTGCGATTGATGCCCCAGCGCGTCCCCATTTCGCCCCAGTGGAGGATGAACTTTTCCTGAACCGGCGTAAGCGGGCCTTGTTTTGATATTTCAGTCATTTCTGTTAATACAGAAATACAAGATATTACGGACAATGTCAACCTGCGACCGCCTCAGCGTCCCGCCTGAAGGCGGAAGCCGCGAGTGTCACATTCTTCTTTGTGGCGTTCCGGTTTAGCCCGAAGATCACGAGAATGACTTCTCGCACTTCAGCGATCGACGCCTCCTCCCCGCTCGCTCCCCCGATCGAGCCGATGCTCGCCAAGCTCGCCGACGAGCTGCCGGCGGCAGGTGCCTACCTGTACGAGCCGAAGTGGGATGGATTCCGCGCCATCGTGTTTCGCGGCGCCGACAATGTTTTCATCCAGAGCCGAGATCTCCGGCCGCTCGATCGCTACTTCCCCGAGCTGCACGACGTCCTGCTGGCGCGGTTGCCGGCCGGTTGCATTCTCGACGGCGAGATCGTGATTGCCGGGCGAAAAGGTCTCGACTTCGATGCCCTCCAGCTCAGACTGCACCCTGCCGCATCTCGAGTCGCGAAGCTGGCGAAGGAATCCCCCTCATCATTTGTTGCCTTCGATCTGCTGGCAATTGATGGACAAGATCTGCGCTCGGTGTCGCAACAAGAGCGTCGCGCCAGGCTCGAGAAGTTACTGGCCGACACGAAACCGCCGATTCACCTGACGCCAATGACCCGCGACCGTGCGGTGGCGGCACGGTGGCTCGACGAATTTGAGGGCGCCGGGCTCGACGGCGTGATTGCGAAGCCGGAGGACGGAACCTACGAGCCGGGCAAGCGCGCGATGATCAAGGTGAAACATGCGCGCACCGCCGAATGCGTCGTCGCCGGTTTTCGGTGGCACAAAAGCGGGAAAGATGCGATCGGATCGCTCCTGCTTGGACTGTACGACGACAACGGCCGGCTGCATCACGTCGGCGTGACGTCTTCTTTCACGATGGCGATGCGTCGTCAGTTGGTGAAGGAGCTCGAACCACTGCGGAAGGATGCGTTGCAGGATCATCCCTGGCGCGAATGGGCGACGCCTGAAGGACACGAGATGACGCGCATGCCGGGTGGGCAGAGCCGATGGAGCGCGGGCAAGGATCTCTCGTGGGAACCGCTCCGCATCGAGCGGGTGTGTGAAGTGAAGTACGACCACCTCCAAGGTGATCGCTTCCGTCACGGCGCAGTGTTCTTGCGGTGGCGGCCTGACAAGCCGCCATCGGACTGCCGTTACGATCAACTCGAAGTCACAAAACCCTACGAATTGGAGAAGGTGTTTGGAGCGCGCTCATAGACACCCTACGGGTGTCTGTGAATTCGTTAAAAAAGAACCTTCCCCCCCAGCTGCACTTGCCGCATGCTGCCGGCGCCGGTAATGCGGCCAAAGTTTGCCGCGGCAAACGTCGTATTAGGACTGTTGTAGTTGACGTTGTTGAAAATGTTGTAGAACTCGGCGCGGAACTGGAACCGTGCGCCACCACCAATCGGCACGTTTTTCATGAACGACAAATCGGTGCTGACGAACCCCGGCCCGCGCAGCACGTTTCGCGGGGCGTTGCCGAAGGTGAACTGCGCCGGCAGTGCAAACGCCGACTGATCGAAGCAGTTCATCAGCTGACGCCGCCTCGCCGGATCCGGGTCGGCGACGCAATTCAGCTCGGGAACCGGGCCGACGAGGTCGGGCCGTTGCAGACCAGTAATCCCGATGTTCGCGCGATCAGTGCTGAGCGTCACGTTGAGCGGCGATCCGCTTTGAATCGTTGTCACGCCGGAGACCTGCCACCCGGCCACGAGATACTTCAAGAGAGGCTGTGGCGACGACTTCAGGAACGGAATGTCGTAGAGATAGCTGGCGACGAATCGGTGCGGAATGTCCCAGTTCGCCGGGCCGTAATCCCGCCAGATGTCGTAGTTGTCCATCGTCGCGCCGCCGCCGTTGGAATGCGTGGCCATGTCGCGCGTCCGTGACCACGTGTAGTGCGCGTCGGCCTGCAGCCCCTTGTACATCCGCTGGCGCAGTCCAAACGTCACCGCATCGTAGTCAGCAATGAGATCGTTCTGGATGATGCGGCGGCTTCTGAACTTTGACGTTGGCCGCCGTGCATCAACGGTGCCAGCCCCTGGCGTCGGCGTGTTGTTGAAGAAGCTGCGATCGAGATGGCTCGTATTGGAGCCCACATACTCGATGTTGAATCCGCCACTTGCCCAGAGTTCCCGCTGGATGTCGAAACTCCACTGATCCTTCCGCGCGTTCGGAAGATGCCGCGTCGGTGAAATCATGTCGGGGGTAACCGGCGCGCCGGGCGTGCCGGTCGGGTGTTCGAATGACAACGTTGGATTGTTCGGATCGTTCGTATACGTCGAGACCACTGCGAGCGGCGGATTGTTGGTCAGGAACGTGAACGTATTCATCTGGTTCGGGTTGTAGTAGATCCCGTACCCCGCTCGCACCACCGTCTTCTCGTTGAGACGATAGGTAGCTCCGATCCTCGGCGCCCAGTCCTTGTTATTGGCCTCGGTGAACTTGAACCCCTTGACCGGATAGTCCGCCAGGTTGGGCGAAGGAATGATCGTCAAGAAATCCTCAGCCAGCATGTCCGCGACGCCGGCATACGTCTGCACCGGCGTGCTCCGCTCGTAGCGCAGCCCGAGACTCAGCGTCAGGTTTCGTCTCGCCTGCCAGTTGTCGTTGATGAAGAACCCGTTGCGCCAGCCACCCACATGCCCCTGAATCTGGTCAGTCGGCGGAATCACAGTCCTCGGAATCCCCATCATGAAATCCGCCATCCCGTATCCCGACATGTCGCCGGTGAAATTGAACAGTCCGCGCGCATCGTTGGCTGCTCGCCGGCCGGTCGCCAGGCGACGCAGATCGAAGCCGGTGCGAACGTTGTGCGAGCCGCGGTTCCAGGCGAGGACATCCGATGCCTGGAATGTCGTATCGAACTGATACCAGTTCGTTCCACTCGTAGACAGGCCGGAAAAATTGCTGACGGTGAAGCTCGGAATACCCGGATTGTTGTACTTCGTGTCGCCGTCGAACCCGGGAATGCCCAGGGCGGTGCCAGCACCCTGCTGATTGTTGACGGCGAACGGATTCAGCGTATCGAAATCGAGACGGTGGTAGCCAATACGGAAATCATTGAAGAGATTGGGCTTCAGCGTATGCGTGTAAGTGACGAGCGTGTTCTTGTTGACGCGCGGCTGCGTCACTCCAAGGGCTGGAGTCGCGCCGATCGACGTGTTGAGGCTGTCGTGCCAGTTGTAGCGAACATACAGCCGGATCTTGTTACCGACGTTCTGATCAACGCGGCCGAGGAACTGATCGATGTTGTCCTCGTTCGACGCGGTCGTCGCCAGGTTACTGGCAGTTCCAGTTGTGTTCGCCAGAGGGAAGTACTGCAGCACGTTCAACGAAACCGGCGACAGCATCGATTGCGGAATGATGTTGCCCGGGAAGGTCTGTCCGGTATATGGATTCCTGATGGGGGTGCTGACTTCGGAAAAATTCCCCTGTCGCATCAGTGTCGTCGGCACTGAAGCGGTCGTCGGGCTGAGCGACTCCGCGCGCACGCCTTCGTATGCGCCCATGAAAAACGTCTTGTTGTGGCCGTCATAGAGTCCAGGGATCACCACGGGCCCCTCGACCTCGAAACCAAACTGATTGCTGCGGAGGGGGTTCTTCGGATTCGCCGGGTTCTCGAACCATCCGCGCGAGTTGAGCGCGTCGTCCTTGAAGAAGTTGAAGGCCGACCCGTGCAGCGCATTGGTGCCGCTTTTGGTGACGACGTTGATGCTGACGCCGAGATAGGAGCCGTACTCGGCCGAGGTGCTCCCGGTCTGGACGGTGACCTCTTCGACGGCATCAGCGATGGGCCGCATGCTCGTTGACGCAAGAAGGTTGGCCGAGGAGTTGATGCCGTCGAGGGAAAGACTGTTCTGGATCTCGCGCTGACCGGCGCCGCGGAAGCTCAACCCGATGTCGCTGTTGATTCCCGCCAGCACGCCGGGTGTCGTGCTCGCGAGGCTCCACACATTCCGCCCGTTGAGCGGCAGCTCGACGATCGCCCGCTTGCCAATCGTTTCCGAGACGACGGCGCTGTCGGTCGCCAGAACCTGCGCTCTCGCTTCGACGTTCACCGATTCGGTGACGCCGCCGACTTTGAGAACCGCGTCGGTGCGAACGACCTGGTTGTTGCCGACCTGCACGCCGGTGGCCTTGAACGTCTGGAAGCCGGAGAGGGAAACGGTGATGTCGTAAGTGCCCGCGCGCACGAACTGGATGTTGTAGTAGCCGTCGGAGTTCGTGGTGGTTTCGTATGTATCCTTGGTGGCGGTGTTGACCGCGGTAACCTGTGCACCAGGGACGACGAGATTGCCGCTGTCGGTGACGGTACCAACCAGCGCGGTTTGAGAGGCCAGCTGCGCGAACGCGCTGGTCGCGAGAAGTAACCCGAGACCCAGAACCGCCGATATCCGACCTAGCATTCTCCCCTCCTTGTCCGGTCGCGCGGAAGGCGAGACCGCTGCAAGTGACTCATCCCCTTTTCTCCAACTCTTGACGCAGCCGGCGGGCGACGATCGTCTCCTCGCCGGACCGCATCATCCAGACACCGATGACCAGCGACTCCCCTTCCGATCTGATCGCAATTGACGGCTCGCCGTCCTGCATCGCCGTGACGACGGCGGCGGCCTTCAATGGCTTCGACGCAGCGTCCCACGTCACGCGCACGTGCGGCACGTGGTTGGCAACTTCCGGGACGAATATCTCCGCTTTCACTGCCGGCACCGCCGCAGCGCTCCGACGGATTTCCTCAGCACGCCGGTCGTACTCGAGCCCTTCTTTCGCGTGGTCCTTCGACACGAACAGTTCGATCGCGGCGAGCATGCCCAGCATTTCTTCTTTATTGACCTTCATGCCGCGGCCGATCGCATTGCCGTTTGGTGATCCATTCATTCGCGCCGCGGCAATCAGCGGTTTCTTCCCAAGCAGCAGGCCGGCGCTCTGCGGACCTCGAAGCCCTTTGCCGCCTGAGAATGCGACGAGGTCGAATCCCATCGCCGTGTACTTCCACAAGTTCTCCAGCGGCGGTACGTCAGCGGCGGCGTCATTCATCGTTGGAATGGCGTGCTTCTTTCCGAGCTCGGCAAACTCCTGATCCTGGATGCGCCCTTCCCGGTTGTTGTTGTTGTAGAAGAGCATCATCGCGGTCTGGGGGGTCACTGCGCGCTCGAGATCGTCCCGCGTTTCGACTTCAACGAAACGAATGCCGCAATTACGCAATGCGCGGTCGTATCCAAATCGATGCGCTTTCTGGATGATGACCTCGCTCTTCATCGACGCGAGATTCGGCACCTCGCTGATCTTCTGCCGGTCGGTGCCGGTGAGGACGCCGGCAGTACCAAGAGTCAACGCCGACGCGGCACCGCACGTGACCATCGCTGCCTCTGCCCGAACGAGTGTGGCGATGCGCTCGCCGACCCGATCGTGCAGTTCGTCGAGCATGACGTAATGCTTCGACGCGTAATTGATCGCGTCCATCACCTCGGGCAGCATCAGTGACGCCGTCATCGCGGTGTAGGTGCCGGCGGCATTAATGAACGGACGGACGCCGAGTTCCTTGAAGTAGTCGCGACCATTCTTGCCTGCTGATGCTTCCGGCGAGGTCTCAAGACCCGGCCCTGCACCTGGCATCGCATCCGACGCACCGGGCGCGGTCTCCTCGATTGTGTAGGGCGCGGTCTTTAGACCGCGCCGCATGCCAACGAGATTCCCGACCACCGGCGTCGCGGCAAGGCTCTCGAGAAAGCGCCTACGGCTCCACATTTGTGGCTCCTCGGATGACTGGGATGTGATTACGGCCGTGAGAATAGCGGCACGGGGGGCCGGAAGCAAGTCGCATTAGCTATCAGCGTCAGCCGTCAGCTCTCAGCTTTAAGGCTGAGAGCTGACAGCTGTGAGCTGAGAGCTGTCTAGAAACTCACTTTCACCGCGAGCTGCAACTGCCTCGGCAGCCCGTTCTGCGCGGTGATCGTGCCGAGCGCCGTGCTGGTGGTCGTCGTGTTCGGGTTCTGGAAGTTGGCACGGTTCAGCGCGTTGTAGGCTTCGACGCGGAACTGCAGCTGACGCGACCCGCCGAGCCCGACGTTCTTCAAGAGACTCAAATCGAGGACCTCGTAGCCGGGCCCGCGCACTTCCTGGAAACGGCTGGGTTGCGTGCGGACGTTCGACACGAGTTGCTGTGACGACACGCGGTTGAACGCGTTCACGTTGAACCACTGATTGACGGACGGATCGTCGGCCATGATGTCGTCCACGCCCATGCCCTCGGCAAACAGGAAATTGCCGAAACCAAGAGGCGCTCCGCTCTGCGCCTTGAAGATGTACCCGACCTGCCATCCGCCGAGCAACGCATTCGTCACACCCGATGCGCCGTTTCCCCAATGGCGTCCACGGCCGTAGGGCACTTCGACAAGGCCACTCGCGACGAATGTGTGTTCGCGATCGAATGGACTGATCACGCGTTCCAGCGCGGTGTCAGAGTCGTTCACGTAGCCAGTTTCGGTCATCGACCGCGACCATGCATAGGCCATCTGCACCGTGAAGCCGTTCGCCATGCGTCGCTCGACCCTAGCCTGGAGCCCGTTGTAGTCGCCCTGTCCAATTGTCTCGGTTGCCTGCACCGACGTGAATTGTGGATACGGACGAAGGAGCTGGCTGCGCGAAACGTTCGCGCCGGTCAGACCGGTCGGAACAAGTCCGACGAACGGGTTCGGGACCTGCTGCGACAATCGGTTGTTCGTCACATCGTCGCGCACCGGCGACGTTGACAGATACTGCTGGGGAATCGGATTCAACTGACGCAGCACCGGCAGATGTTCGGAGTGAGAACCGACATACGTCGCTTCGATCAGCATCTGCCATGGCAACTCACGTTGAATGCCAAGCGACCAGCGGTGAGTGCGTGGATTGCTTACCTCGCCGACATACGGAAAGCTCACGCCAAGACCGACGTTCGTCATCAGGCCAAGCGAAGAACCAACGGGTTCGAGCAGTCCATCCGGGAAGGGATTGGCGAGAGTTGCGCGGAAGGTCTGTCCGTTGTCGGTTGACGGCGTAAGGGCCGTGTCACGCGAATACCCGACCTGGTTCACCGTGATTCGGTTCGTGCCAAGAACGTCAAAGAAGACGCCATAGCCGCCGCGCACGGACGTCTTCGGCGTCGCGAGCCACGCGAAGCCAAGGCGCGGCATGATGTTGGTCGCATTCAGATCCCACGCCTTCTTCGGTCCGCCTGTGTCCGGATACAGCAAACCACCGCGAACCTTCCACTGGCCCGGTGGGATTTCGGAAATCGGGTTCTGCGCGTACGCGGCTTCAGCGGCGGCGGCCATCGGCGGAGGCGTGGTGAAATCGAATCCGCTGACGTAACGATCGTCCGCTTCGGTCAGCGGTTGCTCGATCTCCCAGCGCACACCGAGATTGAGAGTCAAGTTGGCATGCACGCGCCAATCGTCGCCCGCGTACAGCGACGTAACCGCGCTCATTTCACGATAGGCGGCCGGCCGGCTCATCGTGCCGCCGGTTGGCAATCCCAGCAGGAATGACGCGAAGTCCTGACCGAACGGTGCCGCCGCAGAATTATCGAGCGGTCCCCGCGTCCACGTATTACTGAAGTTGAGCTGCGGCGCCGACGCGGTGGAGAAGCGGCTGGAATCCTCGATGTACTTGCGGTACTCGGCACCGTATTTCATGTTGTGCCCGCCGACCAGCCACATCGCGCTGCCGGTGATCGAGTACACATCGGTGGTGAACCACCCATCCCCCGATTCCGAGACGCCGAAGTCCTGGAAGCCGTCGTAGTTGACGAAAGGAAACGACGCATTCTGCGGTGCGAGTGCGACCAGAGTCGGCGAAAAACCGAGACTCGCGAGATCGAAGGGCATGCTGCGACGCCGCTCCGGGAACATCTGGCGTGTAAAGCCACCGCGAACATTCAGCAGCACGTTGTTCCTGATGTTGTAGGCATCGTCTATACCGAGAATGCGGTTCTTCCGATTCAGGAAAATTCCCGTCGCGATATTGTCGAACCGGTCGTCCTTCTCCTCTTCCCAGAAGTCCCAGCTGAATCGGCCGTAAAGGCGGTGCTTCGAAGAGAAGTTGTGATCGACCCGGCCCGTGGCCGTGTAATAGGTCTCGAATGCCACGGCAGTCGGGTTTTGATAATTCTGCTGTCCGTCGGCCGTGCCTGTCTGATTCGGCAGCGCGAAGAAGTCCATGATCTTCTTGGCGACCGGATCGATCAGGCCGGCCGGAATGATGTTGCCGGGGAACGGATCGCGCACGAAGCGACCCGGAGTCGTCGGACTCGGTCGAGTGGTGAACGGGTTGTAAATCTGATATTGCGGACCGAGGGCGAGCAGATCGGAGAAATCGCCGTTTCGCATTTTCGCGGTCGGCACGGTCACGATATTCGGCGACGGCACCTGGAATGGATTCGCCTCGAAGTTGCCGAAGTAGAACGTGCGGTTCGCGCGGATCGGGCCGCCTACCGCAATTCCGAATCGGTTGTCCTCGTAATCGCGCTTCGGCCGGTTGTTGATCCGGTCGAAGTAGTTTTTGGCATCGAGCGCGGCGCCGCGGAACCATTCATAGGCCTGTCCATGCAGCGCGTTGGTTCCGCTCTTCGTCACCAGATTCACCACCGCGCCCATCGTGTTGCCAATCGCCGCGTCGTACGAAGTCGTGTGGATCTTGAATTCTTCTACTGATGCCGACGGCGGGCTGTAGGCGACGCGATCGTTGGCGACGTTCGATACGCCGTCGATGGTGAAATCGTTCTTCTTCTCGCCCACACCGTCGGTCGAGAACTGTGAAAGCCCGTTGTTGAACGCTGCCTTGCGCGATCGAAGATCGGTCGTGACGGTGACGCCCGGCGCCAGGATGACGAGTTCGACAGGACTTCCTTCGCGAATCGGCAACTCGGCGATCCGCCGTGCATCGACGACCTGGCCGAGTTCAGCGGTCGTACGATCGACCGTCGCGGCAGTGGCGGTGACCGTCACTTCATCGGAGAGCGATCCGACTTTCAGCGTTGCGTCGACCGTCAGCACATCGGCGACGTGCAGCTCGATCTGATCGCTGACGAATTTGTTGAACCCCGTGAGGCTCACCGTCACGCGGTAGTTGCCGGGATTCAACAACGGCGCGCGATAACTTCCTTGCTCGTTGGTCACGCTCGTGACCACGACGCCGGTCGCAAGGTTCAGCACTTCGACGGTCGCGCCTGGCACCGCCGCGCCGCTCGAATCAGTGACGCGGCCCTGTAACGTCCCGCGCGATTCCTGGGCGAACAGGGTGTTAGCGGAGGCGAGGATTACAAATGCGCAGAGAACAAGGCCGAACCGAAACCGCTTGAGCATGACATGCACGTCCTTGAGAAAGCGCGCGCGAGAGGCGTGCGCATTGTCCACGGCTGCTCGAAAGCGTCGATGAGTATAGAAGGGAAAGGGAAAAGGGAAAAGGGACGAGGGAAAAGATATATCCTCAAAGTCATGATGCATTGGCTGAGTCCGGTCCCGTGTCTCCCCGACGATCACTCACGCGCAACGCTCGTCGGCCGCCTCTGGCGCCCGGATCTCGAAGGCCCGGCCCTGGTCTGCGTCCAGAATGACGACCTTTTCGATCTCTCGACGGTTGCGCCCACGTGCAGCCAGCTACTCGAGCTGGCCGATCCCGTCGCGACGATTCGCGCGGCGCGGGGTCTCCCGCCAGTCGGATCGTTCAACGACGTCTTTGGCAACTCGAATGAAGAGACTCGGAATCCGCGCGCACCGTGGCTGCTTGCGCCGTGCGATCTGCAAGCGATCAAGGCGAGCGGCGTCACGTTCGTGGCGAGCCTACTCGAACGGGTGATTGAGGAACAAGCCCGTGGCGATGCCAGCAAAGCTGAATCCGTCCGGCAGGCGATCATCGCCGTCATCGGGAACAATCTCAGAGACATCCGCCCTGGTTCTTCGCAAGCGCAAGCCGTGAAGGACGCGCTCATCGCGCAAGGCGTCTGGTCGCAGTATCTCGAGGTCGGCATCGGACCTGACGCAGAGATCTTCACCAAAGGACAACCGATGTCTGCCGTCGGCACCGGCGCCGATATCGGCATTCATCCAAAATCGGAGTGGAACAATCCGGAACCGGAGATTGTGCTCGCCGTGAACAGCTCCGGCAGAGTGATGGGAGCAACCCTCGGCAACGATCTGAACTTGCGCGATTTCGAGGGACGGAGCGCGCTATTGCTCGGCAAAGCGAAAGACAATAACGCTTCCGGTTCGATCGGACCGTTCATTCGGCTGTTCGACGATCACTTCACGATCGACGACGTGCGGAAGTGCGATGTGGCGCTGCACGTCAAGGGGCCGGACGGATTCGAATTCACGGCGCAGAGTTCGATGTCCCAGATCAGCCGCGATCCGCTCGACCTCGTCGAGCACGCAATGGGGCGACATCATCAATACCCCGACGGCATGATGTTGTTCCTGGGAACGATGTTCGCGCCGACAATTGATCGCTTTGCTCCAGGCCAGGGATTCACGCACGCGGTGGGCGATATCGTCACCGTGTCCACGCCGGCGCTGGGTGCCCTTGTGAATCGTGTCAATCACACGGACCGCATTGCGCCGTGGAATTTTGGTGCGGTGGCTCTTATGAACAATCTCGCGCAGCGTGGGCTGCTCGCCGCAGTTGCAAAAGGCCAGGTCTAACCGCCTTCGCCCTAGGCCGGGTCTAAAGAACTTCGTGACCGGATCGACCCGTCCTACGGCAAGACAAGGCCTCTCGGAGTAATCATGTCAAATCAATTTCACAACTACATCAACGGCGAATGGGTGACCGGATCGTCATGGTCGCCGAATCGGAATCCATCGGATCTGGGTGATGTCATCGGCGAGTATGCGCTCGCTGACAAGGCGCAGACGACTGCGGCGATTGACGCGGCCAAGCGCGCGTTTCCCGCGTGGTCGATTGGATCGATCCAGGAGCGCGCCAACCTGCTCGACAAGGTCGGCTCTGACATCCTGGCGCGCAAAGATGAAATCGGACGGCTCCTGTCGCGTGAAGAGGGAAAAACGCTTCCCGAAGGAGTCGGCGAAACGGTCCGCGCCGCTCACATCTTCAAGTTCTTCGCCGGCGAAGTGCTGCGGCTCACCGGGGAAAACGTCCCGTCAGTGCGGCCGGGCGTTGACGTCGAGATCACGCGCGAACCAATCGGCGTCGTCGGGCTGATTACGCCGTGGAACTTCCCGATCGCCATCCCGGCATGGAAGATTGCACCGGCTCTCGCCTTCGGCAACACGATCGTGTTCAAACCCGCGCAGTGGACACCTGGTTGTGCGTGGACGTTGACCGAGATCCTTGCCAACGCGGGCGTTCCGGCTGGCGTCTTCAATCTTGTCATGGGATCGGGATCGGTCGTCGGCGAGACGATCGTGAATCATCCCGACGTGACGGCACTGAGCTTTACCGGATCGATGGAGACGGGCCGCAGCATCGCGCAGAAGGCGGTCGCGCGCATGGCGAAGATTCAGCTCGAGATGGGGAGCAAGAACCCGCTCGTGGTACTCGACGATGCGGACCTCGCAACCGCCGTCAACGTGGCGGTCCAGGGCGCCTACTTCTCGACTGGTCAGCGCTGCACGGCGTCGTCCCGCCTCATCGTCACCGAGGGCATTCACAATCGATTCGTCGAGGCGATCACGCAACGGCTCTCCACGTTGAAAGTGGACAACGCGCTTACGCCTGGAACTGAAATCGGCCCCGTCGTCGAACAGCCGCAACTCGATACGGACCTCGAATACGTCGGCGTGGGTCAGCGCGAAGGTGCGCGACTCGTGGCTGGCGGCGATCGTTTGAAGCGCGCGACGGATGGCTATTACATGGCGCCGACACTGTTCGTCGAGGCAAACAACTCGATGCGCATCTCGCGCGAGGAGATCTTCGGGCCGGTCGCCTGCGTCATCCGCGCGAAGAACTACGACGAGGCGCTCGCGATTGCAAACGACACGGATACCGGCCTGTCATCGGGCATTGTGACCAGCTCCTTGAAGCACGCGTCGCACTTCAAGCGGCATGCGCAGTACGGGATGGTCATGGTCAACCTGCCGACTGCCGGCGTCGACTATCACGTGCCATTCGGCGGCCGCAAGGGATCGAGCTACGGCCCGCGCGAGCAGGGCCGCTACGCGGCCGAGTTCTACACGACGGTGAAGACGACCTACATCGCGCCATGATCCACGGGCTCCTGTCGGCGGCGTCGATCGCCGTCGTGGCGGCAGTCGCTCACAACCAAAACTT
The DNA here is from genome assembly GCA_046734955.1 of Acidobacteriota bacterium. Classification (GTDB taxonomy): domain Bacteria; phylum Acidobacteriota; class Vicinamibacteria; order Vicinamibacterales; family 2-12-FULL-66-21; genus JALZOC01. Next base: position 60,576 of record JBKPSH010000051.1, read on the forward strand.
GACCGCAATCGACACCGTCGCGCAACTCCGCGCGGCGGCAGCAACGGCACCACGCAATCCGCGTGTCTGGTACGACCTGGGACAGGCCTACAACGCGGTCAAGGAGAATGCGCTGTCGACGTTTACGCGTCCCTCGGACGGACCATGGCGCGCGCTCCTCTCCGCCGACGCGTTGCTCGACAACGGCCATCTCACCGATGCGTTCACGCTGTACCGCGCGGCGGAGGAATCGCTCGCCTCAATGGTCACCATCCATGACTCTGTCGCCGAGATTTACGAGCGCACGGGGCACAGGCAATGGGCAGCAACTGAACGCGCGAAGATCCATATGGGCGCCGCTGACTGCAACGCGCGGCGGCCGCTGTGCGAATTTCGCGCCGGGCGGTACGGCTCGTCGCTCGACGCGGCGATCAAGACCTCCGACCCCGAAGCGCGGTACTGGACCGCCCGCGCCGCTAACGAGCTCGCACTTGCCGCGTTCAAGCATCTCGATACCCTGCCGGATTCCGTCGAACGTCGATCCATCCGCGCAGCCGTGGCTCAAGCGCAAGAGCGCTACACCGAAGCCGTAGAGGAACTGAAGGCGGCGGTTCGCCTCAACGATCGACAGCCCGAACTGCAGTACCAACTCGCCTCCGCCTACTACTCGGCGCGGGATTACGAAATGTCCCTCACCACGTTGACGCCGTTGCTGCAGGCGTACCCCGACGATGTGAGGCTACTGATGCTGAAGGCGCAGGCGTTGTCGCAACTGCAGCGCGCCGACGAGGTCGTGCCGATTCTGGAAAAGCTCGTGGAGCGCAATCCCAATGACATCAGGGTGAAGCTGGCGCTCGGCCGCGCGTATTTCCAGACGGCCAACTACCCTGCAGCGATTCCGCTAATCGAGGAACAATTGAACACGGATTCTGATGGCAGCCTGCACATGCAGCTCGCACGGGCGTACTCAGCCACCGGACAGCGCGACAAAGCTGCGCCCCTCTTGACGCGGTCGGAGGAGTTACGAAAGGCTGACGAGGAGCGGCGGGCGGCGGCGGCGAAGAATGTGATTACGGCGCCGAAGTAGACGGCGCCGCAGATTATGTCTCACGCACGAGCGTTAACGTCGTGACCTCCTCCTCCGTCAACAGCTGCGGACCGTGGAAGAACCATAAACACCCCGTGCGGTGCTCAAGCTTTCGACCGGCCAGCTTCATCTTGCGGGGGCGACGTTTGCGCGGTCGGACGGTAATCTCCACATCGACGGCTGTCACATGGGGCGTGTCACAGAGGCATCGCAGCGCGCCGAATAGTACGCCGCGATCGGTAATGAATAGCATCAGTGGCTTGCCGACCAGATGGTGCTTGCCCACATTGAGCAACTGGGACGCGGCGTCGTTCCCTTTGTCGATGACTCCACCGGAATCGGTCCACAGAGCTGCGATCGGCAGGGCCTCCGCGAGCTCGTCGACCGTAGCGAGCGCATCCTCCGCGGACATGCGCAATGCAGTCACTTCATCGACCTGGCCCTGGAGCGCTTCGTTCGCTACCTGCAGTTCCTCGAGAGCCGTCGAGAGTTCCGCGAGAGCAGTCCTCGTGATGGGCAAGCGGTTTTCAGTAATCCTCTCGGCGCGACGCTGCAGCTCAGCGAGCCGACCCACCGCAGTCGCCGTTCGGAGGGTCAAGTTGTGGAGTGTGCTCATAGGACAACCACGCCTTAAGTACGTCTAACGCTCGCTATTACTTGCTCTGCGTCATCATCTTATCCCTCGCCTCAACGCGGTCGCCGGCATCTGCGAAGTATTTTTTCGTGCGTTGAATGAAGCACCGACACGACAGGCCTGGAGTTCGATGTATTCCATACGCAACCGCCCGAACACATCCGTATGCGTGAGCACTCCAATCGTGCCCGCTCGTTAGTTCTCCTCGAGATCGTCCAGCACCGCCTTCGCCGCGCTGCGGAGGTCTACTAGCAGCTCGCGCACGACGATGTTGGTTTCGAGCATCTGATTCACTTGTGCGATTAGTGCTCGGGCGGCACGTTCCCGTTGGACCACGTTCATTTTCGCAGACAGACTGCCGTCGAGTTGACGCATTTGCTCACGGAACCGATTAACCCGACGAACTTTGGCCTCGACCTCCGCTTGAAGGCTTGTCAGGTACACCTCCAGTCGTTGTGTGTCGAGGGCGAGCTTCTCGTCATCGTCGACCATGGGTGCGAAGTCTAACACGCTGAAGTCAGCTGATTTTCAATGCCGTTTCACGTACTAGCCGATGCGTCTTCCTGCGCATCGCCGCTTTACGTCGCTGCCGGAACATCTCACGCCGTCGGTATCTGCTGCTCGGTGTGTCGATTATGTCCGGGAGTGGCGGAATGGCGTATGTCATCGCGAGCGAGAAACTCTTACTGAATATCTGACCAGAAACCAAGCGAAACTCGCGGCCCTCGGCCCGAACCTCGGCATCGAACGGAACGTCATGGTGCGGCCGCGTGATCACCGTCCGCTCTTAGCGCGAGTGATGATTACCAGACAGGCCGACGATCACACGGTTCGGTGGGATTCCTCAGTGTGACGTGTCGCTGGGGTTACTGCTTCTGCCGAGGCTCGCGTCGCGGCCGGTCGGCGGCGACATTCTTTCGATGACGCGCGCGGGATTCCTCGAGCCGAATGGTCAAGGTTTCGCAGAGTTCCTCAGCGGCGCGGCGCAGCTCCTCGGCCTCCCTGCACAGAGCACTCAGGTGCTCCACGGCAGTGTTGTCATGCGTGCGACCTCTCTTTGGCATCCGCGGCCACAGCAGTATAGGACTATTTCAGCGTCCCATGCGAGCCAGCAGACGGCGGCGGCGCTTCTTTAGATATATGGTGACGTCGATGGGATCGGTCCCCCCACATAATTGTTGAGCTTAGGACGAACCTCTCGATTGATCCCGACCGGCGGGCGCGCTTCGGGGGGAGGCGAAAACGATCGCCGGTCTGTCGCATCCGTATATGCGCGAGTCACTTGCCATGCACGCTCTGCGATTTCTCACCGTCGGTGCCACCGCTCTCGCTGCGGCTGCAGTTGGCTCTCGCGCACAGGAACTGCCGTTCGATCTCCTGATCAAGAACGGCCGAATTGTCGATGGGACGGGTAGTCCCTGGTATCGCGCCGACGTCGGATTGCACGGCGACACGATCGCCCGGATCGCGTATCGAATCGACGCGCCGGCTGTCCGCACGATCGACGCGCGCGGACAGGTGATCGCTGCCGGCTTCATCGACATCCATTCGCACGCGCGGACGACCATTTTCGACGTGCCGACGGCCGAGAACTATCTGCGTCAGGGTGTCACGTCCATCATCGAAGGACCCGACGGTTCGTCGCCCATTCCGATTAAGCCGTTTCTCGAAAAGGTCGCGGCCGCACACGTCACGGTGAATTTCGGCACGTTGATCGGTCAGGGATCGGTGCGTGAGTCGGTCATCGGCCTGATCAACCGCCAGGCGACTCCCGATGAAGTGGACAGGATGCGATCGCTGGTTCGCGAGGGCATGGCAGACGGTGCATTCGGCTTGAGCACCGGACTGTTCTATGTGCCCGGCACGTTCACGCCGACGGCGGAAGTCATCGAGCTCGCCAGGGTTGCCGGTTCGCTCGGAGGGATTCATATCTCGCACATGCGCGAAGAAACCACGAACGTCGTCGACAGCGTGCGCGAGACGATCGAAATCGGCGAAAAAGGAGGACTGCCCACCCAGGTCACACACCACAAGATCATTGGCAAGGCGAGCTGGGGCAAGACCGTGGACACGCTTCGATTGATCGACGAGGCGCGGGCGCGCGGTGTTGATGCGACGATCGATCAATACCCGTACACCGCATCCGCGACCTCTATTGCGGCGGCGCTCCTGCCGTCATGGGCGCTCGAGGGAGGGCGAGAAGCGACGCTGAAAAGAATTCAGGACGCTGCTTCACGCCGAGAGATCCTGGCCGATACGATCGCGCTTCTGCGCGATGCGCGGGGTGGCGGCGATCCGCAAAACGTCCAGCTCTCACATTGCCAGTGGGATCCATCGCTCGACGGTAAACGGCTCGGCGACGTGACGAAGGCCCGTGGTCTCGAGTCGACGCTGCCGAATGCGGCAGAAACAGTTCTGTGGCTCATCGAGCGAGGAGGATGCGGAGGCATCTACCACGCCATTGACGAGCAGGATCTGCAGCGTGTACTCCGTCACCCGGCGACGATGATCGCGTCGGACGGCGGGATTCCGGTGTTCGGACAAGGCAGTCCGCATCCGCGCAACTACGGCACTTTTTCGCGCGTGCTCGGCCGCTACGTGCGTGAGCTGAAGGTCATCACGCTCGAAGACGCCGTCAGAAAGATGACCTCGTTCCCCGCCCAGCGGCTGGGACTGGCCGATCGCGGTGTTCTTCGAGAAGGTCTGAAAGCCGACATCACCGTCTTCGACCCCGAAACGGTTCGCGATCGGGCGACGTTCGAACAGCCCCACCAGTACTCGGAAGGCGTCTCGCTGGTCGTGGTCAACGGCGAAGTTGTGTTCGACAACGGCGCTGTCACTGCGGCGCGCCCCGGACGCATTTTGTACGGTCCGGGCACACGACGCTAGGCGGGCGACCTGCGCCGATCGACTCCTCCCAGGCGCAAAAAGACACCCAATAAAAACCCAAGCCAATTCCCATCCCTTCTTCATGGCTCTTCTACCCTCCGAGCCGTAGTTTTCAATTAACGACAGGACGGGAGCCAACTCAGAGCCCTGGTGGGGCCGGCAAGTGGGGTCTTCATGAGAACGCACGCAATAATCGTCTCCCTGGTCATCGCGTGCGGATGCGACTTGCGATCCGGTGCTCCGACGGTACCCATAACGACGCCGACGCCGACTGTGTCGGCGGTCGTAAGCGGCGTCGTACGCGACACCGTGAGCGGGCAGCCAATTTCCTGGGCCGAGGTCGAATGGAAGGGGCTCGCCGAGGTGTGGGGAGATCGCGGTGACGGTGCGATCGCCGACGCCGATGGAGTTTACCGGCTGGAGATCCGCAATCTTGGCCGCGCCGGCGCAGCAGAATACCAGATCGAGATGCGAGCAAAGAAGAGCGGATACGTCGCCGACACTCACGTGGTGACGCTCTCTGCCGCGGCGGACGCAAGATCCGATTTTCAACTTGAAGCTGTGACGACGCGATCGCCTCTGCTCGCTCCTCACTTTTCAACAATCTCAACCACGCGATCCGCCTGCACATCCTCGATCACCTGCTTCGCTCCAGACGGCCACTCCACTTCAACGCGTGTGGAACCGCTCGAACTCCCGAGGCCGAAGGGGAGGCCCGCGTGCGATGAAGATGCGTAGCCCATCGCCGTCGTCATCGTCCGCACCTGATTGCCGACGCGGACGATGGCACCGATGCCGTCACGATTTGACTTGGTTCCAACCAATCGAATAATCAGCCAGTGATTGGTCGTGGCACTGACGTTCTGCCACAGCTCCACCGGCGTGCCGAGCGTCAGGACAACCACGTCCACGCGTCCATCGCCGTCGAAGTCCGCGACTCCGCAGCCGCGATGCGCTGCGACCGCGTTACCCAAACCTGACGCGTTCGAGACATCATCAAAGTGCCCGCGGCCATCGTTCAAGAAGAGACTGTTGGTCTGCTTGAACGCGATCGACTGAAAGTCACCGATCCGCGCGTTGACGTGAGAGTTCGCGGTTAAGATGTCTTTCCATCCGTCGTTGTCCATGTCGGCGAGGATCGAGCACCAGCCCGACAGCTTGACCGTCAATCGACCGAGCCCACTCGACTGCGTTTCCTCGATAAACGCGCCGTGGCCGTCGTTACGAAACAGCGGAAAAGTCTCTCCCGTCAACGCCGTGAAATGAACGTCAGGCCAGCCATCGTTGTCGTAGTCCTGCGCATCGGTGCCCATGCTCGAGATCGGGCGGCCGGAGTTGGTCACCGACACGCCCGCCATGAGTGCATCCTCTACGAAGGTGCCGTCGCCGTTGTTCTTGAACAGGAAGTTCGGCACGGTATCGTTGGTGACGAATATGTCCAGTCGTCGGTCGTGATTGAAATCGGCAAACGCCGCGCTCATGCCTTTGCCAACATGCGCGAGCAGCCCAGACTTCGCGGAGACATCCTCGAAGGTCCCGTCCCCCTTGTTTCGGTACAGACGATTCGGCAGGCCCTTGAACACGCGCGGGTCGCAAAAGATTTGAACGCCGCGTGCTTCGTCACCACACGATCGATTGGCCTCGACTGACCATTGAACGTAGTTCACAACCAGCAGGTCGAGCCGGCCATCGTTGTCGTAGTCGAACCACCCCCCTGCGACTCCCCACTCCCCGCTTGTGATGCCCGATTGTCTGGTCACGTCATCAAATCGGCCGTCGCCGCGGTTTCGCAGCAACTGGTTCTGGCGGACGCCGGCGACGAACAGATCGATGTCGCCGTCGTTGTCGTAGTCGCCCGCCGCAGCGCCCATCGCGTAACCGACCCCTCTGACTCCGGCTGCATCGGTGACATCGCTGAAGCGCAGGTTGCCGTCGTTTCGATAAAGGCGGTTCGAATAGAGGTCTGACGTTTTCTCGAGAGAAGGAGTCGCCGCGCCATTGGTGAAGAAGATGTCCGGGCGCCGGTCGCCGTTGTAGTCGAACACCGCAAGACCACCAGGCGCACTGTCGACGAAATACTTGCTGCCGGACGGTGAGTCGCTGTGAGTGAAACGGAGACCAGCGGTCGTAGCGACGTTGCGGAATTGAACCTGGGGCGATGCGGGCGGCTTCTGTTCGCCTCGCGCAACGGTCAGCGTCGCCGCCGCGACCGCGATCAGCGTGACGCGTACCGGCAGACGCCGCGTCACCATAAAGTCAGTGTCGATCGGACTCGGCCCGGGCGCGTTCGTAATCAGCCCGCGGATCGCGTCCCGTGGCCTGTCGATACCACGCCGGATGATGCGTCCACGCCCACCGCCGCGACACGACACCGCGCGTCATTGCCTGGAATGTGCCCGGCTGCTGCGCGGTGCTCTCGTAGATGTGGACGATGAATCCAACCAGCATCAGCAGCGCGGAGATGTCGTGAAGCACATAACTGATGGCGACGATGAGGCGACCAAACAAGCCGGGAAACCAGAGTGGTAGACCCGTAAGCAGAAAGATGACGGCGCAGGCGGCAATGGTCCAAAAGTACATCTTCTGACCGCCGTTGAAGAAGCCGACATCTTCCGCTTCCACCGCCTCTTCGTTCGACACGTACGATTTGATTCGCTTCAGCCATCGGGAATCGGCCGGCGTCCACCACATCGGATCGAGCCAGTTGAGTAGCTGCAGCGCGAAGACGATGACGAAACCGAGGCTGAACCAGGGATGGAGCAACCGCGTCGTCGGCCCGCCGCCGAATATCGGCGTCAGCGCGTGGAAGAGCCACGGGGTGTAGAGCGCAAAGCCTGAAAAAAACGCAAGCAGAAAGAAAACGGCAACTGACCAGTGCAGCACGCGGGTGTAGACCGGATGACGCAACAGCTGGTTCTCATGAACCGTCGTGCGCCCGTGCGCATTGACCCGTCGGCGCGCCTCGTCATCGAACCGTTCGACGGCCGTCGTCATTTTTCGTGCTCCCCTGGCAACGGCGGCTGCGCCTCTTTTGGACCTTCCGCGATGTAGTGGAAGAATGCCACAGGCGCGGCGACGAGGGCCATGAACAGACCAACCGGTTTCGCCAGACGCTTCCACATCGTGAATGTCGCAGGGATTGTCGGATTCGCAGGCAGGCCGCCGTACATCTCCGGCTTCGTCGCGTCGTGCAAAACGTAAACGACGTGCGTGCCGCTCACCGAAGACGGATTGTAGACGCCCGCATTCGGCAACCCTGATTGCTCACGCAACTGCGCCGCGCGCTTCTCCGCCAGCGCAACCATGTCGACCTTCGTGCCGAACTTCAGGCATCCGGTCGGGCACGCCTTGATGCACGCTGGCTCGAGGCCCTGTCCGACCCGATCCGAGCAGAGCGTGCACTTATACACCTTCTTCGTCGTCGAATTGAATTTCGGAATATCAAACGGGCATCCGGAAACGCAATACTGACATCCGATGCAGTTCTCCTGATTGAAGTCGACAATGCCGTTGCTGTATTGGACGATGGCGCCGTCGGCCGGGCACGCGCGAAGACATCCAGGATCCTCGCAGTGCATGCACTGGTCCTTGCGCATCGTCCACATCATCGAGCCGTCGTCGCGCGGATGCTCGTTGAATTTGATCAGATTCCAGAAGTTCCACGCTGTCGACGGCATCGTCTGATAGGTGTTGTCGAAGGTCGTCTGCGCGAACGGCATGTCGTTCCATTCAACACACGCGACCTCGCAGGCTTTGCAGCCGATGCATGTCGTGACGTCGATGTACTTGCACACCTCCTCTTCGCGGTGCGCGCCGGCGCCAGGCACCGCGCCGGAGTGGCCGGAGATGGCCCGAATCTGAAGAGTACCGCTCGGCATTCAGGCCTTCTCCACCTTGACCAAAAAGCCCTTGAACTCCGGTGTATAGGCATTGGGATCGACCACTGCCGGACTGAGGATGTTGGCGGAATCAAGATCGGTGCGTCCTGCGTCCTCGGCGATTCCGCGATAGCCCCAGTGAATCGGAATGCCGATCTGATAGGTGTTCTTGCCATCGATCATCATCGGCTTGATCCGATGCGTGACCATCGCCTTCGCCACGTACGATCCACGTGCGCTCGACACCTTCAGCTTGTCTCCTCCTTTGACCGCGAGGTCGTTCGCAAGCTCGATCGGGATCTCGACAAACGGCTCGGGCACAAGCTGCACGTTCATCGGGTTGTTCTTCGTCCAGTAGTGATAGTGCTCGGTGAGGCGATACGTCGTGCAGATCACGTTGAAGCCGCTGCCCGGGTCGCCGTACTTTTCGCCGGATTGCGTCGGTTTTCTCGCGACCGGGTTATTCGACTGTTGCGGATGCAGCGGATTCGCGATTGGGCTCTCGATCGGTTCGTAGTGCTCAGGGAAAGGTCCATCATGAAAAGCCGTGAGCGGTCCAAACAGGCGGCCCGCCCCCTCCGGATTCATGATGAACGGTCCCATGTGATCTGACGGCTTCGAGTCCGGCTTGAAATCGGGAACATCGTTGCCAACCCAGCGGCCGGCCGATTCGTTCCACCACACCTGACGCCGAGTTGGATCCCAGGGCTTGCCTGCGGGATCGCACGATGCGCGGTTGTAGAGCACGCGGCGATTTGCCGGCCACGACCATCCCCAGTTCGCATAGATACCGAGGCCGGAAGGGTCTTCGGTGCCGCGCCTTGCCATCTGATTGCCGGCCTCAGTCCAGCAGCCGCTGTAGATCCAGTTGCCACAGAGTGTGCTGCCGTCGTCACGCAGGAACGAAAAGGCGGGCAACTGCTGACCAGCCTTGATGACCTGACCGGTCGCCGCGTCGGTCACATCGGCAAGCGCCTGTCCGTTCACCTCGCGCGCGACTTCCGACAACGAGGGGTTCATGGGTTTCGTGTAAGGCCAACGGAGGTTGAGAATCGGATCTGGAAACTTCCCGCCTTCCTTCTGATACAGATCGCGGACGCGAAGGAAGATCTGCGCGAGAATGTCCTGATCCAACCGAGCATCGCCCGGCATCGGCAGGGCGACGTTCTTCCACTGCAGCCATCGCGCGGAATTGGTAAAGCTCCCATCCTTCTCTGCAAATCCGGCGCACGGCAGTCGATACACTGTCGTCTGGATCTTCTTCATTTCCTCCGCGCTCGTGCCGGGAGCGCGCCAGAACTCGCTCGTCTCGTCCGGATAGATTTCGCCGACGACAAGCCAGTCAATCTTCTTCAGCGCTTCGATGTTCTTCCGCGTATCCGGCCCGATCTGCACGCCGTTCATGCCGATGGCGAACATCCCCTTGACCCGCCCCTCGTGCATGCCATTCCAAATCTCCGTCCAGGAATAGTTGCGATCGATCTTCGGCAGGTAATGGAAGGCCCAGTCGTTTTCCTTCCTTGCGGCATCGCCGTAAAGCGCTTTGAGGAGCGAGACGGCAAACTTCGGCGTGTTCGACCAGTAATTGAAGGAATCCCATTCGGCGGGCTTTGACGCGGTCGGTGTCGTCCGCTTCAGATAGGTGGCGAAATCGAGGTCGTCTGGCGCGGCCATCTTCAGGTAACCGGGCAGAATGTCGAAGATGCCCGCCATGTCGGTCGCACCCTGGATGTTCGAGTGGCCGCGGAGTGCGTTGACGCCGCCGCCTGCGCGGCCGACGTTGCCCATCAGCAGCTGGAGAATCGCAGCCGCACGGATGATCTGCGTGCCGAATGTGTGGTGCGTCCATCCGACGGCATAGATGATGGTTGCCGCCTTCTTCATGTCCCCATCTTTTCGGATCGACGTGAAAAGATCGGCCGCCTTCAGGAACTGGTCCCTCGGAATTCCAGTGATCCGTTCAACAACCTCGGGTGTGTAGCGTGAATACTGTTTCTTGAGTAGCTGAAACACGCACCGCGGATGCTGGAGCGTCGAATCGGTGGCAACGGTTTCCGGAAGTTTCGCCGTGGTCTTGGCCCCGGCCGGCCCGCCGGCCTGATGTCCTCCTCCTTCCGGCTTCGGCAGCTCGCGCGGCTCCTGACGTGGTGCGGCGCCTCTGCCAGAATGCGACGCGCCCCCGTCCGCTTCATAATTCCAGCTCGATCGGTCGTACGCGTGCGTCGATGGATCGAAGCCGGAATACAAGCCATCCTCGGGCAGCTTGAATCCTTCCTGGACGATAAACGACGCATTCGTGTAGTTGGCAACGTAGTCGCGCGCGATGCGTCCCTGCTCGATGGCGTAGTTGATCAGGCCGCCGAGGAACGCGATATCCGAGCCGGCGCGAATCTGGAGGAACAGATCGGCATTGGCCGCCGTTCGCGTCAGCCGCGGATCGACGACGATTAGTTTCGCGTTCCGTTCCAGCTTGGCTTCAACCGGCCATTTGAAACCGCATGGATGGTTCTCGGCCGGATTGCCACCCATGATCAACATCATGTCGGTGTTCTTGATGTCGATCCATCCGTTGGTCATTGCGCCGCGTCCGAATGTGGGCCCCAAACTGGAGACCGTCGGCCCGTGTCAAACCCGGGCCTGGTTTTCCAGGTAGCAGACCCCCATGCTGCGCATCGTCTTGACGACGAGAAAATTGAACTCGTTGGTATCGGTGCAGCCGCCGGTAAAGGCGAACCCTTCGCAGCGATTGACGACACGTCCGTGATCGTCGCGTTCGACGAACGTATCGTCGCGCGTCTTCTTCACGCGACGACTGATCTCGTCGAGTGCCTGATCCCAGCTGATGTCGTCCCAGCGATCGGAACCGGGCCGCCGGACCTGCGGCTTGAGGAGCCGCCGATCGTTGAGGATGTCCTGCTGCAGTGATGAGCCCTTGGGACAGAGCGTGCCGCGATTGATCGGGTGATCGGGATCTCCTTCGACGTGCACGACTTGAGGCACCGCGTTCTTTGCCTTGTCGCCGAGGGTATGAATGATGACGCCGCAACTGACCGAGCAGTACGGACAGGTGCTCCGCGTTTCGCTCGTCCGCGCGATCTTGAGTGTCCTGGCTTGCGCATAAACGGGCGTGACATCGAACCCGAAGGCTGTAAGTGTGGCGCCTCCGGCAAGGGTTGTCTGGATGAATGCTCTGCGCGAAATGTCCATCAACACGCCTCCGAGCGCCCCGATCGGACTGACGATAACATGATTACAGTCCGACGAGATTGAGCTCAATCTTTGAATATCCCTGTTCGCGGGCCCACAGGTCGAGCGCTGCGCCCGCAACCTCATCGACAAGCGGTACGGCAATGCCGAGTCGCGTGAGATCAACGGTCTTGATGTAGTGCCGGCAGGTCTCGCACGCATCGAGGCGAAGATGATCACGTCCCGGCGAGTGAAAGTAGCCGAGCTTGTGGTCGTCCTCTTCGCCGCAGTACCCGCACAAGACGCGACGAAAAGGCCACACGGTCAGGCACGTCGCACACAGCACCGACCGTCCGCCTCCTTCGAGCGGTCCCCCTGATCCGTGGAGGATCGATAGCTGCGGCACGCCACCACAGAACGGACAGCGATTCTCGGCCATCGTCAGTTCGCGATCGACCGGCATGACGCCGGCGTCGGCGAGAAAACGCGCATACGGTTGCAGGACAGCCTTGGCAAAAAACTGTCGATCGGAGGGACGGTTCCAGCAGGTGGTGAGGAGATCGTCGATCTCCGCTTGCGGACCATCGAGCAACCTCCGCGCCTGCTTCGCGAGAAGCTCCGGACCCGCGGCAGCAATGGACCCGAGAAAAGCGGAGATGCCAGGCCGGAGCAATTCGATATCGTGAGCGAGAGCGCCGGTTGGGGAACCATTCCGATTACCCGTCAGCCCGGCAGCAAGCACCTTTTGCAGACCAAGCAAAGCGCTATAGAAGGTCAACAGCGGATGAGTCGCTTCATCCGCATTTGCCAGTTGTTGCGCGCGTTCGATGCATCGATCCCATGATTCACGCATTTCGGACTTGTTGTGAGACGATACCGCAACTTTTACGCGCCCGTGCGGGACCGGAGGAGACGCCATGACGATTCCGCTTCGTCAGCTTCGTCGAGTTGCACTCGGGTTTTCTTTTGTTTTGACCGCGATTATTGTTCTGTCCGTGTCAGACGACGTCAGCACCCAGACGAGCAGCAAGGAACCTCGAGCCATACCCGCGCGCACGATTCCCGTGCCCAACACGGTCAGCCCCGAGATGCAGACGATGATCGGTGCCGCACCAGCCGGTAATTGGAACACCGCACCAACGACCACTGAAGAGTGGAAGACACTCTCTGCCCCCTCGGCCGGCCGCAACCTGCCGGCGCTCCGCGATCGCCTTGGCGTCAAGACCGAAGCCATCACCGTCAACGGCGTCAACGCGTTCATGGTTACGCCTCAGGTGATTCCACCGGAGAATCGCAACCGTCTGCTCGTCCACATGCACGGCGGCTGCTACGTCCTGCAAGGGGGGGAAGCGGCGACAAGCGAAGCGATCTACATGGCCGGGTTCGGCCACTTCCGCGTGCTATCGGTTGACTACCGCCGGCCACCCGACGCGCCCTATCCCGCCGCACTGGACGACGGGATCACGGCATGGAAGTGGGCGTTGAAATCGACGGACGCGAAGAACATGGCGATCTTCGGCACATCGGCCGGCGGTGCATTGACGCTTTCGATGGTCCTGCGCGCGAAGCAGGAAGGATTGGCGCTGCCTGCCGCCATCGCACCGGGGACTCCGATGTCGGATCTGACTGGCACCGGCGACTCGTTCGCGACCAACTATATGGTCGACAACGTTCTCGTCGGCAGCGACGGACGTTGCGACAAAATGGCGCAGCTCTATGCCAACGGCCACGATCTGAAGGATCCACTGCTGTCGCCCGTCTACGGCGATATGCATGGCTTCCCGCCGACGATTCTGACCACCGGCACGCGCGACCTCCTCCTCAGCAACACGGTGCGGGTCCACCGCAAGCTTCGGCAGGCCGGCGTGGTCGCCGAGCTGCACGTCTACGAAGGACAATCACACGCGCAGTACATGCGGGACCCGAACGCGCCGGAGACGAAGGAGGCGTTCGAGGAAATCGCAGCCTTTTTCAACAAATATCTTGGCAAATGAATCGCTAATCACTGATCACTGATCGGGAATCGCTAATCCTTGAATCGTGACGATTCTTCGATTCGAGGATTCGCGGATTCCAGGATGAGTGATTCACGATCAGTGATCAGGGATTAGTGATTCGAAGGTTATCGAGCACTTCCCGTGCTTCGCGCTCAGTGTCGTCCGGCGAGCGCATTCCCTTCAGGCTGCTTCGCCGAAGTCCGGCCGCGCGTGCCTGCCAGCTCTCTTCTCGGAGTTTGAAATACTGGTCGGCCTCGGCGACGAGCTTCGCTTGTTCGCGTGGAACGTGCTGCAGCGATTTCAGACGCGTCTGCGCGGTGCGGAGCTCAGGCAGGATCGTGCGTTCGATGACGGCGACGAGTTCCTTCAATGTCATCTGGCCGTTGGTGAACTCGCGCACGGCACCGTCGTATGCGCTTGCCGTCTTGTCTTCGATTTCGGCAATGCGCGCGATCTCGGGACGGACGTCAATCACGCCGCGGACCGGAATGCCGGTCGCGATGGCGACGATGACGATCGCGGCGGTGATGGATACGGTGCGCTTCAACATCGGCGCCGATATCGCCGGTTGTGACCGCTGCTGCTTCGGCTCGTCAATGAGTTCTGCGTCAGGCTGTGCCGAAGAATTCATCGCGTCCACGAGCGTCGGCTTCGCGAGCATGAAACCATACGCGAGCCCCACGGCCAGGCCGGAGAGTTCGACCAGACCCGCATGTCCGGCACCGGAGCTATACAGCAGAAACAGCCCGGCCGGCGGCGCGACCTTGAGCAGTGTCGTCGGTGGCACGGTGAATGGCGAGCGCTTGGTCAAGCCCGCGACCAGCATCGACGCGAACATTCCGTAGATCGCGAAGACGCTTGCCGATCCGCCGGCTGTCACCGCGATTGGGTGCAGCAGCAGGCTCACCACAGCGAAGAGCAGCCCAGCACCAAGATATGCGTTGGCGAACGCGAAGGAGCCGAAGAACCGCTCGGTAATCAGGCCGATCTGTGCGACGCCGAGAACGTTGATGATCATGTGCAGGAAGCCCGCGTGCACGAACATCGCGGTCGCCAGGCGCCACCATTCGCCGTTTGCGGTGCGCGTCCCGACGCTGGCGCCCCAGCCGAGAAGGGTTGCGGGATCGCTCAGAGAGCCGGAGCCAGCCAGCATGCTCAGGAAGATGCCGACGTTCAACGCAAGGATAGTGACCGTCGCGAGCGGACGCGGCGTCCGGGCCGCGAGAGCCGCATCGAAGGGTGTCGGCGCCGGCCAGTATCGTGTGACGACGCTCCAAACGCCGTCGAAGCGGTCAAGCACTGCCCGCCGGACTCGATCACGTTCCTTTGGTGTCGTGAAATACCAAACGGCGGCCATCAGCACAGCGAGGGGGAAGACGCCCATCCTGCGAAGCGTCTCAAGACGTGTGCCATTAGGACACACGATTTACGGCCCAGATTTCGTACGGCGGGGACGCTCGCGCGGTCCCCACTGATCAAGACTTGGATTGGCGCGCGAGGGATGTAATTTCTCGCTTCTCGCTTCTCGCTCCTCGTCCGCCGAGCAGCGAGCACGGGTAGCGAGCAGCGAAATATCACTTCTTCGTTTTCTCAGCCACCGCCTTCTGCCAGTACGCCTGCTGCCCGATGTAGGACTTGGTGTCCGGCATGTTCGCGAGGATGGTGCGGCGCACTTCGAGAATGTCGATCTTGCCTTCCTTTTCGTAGAGCAGCTTTCCGTCCGTCCCGATCACCGCGGTGTACGGCATGCCTGGCTTCCAGCGAGCTCCCCATGCCGCTTGAAGACCCGTGACGTCCGCTGACGCGAACTGCTTGTTGGGACTCGACGCGTACTGCTTCTTCAGGAACGCCAGGACTGCCGGCGCCTGATCCGGCGGATCGGTCGACACAGTCACGAAATCGAAGGCGCGCAATCGATACATCCGATAGGTGGTCTCGAGATCGAAGAACTGACTGGCGCACTGCGCACAGTTCGTGGACCAGAAATTCACGAGCAGTACTTTACCGGTCTGGTTCGCGCGAAGCTTCTTCAAGTCGTCGGCGCCGACTTTATCGACGTTCACCGGTTCGGCCTGAATCTTTGCCCACTCCTCTTCGACGCCAGTGGCCTTCGACATCCACTTCGTCGTGCAACCGAACGCCTTCGTGTCGGTGACCGGGACAGGTTTGCCCGCGAGCATCGCGTCGAGCGCGTTTCGCGCGTCCTCGGTCTTGACTAGCTCCTCGCGCTGGTTATCGTCGATGCGCCCCTGATACTGAAGCTTGCGTGCTTGATCGAACAGATAGATGTGCGGTGTCGCGACGACACCGAATCTGATCGAGACGCCCTGCGTTTCTCCGTCGTAGAGGTAGGGCCATTCGATGTTTCGGTAAGCGGTGCGGATTTTCATCTCGTCGAGCGAGTCGGTGACGTCGGTGTAGCCAAGCTCGTTCAAACGGATCGACTTCGGATTGTTCGGATTGATCGCGACAAACGCGACTCCCTTGTTGCGGTAATCGCGATACAGCTTCTCGATGCGGCTTTCGTACAGTTGCGAGACCGGGCAGTGATTGCATTCGAAAACAATCGCGAGGATCTTCGCGCTCTTGTAATCGCTCAACTTGTGAATCTTTCCGTCAACGCCCGGCAGCGCAAAATCCGGCGCCTGCGATCCAATCGAAAGAATCGGATGCTCGAGGTCCGACTGAATCCCGCGGCCCCTCGCGGGTGGCTGGCCCTGCGCATGAGTGACCAGCCGGAACGTGATCAGGCCCGCCAAGATCGCTAGCACACCAAGAATGCGTCGCTTGCTCGAGATGCTCATGAAGTCTCCTCTGGCAGGGCTAAGCCCTGCGCTGCCAGTCGGGATCACTGCGCGGACCAGTGCGCCTGCATACCGGGATGCTCTTTATCGTCGGGCAAATTGGCAAGAATCGCCCTGCGTAACTTCTTAAAATCCAGTTCACCGAGTTGCTGGAACAACACGTCGCCATTTGCGGCGATCAGCACGCTGAATGGAACAGCCGCCGGCATCGCGGGATCGAATGCCGCCTGGAGACCGAACGTGTCTGGAGTCGCAAACTGCAGGTTCCTACTGGACGCATGGTTCTTTTTCAGAAACTCGATCACCTTCGGTTTGTCCTCCGGGTCGTCGGACGAGACGGAAACGAAGTCAAAACCACGTCTGCGATACATGCGATACGTCGTTTGCAACTCGGGAAATTCGGTGACACACGGGCCACACCATGTCGCCCAGAAATTCACCAGCAGAAGCTTGCCGGTTGGATTGGGCCGCAGTTTGTGCAGTTCATCCTCGCCCGCCATCTCCAGGTTCACTGGCTCCCCTTCAACCTTTGCCAGTTCCTCCTGGCGCGGCGACGTTTTGGACGCCGGCTGTAATCTGCATCCAACGACTGCTGTGCGCTCGTTCGGCACCGGCGTGCCCGCGAGCAGCGCATTTATCGCATTCAACGCGTCGTAGCTCTTGACCAGCGACGCGTTCACGTTGTCGTCGATCCGTCCCTCGTATCGCAGCTTCCTCTGGTCGTCGAATACAAAGATCTGCGGCAGGGTGTCGACGCCAAATTTCCCCGCGATCGCTTGTCCGTCGCCGTCGTAGAGATACGGGTACTGGATGCGCCGATGCTCCGAGCGCACCTTCATATCGGCAAGCGAATCGCCGACATCTGAGTATGCGAGATCGCTGAACGGAATGGTCTGGCTATGATCACTGTTGATCGCAACCAGCCGGACGCCTTTCGCGCGGTAATCCTCATCCAGCTTGCGCAGCCGCTCTTCGTACAGTTGCGCCGCAGGGCAATGGTTGCAGGTGAACACGACGGCGAGTACGCGGCTCGACGAGTACTCCGACAGCGAATGGGTCTTGCCATCAACACCGGGGAGTGAGAACTCTGGCGCGGCGGATCCGATCGCGAGCGCGCGGCTGCCGCCACCGCAACCCGCTCCGCAGAGCGCCAGAAACAGAGCGCATATCCGAAAGACAACACCATTCACAGTCACGCCGCCTTCGATAGTCTTAAGAGATCACAGGAGAAGAGAGAAGGGAGGAACCAAAACAAAGATCCTCCTTTCTCCTTTCTCCTGTGATCCCTTGGTAGCGCCAGTCCCGCCAGTGAAGCCTGCTGACACCTATGCCCGTTATATTATCCGGACGACATGCCGATGCGAATTCTGATCGTCCTCGCGCTGTTCGCGTTCTGCATGAGCACGGCGACGGCGGCGGGTCCACGACTCGATCTGATTCACTGCCGGGAGCCGTTGTCCGGGATCCGGGATCCGAGCAGCCTTTTGCCTTCTCCCTTGTCCCTTTTACCTTTTTAGAAGATGCTATGCGCCAAACCGGGAGGCGATTTCACGCATGACATTCCTCAAACGAATCGGCGCGGCGACGGGTGCGATCATCATTAGCGCTTCTGGACTCCTTCTGACGGCAACGCTGACCGTTAATGCGCAAGCTCCCGGCGCGTGGAAGCCGTTGTTCAACGGGAAGGATTTCTCCGGCTGGACGGTGATCGGGGGCGGCCGCGGACGCGCGGCGGGTCCTGGTACGCAAGCTCCACCGGCGCCGACGGCGGCGCCTTCGACCAATCCGGAGGAGCGCGGCTGGAAGGTCGACAACGGGGTGATCACCAGCGTCGCCCCAGCGGAAGGACAACGGAGCGGCAGCCTGGCGACGGTCGACAAGTTCAAGGACGTGGAACTGGAGTTCGACTTCCTGCTCGCGGAAGCCGGCACGAAGTGCACACCAAAGCTCGGCGACAAGCAGGTGAATCTCAGCGAAGACAAGACCTGCACGTTCAACAGCGGCGTGACGCTGCGCAACGCGTATCAGTTGAACCTCGGACGTCGCGAAGCCGGCGAATACATCGGCATCGTGGTTCACCGTACCGAGCCCCAGGCGATTCGAGGCAATGTCGATTGGCTGTCTTCCGGTGACTGCGGCGCCAAGCCCGGGTACCTCGAGGATTGCGATGAGTTCCCGATGCTTCGCAAGAAGGGCGACTGGAACCACGTGCGCATCATGTTCAAGGGAACGCATCTGCAGGCGTGGCTGAACGGGAAGCAGATCGCTGACGTCACCGACGATCCCACCGACCCTGCCGAAGCGAACTGGAAGGAAGCCGCCCCGATCACGTTCCAGTGGCCGCCGGCCGGCGAGTCAGGCGGATTTGCGGGCAGCGTCAAGTACAAGAATATTCGGGTACGCGAACTGTAACGATCCAATTTCATCCAGTAAGAGAAGGAGCCACTGATGGCGGGAATATCACGACGAGACTTCTTCAAAAAGGCCGGCGCGGATGCCGCGGTCGTTGGAATCCTGGCGGTAACGGCTGACAAGCTTTATGCGAATCCGCTCGGCATTCCGATCGGCAGCCAGACGTATCCACACCGCGCGATGATCGCTGATGGGAAGTTCGCGGATCTCCTCAAGCAGATGAAGGACATCGGCATCGAACGGATCGAGCTGTGTTCGGCGATTGGCTACAACGAGTTCGCGAAGCTGGCGGATGCGAAGGAAACCAAGAAGATCATCGACGACCATGGCTTGAAGTGCGAGAGCGCCCACTTCAGCATGAAGGAGCTTCGCGAGGGCCAGCAGAAGAGCATCGACTGGGCGAAAGAAATCGGCATGAAACAGATGATCACAGCAACCCTCGGCGGTCCCGTCAAGGACGGCCAGGCGGAAATGGATGCCGTCAAGAAGGCTGCCGACGAATACAACAAGATCGGTGAGCTGGCTGCCAAGAATGGGATCCAGCAGGGCCTCCACAACGAAGGCTTCGAGCTCGCCATGGTCGACGGCAAGCGCGTCTACGACACGCTGTTCGAACTGCTCGATCCGAAGCTGGTGAAATTCCAGTTCCAGATGTCGACGATTACATCAGGTCTGGTGGGAGCGGACTATTTCACGAAATATCCCGGCCGCTTCATCTCGATGCACGTGCAGGACGTCGACATGAACGCGCCGGTGCCTCCTCCACCGCCACCCGATCCAAATGCGCCGGCAGGCCGTGGTCGAGGAGGACGCGGTGGCCGGCCGCAGAAGCCCGTCGGCCAGGGAACGATCGATTGGGTGAAAACGTTCAAAGCGGCCAAAGTTGGCGGCGTCAAGAACTACTTCGTCGAGCAGAACTGGGATCTGACAAAGGAAAGCGTCGCGTTCCTGAAGTCGCTGAAGGTCTGAACAGCTGAAGATAATAATTCCTGATTCACGGAGACCGGCGATGACGGCACTCACCAGACGAGAGTTCTTCCAGAAGACGGCAGCGGGTGGCGCGGTGGCCGGTTTCCTTGCTGCGGGCGGCGTGAGGCTTCACGCCAATCCGCTCGGGCTTCCGATCGGGAGCCAGACCTATCCGCATCGTCAGCGGATCGTCGACAACGACTTCGCCGGACTGCTGAAGGATATGAAGGCGCTTGGCATCGAGGTCATCGAACTCTGCAACCCGACGTACAACGAGTACAAAAACCTCGCTGACGGGAAGCAAACCAGGAAGATCCTCGACGACAACGGGATGAAATGCATCAGCGCACATTTTCAGATGAACGCGCTCCGGAACGATCACGCCAAGCAGATCGAGTGGGCGCAACAGATCGGCATGACACAGATGAGCACGGCCGACCTCGGCGGCCGAGTGGTGAACGGCGTTACCAGCATCGACGAGGTCAAACGGGCGGCGGATGAATACAACAAGATCGGCGCAGTCGCCAAACAGGCTGGCCTTCAGCAGGCACTGCACAACGAAGGGTTCTGCAACTCAAAGCTCGAGGACGGGCGCCTGACGTATCCGGTCCTCCTCGAGTATCTGGATCCCGATCTGGTGAAGATGCAGTTCCAGATGTCGTCGATGAGGACCGTTGGCGATCCGATCATCTACTTCGCCAATCACCCCGGCCGATTCATCTCGATGCATCTCCAGGGCGTGGACACGACGCAGGGCATGGTGCCATCGCGTGCGGGCCAGTTGACCGTCAAACCGACGCCCGAGGAGCTGGCAGCCGCAGCCGAAGGGCGCGGGCGCGGCGGCCGCGGTGGTGGCCGCGGCGCGGGCGGTCAGGGTGGTGGCGGCGGGCTTGCCCTCGGCGAGGACACGGTGGACTGGGTGAAGGTGTTCACGAACGCCAAGACCGCCGGCGTGAAGAACTACTTCGTCGAGCAAAACTGGGAGCTGACCGTCAAGAGCGTCAGCTTCCTCAAGACGTTGAACGTATAAAAGGTAGAAGGTAAAAGGTAGAAGGTAATTTCCCTTTTCCCTTTTCCCTTTTCCCTTTTATACGGTGATCATTCGCGCCCGCGCGACGACTTGCCATTTCTCCTCGGCGCGGCCATTCCTGATCACGACCGCCTCCTGATGCAGGGCAACCGTCGGACAGATGTGCCATGGGACGCCGTACAGCGTCGCGCCCACGCGATAGTCGCCGGCGTGCTCAGTTTCGACCGTCAGATGTTCTTCGCTGTGGCCGATGGCGCGCGCGTCGGCAAGTCCTAATAGTTCCACTCGCGGATGCGGTCCTTCCGACGCGATCGCCTTGTGCCCGAGATCGAGACAAAGAATACGCGCGGATGGCTTGCTGATCACGCGCGTCAGCACGAGCACGGCCGGCAGGAAATCGAGATCGGGCAACAGCGTCTCGTAGCCGAGATCCCAGAACACACTCGTCCCCGGACTGCACTGCACTCCCGATCGCTTCGCATGGATAGGAAACGTCGGTGTGCCGCCCGCAACGATCAGGGGGACCTCGAGCCCGGAGTCCGCTAACTGCTTGCCTACGGACTCGAGCTGGGCGAATGCCGCATCGCACGCGACGGCGCGCAAGGCAAGATCCCTATCGCGAATGTGCCCGTCGTAGACGTGAAGACCTGCGGCGCGCAGTCCGGGTGAACGGGCAATCCCGCGATACAGCGCAACCGCTTCACCACCTGGCGCGATCCCAGTGCGGTGCATACCGCAATCGAGATCGAGAAACAGATCCAGCGTCACACCCGCCGCGGATGCCGCTCGCGACAGCGCCTCCACGGCTCCGGCATCGTCTACGAGAGCCGAGAACCTCGTTGACGGAAACTTCTTCACCAGCTGGACGAGCCGCTGAACGTTCGGACCAACCGGTTGGTACGCGAGCAACACGTCAGGCACCGAGCATGCAGCGGCAACCTCCGCTTCCGCGATCGTCGCGCACTTGTATTTCATGATGCCCTGCGCCATCTGCATGCGGATGACCTCGGGCAACTTGTTCGTTTTCATGTGCGGGCGGAGACGATCGACACCGCCGGCAATCTGGATCATGCGGCGGATGTTCTCTTCGACGCGATCGGGATAGATCAGCAAGGCCGGCGAGGCGACGTCGTCAACGTTGCTGACTTTGTACCAGTCCGTGCGGGCCGCGGTTTCAGTAGTTGTGGTCATATCGACAACCCTGTCTGCATTTACTAGTGCGCGTGGCCCCCACGCGCTCTCGCTCGGCGACTTCCGCCTTCGCTAAAGCTCCGGCGGACCGCCGTAGCCTTGGCGGAGGCTGGTCGCGCGTCGCTCGGGCCGCGGGCGCCTGTCCGTTGTCTCTGTCGGATCCCGGATCCCGGATCCCGGATCCCGGGTACCGGATCCCGGTCACCTACTTGACGGCGCCAGGCACAAATTCACCGAACACATACGCATAGAGCATCGCAATAACACCCATTACAGCCATTAGCAGGATGCTGTGCTTGATGGTAAATCGAAACAGGCGGCTCTCGTCAGCGGTGGTCATTCCCGTCGCCGCGACCGCGACGGCGATGCTCTGTAACGAAATCATCTTGCCAACGACGCCGGCCGCGGAGTTGACCGATGCGGTCAGCACCGGATTGACGCTCAATGCGTTGGCGGTTACGACTTGAAGATTGCCGAACAATGCATTCGCGGATGTATCGCTGCCGCTGAGAAAGACACCCAGCCAGCCCAGGGTCGCGCTGAAGAACGGAAACACACTGCCGGTTGCGGCGAGTGCCAGGCCGAGCGTTGAGGTCATGCCTGAATAGTTCATGAGGTACGCCAGCGCCAGCATGCACGAAATCGTCACCATTGGCAGAGCCAATTGCTGAAATGTCGTTTGATACGTCCTCGCGAATTGCCGCGGAGATACTCGCAGAATCAATGCCGTCAGGACGGATGCCATGAAACAGGCGGTGCCAGCGGCACTGAGCCAGTTGAACTCGAACACGGCCGCATACGGAGCGGGCTTCGGTGTGACCGGCGGAATGCGTGTAATGACGTTGTGAAGCCCCGGCACAAGGAGACCGTTGAGCACGGTGCTACTCTTCGCAACGAAACCCGGTAGCAGGCTGTCGCTAAACCGATTGAGGCTCGCCTTGATCGTTGGTGCGCCCCACAGCACGACGCAACCGACGAGCAACATGTAAGGAAGCCAGGCGGTGAAAACCTGCGCACCGGAATGCCGCCGCGGCGTCGCGGTAATCGGTGTATCACCTTCCAGGCGCAGAATGTTGCGCGGCTTCCATATTTTCAGCACCAGCACCATGACGCCGATGCAGGTCAGCGAACTCGCGATATCGGTCAGCTCAGGTCCCCAGTAGTTCGAAACATAGAACTGCATTCCGGCAAACGACGCCCCACACGCGATGATTGCCGGTAGCACTTCGAGTGCCCGGCGCGGCCCTGCCATCACGACGATGAGATAACCGGGAATGAAGACGGAAACGAGAGCGCATAGACGTCCAACCATGGCGCTCAACGCGAGGACTGGCAGCCCCGTCACATTCGCCAGCGTCGTCACCGGGATGCCGAGTGAGCCAAATGCGACGGGTGTCGTGTTGCCGAGCAGGCATATCCCCGCTGCGTAGAACGGAGAGAACCCGAGACCCGCGAGCATGGCGCCCGACACAGCGACCGGCGCGCCGAAGCCGGCGGCACCTTCGATGAACGCACCGAACGAAAACGCGATGAACATCGCCTGAAGACGACGATCGTTCGTCAGCCCTCCGACTGAATCCTTGATGACTTCGAACTTCCCGGTATCGACGGCAAGTCTGTAGAGAAGGATCGAGCTGAAACAAATCCAGGTCAGCGGAAAGATTCCAAAGGCCGCGCCGAAGATCGCGGACATGATCGCCAGCTTGACCGGCATGCCATACGCGAGCAGGGCGACGCCGAATGCAGACATCAGAGCGGTCGCGGCCGCTATCCACGCCGGCTTGCGCCTGATCCCAATCATGAAGAACAACACGAGAATCGGAATTGCCGCCACGACAGCGGAAACGCCCACACTTCCAGCCACTGGTTCGTAGTTGTGCTGCCACATGCGGGGGCTGTTATATCAGTATCGGGATCCGTTGTGCGGATCCGGGATCCGACAGCGTCAGCAGCCAATTGACAGATCGCGGATAATGACGCGCGATTCCGTGCGTTCGCGTTATCTGGTGCAGGTCGCTAGAAGCGGCTGGCACCTTTCCCGGAAAGGTGCCAGCCACCTTTTACGTATTTCGTTCGCAGCGGGGCTGTTCGCAGCCTGCGACGTCAGCATATCTGCGCAAACGGTGTTCCGCAGCACGGTCGACGTGATCGCCGTGGACGTGCAGGTCGTTGATTCCGGTGGCAACCCCATCGGTCGCATCGGCCCCGAATCATTTCAGGTTTCGATCAACGGTCAGCGCCGCAAGGTGGTGTCCGCTCAGTTCCTCGCACAACAGCCGACGTCCGAGGATCCCGCCGAGCCGCGGCCGCCGGAAGGGCGGGGCCGCACGTTCGTCCTCGCGATCGACGCCGGAAGCTTTGAGGTCGGCGCAGAACGCGCACCGATCGAGGGCGCGCAGAATTTCGTCCAGCTCGACCCAAGCGATCGCGTGGGGCTCTTCGTCTATCCCACCGGCGCCCAGATCCTGCCGACGACCCAGCGGGTGCCGCTCACAATCAGCCTCGGACGCGTGACCGGACAGAAGGATCCGATCCGAACCCACTACAACCTGAGGCCATGGGAGATCGTCGACATCACGGCACAGATGTCGAACCCCAACTCGTTCCTCACCGCGGCAAGGAACACACAGAATCCGGCGGCCGCCGGTAGCACAGCGGTCGAACTGGATCCGGTGTTGAAGATTCAGGTTCGAGAATGCCCGGAGGATCCCGACTGCCCTGCCAAAATCTACGCGGAAGGCATTCAGCTCGCGACCCAGGTCGAGCGTCAGGTCATGACGAGCCTCTCAGGACTCGAAGCGCTGCTGCGCGCGCTCGAGAAGATCCCCGGTCGAAAAGCGGTCGTGTTCATCAGCGCTGGGCTGCTCGTGAGCGATCAGCCCTCAGGGCGCCCTGACGTCGGCGACGTTGCACGAGTCATGGGACAAACAGCCGCGCGGTCGAACGCCACCGTCTACACAGTCCACATCGATACGACCCAGGGAGTCGGCCCGGCGTCGCAGAAGGCGCCCGGCAGCTCCGAGCTCGCGCGCGACCGCGCGTTGTACGGCAACTGGTTGAGTGACTTCTCGGAATCGGCAGGCGGACGGCTCATCTACGTCCCCGCCGGCAGCACCAACTTTGCGTTCGACCGGATTCTGCGTGAAACATCCGCGTACTACCTCCTTGGCGTCGAGCCGGCGCCGAACGATCGCGACGGGCGGCCCCGTAAACTTGACGTCAAGGTCAAGCGACGTGGCGTCAGCGTCCGCAGCCGCCAGTGGGTCGTAATTCCGCCGAAGGGGTAAGAGCTGTCGTCCGGGATCCGTTGTCCGAGATCCGGGATCCGGGATCCGTACTATCCGTGTTAGTCCGTGTTCTTCCGTGGCTTGGATAATCCGTGTTCTTCCGTGGCTTGGATAATCCGTATTCTTCCGTGGCATAATGCGCGCGAAAAGCACCTGTTTTCACCGTCTGCTGGGACCGACACATGGCATCTCCGCATCACCACGCTCGAACCACAGTCAACGACGCTCGCTCTCGGAGCAGTCAGCGAATCTTTGCGCTCATCACTTTCGCCCTCGTCACATGCGTCGTAGTCGGCGTCACGGCCGCGACCCGCAGTAACAGGTGGTGGTGGGACAATCTCGCCGGACCTGACAGTTCCAATTTCGTCGCCTCCGATCAGATCAAAAAG
Source organism: Acidobacteriota bacterium (assembly GCA_046734955.1). Classification (GTDB taxonomy): domain Bacteria; phylum Acidobacteriota; class Vicinamibacteria; order Vicinamibacterales; family 2-12-FULL-66-21; genus JALZOC01. The sequence continues at coordinate 86,308 of JBKPSH010000051.1, forward strand.
TCGAACGTCAATCAGCTCGAAGTCGCCTGGTACTACCCATACGCCACACCCGGGTTCAATCCCATCGTCGTCGACGACGTGATCTACGTGCTCGGGCGAGGCAGCTCGTTGATCGCCCTCGATGCCGCCACGGGGAAAGAACTCTGGATTCACGAAGGGCTCGCGGGAATTACGAGCCGCGGCGTGAACTACTGGGAGAGTGAAGATCGCAAGGACCGGCGACTGCTGTTTTCAATCAACAGCTTCCTCCAGGAAATCGACGCGCGCACGGGCAAGAGCATCCTGACGTTCGGCGAAAACGGGATCGTCGACCTGCGTCATGGCCTCGCGCGCGCTGACCAGTACGCGGGACGCATCCAATCGAACAGTCCAGGAAAGATCTATAAAAACCTGATCATTCTTGGCTCCGCGCCCGGCGAGGCGTTCGTCAATCCGCCTGGCGACATTCGTGCGTACGACGTGATCACCGGCGAAAAGAAGTGGCAGTTTCACACCGTGCCCCTTCCCGGAGAATACGGCTACGAGACGTGGCCGAAGGAGGCCTACAAATACGTCGGCGGGGCGAACAACTGGGGCTCGATGTCGATCGACGAGGCGCGCGGCATCGTCTACATTCCGCTCGGTTCGGCCAACTACGATTTCTACGGCGCCGATCGAATCGGCCAAGATCTGTTCGCCAACTGCATCCTGGCGCTCGATGCGAAAACCGGAAAGCGGCTTTGGCATTTCCAAACGGTTCATCACGATCTCTGGGACCTCGACAATGTGTCAGCGCCACAGCTCGTGACCATTCGCCACAATGGCAAAAAAGTCGACGTCGTCGCCCACGCGGGTAAAACCGGATTCCTCTACGTGCTCGATCGAGTAACGGGCAAGCCGATCTGGCCGATTGAAGAGCGTCCTGTTCCGAAGAGCGAAGTTCCCGGTGAACAGGCATGGCCGACGCAGCCGTTTCCAACGAAACCGCCAGCGTTCGTACGTCAGACGTTTTCTGTTGACGATGTGAATCAGTGGCTGGCAACGCCGGAACAGTACGAAGCGATGAAGGAGCGCGTGAAGAACGCGCGCAACGAAGGGATGTTCACGCCGCCCGGCTTCACCGACACGATCTCGATGCCGGGCAATCAGGGTGGATCGAACTGGGGGACAACGGCGGCCGATCCACAAAAAGGCATGGTGTTCGTCGTCGGTGTCAACCAGGTGGCAATCCTCAAGCTCGAGGACGTCACCAAGCGCACACCCGAACCGGGGCGTGGTGGCGGCAACAACGCGTCGCTTCAGGCGGGATATCTGGCGTATCAGACGTACTGCCGGAGCTGCCACGGCGCCGATCTCAAGGGCGCACTGCCCGGCGTCAGTTCCCTCGTCGGTGTGACCGATCGCATGGGAGAGGACGCGATCAAGGCTGTCGTCACGGGAGGCAAAGGACAGATGCGCGCGATCGACGGCATCAGCGAGGCTGAAGTCGGGACGATCATCGCGTATCTCGCGAACAGCAGCCCATCGGCTGGACGCGGACGTATCGGTGGTCGCGGCGCCGGTGCGCCGGAGACGTTCCCGCCGGGCCCCGTCGTTGCCAGCGGTGGCGCACCGCAGCCTCCGCTTCCGCCCCGCCCACTCGGACCGTTTTATCCAGGCGCCGGTGGGAACGCCGGCAACGCACTCTACCCGCCTGACGTCAAGGACGTGCCGGCCAATCGATACATGACCGACTACGGTGTGCTGGCGCAGTTCACGAAGCCACCATACACAACGCTGACGGCGTACGATCTGAACACCGGCGAAATCAAATGGCAGGTGCCTAACGGCGATCACATCCCGACAATGCGAGCGGGCGGTCCCCCGAACACCGGCGGGGTCGGCGCACGGTACGGCATTGTCGTCACCAAGGGTGGCGTCGTCTTCCATGCGGGCAATGACGGCAAAGTGCGCGCCTACGACGAGGACACCGGCGCGGTGTTGTGGACGGGCGTGTTCAACGGAACGACGAGCGGCGTACCGGTCAGCTATGAATCCAAGGGCCGCCAGTATTTCGTCATTATGACGAGCGAAGGTGGTGGCCGCGGTGGTCGCGGGGCCGGGAGCGCCGCTGACCAATCGGAGGGCGGGGCAACGCCGACAGGCGCAATTGCGTACGCGTTGCCAGAGAAGAAGTAGCTTATCGCTGCTCGCTCCTGGCTGCTGACTGCTAGCGATGAGTACGAAGGGACCTACGAATGAAACGTCGAGAGTTTCTGCTGACTGCCGCAGCCGTCGCGTCGACTGCGAGCAGTCGTTCGATTTGGGCGCAAGCACCGAAAGGCGTCAAGCAATCGACGCTCGATCGGATCGCGATCATGACGTTGAACTTTCAGAGCATCCTGAAAGTTCCCGACGTTGAGGACAATCCGAACCGCACACTCGAGTTGTTCGACATCGCCGAGATGATCGCCGACAAGTACGGCGTCCACAAAGTCGAGTTCCAGCACTACCACATCCCGTCGACCGAGCCCTCATATCTCAAGGAGCTTCGCAGCCGCATCGAGAAGAGCAAATCGCGGATGACGCAAATCAACCTGGAGTTCTCCGGCTTGAACATGTCTGCACCCCGGGTACGCGATCGTCTGATGGCGATCGACCTGACGAAGATGTGGGTCGATCACGCGGCGATGCTTGGCGCCGAGCGGGTGATGATCAATCAGGGCGCTCAAGGCGGCACCGCGAACGTGATGCCGACCCACGAGAACAAGGTGTACGGGATCCCGACGCTCAAAACGATGGCGGATTACGGAAAATCGAAGGGGATCATCGTGTCGGTGGAGACACGCGGTGCCGGAGGCGGCGGACGTGGACGCGGGGGCACGACAGCGCCGGCACAGGCCGGCGCAGCTGCGCCGAACGCTCCTGCGCAACAGCCGAATGCAACTCCGCCGGTCGTGAATGCGCAGGCGGCTCCGGCCCCCCCTGCTACACCGGCGATGCCGCAGCCGGAAGTGTGGGCACTACTCGCCGAGATCCTGAAAGGCTCCGGCGCGCTCGCAAACGTCGACGTCGGCGGCGCGGGAGCCACGAGCCAGGAAGAACTGCATCAGTGTCTTCGGTTGCTGATTCCAATGACCGCCGGCAGCATTCACACGCGTGTGAATCAGCACTGGGATCTCGCGACGGCGATCAAATTCCTCGAACACGACCTCGCATACAAGGGCCTGTATACCATCGAGGCGAATAACGGCCACGAGGGTACTCAGCCGATCTACGATGTCGTTGTCGCGACGCTGTGACCTTTCTTCATGGTGGAGGCGAGAGTCTTAAGACCCTGGCGCTACACGTTGGAATCTTCGTGGCGCTCGCTGTCTCCCCACTCGCCCAGGATCATTCCGGACAATACCCGCAGGCCGACGTCGCCGCCGGCGCTCGCGTCTACGCAGCGTTGTGCATTGGCTGTCACGCCGCCAACGGTGCGGGCGTTGGCGGCATCGACCTCCGTCAGGACCCTCTGCCCCGCGCGTCAACGGACGCGGCGCTGACGGCACTCCTGGCCAAAGGAATTCCGGGCAGCGGGATGCCGTCATTCGCCCTCGATGCGGATGACGCACGCGCACTTGTCGCATTCATTCGGAGCGGCTTCGATGCAAACACGACGACTGTCGCGCAGGGCGATCCGGTGCGCGGGCGCACGATCTTCGAGGGTAAGGGCGCGTGCCTGAATTGCCATCGCGTCAATGCGCGCGGCCGCGACGGTGCGCCTGATCTCACAGAGATCGGGCGCGCGCGAAGCGCAGCAGCGATCCAGCGGTCGCTGATCGATCCGGCGGGATCGATGATCCCGATCAACCGACCGGTGCGCGCCGAGACCCGTGATGGTCGCGTCGTGACCGGCCGTCGCCTCAACGAGGACACATATACCGTCCAGATCGTCACCGATGACGGGCGCCTCGTGTCGCTGATCAAGTCCGAGCTGCGTCAATGGGCGGTCAGCAAGACGTCACCGATGCCCTCGTACAAAGACACGCTGGCGCCAGGGGAACTGCTCGACGTGGTCGCCTACGTCGCCTCGCTCAAAGGTTTGGCACCGTGACCGCCTTTATACTGTTTCTCGCCACTTTCCTTGGACAGATCACTTCGGATCGCCTCGTACGGGCTGCCGATGAGCCGCGTAACTGGTTGAGCTATTCCGGCACCTACTCCGGACAGCGCTACAGCGCGCTGACGCAGGTCGACCGGTCGAATGTGAAGTCGCTCGAACTGAAGTGGCTGCTGCAGAATCAGGTTGCTGGTCCGTGGGAATCAGTACCGCTTGTCGTCGACGGGATCATGTACTTGACACAGCGACCGAACGACATCGTCGCAGTCGATGCGACGACCGGCCGCATTTTCTGGCTCTACAAGTACGTGGGCGCGCAGGATACCAAGGTGTGCTGCGGCGCGAATAATCGCGGACTGGCGATACTCGGCAACAGGCTGTTCATGGGCACGCTCGATGCGCATCTGATTGCTATCGACGCGCGCAGCGGACGGCTGCTCTGGAACGTCGCAGTCGCGGAACCGGCTCGCGGCTATTCGATCACCCTCGCACCGCTGGCAGTCAAAGACAAAGTGATCGTCGGAGTCGGCGGCGGAGAATATGGCATTCGTGGATTCATCGGCGCCTACGACGCAGCGAGTGGCAAGGAAATGTGGCGCTTCAACACAATCCCCTCACCCGGTGAGCCCGGCTCCGAGACATGGAGCGCCGACGCGTGGAAGAACGGCGGTGGATCGCTCTGGGTCACGGGCACTTTCGATCCGTCATTGAACCTGACGTATTGGGGCATCGGTAATCCCGGTCCTGACTTCAACGCGGCGCAACGGCCGGGCGACAACCTGTACACGGACTCCGTCGTCGCGCTCAACGCCGACACGGGCAAGCTTCAGTGGCATTTCCAGTTCACACCCAACGATCGCTACGATTGGGACTCGACGCAGGTGCCGGTCCTCGTCGACAGCAACTGGAAGGGAGCGCCCGCGAAGCTGCTGATGCTCGCGAATCGGAATGGGTTCTTCTACGTGCTCGAACGAACGACTGGCAAGTTCCTCTTCGGCAAGCCGTTCATCAAGGTCAACTGGGCGAGCGGACTTGATGCGGACGGCCGTCCGATGCAAACGCCGCAGCCACCCGGTGCCACGACATGGCCCGGACAACAAGGAGGAACGAGTTGGTACTCGCCGTCATACAGTCCCCGCACCGGCCTGTTCTACATTCCAACGTGGGAGGACGTGTCCGGCGTGTTTACGAGTCAACCGGCTCAATACCAGTCGGGCCAGAACTACTGGGGCGGTAACTACCGCGCGACGCGTCCAACTCCTGACGCACCGGTCGCGCCGAACATCAGGCGCGGACCAATCAACAACTGGACCAATGAAGCGTCACACGGCGCCATCGTCGCGGTCGATCCACAGACCGGCGAACGCAAGTGGACGTTTCCGATGTACGACCTGACGGATGCAGGAATCCTGACGACAGCGTCGGATGTGCTCTTTACCGGAGGGCGCGAAGGATATTTCCAGGCGCTCGATGCGCGCAACGGCGAGCTGCTCTGGAAAGTGAGCCTCGGCTCGGCGCAGATCATGATGGGACCGATCACGTATGAGGTCGAGGGGAAGCAGTACGTGACCGTGATCTGCGGCAACGTGATGGCGACGTTTGGTTTGGCACACCCGTAGCGCGTCACCTCCGTACTGCTCATTTCGGCAACGCAAATGCGACGTACCCGTACGGCTGATCGGGACGGGGATTGCGATTCGGTCCGACGCCAGGGTCCGACGCTGTCATAAGCAGATACTGTCGTCCTTTGTATTCGTACATCGAAGGAATGCCGCGGCTTGCCGCTCCGAGCTGGCGCTCCCACAGCTGCTTCCCTGTTTCTGAATCGTAGACGTGAAGTTTGTCGTCGCCGCCGGCGACGAACACAAGGCCGGTGACCGTTGGGATTACGCCGAACTTGAAATCCCCCGCCGTTCCCGTTCCCGTCACACCGAGACTTACAAGGCGCGGATCGTCACCGAGCGGCACCTGCCACTTGATCGTGCCTTTGTTCAAATCGTACGAGGTCAGCGTCGTGTATGGCGGCTTGACGATGTTCGAGTAGAGACCGTAACCATTCATCGTGTAGCGTTCGGTCGGTCCTTCGGCTTCGAAATCGCTATACGCTTGTGACGCAACTCCGCGGCCGAAACCGCGACCACCGCCTCCTGGCCGAACCACCGCGGGACCTGATTGCACGACGGGACCCGGTGGAAACACGGCCGTCGACGCCGCACCACGTCCACGTCCGCCGCCGCCGCGCCCTTCTGCAGCCGAGAGATACGCCACGACCGCGTCGACGTCAGCAGTCGACAGATGCGGCATTGGCTGCATCCGTCCTTTTCCGTTCGTGATTACCGATCGCATTTCTTCCGCCGACAGGCGTGATCCGACACCTATGAGCGATGCGCCATTCGGCGTGCCGCTGCGATCGGCACCATGGCACACCACGCAGTTCTGCTGAAAGACGCCCAGGCCAGGACCGCCTGCGCCGGCTCCGCCGCCGCGGTTGCCGCGTGCAGCCGCCTCCGCCGGAGTGAGCAGCCGCATGATCGCGGGAATGTCGTAGCTGATCACGTAGATCGTGCCATCGTTCGGATTCGAAGATGTGCTGCCGAAATTCGAGCCGCCATTGTTCCCAGGCATGTGGATCGCTTCGCCGAACCCGATCGGCGTGAACAGTCCCTCATTCCGCGCTGCCGCGATCCGCTGTTTGAATTTCTCGCGCTCCTCATCGGTGAGCATGTAGGGATTGATGTCGTCGACCGTGAACTTCTGCCGTGCAAAGGGGGGCGGCGCAGTCGGGAATGGCTGCGTCGGCCAGACTTCTTCCCCCTCGACCTCAGTCTTCGTCGGAACCTGACGTTCCTCAATCGGCCACACCGGTTTGCCCGTGATGCGATCGAAGACGTAGAGAAAACCGGTCTTGCCTGCCATCGCGACCACTGGAATCGTCTTGCCATTCTGTTTGATGGTCGTCAGCTGAGGGGCGGACGTGTTGTCGTAATCCCAGAGGTCGTGATGCACGTTCTGGAAGTGCCACAAACGTTTGCCCGTGCGCGCGTCTAATGCAAGCAGGCAGTTGGCAAAAAGATTCGCCCCATGCCGGTCGGCGCCGTAGAAATCAAAGGTTGCCGAGCCGGTCGGGAAGAACGCGATGCCGCGTTCGGCGTCGATCGTGATTTCTCCCCAGGTGTTCGTGCCGCCGATGTACTTCCATGCGTCCTTCGGCCAGGTGTCGTATCCGAACTCACCGGGATGTGGCACCGTGTGGAACGTCCAGACCAGTTTTCCGGTGACGATGTCGTACGCGCGCAGGTCTCCGGGCGGCGAAAAGTAGGCTTCGCCGGTCGCCGAACCGAGGATCAAAAGGTTCTCGAACACTTTGCCTGGCGTGTTCGATTGAATACGGCCGATTTTTGCCGGATCGCGTCCGAGGTCTTTGCGCAAGTCGACGACGCCGTCCTGACCAAACGTCACGACCGACTTGCCGGTAGCAGCATCAATCTCCTGCAGGTAGTCATTGATGCTGAAAATGAGTCTCCGATCCTTGCCGTCTTTGCTCTCCCAGTAATTCATGCCGCGGCGAGTGATCCCCTCGAGGCCTTCATGAATCCAGATCTCTTTGCCCGTTCCCGCATCGAGCGCAACGAGAGAACTGTTGCGACCTTTTCCGTAAATGACGCCCCGCGCCACGATCGGGTTGAACATCGTCTCGCCATACTCGTAGGTCCATGCGACCTCGAGTCGCGACACGTTCGACTTGTTGATTTGCTTCAGCGTACTGAACTTGGAGTTGTCCGGACCGCCGCCGTAATCGCGCCAGTCGTGCGGGCGCTGATCGCCGGCAGCCGTGATGACTGCAATCGCTGCCGTAAGAATGCCAATCGTCGTGAAAAGACGAAACTGCCGCGTTGCTGACAGACCCCTCAATACCCCCATCAATGCAACTCCTTGCGAAGATGGGCGGTATTATCTGCGCGGAACGTAGGTTCTACAAGGTTCTCCAGGGTCCTACGCGGTTCTACAGGTTCTGCGAGGTTCTACAGGGTTCGATTCCTTCGCGGCTCGCCTGCTCCGGCATCACTCCGTCCTGAGCGCAATCATCGGATCGAGGCGCGACGCTCGTCGTGCCGGCATATACGCCGCGAACATAGAAACAACGACAAGCACGCCGACCGCCGTCCCGTACGCAACGGGATCGGACGGAGCGATCGCGTACAACAAACCGCCTACCGCGCGTGCCGCGAGGAACGCGACTGGTAGCCCGATGGCCCCTCCAAGGAGTACGAGTAGCATTGCCTCACGCACGATGAGCCACTGCACAGCCACGCGGTCGGCGCCAAGCGCAATGCGTATTCCCAGTTCGGCGGTACGGCGTCTGACGGCGTACGAAATCGTCCCGTATAGACCCAGACACACCAGGCCGAGTGCCGCTGCAGCAAACGCCATCGTCAGCCAGGCAAGGAGTCGATCGACACCGATCGACCTGGCGACTCGGGCGTCGAGGGTTTCGATCGTCCCAACGGCGAGGCGAGGGTCTGATTCATGCAAGGCATTCCGCACCGCATTCGCTAGCGCCGTGGGGTTGCCCGCCACGCGCACCTCCACGTTCTCCACGAATCGCTCGCTTTGCATTACGAGCATGTACGCCATGTTGAGTGGCTCGGCCCTCACGTCGTTATAGCGGGCATCCTCGACCACGCCGACGATCTCGAATCCGTCTCTGTCAAAGTTGCTGCTCCCCCAACTCAACCGCTTCCCGATCGGATTCTGATTGCGAAAGTATCGCCGCGCCATCGTCTGGTTGATGACGCTGACCCGCCGGCTATTGGCCGAATCCTCCGGACCAAACCCCCGCCCCTGGGTGATCGCCAGCCCCACGGTACGGAAGTAGTCGGACGTGACCCATTCCTTAAGCGTATTCATCTGCTCGTCGCGCATGGGTGTGTAGCCCTCGACCGAGAAATCGCCCCGGTTTCGCCCGCTGAACAGGGTCGCGGACGCGCTGACGGCGACCACGCCTGGCACACGCGCGAGACCTTCGATCACTCGGTTATACAACGCTGGCCGGTCGGCCACGGTGTAGCCCGATGAGCGCGGGTCAATCCGCGCCACCAATACGTGACCTCGGTCGTATCCGACATCCACGTTTACCAACGCCTGAAAGCTACGCACGAAGAGCGCCGCCCCGAGCAGCAACAGGATGGCGACGGCCATTTGACCCGCGATAAGTACCTTTCCGAGGGGAACGCGTCCGCGGTGGCCGGCTGCGCCGATCACGCTGCGCGCCTGTGCCTTCAGGCTTTCCGCAAGAGGCACGCGCGTACCGCGCAACGCGGGAAGCAGGCCGAACGCGAGGGCGGTGGCCATCGATGTCGCGAACGTCAGGCCCATGACACGCCAGTCGGGCCTGACGTCAATGCTGCTCACTGGCTCTCCATGCGTGAGAACCGTCAGCAGCGCGGTGCTGCCCCAATACGCAAACGCCAGTCCCAACATGCCGCCAACGGAGGCCAGTAGTAGGCTCTCGGTGAGCAGTTGCCGGATCAACCTGCCGCGTCCAGCGCCCATGGACAGACGAATCGCCATTTCACGACCACGACTCGTCGCGCGCGCCAGGAGCAAACTGGCAATATTGGCGCACGCGATCGCGAGCAGCAGCCCGACCGCCAGCAGCAGCACGATGAGCGGTGTGGTCAACTCGCTCCGCATAGGAGAGAAGCCATGTGATCCCGGAAGCAATGTGACTGGTACCGGTGCAGCGTCTCGCCCACCGGGTGGACTCTCACGGTGCAGGGCGAGCGTCATGGCTTCGGCCGCCGCTGGTGCGCCTGCCGCGGGCACTCGAATCATGACTCGGAGCCATGCAATCTCGGGTTGAGACGGCCACGGCTTCTGGAGATCGCCACCCGAGCGATCGTAGCCCCCGGCGAAGCGGAGGGCGGCCTGCATCGCTGCTGGTACCCAGACGTCGGGCGTCTCGGTGTCGACCGTCGTCCCAAAAAACTCCGGAGCGGCAACGCCAACGATAGCCATCGATGAGCCGTTGATGATCAGCTCGGTATCCAGCACGCGTCCTGACCGGCCAAACCGGCGGCTCCAATACCGATCGCTAATGACCGCGACGGGATGTTGGCCGAGGGTTCGATTGTCGTCGGGACCGAGCAGACGACCGATCTGAGCACGCTGGCGCAGGGTGCCAAAGAAGTCGCCGGCCACCAGCTGCAGCTGCGCCGCCTCGGGAGGATTCGTCCCAACCCCGCCTTCTCGTGTCGCGATGAGCAGGGACTCAACACTGCTCTGTGCCGCAACCTGAGCACGGCCGGCCAGCAACTCGGCGGCGCGCGCCACGACCGGATACGGGAAAAGCTGCTCGACCTCATCCGGCTCCATCGCCTGCGCGATGTGGAGCTCCTGCGGATCGGCAATCGGCAATGCACGCAGCACGAGGCCGTTGATGACGGAAAAAATTGCGCTGCTCGAGCCGATGCCAAGCGCCAACGACAGCACCGCGACGGTGGTGAAACCTGGTCCTCGGACAAGCAGGCGGGCTCCGAAACGCAGATCCGTGAGGAAATGCTCGACGAGTCGAAGTGTGCGCATGTCGCGACAGGCCTCCTTCACGGAATCAACGCTCCCCATATGGCGTCGAGCTCGCCAGCGTGCATCGGACAGGTCATCTCCACGCGACACCGCAAATTCCTGCATCTGGTCGAGATGAAACTGCAGCTCCTCGTCGAGCTCCTGCTCGACGGTTCCTCGGCGCAGGAACGAACGAAGCGCGAGTCGCACGCGATGGTAGACGCGCTCGACCATGGTCAATCAGACGGTATCGAGTAGTGCGGTGACCGCCGACGACAGCCGGCGCCACTGCTCGGATTCGCGCTGGAGTTGCAGACGACCCGCACGCGTCAGCGAGTAATACTTGGCACGACGTCCCGCGGCAGTCTCGCCCCATTTGGCGGCAATCCAACCTTGGTGCTCCAGACGGTGCAGCGCCGGGTAGAGTGCGCCGGGGCGCACCTGCAGGACATCGCCCGTGATCTGGTGAATGCGAAGCGTGATGCCCCAGCCGTGCATCGGCTCGAGTGCGAGTGTTTTCAGCACCAAGAGATCCAGCGTGCCTTGCAGCAATTCAGTGGGCTTACCCATCGTCACAGTCCGAGGTACAAGACGAGCCGGGGTAATGGGCTCAACGGCGGTAACGCACGGCGACGTTCCGTAGGCGGCTCCTCTCGATTGTCGAGGGGCAAGCATATCCAGCGTACCCTCTACCGTCAAGAGAAAGCCGTCGCAGGCTGATCGGTAGCAAAGGCTCGTCTCAGTCGGTTGAGTTGTCGTAGAAATCCACCGATGAGGTTCCAACTGGTGAAATTTAGGGTCACCATTTCTCGTCCCAACACGATCAACAACATGCGGCGGACGCATGCGCCACCTCGGATAGGAATCGAACCAGTCGATTCAACCGAGGACTCGCCCGGCTTTCTCCTGATGACGCTGACTCAACACGGAGGGCACAAGAAGTCAGTGTCCTTGGTGTTCCATCGGCGCCACGTTGCCGAAAGACAGGCGCTGGAGCGACGTCGCATCAGGACACTGCGTCGGCCGCCGGAATGACCCTCTACTCCTGGCGGAACGCGACGAGCGGATCAATTCGCGCCGCCCGCAACGCCGGAACGATGGATGCGATCGTGGCGACGAGACCGACCGCGAATGCCACCGTGATGTAGCTGCCGACGTCGGTCCGGCCCACGCCGTAGATGAACGAGGAGAGGTAACGCGTCAACATGTATGCTGCGCATAGCCCGGCCAGGATGCCGGAGATGCTGATCGCAATCCCTTGCCTCAACACCAGCGCAACGATGTTCGACACGTGCGCGCCGAGCGCGGTGCGAATGGCGATTTCGCGCGACCGTTGCGCCACGACGTACGACAACAGCCCGAACAGACCGACGGCGGCGATCGTGAGAGCCGCAACGGCAAAAGCGACGAGGAGCACCGTGTACAGCCGTGGCTTGGCCAGGCTGCTGGCGACGCGCTCCTCCATCGTCATGATCGAATCGAGGGCGACGGTGGGATCCTGTTCGCGGACCGCTGTTCGCAGCGCCTGGACGTGCGTGAGCGGATCATCGGTCGTGCGTACGACAAAAATAATCGAACCGCGCGTCCACCATTCAGGAAACTGTCGGTAGGCGACGTAGAGGTCCGCGGCAGCCGGTTCCGTCACGCTCGTCTGCCGCACGTCGTCGACGACGCCAACCACCTCGGCTTCGGCTGTGGCGCGGATCCGGCCCGAACGCAGCGGCACACGTTTGCCGAGCGGCTCGGAGCCGAGATACTGGCGCGCGAAGGCGCGACTCACCACCACGACCCGCTTGGTCGACGGGCCTTCGGCACCGGACAACAGTCGTCCCTGGAGCAGCCGGAGCCGGAGCGCAGTGAAGTACTCGGGGCCGACCATGCGCAGATTGGCCCGAACCTGCTGCTTGACCGCGGGGTTCACCGGCGACGGCATCTCGGTGCCCAACGCGCTGCCAAGACTTAGAAACGGCAGCGCGTCCGCTGCCGCCGCAGTTGCGACGCCGCGCTGTGCACGCAGGCGCGCGATGACGGCCTCCGACAGCGCAACCTGGCGCGGCCCGTCCGACGCCTGCTGGGGCAAGTCCAGTCGAGCCGTCAGCACGTTCGCCGCGTCGTAACCACGGTCCGCGTGCAGGAGCGCGACGAACGATCGCGTGAGGAGCGCCGAACCGACGAGCAGCATGCAGGCCAGCGCGATCTGCGCGGTCATCACCGTCGCGCGCAGCCGAGCCCCACGCGATCGGCCGGCGCCCGCCGCCGATGCGCGGCTCTCTTCGGCGAGCGCATGCGTGAGATCGAGCCGTCCCGTTTCAGCCGCCGGCATCAGCCCACATGCGACGCTCGCCGCGATCGCGAGAACGGCGGCAAACACCATGACCGGCAGATTCAACGCAATGTCGGTGGCGCGCGGAAAGTCAGCCGGCAGGAGCGCCGGCAATAGCCGATCAATCACCGCCGCGAGCGTTACCCCGGCGACCGCCCCGGCCGCGCCGATCATCGCGCTCTCGGCGATGAGCTGGCGCACGAGCTGCCCGCGACTCGCGCCGAGCGCGGCGCGAACGGTCAGTTCGCGGCGGCGTATTGTCGCGCGTGCGAGCTGCAGACCTCCGACGTTGGCAGTCGCGGTCGCGAGCAGCAGACCGACGGCCGCGAGCAGCAGGATGATGGCCGGACGCACCTCGGCGGTCATCGCGTCGATCACTGGCATGACGGTCACATCCGAAGGCGCATCGCTGCCGAACATGGCGACCGCCGCGAACCCCGGATCCGGCGCGGTCCGAGCGCGAGCGGTCCCTTCGGCCGCAGCCTGCTGCAGCGTGACACCCGGCTTCAGGCGCGCCATCGCCCCGAAGATCTGTATCCGTCGAACGCCATTGGCACCCAACACGCCGCCAACGGGCATCGGAAGCCAGACGCGCGTCTCGCGGTCGGGAAACGCAAAGTCGCGCGGCATGACGCCGACGATCGTGGCCGGCTGATCGTCGACGCGCATGACGCTACCGATCGCACCGTCGCCGCCGTCGAACCACTCCTGCCAGAGTCCGTACGAGATGATCGCCACGGTCGACGTCGGGTACGCCCCGCCGTCGTACCGCTCGTCGTCAGCCATGAAAGCTCGGCCACGCAGCGGACGCATGTGCAGGACGTCGAACATCGACGCCGTCAACCGGACCACCTGCAGCCGCGCAGGTTCGCCGCCGTTCGCGAGCGCCGTCATCGCGTTGCCACCGAGTCCGTAGCCGCCAATCGCCTCGAGCGTTGACGCCCGATCCCGCCACGCGAGATAGGCGCCGTTCGAAATGGTCCCGGGAAGTCGCGCCTGCTGTCCTTTGCGCGACTCCGTCAGACGCACCAGACGATCGCCGCCGGTCCACGGCAGCGGTTTCAGCAGCACGCCGTACGCGACGCTGAACAGCGTAGTCGTCGCACCGATGCCGACCGCCATTATGAGGATCGCGACCGCGGCATATCCCACGTCGAGGCGGAACAGCCTGCACGCGTAGCGCAAGTCGTTCATCGCGTAAGACTACCACCTGCGCAAGCCGCGGCTCTCCGCATCCGCGCGAGCGTCGTGGTGTCGGCTGTTGATGAACGAGGTGTCTGGCCGCGAGCGTGTCACCAGCGAAATCTGCGCCGCAGCCACCAACGATCTAGGGCGTCGTTTCCCGCCGACACACCGTGGAAGGGCTTCGAGCCCAGCCTGCGTCCGAATTGCGCCCAATCGTCTGATCCACCAACCCAGTTGTTGTGTACGAATACAGGAGGATCCCGACTCGAGCCCTCCAAAAACTGCAGCTTAAGTACCCGACCCATGACGTAAGTCATTCGTCCCGGCTGCATTACCGTTGCCCCACGAAATGTTGCAACTCGCCACAACTTGACGGCGAGTGCTGGCACATTTGGTGCTCTTCCTCACTCGATATCCTGAGGCGTCGGTTTATTTACGGAGGACCAGATGAGGGCACGTTTGATCGCCATGCTGGGGGCGCTGGCGCTCACCGTCGGCGTGTCGTCGGCGTGGGGCCAGAACCAGACGGGCGAGATCTTCGGCAAGGTGACGGACGAGTCGGGTGGTGTGCTGCCCGGCGTCACGGTCACCATCACGAGTCCGGTGCTGCTGCAGCCACTGACCGCGACCACCAGCGAAACCGGCTCCTTTCAATTCTCCCGGCTCGACGTCGGCACCTATGCGGTGAAATTCGAGCTTCGGGGCTTCAAGACGGTTGTCAAACAAGGGATCCAGATCACCGTCGGCTTCAATGCGAACGTGAGTACGCAGCTTGGCGTGTCGACCCTTCAGGAAACCGTGACCGTCACCGGTGAGAGCCCGATCGTCGACACGAAGGAAGTTGGAACGAAGCAGACTTTCACGACCGAGATGCTGCAGAGCATTCCGTCGGCTCGCGATCCGTGGGTCATCCTCCAGCAGACAGCCGGCATCGCGATGGACCGCGAGAACATCGGCGGCAACATGTCGGGGCAGCAGTCGAACTACATCTCGCGCGGCGGCAACACGACCAACAACAAGTGGTCGCTCGATGGCGTGGACATCACGGATATGTCCGCGACCGGAGCCTCGCCGAGCTATTACGATTTCGACGCGTTCCAGGAGATAACGATCAACACCGGCGGCGTGGACGTCACCCAGCAGACCGGCGGCGTCGGGATCAACCTCGTCACCAAGAGCGGGTCCGACAGGTTCCGAGGCTCGTCGCGCTTCTACGTAACTGACGAGAACTTCGAGTCGAACAACATCGGCGACGACCTGCGGAAGCAGGGCGCGACCTCCGGCAACCCCATCCAGAACATCAAAGACTACGGCGTCGAAGTGGGCGGTCCGATCAAGACGGGACGCGCGTGGGTGTGGGGCAGCATCGGGAAACAGACAGTCGATGTCGGCGTTGTCGGCTTCTACCTGCCGACGCCGGAATGCCAGGCCTTCAAGACCACGTCCGTTGCGCTTGCGGCGTCCATCAGCGACGTCAACGCGTGCCTGAATACCGACCGGACGCTTCTGCAGACCACGAACCTGAAGGGTGAGGTGCAGTTGTTCAAAGGGAACAGGCTGAGCCTCTTCAACAACTTCGCAAAGAAGGAGCGCAATGCTCGTGGCGCGGACGACCTGCACCCCATCGAGACGACCACTCCTCAGGGAGCTGTGGACGCGAGCTTCGGCAAGCACTGGTGGAACACCGGCCCGAACCCGACGTACAAGTTCGGCAACCAGTGGGTCGTCAGCGATCGGATCCTCCTCGACCTGCAGTATGCGCACGTCGGCAACAACTTCGTGCTCGGGTTCCACTCCCCGGAGCTTCGTGACGTCCAGCCGACGCTAATCGTCGCGACCGGACTGAACGGCCGCTCGGGCGCGGAAAGCGTGTTCATCCGCCCAGTGAACAGCGTCACCTTCAATTCGAGCTATTTCCTGCCGGGTGTCTTCGGCGCCGATCACGCATTCAAGGTCGGTGGCTACTGGAGGGACTCGAACACCACATCGATCAACCATACGGGCGGGTTCGCCACGGTACGGTATCCGAATTCGATCAGCGACGACTGCTCCCTGTCTGCGACAGGATGTCAGGTGGATCTCACGCGTGACGGCTACACCGTCTACGACCTGGTGAATTACTCGGCGTACGCCCAGGACACCGTCACGCACGGGCGCCTGACGATGCAGTTGGGCGTTCGGTACGATTACACCAAGGACAAGGCCGGCGCCGCGAACATTGCGGCCAATCCGCTCGGCGGCCCGTGGCTCCCGGCCATCGAGTTCCCCGGCGCAGACCCGGGTGTGGCATTCAACAATTTCTCGCCCCGTGTCGGCCTCACGTACAACCTGACTGGCGATGGCAGGACGATCGCACGAGCCAACTACGCGCGCTACTACGGCCAGGTGGGCAACGGTGGCGTCGCTAGCGCAGTCAATCCAGTCGGGACGACGACGCTCCGGTATCCGTGGACCGACACGAACCAGAACGGCATCGCGGACGCCGGGGAGATCACGCTGAGCGAAAAACCGCTGTCAGCGAGCACCAACTGGTCCGCCGCAAATCCCGCGAACACCAAGTCGGCGAACTCCGTCGACTCCAACCTCAAGAATGACACGACCGACGAGGTGATCGTCGGCGCCGACAGGGAGATTGGCCTTGGCTTCGCCATCGGGGCGAGTTATGTATGGCGCAGATACAGTAACTTCCAATGGAACGATCGTGTCGGAATCACCTCGGACGACTGGGTCCAGAAGAGTTTCACCCCGCCCGCCAACACCTGCCCCACCGACGATGGACTTCGCTCGGCAGCGGCAACCTGCCCGACTGTGATTTACTACGAGCCTACGTTCCAGCAGCCGACCGTCATCCTCGAAACGAACATCCCATCGTACAACCGCACGTTCAACGGTATCGAGCTGACCGGCCGCAAGCGGATGTCGAACCATTGGATGATGAACACGAGCTTCTCGTACAACAGCACTCCGGTGCACTTCGGCTCCTTCCCGGGTGCGGCTAATCAGTCGAGCGGCACGAGCGGCACGATTCCGATCTCGGAAGACCCGACCAACCGCGATGTCCGGAACGGCGGTCAGTACGACTATCTGACGAGCGGCAGCGGCATTGGCAACGTCTACATCAATACGAAGTGGCTCTTCAAGATCAGCGGCGTCTATCAGCTGCCCTACGACATCAACGTGTCGGCTTTCTACAATGCCCGGCAGGGATACCCGTTCGAGCAGGGTATCTTGAGCCCCAGCCGCAGCAACGGCGCGGGGACGGTGTTCATCGTGCTGGACAAGGTCGGTGACGAGCGCCTCCCGAACTACCAGAACCTCGACTTCCACGTCGAGCGCCCGGTGCGCGTGATAAACATCCGCTTCGTCCCGTCGGTGGACGTGTTCAATCTGGCGAATTCCGACACGGTTCAGGCGATCCGCGGGACCCAGAACACCGGGTCGGCCACGAGCCCCGGCAACGCGAATCAGATCCAGGCCATCGTCGCCCCACGAGTCGTCCGTTTCGGCGTGCGCGTGACCTGGTAGGCGGTTCCAATGGAGGAGGCGAGCAGGACGCGCCGCTGGCCTTCTCGTAGCCGTGGCTCGCCGGCTCACGCCGGCCTTCGATCACCGGGCCGCAAGGGCGGCTTTGATTCGCTCCGACGTGAACGGGACCTGTCGGATGCGAACGCCGGTGGCGTCGAAGATCGCATTCCCAACAGCGGCGGCAACGATCGTGATGGCGGTCTCTCCCGCGCCGGTCGCCTCGGCGTCGTGACGATCGACGAGCACGCTGTCAACCACCGGCATCTCGTCACCAAGCGTCATGCTGTGATACGTGCGCCAGTCAATCGACGTGACCTTCCGATCGTCCCAGGTCACTTCTTCGCCGAGTGCGCGGCTCAGGCCTTGAAGCGCGCCTCCCTCGAGCTGGTTGCGCATGCCATCGGGATTCGAGACCGGGCCACAGTCCTGAGCCACGACGAACCGTTTCGCAACGACCTTGCCGGTCGTTGTGTTCACCTCGACGTCGGCAACCATCGCGACGTACCCGTTGTCTCCCTCGTAGACGACGCAAGCCATTCCTCGGCCCGCGGCGACACCTGCTCGCGATGCGCCGGGTTTCGGCGACGGACGTGTCTGCCATTGTGCCGCTCTCGCCGCCTCGACGATTACGTGCTTCAGCCGCTGATCGCTGAGATGACGGAGACGATACTCGACCGGATCCGCTTTCACCTTGGCAGCGATCTCGTCGATCAGAGATTCGTGTGCGAATGTGTTCTGCAGGCGCGACGGCGATCGCAGCGGCCCGGTGAAGAACGGCGACGCGACCGTGTGAGTCAACACTCGCTCACTTGCAACGGCTCCCGCGCCTCCCGCTGCTGACCCAACACGACCGACGACGTATGAAGGCGCGGCGTTGCTGCCATTGTTGAAGCGCCCCCCAGGATCGGTCGCCGCTCGCGGCGCAAACGGCGCGGGCGAGAAACCGGCAAGCATTCCGGTGACAACATTTCCCGGCGTGCCGGTCCCGGGCCGTCCGCCCAGCGACGCAAACCACGCCTCGTAATCCCACGCGACGATCGTTCCGTCCGCATCGATGCCGACGCGCTGGTCGATGACATAAGGAAATCCATAGTTCTCCCACGCCATCTCGTCCTGCCGCGACAGTTGCACGCGAACCGGCTTGCCGACGGCCTGCGACAACAGCGCCGCGTCGTACGACACGGTGTCGGCACCATTGATTCCATAACAGCCTGCACCACGAACGAACACGACGCGCACGTTGTCAGGTTGCAGCCCCAGAAGCATCGCGACGCCGCTGCGCGTCGGATACGCGGATTGCGTCGGCGACCAGACGGTAGCCTTGCTCGCCTGCACGTCGGCAACGGCACACGACGTGCCCATCGAACCGTGCATTTGATATGGATGCAGATACGTCGCTTTGATCACCGACGCAGCCTTCGAGAGCTTCTCGTCAACATCCTTCGAATTGACGACGAAGGTGTCGCGGGACGGCTGCTTGCGCAAGAAGTCGTAGAAGTCGCGCTGCGACGGCAGGCCTGCCCCTTCGATCCACGTGATCTTCAGCTTTGACGCGGCTTGCCTTGCCTGCCACGGCTTCTCTGCTACGACCCCGACAAAGTTCTTTTTCGTCACAACTTTCACGACACCGGGCAGTCCTGTGATGGAGCTTTCGTCGACGCTTGTCAGCGCCGCACCCGGAGCAGGCGGACGCACGACGACACCGTGCACCATGCCGGGAACACGCACGGTGTGAACGAACTCGAACGCGCCGGTCGCCATGGCGGCCATGTCGATCCGCGGCACCGGCTTGCCGAGGACTTTCCACTCGCTTGCCGGTTTCCGTTTCGCTCGAGGATCGACTTGAAGGTTGAATGTTTTTCCGCTGAGCAGGTCGCCGTACGTGACGCGCGAACTGTTGTTGCCCTTGACCGAAATGACGCCGGCATCAATCATGAGCTGGTCGCGTGGCACGCTGAGACGCGAAGCCGCCATACCAGCCAGGGCTTCGCGCGCGGTTGCGGCCGCCTGCGCGAGATTACGTTCGTTGAAGTTCGTCGGTGTCGACTGGCTTCCCGACGTCGTCCCCTGATCCGGGCAGACAGCCGTGTCGCATTGGACGAGTGTCACGGACGTCACCGGGACACACAATTCCTCGGCGACGAGCTGCGTCTGCGCGGTGAACATTCCTTGACCGAGCTCGGCCTTGCCTGTGTACGCAGTGACCTTGCCGTCGGCGCCGATCGCGATCCAGGAGTCGAGTTTCTGTGGATCGATATGCGACGGCCGTGTGTCGAACGGTCCCTGTGCGGCGACGCGAGAAAAAACAGACGCCGCACCAAACGTGACAACCAGCACGCCGGACGTCTTGAGAAACTCGCGCCGCGAGAAGCCGGCGCGAACGAATGCATCATGCGCGTCAGGGGTCACGTCACACCTCCTGACGGTAGCGCTTGATCGCGCGAAGCATGCGAACGTTCGTGAAGCAGCGACACAACACCGTCGACATTGCCTGCTGAAGCTCGGCGTCGCTCGCTTTCGGATTCTGATCGAGCGCCGCTTTCGCGGTGAGAATGACTCCGCTGAGGCAGAAGCCACACTGCGCAGCTTGCTCGTCGATGAACGCTTTCTGAATCGGGTGAGGACGATCGGCCGTTCCGAGGCCCTCGAGCGTGGTGATCTCGGAAGCGTCGACGGCACTGACCGGGGTCACGCACGAGCGGATCGCCCGGCCCCCCGAAATCACGGTGCATGCCCCGCATTGTCCAAGGCCACAACCAAACTTCGGTCCGCGCAGGCCGAGATCGTCGCTCAGAACATAAAGAAGTGGCGTCGTCGGATCGACATCGACGGTGTGTCGCTGCCGATTGACGGTGAGGGTAATCGAGCTCATGAGATGCCTCACATCAACAATCGGTTGAGTATACAATTCCGGCCGATGGATCCCAGTTACCCTTCGCGCCGGGAGTTCATCGTCAGCACCGCAGGCGTCATGCTCGCGACACGACGTGCCGCACAGGTGACGGCCCAGCAAATCGCCGATCGCATCCGTTCGAACATCGGCAGCGACTGGCGAACACAGAGCGTCGACGGTATCAAAGCCGGCGATCCCTCAACTGCTGTAACGGGGATTGCGGTGACCGTCCTCGCAACGACCGACGTGCTGCGACGCGCGGCGGCCACAGGTCAGAATTTCATCATTACGCAAGAGCCGCTCTACTATGCGACGAACGACGACCCCGGCAATCGCGCCAAGGATTCGGTCTATCTCGCGAAAAAAGCGGTCATCGACGAACACCACCTCGTGGTCTTTCGCTTCAGCGAACACTGGAACGCGCGCCAGCCGAATGAGTCGGCAAAGGCGCTTGCGGCAACACTGAGGTGGACGAGCGAAGTTCCAGACGCGCCACAGACGTACCAAATACCGGAGACGACGCTGGCGGCTCTGGCGACGCAGATCCGCAACCGTCTGCCTGTACGCGGCGGAATGCGAATCGTCGGACAGCCGAACCTTCGAGTGCGATCGATTTATCTTGCGCCTGGAACCACGTCGCTTTCGATGGCAATCACGAACCTGCAGAAGGCGGCCGCCATTCTCGCGGGTGAACCGCGCGAATGGGAGGCCATCCCTTACACACTCGATACGTGGTCGTCCGATACCGGCAAAGGACTCATCTCAATCGGGCGAATGGTCTCGGAAGGTCCAGGGATGTCTGCATGCGCGGCGTGGGTTCGCTCGCTCGTCCCTGAAGTTCGCGTCGAATCGATGGCCGTCACTGATCCCTACTGGAGCGTCAACGCATGACGGCACAGGAGATTGTCGGGCGCATTCAGAAAAAGCTGCAGGAGCGGGGAATCGCCTGGCGCACGCAGACGGTTGATACTTTCAAGGCCGGTGCTCCCGACACCGACGTGAAAGGTATTGCGACCACCGGTATGGCGACTTTTGATCTCCTTCGTCGCGCGTCGGCGGCCGGCAGGAACTTCGTGATTACACACGAACCCACGTTCTACAACCATCAGGATCAAACCGCGGATCTCGAAAAGGATCCGACGTACCGGGCCAAGCAGCGTTTCATCAAGGACAACAACCTGGTGATCTTCCGGTTTCACGATCACGCGCACGCGCTGCAGCCCGATCCACTTGTCGCCGGCTCGGCACGGATGCTTGGCTGGACCGAATACGCGTCTCCAAACGAGCCGCGCCTCTACGTGCTTCCCACAACCACATTGCGCGAGCTGGCGGTCGATATCGCGGCGAAGCTCAAAGGGAAAGCGATTCGCGTTGCGGGCGACCCGGACATGAAGGTTACGCGAGTCGCGCTGGGTCCTGGCTACGGCGTGCCTTCCCTGACGTCATCAATCGATGTCGCCGTTGGCGGCGAGGCCGCCGAGTCTGGCGGCAACGTCGAATACATCCTGGACGCAGCCGCCGATGGTCACAAGAAAGGTGTGATTCTTCTCGGCCACATGATGTCGGAGGACTGGGGCATGAAAGAAATAGCCGACTGGCTGCAGCCGCTCGTGCCGGAAGTCACAGTTGAATGGATCCCAACTGGAGAACCATTTGTCTAGCATTATCATTCTTCTCATCGCGACGACACTGTCAGCGCAGGACAACACGATCGCTCAAGCACAATCTGGTGACGCGTCCACTGGACGCGCGCTGGTCGAGTCCAACAAGTGCTTCGACTGTCACCGCGTCGGCGACACAGGATCGCGTCTCGGACCGGATCTCTCCGACATTGGCAGCCGCCGGACGCCCGATCGATTGTTGCGGGCGCTCGTCGCACCAGACGACGAAGTGCTGCCCGAGAATCGCTTCGTTCGCGTCACGACCAAAGAGGGAACGACCGTGACCGGCAAGCTGCTCAATCAGGACGCCTTCAGCGTCCAGTTGATGAATCCGGATCAGCAGCTGAAGACGTACCTGAAGTCTTCTTTGCGCGAATTCGCGATCGTGACAAAAGGGCTGATGCCGTCGTACGAAGGCACACTGAGGGCGCCTCAGGTCGCGGATGTTGTGAGTTACCTAGCGACTCTCAGGGGCATGTCGAGTGCCATGGGTGCCACGAGTGCCATGGGTGCCACGAGTGCCATGGGTGCCATGGGTGCCTCCGAGCGCATCCTTGCCGCCGACCGCGAACCACAGAACTGGCTCACTTACAGCGGTAGTTACGCGAGCCAGCGATACAGCCTTCTCAAGGACATCACGCGCGACAACGTCAGGAATCTCTCGCTGAAGTGGGTATGGCGTCCGCGCTATCTCGACAAGATGGAGAGCACGCCGCTCGTGGTCGACGGCGTCCTCTACACCGTGCAGAACAGCGAGGTGGTCGCGCTCGACGCGGCAACGGGCCGGAGTTACTGGACGTTCCGATATCGCGTGCCGCCGGAGTCGAACGCATACGTGATGGTGGTGAAGGGGCTCGCGTTCGCTGACGACCGGCTGTTCTGGGCGACTTACGACGGGCACCTCATTGCGATCGATGCAAAAACAGGCAACTCGATCTGGAACAAGACGATCCTCGACTGGAAACAGGGGCTGCAGCTGAACGTCGCACCGCTCGTCGTGAAAGACAAAGTGATCCTCGGCCCAGCGACAAACGAGTTCGGCACCAACTGCTGGATTGCCGCGTATGACGTCCGCACCGGATCGGAAGTGTGGCGATTCAAAACGGTGCCTGAGCCGGGCGAGAAAGGAAACGACACGTGGCCCGGTGATTCGTGGAAGCACGGCGGCGCGCCAATCTGGGTCACCGGCTCGTACGATCCCGCAACCAACCTGACGTTCTGGGGCACCGGCAATCCGAATCCTGGATGGAACGGTGGTCCACGCAATCCCGGCGACAACCTGTACGCCGACTCGGTCGTCGCGCTCGATGCGGATACAGGAAAACTGAAATGGCACTACCAGTTCACGCCGAACGACGAGTTCGACTGGGACTCGGTGCAGGTTCCGGTGCTCGCAGATATCGACTGGAATGGAAAGCCGCGCAAGGTGGTGCTGTGGGCGAATCGCAACGGCTTCGTCTACGTGCTCGATCGCACCACCGGCGAATTCCTGCTCGGCAAGGCGTTCGTCAAACAGAACTGGAATCTCGGATTCGACAACGGCAGGCCAGTCAAGGACCCGAAAGCGAAGCCAACGCCGGAAGGCACTCGCATCGAGCCCGGAACGCAAGGGGGCACCAACTGGTATTCACCATCGTTCAGCCCGCGCACCGGACTTCTCTATCTCTCGGTGTGGGACAACTACTCTGCGATGTCGAGATACGCCGACGTCGCGCCGTGGGAGGAAGGAAAGAAATATACGGGCCGGGCGCCGGCTGGTCCTGGCGGCGGCGCCGCGGGTCGCGCGCCGGTTGGTTACCGCACCGAGGACGAAGGCTACGGCGCCGTGCGCGCGATCGATCCGAAGACCGGCGACAAGAAGTGGGACTTCAAGATGGTCGACTACACCGAGAGCGGCGTGCTGACGACCGCCTCGGATCTGTTATTTGCCGGCGGCCGCGAGGGACACTTCTTCGCACTCGACGCGCGCACTGGTGAACTGCTGTGGACCACCAATCTCGGAGGCACGGTCGCGAACGGGCCGATTACATTCGCGGCGGACGGTAAGCAATACGTCGCAGTTGCCGCGGAAGGCGCGTTGTACGTGTTTGGCCTGGGCAACTAACGCCACGGATTAACACGGATCGGATTTAGCCACGGAACAACACCGATTAACACGGATTCTGGTTCGAGCGCCTCTCGTTCGAGCCGGGTTGTGTGCGACCTGCTGTTCTCCATCCTTATGGTGGCGTTCCCGCTGCAGCCGCCCCACCTGGCCGCCACCAGCGAAGGCGTACACACTATGTGGGTTGTTGCGTTGATTGTTATTGGAAATCTGGTGGGCTTGATAGCCGGCTACGACGCCTACCGCTCATTTCAACGAGCAAGGCGTGCGCGCCTCGAGCGTCAGGCGAATGACAAACGATCCTGATCGCGACGTTGACCGGATCCGTCTTTTTCCGTGGCTCCCATTCCGTGTGAATCCGTGTTGTTCCGTGGCTCCTGTTCCGTGTTCTTCCGCGGCTTATTTCTCCGTCACCTCGCGCACCACGCGCAGCAAGTTTCCTCCAAGAAATTTTCTTATCCGTGGCTCTGACCACCCTCGCTTGAGCATGGCCTCGGTCAGCAGTGGCAAGTCGCGGACGTCGCGCATGCCGCGTGGAAGCGTGGGGCCGCCATCGAAGTCCGAGCCCAGCATGACGTGGTCCTCGCCGACGATTCCGATTGCGCGCTCGACGACTGCGAGCCACTCCTCCGGCGTCAGCCTGATCTCGTCGGGTGCGGGCGGCTTGAAGCCAACCATCGGAAACTGCGGCGCGGCCAGCGCGTCGAGCTCCTCGATCGTCATCTTCGCTTCCTTCTGACCGATGTCCGTCGTATCCCAGAACGGCTTCCCCGCGTGATCCGTGTTCCACTTGAACACCTTCACGTTGTGAAACTCGTTGCCGATCTGAAAGCCGATGACGCCGCCCTTGGCCGCGAGTTTCTTCATGAGTTCATCTGGCATATTGCGCGGGATGTTGTTGACGCTGCGCATCCCATGATGCGTGGCCAGCACCGGATCTGTACTCGCGTCGATTGCCTGGGAGATCGTTTCGTCGGAGCCGTGTGAGACGTTGATGACCATGCCGAGACGGTTGGCTTCGCGAATCACCGCGCGGCCGCGGTCATTGAGGCCGTGCCACTTCGCCGCCGCGCAGCACGAGTCCGCGAAGTTGTTCGCCCAGTTGTGCGCGGAAAGCTGAAACGATCGAAGGCCGAGACGATAGAGATCGCGAAGGACAGCAGGGTCGCCATCGAGGTCGAATCCGCCCTCGAGATCCATGAACGCTGCGATCTTTCCGGTCGCGCCGATGCGTTCGACATCTGAGGCGTTGAACGCGAGCTGGATCTTGTCCTTGTTCTTCTCCAGTTGACTGTAGGCCGCATCGATGAGACGGAGTGTCTGCTTGGTTTCGAACCGTGCAGGATAGTACTGCTCGGTAACGAACAGCGAAAAGAACATCGCGTCGAGCCCGCCTTCTTTCGCCCGTACGAGATCGAACTGCCCGTCATCCACACGCTGACCCATGTCGCCGCCGTGATAGAACTGCCGATCGACGACGTGGACGTGGGCGTCGAAGACGAGTGTGTCACGATGGAGCCGTGAGGCGCGGTCTGAGATCTGCGGTGAGCCGATGAAGAATGTCGCGAGCGCAACGAGGCCAGGCGCGAGCCGCATAATGAATCTTTTCTCACTTTGCCAGCGCTCGCTCCCCCCGCTCGCGCCGATTGATCGCCACGTCTATCTACTTAAGTCCGCGCGTGCTGTGATTGCTGCGGTGCCCGGTACTGCACCGACAGGTGCGGTGTCTCGAGGCGCTTCTGTCCTTCGAATCGCGACGTGAGGCAGCTCTCGAGAATGCCACTGACGAGAAGCGTACGCTCAACCGGGTACGGAGCTTTGCCTGTTTCAAACAATTCTTCGATCTTTCGAACGAGACAGGCGGAATAGGTGACGTTCGGCTCCGGCGACAGAAAGAACTGTGTCGACTGCACGCCGGCGCCTTTGACGCGCGCGGCAAACGTGAAATCCTTCACCGCTCCGTTCAGCATCAGTAACGTGGCCTTGAGTCCGTCACGGTATTCGATGAAATACGCAGCCGGCGTCCTCACGAGTTTCGGCAGCTCCCCTTTTCCGACGAGATCCTGCGTTCGTCCGTCGACCAGCGTCTGCCCCTGAGGCGTATCGCTTCTCGAGATCGCGGCGATCAGCAGCTCTTTTGAGTAGCGACCCTCCTCGCCCGCCTTCCATACGGCATCGCCTTCAATCATCTGCACCGCCGCCACGCCCGACTCACCACCCTTGCGGCGTTCGAGCATGCACTGCATGGCTTCGAGCCCATGAAAATCCATCACGTCTGGACCGCCGTATCCCACCGTCAGCGCGGTCTCGATCTCGCTGTTCAACGGCAGCTCGATGTCGGGTAGCCGCCACGTCACCGGGAGTGATGAACCGGCGAGCATCGGAAACTTCAGCCGCTTCGACGCATCGACCATCCACCTCGCGTGGTCGAAGCTGTAGGACAAGTGCTTGTCGTTGTAGAGAGGAACCGCGACGCCGTCCTTCTCGAACACGTCCACACACTGCTTCACGAACTCGTAGCGCGGATAGAGAACCTGTCCCTTTTCGTTCCGCTTGTAGTCGCCGTGTTCGCCGATCACCAGCACCGCATCCACGGCCAACTTGCTTCCACCGCATCGCAATGTGTCGGCGATTGTCGGATAGACCTGAAAGTTGAATTCCTTCGCGCGCGCAGCACTCTGGTCGTTGTCGGGTTTCTGATCGACGTAGAGCGAGACGACTTTCATGTCCGGCTTGTGCCAGGCGCCGTCTCGCGGGTAGCCGACGAGGAACCGATCTCCGATATGCTGCGCGTGCGACAGGTAGCGATATACGGTTGCGACGATTGCGATCCGCTTCATTATTACTCCGAGGGGCGTTGCCCCTCGGGCTCCCCTGCACGCTCGCTCGCGAGGCCCCATGAGCCCCGCTCCGCTCCCGTGGGCTCACTCGCGCGCTCGTTCGCCAAGCGGCTCATAAGTGTTGTATCCAATCCGTGTTCCTCCGTGGCCCGGGATCCGCGATCCGTGTTAATCCGTGTTTTTCCGTGGCTCGTGTTTTTCCGTGGCTCGTGCTTTTCCGTGGCTCGTGCTTTTCCGTGGCTCGTGTTTTTCCGTGGCTCGTATTTCCGTGTTCATCCGTGGCCTACGTTCTCCAAAAACTCGACTGCTTAGGAGCCTGGTAGCTGATGGCCAGGTGCGGCGTCTCGTACCTTGCCTGCTGCTTGAACAAGCTCTCCACACCGGCAGCCGTCAGTCCCGTGGTCAACAGCGTGCGCTCGGCGGGGTACGTCTCCTTGCCGGTGAGATACATCTGTTCGAAGTTGTTCACGAGCGGACTGAAAAAGTTCGCCAGGCTGGTACGACCGGGCGGCATCGGCAGATACATCTGCGTTGAGAAGATCCCAGGCTGACCGTCCAGACGGGCGGCGAAATTGAAGTCCTCAATCAACCCGTGCATCAGGATCATCGTGCACATCAGCCCGTCCTGATGTTCGTAGCGGTAGGCAACCGGATCCTTCACCAGCGTTCGCATATCGTCGAGCGTCGGCATGATGTCGTTGAACCCCGCGCGCGCGGGTTTCAACGTGTGGCTTCGGCACAGCGACGCTTCGAACAAGTCCTTCGGCCACACCCCTTCCTGATGCGCCTTCCAGAAGTTCTCGCCACGATAGGCCTGCACCCATTTGACGCCGGTCTCTCCTCCCCTGCGCCGTTCAACCATGCACTGCAGCGTTTCGAGGCCGTGAAAGTCGTAGCTGTCGACCCCGCCATAACAGACGCACATGGCTTCGCGAATCCGGGAACCAAGCGGCATCTCGATCGACGGTGTGCGCCACGTCACCGGCAAGCTGGAACCGGCCATCAATGGGAATCCCATGCGGCGCGACGTCTCGTACATGTCCTTCGCCCATTCCCAGTTCCACGACAGGTGCTTGTCGTTGAAGACCGGCACCGAGCGGCCGCTGTCCTCGAACACTTTGACGATCTGTTTGAAGAACTCGTATCTCGGGTACTTCGTTTGTCCCTTCTCGTTGCGCGGATAGCGTCCATGCTCGCCGACCAGGACGACGCCATCGACTGCGAGTTTCGATCCGCCGAGCGTCAGCGCCTCCGCAATCGTCGGGTACAGCTTCATCGTCGGAAACTGTTCGAGCCGGCTGTTACTCACGTCGTCTTCACGGATTTGGTCGATGTAGATCGACACGAGGTCCATCGGCGGGTGATGCCACGTCCCGTTCCAGCCGTAGCCCTCGAGAAAACGATCGACGATGTGCTGGGCGTGGGAGTACTTGAAGTATGTCGTGCAGATCGCCGACAGCTTCGGCCGTGCGGGACGCCGCTGCGCACGGAGCACGATCGGCGCCGCGGCCATGCTGACGAGCAATTCACGTCGAGAGATTTTCATAGAGGTGATCTCAGGCGCGGTCTAAAAAACCGCCTCCCACACGCGCCTAATCGCGCGAGACAGTTGCAGGGAGGGGCCTGTAGGCCCGTTTCCACACTCGACCTAATTCGGTACGCGCGACGGCGCGTGCAGTGTGACACCCTTTCGCTTGGTCGACACCGAGATCTTCTCGGCCGGCTTCGCACCATCGGGCAGGGCGTACTTGATCTCGTACTGGTGCAGCAGCTCCTCCGCCACCTGCTCGACTGCCTTCGCATGCGTCGTCGCAATCACTTGATCGTGTCGTCCACCTGAATCCTTCGCGCCATCCCCCAGCACCTGGTTCAGCGCGAACTGCCCGTCCGACAGCTCCTGATCCCTGAGCTGCCCCTGCTGGACGGATACGGCATCGGTGCCCCTTGCCTGCGGCGGAGCCAAACCCTGAGCACCAGCCGCGGAGACCACATAGAGCACAGCACCGCTGTTGCGCAGCTGATCGCGAACGTCATTACCGTTCAGTGTGGTTGGTCCTTCACCCCCGAGTCGCAAGACCACAATGGCCGGCCGCCTGTCTTCGTGCCGAACTTCTTTCGTCGCTTCCTGGATCGCTTCCAACAGCTGCGCACTGCCGGTCTCGCGCCCGCGCGGGCCGATGCGCTTGAGAGCGGCGCTCAATTCCGGTCCGTCGTGGGAAAAGTCGATGAGCTTTTCCGGCTGGATGATGACCGAGTACAGTGCGAATTCAGCATGGCCGGCAAGTTTCTGCATGAATCGGAGGGTACCGAGCTGAAACGCGCCCGTCCCCTGATCAGCGACCAGGAGCGCAATGCGAAGCGGAATCTCAGCAGGCGCAACGCTGGCGATGGAGCAGACTTTGCCGCCGTCCTTTATCTCGAAATCAGCCGCCTGCATGTCGGTGACCGACGCGCCGGTCTTATCGGTGACCGAGACGTAAATCGTACGCGTCTGCCGGGCGATGGCCTGACCATCCCGCGGAACGGAGGGAGGGACATTCAACGAGCCAGCAACCGCGGCAGTGGCAAGGACACCAGCGAGCGACGCCGGTAACGGATGTGGCATCGATACCTCGGCGCGTCAGTATAATCGACCTTCCAGAGGGACCATCAATGACGAATTCGCTCAGCCGCCGTGAGTTTCTCGAAATATCTGCGGGTGCTTCAGCCATGACTGCAGTTCCGTCAACCGATTCGCCAGAAAGAGTTCATACCGCAACCCAGCATCCATCCACTCCACCACCGTCTCCGGACGCATGGTTCGGCGGTCCGACTGCGGGACGCTCCGTCGTCCGCGCGAGCCAGGCGATGGTTGCGACCAGCCAACCGCTGGCATCGCAGGTCGGGATTGAGATCCTGAAGCGCGGCGGAAATGCCGTCGACGCGGCGATTGCCGTTGCCGCGATGCTCAACGTCACCGAACCAAACATGACGGGCATTGGCGGCGATTGTTTCGCGATGATCTACTCGCCGAAGACCAAGAAGGTGGAAGCGCTGAATGCCAGTGGCCGCTGTCCGCGCGCGCTGACGCTGAGTCACTTCACGGCAAAGAAGATCACACAGATGCCGCTGACCGGCATGGAAACAATCACGGTGCCCGGCGCGTTCGACGGCTGGCTGACGCTGCTCGAGAAATACGGGACGATGAAGTTTGCCGACTTGATGGCGCCGGCGATTTCGTATGCGGAGAGCGGCTTCCCGGTGATGGAGAAGATCTCCGCCGACTGGGAGCCCGAAGTCGCGAAGCTGAAGCAGGACGCGGCAGCGGCCGCCACCTACCTGGTAAACGGCGGCGCACCGAGGCCCGGGACGATCTTTGCGCAGAAGAATCTGGCGAAAACGTTTCGCACCCTCGTCAAAGGCGGGCGCGACGCGTACTATCACGGCGAGATCGCGCGAGCGATCGTGGACTACTGCCAGAAGAACGGCGGCTTCCTGTCGATGGAGGATTTCGCCGCCCAGAAGTCCAACTGGGTGGAGCCGATTTCAACAGCGTATCGCGGCCACACGCTCTATGAGCTCCCGCCAAACAATCAGGGACTGACCGCGCTCATCATCCTGAACATGCTCGAAGGGCTCGACATCAAGAGCATGCGCGGCGACGCGGTCCAGTACTACCACACGCTGGTCGAGGCAACGAAGATCGCATTCGCCGATCGGAATCGATTCATCGCCGATCCCGCGTTCGCCAAGATCCCGGTGAAGGAGCTGGCGTCGAAAGAGTACGCGGCGAAAAGACGCGCGCTGATTGATCCCAGGCGAGCCATCGATCCGCCGGCGTTCGGCGACATCCAGATGGGAAGCGACACGACCTACTTCACCGTCGTCGACAAGGATCGCAACGCGGTGTCCTTCATCAACAGCCTGTTCAACTCGTTTGGATCAGGAATTGTCGCTGGCGAGACCGGCATCATGCTGCACAACCGCGGCTCCGGCTTCTCGCTGGACCCGAATCATCCGAACAAGCTGGAGCCAGGAAAGCGGCCGTTCCACACGCTCATTCCGGCGATGGTTTTCAAGGCTGACAAACTGCTGATGTCGTACGGCGTGATGGGTGGCGACATCCAGGCGCAGGGACACTCGCAGGTGCTCGTCAATCTTGTCGATCGCGAGATGAACCTGCAGCAGGCGATCGACGCTCCGCGCATCCGCTACATCAGCGGCAAAGGCGTGATGCTCGAAGACACGCTGCCGGCCGACGTGATCACGGGACTCGTCGAACGCGGCCACGAGCGCGTGCTGCCGCCCGCCGGCATCAAGCATCGCGCGCTGATGGGCGGCGGCCAGGCGATCATGATCGATCCCGAGAGCGGAGCGCTCGCGGGAGCATCAGACTGGCGCAAGGACGGAATGGCGATCGGTTATTGAATCGCTAATCACTGATCACTGATCCGGAATCACTGGTCCTCGAATCGTTGAATCGGCTAACCGCTGAATCGACAGGCACTCGGGATAACAAGAATTCAGGAATCTGAGGATTCAGCGATCCGAGGATTCAGGGATCTGAGGATTCAGGGATCTGAGGATTCAGAGATCTGAGGATTCGCGATTCGCGATTCACGATTAGTGATCAGTGATTAGCGATTCAATAGCTCCGTCCATCCGGAACAGAGTCCCACTTCTTCGCGTCGAGGAAGATCCCGTGCATCAGGACAAAGGCGGATCGCACGGCGGCCTGGTTCGCGCGCTGTGCCGGTTCGAGCTGCTGCAGCAGCTGTGCGAGTGCCTTCATCTCCAACGTCGCCATCGCGGCGGCTTCCTGTCCGTACTGTTTGACTGCCGCGTCAATCTCCGCCTGAGCCTTGTTGGCGGCAATAGCGGTGGCGATAGCGGCGTGCGCGTTGAGCAGTGAATCGCGAGTCGCGGCCGCGTTCTTGTGCGCATCATCGAGCAGCGTTTTGATCGTCTTCTTCTGGTCCTTATTTAGCTGAAAATCGTTCGTCAGCATTTCCAGCCGCGACAACTCAAACCCACCGGCCTGCGCAGCAGGCATGCCACCACCCCGCTGTGCCTGCGGCACCGCGGCCATCATCGTCAGGATGATCGCGGCCGCCAGTATCGCCAGCGATGAACGCACGATTGCCACCCCCTTCACTGGCCACCTCCTCGCGGTCCGCCACGTCCACGGCCCGGAGGCGGTTGAAAGATCCCAGCCATGGTCGCGAATGCCAGCGGCGCGTTTGCCTGCTGATTCGGCTTGAGCATCGCGTAGATCTTCGCGAAGGTGCGCGCCTCGATTGCGGCCATTTCGGTCGCGGCTGCAGCGTATGCGTCCGTCTCCGGCGGCATCGCATCGACTTTGTTCTGAATCGCCAGGTTCCCAAGCCGTACACGAATATCGAGCAGTTTTTGCGCAACCGGCATAGCGTCGCGGCTCGCGTCCATGAGCAACAGGCGGACTTCGGGCGCCTGCGTCTTATCGTCCAGCTTGAGCCGGTCGATCATTTTTTCGCCGGGCAGAGGTTCGGCCAGGCTCAACTTGGGCGCGCCGGTGTCGTCGTTGCCCATGCCGCTCTGGATCGGCGCGTTCTGAGCAGAGAGGATGATCGGAATGGAGACAAGCGTTGCGAGGAAAGTTGTAACAGACGCCCTGGTCATAACGCTGAATATACAGAAACGCACGGTGAATAGTAAAAAGCCCGGCGCGTCGGTGACACGCCGGGCTCTCAGGTGGGATCAGCCGGATCCCGGACAACGGATCCCGGCAGGCGGTATTTACCAGTCGAACCGCACCGTCAAACTCATAATCCGCGGCGCGATCGTGCCGGCCGCCAGGCCGTTACCTGACGGCGTGTATTTGCCGGTGTTCGCGTTGCTGTTCACCGAGTTGTTCGTACCGGTGAAATTGTAAGTCGCATTCATGTTGGTGAACTGCACCTCGTTGAACACGTTAAATGCCTGCAGCTGCAGTTTCACGCCGCTGTTCTTGCGGCCCATGAACGTGACCGGGAATCGACGGGACAGTGTGACGTCCCATTCATGCCAGGTCGGTTGCCGCAGAATCCCGACCGGCGTGTTGCCAAAGTTGCCGATGTTGCCATTCGGCTGTGGCATGACGAACGCATCGACGTTGAAGTGGACCTGATCGGCGAACGGCAGGTTCTTGTTCGCCGCGATTTGCGCCGCCGTCAAGGTGAACGGATCGTCGACGAGCTGGCAGCGCGCCACGACACCATCGGTCAATGTCGGGTTCGAGTTCTGAATCCCGGCGTTGTTCGACGTACAGATCGGCGTGATCGGCGCGCCGCTCAGCAATCTCGTCACGCCTGACACCTGCCAGTCTCGCACGATCGGCTTGATGAAGGCGTTGTCCGTGAACGATGGAATATCGTAGCTGTAGTTCACGATCATGTTGTGCCGGCGATTCTCGGCGGTCGGTCCCCAGTAGCGAGCCTTGAGCGCGGCCTTGCCGCCGATTTGGTCTGTGTAGGGATCGTACCCCGGGTTGGGCGCGTTCGTTGCGTTGCCGTTTTGGCAATTCTGCGCGCAGTAGCCATTGCCGTGTGCGTAGGTGTAGGCGAAGCCGGTCTGCAGTCCGTGCGACAGACGCCGCTGGACGTTGAGCTGCATCGCGTGGTACCGCAGCGAGTTCGTGTCCAGGTCCTCGAAGAATTGCGTGACCGATCCCATTCCAGGATACGGGCTGTACTTCGGCCGCAACGAGTTGGCGTTCAGCGCCGTGTTGTTCACGAGATTGGCGGGATTGCCATAGACGTAGAGTGGCAGTCGATTAACGTCCACCGTCCGCCCGCTTTCGTACGCGAAGTTCCCCACGTACGCAACCTCAGCGACCGTGTTGAACCCGATGTCGCGCTGGAATGCGACGTTCATGTTGTACGACTTGGCGAGCGGCTGATCGTAACCGCCGACATTCACGTTCACAGGTGACTGCACCAGCTGCACGGCACCTGATCCGCTTGCAACCGCCGCGATATCGTCGAACGTCGCCCACCGAATCTGGTTGCTGCAGGAAACGGGGCAGCCGCCAGCGAAGTTGTACCCGCCCGTGCCCGTCGAACGTGGGAAGTTGTAGAAGATTCCCCACGACGAGCGGAGCGCAGTCTTGCCGTCCCCGGTCACATTCCATGCAAACCCGACTCGTGGCGCGGCGACCAGCCACGGGAATCTGAAATACGTTCCGGCCTTCGCGCCGGGTATCCCGTCCGTGGTCACTCCGTTAATCTGATTGCCACTGCCAGGAACGATGTTGCCGTTGAATGCCGACGGGAAAAACACCCCAGGATTTGCCGGATCAATCGTCCGCTGGTTTCCTGTCGCACATGCCTGATCGCCCGCAACGCCGGGTGTTGTACAGACGAGCGTGTAGACGCGCGCCGCCTGGTTTGCCTTCCACAGATCAGGGAAGAATCCAGTGTGATTGTTGTTGACCTCGTAGTCGGATCCACTGTGCTGCAGCCGAACGCCGTAGTCGATGGTGAAGCGCGGCGTCATGCGCCAGTTGTCCTGGAGGTAGATGTCGGTTTGCCAGTGCCGCACAGCTTTGTCAACGCGGGCCGTCAATTCGGTATAGGTCGTGAAGTCCCCGAGCAGCATATTGGCGTAACCGTTGCCGGTGCTCAGCGGATTGTTCGCGTCATGGCCGAAGTTGTAGTTGCCCACGTAATCTGCAGAGCCAGGCTCGGTCTTGTGATCGAATTCAACCGCCACGCCCGTTTTGAAGTTGTGGCGACCTTTTGTAATCGACAGGTCGTCGGCCCAGGCCGCCCTTGCGCTCATGTTGAGGCGCGGATACGGGGGGTTGCCGCCCGACATGTAGCCCGCCAGGCCGGAACGATTGCCACCGCTGGTGCTGAAACGCGGCGCGTATGGCCATTCGTCAATCTGTGGTCCACCGAAGCCAGAAAGCTTCGGCGGATCCGAGTAGTCTCCAAACGGCTGCAGCCGCGGCGCGCTGATGCCGAGAGTGGCGGCGTACAACTTCGTGTAGTCGTAGTCCGATCCCACTTTATCTTCCGGACCGACCGTGAATCCCCACCGGTTGTGGGTGTAGCCGAAGTTCATTTCGTTGACGATTGTTGGCTTCAGCACCTGGGTCAATGTTGATGAGATCAGAATGCCGGGTGTGTTGTTGTTCACGTGCCCGGTGCCAGGCGTGAAGTTGTTGTAGCTCCACGTGTCGTCGCGATCTTTGATGATCTTGAACGACTGGCGCGTCTTCGATGAGTACACCTGATCGATGCGGATGTTTGTATTCGTGCGCCCGTGTTCAGGCGTGGTGTCGAACGCCGAATTTGATGTCCACTCCTGTCCGGGCTGGAGGTTCAAAATCCCATTTGGCAGCGGCAGGAGGTTCAGCATTTTCTGACCAAGCGGGCTGATCCGATTGGCCGGAATGATGTTGCCAGGGAACTGAACGCCCGTCTGCGGATCGATGATCGGCTGGATCGTGCCGTTGGTGACTCGGGTCTGTGAAAAATCGCCGGCGCGCTCGAGCGCAGTCGGAAGATTAGACCGCGTCGTATCGGTCGGCCGCTTGTCGACGGTGTACTCCTGAGACACGAAGAAGAACGTCTTGTTGGTCGTCACCTTCCGTGCGTCAATGATGCCCGGGATCACCAGCGGGCCACCGAAGCCATATCCAGAGATGTTGACGTCGTACAGTGGCTTCGGCTGCTTGTTGACCTTGCGGAAATAGTCGTTCTCGTTGAACTGATCGCGTCGGCCGTTGTACCACGCGGAGCCTTTGAATATGTTGGAGCCGGACTTGGTGACGACGTTGATCATGCCGCCGTTATTCCGCCCGTTCTCGGCGGTGTAACCGTTGGCGATGACCTGGATTTCGCCGACCGCGTCCATGTTCAAGTTGACAAACGCCGTTCCGCATCCGCCTTCGTCGACGATGTTGATGCCGTCGACGCGCACGTCCTTGTTCTGCGAGGGCGCGCCGTTAATCGTGATCTGCGTTGCCGATGTCCATGATGAAAAATCGCGGTTGAGATTGGTGTCCTGCACACCGGGAAGAACGGCGAGCAGGTTGTAAATGTCACGCCCCTTCATTTGAATGTTCTTGAGATCATCGCCGGTGACGGTCTTGCGCCGAGCGCTGTCGGCCACCTGCACGGGCGTGACTTCCGATGTGACGGTCAAGGTTTCAGTAAGGGCCCCGACCTCGAGCTTGAGTTTCCCAAGGTCGCGGATTTCAGCGGAAGATAATGCAATGTCGGCAATGCTGATTGGTTTGAAGCTTGTCAGTTCAACCTTGAGGGTATATCGGCCTGGATCGAGTCCGGCAATTCGGAACAATCCATTTTCATTGGAAACGACATTGCGACTGGCGGTCGTTTCCGCTTCGGTTACGGTGACGGTTGCGCCCGGCACGGCGGAGCCCTGGGCGTCCACCACGGTGCCGGTCAAAGTTCCAGTTGTTCCGCCTTGTGCGAACGCCGACGCGGCGCCGACAAGGCAGACCGATGCCACTACGAACGGTACGGCCCACACACACCGAACGTTGTTCATCACCGACTCCTTCCCAACGAGTGATTACTGCAGCGAGAGGAATTCCGCGCGCACCGTAACATGAAACGATTAGTGGGGCAAGCGCCTGCGGCCCGAGCGAGGCGCGACCAGTTTCCGCCAAGGCTAGGGCGGTCCGCCGGAGCTTTAGCGAAGGCGGAAGTCACCGAGCGAGAGCGCGTGGGGGTGGCCCCACGCGCCGTGAGTGAAGCGGGCGCGGGCCGATGTCGGGATCCGTTGTCCGGGATCCGGGATCCGAACAGCCAGAAGCCGGACGTATAATCGGCCGGCCTATATATAAAGGAGGGCGCCCCTATGCATCGCAGAGCGTTTGTCCGACTCCTGGCGGCTGCCGCCGCGTCCGCGAAGGCGGCGGGGTTGGACCTGGTTGCAAAGGGGCGGGTTACGGACGGATTACAAACCCGTTCCGACCTGCCAGCCCTCAAAACCGTCTCGCGCTACTCTGCTGCCGCGACGCCGGGCATGCCGGGACCCTTTCCAGGCCGTGTCATCAAAGTGAAGTCCGACAGGTGCGTCGACACCACGACCAACACCGCCAACGATCAGGTGGTGCGCGAGATGATGGCGCAAGGCATGCGCGCATTGACCGGTGCCGCTACGACCGGCGATGCCTGGCGGCGGTTCTTCACGCCATCCGATGTCGTCGGCATCAAAGTGAACTGTGGTGGATACCCGAACTGCATTTCGGCGTACGAGATCGTCGCCGAAACCGTGCGCCAGTTGACGACTCTCGGCGTTCCCGTTTCGCAGATTTACATCTACGAACGGTTTCAGAACCAGATGGACGAGTGCAACTATGCCGCCCACGTTCCCGAGGGCGTGCAGACGGTTGCCGCCGAGCGCGCAAACCGCAACACGGACAACAGCGGCTACGATCCGGAGACGTACCTGGAAGCGAACCTGTTTGGCGAAGAGGACACGCGGTCGAACATGATGCGGCTGGTGTCGAAGCGCCTCACGAAGATCGTCAACATCCCGAACGTCAAGGATCATGGCGCGTCCGGCGCCACCGGTTGCCTCAAGAACATCGCCTACGGAAGTTTCTCGAACGTCGCGCGAACCCACCAGCGCGGCAAGACGCACACCTATTCCTTCATCGGGACGCTCGCGTCGATGGAACCCCTTCGCTCGCGGACCGTGCTGCAGATCATGGACGGCATCCGCGGTGTGTGGCATGGCGGCCCGTTCGCGCGGACGACGAAATATCTGTTCTATCCGAAGCAGATCCTGTTCGGCACGGATCCCGTCGCGATCGATCGACTGCTGCTCGACATCGTCGACAACGAGCGCAAGGCGCACGGGGCGATTTCTATTTGGGATCGCAATCCGGCCTCGCTGAAGATGGACGATACGCGCGCACGCGATGCCGATCCGAACGTCAACATCATCATGCGTGAGCCAGGCCATGTCGAATATGCCGCCTCCCTCGGACTAGGGGTCGCCGATCTTGCGAAGATCAAAGTCCAGGAGCTGACTGTCTGATGATGCCTGTCGTCCTGGCCCTGGTTGCGGCGGCCCCCTGCATTTACTGGACACAGGGAGTCGATACCCGACCCACGCTCGAATCGGCCGGCATCAAGCGGCTATGCGTGCCGCCCGATCAAGTGGACACCTGGCGCAAGGCTGGATTCACCGTGACTGCCGTCAGCGACGCGGACTTCGCGGCACGTGAAGCGCTTCCTGTTCCAGGCACCACCCCACGTCCCGGCGTCGCGTCTCCCACTCGCGCGCCGTGGATCGTCGCGAGCGGTTGGCGTTTCATGCGGACGCCAGCCGGGAAGTACAGCTATGCGGTTCCCGCCGGTAAAGCGGTGCTCGCGCTCGCAGAGACCGCCGCCTATGGCGCCGATGCGGTCGTGAAGATCGATCCGGCCGACGTCGCGCCTGCCGGCGCGATGCTTGCGTTCCTCGAGTCGCTGCCGCCCCTCGATCTCCCGCCTGTCTCCGACTTCGGCGTCGTCGACGACGGATCGCCCGTGACGGCGGAGGTCATGAACCTCCTTGCACGACGCAACCTGCTGTTCGAGGTTGAAAAGGCGCCGTCGACGCGCTACCGAATCAACGTGGCGATCGGCAGTGCCGCGTACCCTGCCCAGGACGCCGCCGATCCCAGCGGCTTCGCGCAGAAGATACGGGCACAACTCACCGATGAGCGGCGGAGTTTGCGCATTTACGGCAGCGAAGTCGTCATTGCACGGCTGACCGGCGATGGCAAACGCGCGCGGCTGCACCTCATTAATTATGGCGGGCGCGAGATCGAGGGCTTGCGTGTTCGTGTGCGAGGCACGTACTCCGGGGGCGACGCGTACGTCCCTGGCTCGGCCAAGGTCGCGCTACAAGATCAAGTCGTGGCAGACGGCGCGATCGAGTTTTCGCTGCCGAAGATTGGTGCGTACGCGGTGGTGGATTTGAGATAGCGGCTTCCTCCGCGCCGCCGCCGCTTGCCCCATCGCTGAACTCGGTTCGAACCGGAACGAGTAGGCTGTTGGCATAAGAAATGTGAGTTGCCAACATCCCAGTGGATCCACCAATTTACAGTTGTAGAGTGAATCCCACGAATGAAATGGCGCCGGCAAGGATCGCGATCCATCCCCACACGCGATGACCGGGCAGCCCCCACCACATGTAGAGGCCCGACGCGATCCAGACGATTATCCCGAGGCACACGAGATCGACGACCGCGCTCCACGAGAGCTGCAGCAGGCCTTCCTGCTCGAAGCCGCCGCGACCGTGCATGCCGGTCAGGAACTGATCCCACCGGAAGCGCCGATCCTCGACGGTGACGCGCCTTTGATCGACGTAGTACTTCAGCTGCGTCGATTTCCAGAATGAGTACGAGTAGACGTTGATCTGATTGGCACTTTGCCGATAGGTGCCAAAGGCTGTTCCGCTGATGCCAGCATCGCGCAACAAGGCGGCACCGAACTCGCGCAACGCGTTGTCGTCATCCGGCGGGCGCACGTCCGTGATGCGATCGGATCGTAGCGTCCAGAGCGGCAGTCCCTTCGCCGCGT
Organism: Acidobacteriota bacterium; assembly: GCA_046734955.1. Lineage (GTDB taxonomy): Bacteria > Acidobacteriota > Vicinamibacteria > Vicinamibacterales > 2-12-FULL-66-21 > JALZOC01. The sequence goes on from JBKPSH010000051.1 coordinate 126,014, forward strand.
CGCGCTGATCGAAGAATTGCGTGTGCGCGAAGGGTAGCGATGAGATCCCGTACATGAAAAACCACGGCAGCAGCGCCAGACCCAGGTAGAGATGCGTACGCCGATTCAGCTGCGCGAATGTCATCTAGAGCACCACAAGATAGAGGGCGAACAGGCTGACGCCACCGAGAAACGCGAGTGCGCCGAAACCGCGCGTCACTTTCAGTTCCCACCACATCCACAACCCGGATAGCGCCCAGAACATCATCGCCACGATCACGCCATCGACAGTCACCGCCCATACGGTGTCGAGACGATAGCCGGTGGCGTATCCGCGCCGCCGGTGGAACCTCTCGAGAAAGGCGTTTGGGCGCCGCTCCATGCGCTCGACGAGCAGCATTCGTGAGTCTGGCGTGAACGTGATGCGTCGCGGTGTGATGAGATCGTTCCGGTTGATGACGATCGCGCCGTCCTTGCGCCGGGTCACGCTGTGGGAACCGTCGAGATCGAGCGAGGTCAAGATCTGCCGTGAAATCGTTTTTAGATCCGCGTCCGGCGAAAACGATCCGTCGTAGACCAGTTCGCGTTCGGCGTGAAACGGGACTGGCCCGGATCCGTAGCGCTCGAGGAACACCGCGCGATGATTCATCACGAGGGTGCTGATGGCGTACATCAGCAGCCATGGCGCCAGGAATAACGCGAGGTACATGTGCGTTCGCCGCACCAGCCGTGAAAACATCGCGCACACTGTACCGCAAATGCCAGCTGCGACGGCGACATACGAGCCCGGCCGTCCGACCTTCGTGACAGGCATCACTAGTAGAATTACGAGTCGATAGCATCGCAACGCTCGAGGCGAGAAACTATGAATACGCTGGCTCACGATCTGCGGCATGCGTTCCGTTTGATGGTGCGAGCGCCTGGATTCACATTCGCGGCGCTCCTTACCCTCGCGTTGGCGATTGGTGTCAACACCGCGGTCTTCTCGGTCGTGTATGGTGTCCTGCTGCGCCCGTTGCCCTACACGGATCCAGATCACATCGTCATGCTCTCCGAAGAACATCCCGGAGGACATGCGATCATCCGCGAACCCCGCTTGAGCAATCTGACTTTCGAGGCGTGGCGCGGATCGGCCCGCACGCTCGAAGGGATGTCGGCGTACTCCCAACAGACATTCACGATTATCCACGGCACCGACACCGAGCGCGTCGACGGCGGATCGCTGTCGCCGACAGCGCTTGCGACTCTCGGCGTCGCACCAGCAAAGGGACGCTTCTTTCGTCCCGAGGAAGGCATCGCTGGCAACAACAACGTCGTCTTTCTCAGCGATCGCTTCTGGCGGACCAAGTTCGCTGCGGATCCGAATGTTGTCGGAGGTACGTTGCAAATTGACGGGCGAACACACGAGGTGATTGGGGTTGCACCATCGTGGTTCTACTTCCCGGATCGCGACGCACTGCTATGGACGCCCTACGTCTTGCCACCGACGACGGACGGGTCGATGCGCATCCTGCCGGCCTTTGCACGACTGACGCCTGGCAGCACGGTTCAACAAGCCGCAGCCGAGGGGACGGCGGCCGCGCGCACAGTGAAGCGGCCGATGGCCGCAGAGCTGCTCTTTGGCAAAGGCGGACCGGTTGAAGTTCGGGTCAACACGCTGAGTGACAGTGTCACGCGTCGGGTTCGACCGGCGCTGCTGGTGTTGATGGCCGCTGTGGGTCTCGTGTTGCTGGTGGCCTGCGCGAATGTCACCAACCTGCTGCTGGCGCGAGGCACGGCACGCGCGCGTGAACTCGCCGTCCGCGCGGCGCTCGGCGCAGGCGCCGGCCGTCTTGCCCGGCAGATGCTGACCGAGAGTGCCGCGATTGCTCTCGTTGGCGGCGCACTCGGGGTCTTCATGGCCTGGGCGCTGACGAAGGCAGTTCCCGCCTGGGCACCCGCAGGGTTCCCGCGACTGGACGACGTGCGGCTTGATGTGCGGGTTCTGGGATTCGCGGTGTTGCTCTCGCTGCTTGCCGGCATTCTTGCCGGACTGCTCCCCGCGCTGCGCGCATCGAGCGGTGCGCTCTCGCCAACGCTCCGCAGCGGCGACAACCGCAGCATCGGAACCGGTGAGCGCGTGCGCGCTCTTCTTCTTGCCACCGAGGCCGCCCTCAGCGTTGTTCTGCTGATTGGCGCCGCGCTGCTCGTGAGGAGCTTCATCACGCTCGCAAACATCGATCCCGGATACGACGCGCGCAACGTCCTCACTGCTCGCATCTACCTGAACGGCGCGGCGTCTACACCCGAGCGTCGCGCGCAACTGATCGACAGTTTGATGGCTCGCCTGCGTGCGACACCGTCGGTCGCGGCAGCCGGTGCGGGCAACATGGCCCCACTTGGCGAGTCCTCGTTCGTTTCCGGCTTCTCGTTCGGAACCGACGCGGCTGGCCAGAAAATCATCGCGCGCGCACTGCAATACGTCGTGACCGCCGGCTACACCGAAGCGCTGAAGTTACGGATCAAGGAGGGACGCGCGATCACGCAGGCGGACGAATCGGCACCGGTTGAAGCCATGCTCGTCAATGAAGCCTTCGTTCGGGCTTACATTACCGACGGCCGCCCGGTTGTCGGCCGTCGGTTCAAGGGGTTGCTCGCCAAAGGAAATCTGACGACCGAGATTATCGGCGTCGTCGGCGACGTCTTGAAAGACGGTCTCGACACCAAAGCGCAGCCGGAAATCTATCTCGCCCTCAATAACGTCGAAAAGGAACACGCGATCACACGCGAGATCAACCTGGTGATTCGGACTGCTGGCGATCCAAACGCCTTCGTGTCCAACTTGCGCTCAATGGTGCGCGACATCGAGCCAACTGCAGCACTCGGACGAGTGGGCCCGCTCGCGAGTCAAGTCGCCGACTCGGTCAGCGAACCACGGTTCTCGACGGCGGTGCTGGCCGCATTCGCGCTCCTCGCGCTCGGTATTGCCGTGACTGGACTGTACGGCGTCCTCTCCTACAACGTCTCGCAGCGGCGTAAGGAGATTGGGATCCGCGCCGCGCTCGGCGCTACGCGCAGCGATCTCATCACGCTGGTCGTGCGTCAGGGTCTGGTGGTTACGGTCGCTGGCCTGGGCGCCGGTCTGCTCATCGCTGCCCTTGCCGCCCGCCGCATACAGCCGCTGCTCTTCGGCATCGCGCCCCTCGATCTGCCATCGTTCGTGACGATGCCATTGATTCTGCTGGTCGTGGCGTCGCTCGCGTGCGTGATCCCGGCGCGGCGGGCGGCAGCGACGGATCCGGCGACAACGCTGAGAGCGGAGTAGATATTCACTATTGGTTGGTGTCTAAATGATCACGATGCGGCTTTTCCTCTTGATGAATTGCGTCTCGGTTCTCGTCTTTTTGACGATGACGCCTATCGTCAATGGTTACGCGCAGGAGGAAGAACGCCGCGATCGATTCGTGGGTTGCTACAAGCTCGAATTGGGTCGCTGGACTCGATTCTGGATATTCGGTGCCGGGGTCGCACGCAACCAGGTTCCACCATCGACGTTTCGCCTCCGTGCCGAACGAGTCGAGCCTAAGTCCTTCCGAGTCGAGCCGAGCACGATTATCAATAGTGCACCGAGCCGTCTCGACGGCTGGGGAATCGATCCTCATTCATCGCACTCTGTTTACATCACTTGGTCTGACGGATTCACGGGAGTGACACTTCACCTGGAGGAAGACAGCACCGAGCTTCGCGGCCACGCTACCGCTTATACCGATGCTCGGGGCCTTCTGCCGTTTCCATCCGCGCCTGCCATCGCACGTCGCATACCGTGCGCAAGCCTCGGGACACGAGGAGAATAGTCGCGGCTTACGACGTGAGAGCGAGTGTGACCCCAGAAATGTGCCAACCCGTCAACTCGGTCCTGGACCGAGTTGATAGGTACACGGACGTTCTCGAAAGAGCATCGGTCCGAAATGCTCTCTCGCCTCATATGCATTGTGCGCGCGGCAGCGCAGCTGCAGGTTATCAGCCGTCGCAGGTCCGCCATCGGCAAACGAGATCACGTGATGAATCTCGAGGAATCCACGCTCAGTGCAACGTCCATTGGTTCCGATGAACGCACATTGACCTTTGTCGCGGGCCCACACCTCCCGCTTAACCGCCGCGGCCACATGGCGGCCGTGAGCACTCGCAACCGTACTTCTGTGTGGTCGATCGGTACGCGCTAGTTTCCGCCGCTCGAGGTTTTCCAACAGCAGTGAGATGGCGCGGTCAAATATGACGGCGGGGTCACCGTTCGGCACGGCATGTCGAAGAAGGTCCTGCACTCGACACAACTTGTCATGCGTTTCGCGGCTGATCGTAACCTGCACTTTGTAACGCTCCGGTGACAGCGGCGCGATTACCGCTGCCGGACGGGTGGGCGTGGAAGTGACGTCACTGCTCGCGGTGAGCTTCACAGCCGGTACCAACCCGCTTTCGGACTTCACAACCGGCGTCGCCTCGCACTTACTTGAGGGGGTCGGCAGCTTCTGAACCAGCGACGGCAGCGGCGGCTTAGGTGCGAGAGCTGCGACCTGCCGCTCGACCTCGCGCTTGTTCTTGTTTCGTGCGGCGTTGAGCACGTGTTCACAGTTTTCCTGAGTCAGATGGGCGGCCAGCAAGC
>JBKPSH010000052.1:0-6566 GCA_046734955.1 Acidobacteriota bacterium
TCGCCGACAACAGCAGCTATTACGTCCTCGGCTACTACCCGACGAACGAGAAACGCGACGGACGGTTCCGCAAGGTTGAAGTGCGGGTCGCGCGACCGGGCGTAAAAGTGCAGGCGCGCAACGGCTACACGGCGGCAAAAGGAAAGCCGGCGGCCGCCAACGCGAAACCTGATGCGAAGGTGCCGGCTGAGATCGTCGATGCCCTGGCCAATCCGATCCCGGCCGCGGGCATCGGATTGTCCATGTTTGCGGCGCCATTCGTGGGGCCTGCACCGAAAGCCTCCGTCGCCCTCGCGATCGAGCTCGCACCGGCCGCGCTGCGATTCGTTGAGCAGGACGGCAAGTTCAACGAGGACATCCAAATCCATGTGCTCGCCGTCGATGCAGCCGGAAAAATGCAGGACGGTGGGCCGACCAACGTGCCGCTTCGATTGAGTGCCCCGACGCACGACGCGGTCGCCGCCAACGGATTCCGTGTACTCAGGCGGCTCACCCTGCCGCCGGGGCGATACCAGATCCGCGTCGCCGCCAAGGAGTCCAACGGCAACGCAATCGGAACCGTGATGCAGTCGCTCGATGTGCCTGATTTCTCCAAATCTCCGCTGGTGCTGAGTGGGGTGGCGATCGCCGCCACGTCCGCGATCCGCATGCCGACGGCCAATCCCGACCCGCAATTCAAAGGTGTTCTTCCTGGAGCGCCGACCGCCAGCCGCCAATTTCCTCGCGGCGATACGCTCGCGCTTTTCGCCGAGGTCTACGATAACCAACCGACGCCGCCGCATCGCGTGTCGATCGCCAGCAGCATTCTGACCGACGACGGACGTGAACTGTTCGCCGCGGCGGACGAGCGATCGAGCGACGAACTGCAGGGGAAAAAGGGCGGGTACGGCTATACCCGTGAACTGCCGCTCGGCGATCTCGCGACTGGTCGATACGTTCTCCGCGTGACGGCGAAATCGCTGGCGAGCAATGGCGGCAGTGCGACAAAGGAAGTGGAGTTTCGCATTCGATGATGCCCGACGGGATCACCACGCTCGCGAAGGGAGATAGCAGCGAGATCCTCGACCCCGCACGGCACGTTGTCCGCGATTCCGCGGCATGGGCCGCCCTCTGGACCGCCCATGCAGGCCCGGGCTCACAGCCGCCAGACGTTGATTTTGCGAAGGAGATGGTCGTCGCCGCGTTCGCGGGTGAGCGGCCAGCACCAGGATACGGCATTGAGATCGTGGGCGCACGACGCGAGAGCGCATCGCTTGGCGTCACCGTCAGTGAAGTGCAGCCGCCTCGCGGCATGATTGCGGCGCAGATCATCGTCACGCCGTTTCACATGGTGACGTTGCCTCGCTACGAAGGAGAGATTCGGTTTACCGATGTGTCCGCGGCGCGGCTCCGACAGTCCGGCGCTGACGACGACACCGTTCGACAGCCGCCGACGGCCGACGTGGATCGTCTGTTCATCCGCGCAGCCGCCGACGGCGCGGCGCCATCATCGACTGGCCTCGAACCAAATTTTGCTGCGGCGCTCGCCTATCTCGCCGGACCGTTCTCCGGAATCCTCATTCTGCTCGTCGAGCGCAGCAACGGCTTTGTTCGCTTTCACGCGTGGCAGTCAGTCCTCGGTCTGGGCGCGCTGGGATTGCTCGCGGCTGGGACACTGATCTGCTCCTTTCTGACACTCCTCCTGTCACCGGCCGCGTTCACGGTGATGTACCGGCTCTCCGAGGTGCTTGCGATCGTCTGGGTGCTGGTGTGGGTGCTGTGCCTGATTAAGGCATTCGGCGGGTCGCGATGGCAGATGCCGGTCGCGGGCCGCTACGCCGAGCGGCTGACCACGGATAAACACGGAAATGAATAGCCACGGATAAACACGAAATGATTAGCCACGGATAAACACGGAATCACACGGATGTCCTGAGTACATTCGAAGGGCGGGGTTACTCCCCGCCCTTCGTCTTTCGCCTGGTGGCAACACTGAATATCTGTGTTGATCCGTGTTCTTCCGTGGCTTAAATATCCGTGTTGATCCGTGTTCTTCCGTGGCTTGAATATCCGTGTTGATCCGTGTTCTTCGGTGGCTAATTGTTTCCGCCTTCTTGCGTAGCGTTAGTCGAACTTCTTCACGCGCTTCGGATTCACCTGGCCTCCGGAGTGGGAGAACATGTACTGGCTCACGGAGAGGTCCATGCCTGTCTTGTACGGGGCCTTCAACGTCAACTCGATGACTTCCCCAGGCATAAACGGTTTGCGATAAGGCTGGCTGTCGCCGGTGACCACCTCACGCGCTTTGTTGTACCAATACTCGTCAACCTTTAGCAGCGCAATCGGAGCCGTCGACATGTTCTTGATTTTGAGGACGGTAACGATATCGTTGCCGACCTTCTTCGCCGATGCCTCCATGAACTGGATATCTGCCGTGCCCTTCAGCGGCTTGACGAACTTTGCCGGTGCAGCGGGCGGTGTCGTTGTTGGAGTTGCGGCGGGAGCGGCTGCCTTGGATGCCGGCGCCTGTGCAGGTTTAGCTTGAGCGAAAACCGAAACCACGCCGAAGGCGAGGAGAACGATAACGGAGGACGCAAACGCGAAGCGTTTCATGACCACCTCCCTGGGGATGGGGAGAAAACGGGGAACGGGGGAATTATAGGCTTCTACATCTCTCCGTTCCAGTCCTCCGGTTCGGGACTCGATGAGCGGAAAATCTCGAGGTGCCACTTGCCGCCGCCCCAGGGCTCGATGACCTCAGCCGCAACGACGTCGACGAGGATCTCGGCAAACGTCCGGCCTTCGGGGTCTCCCTCGAGATGGTATGCGGCTTCATCCCAGGCGAACGACGGGTACAGCACCATGGTCAGGAACAGATCGTAGCCGTCGTCGACGACGATCAGCTGCCCGCAGGGGCGCTTCACCGTCGAATGGTAGATCAGATACTTCTCGGCGCTGTGGGCGCGGATGTATCGCTTCAGCGCGAATTCACGCGCGACGATCTCTTCAACTGCAATCTTCTTGTCCCAGCAGTCGCGGCAATATCGTTCTTCACCGCGAGGCTCGGATATTTCCTTCGCGCCGCAGAGCGCGCAACGCGCCTGGACGACCGTTTTGCGGGACATGAATGCGATTGTACTACGTGAAATGCTGAATCCTGAGTTCTGAATGCTGAATTGGCGCGGTCTGAAGACCACGCCCTATATTCGACAATGACCATCCATCATCGAATTCAGCAATCACCAATCAGCATTCAGCAATTTCAGGATTCTTATTGTGGCTGCGGTTGCTGGACCACAGGCCCGTACATTTCTTCCGCGTACTGTTTGACCATCCGGCGGGCGCTGAAACGCGGCGTGACGCTGAGGATCGCGTGTCGTACGACGTCGAGCCATCGCCGCGGGATGCCCTCCACGTCACGATCGTAGAAGGTGGGAACGATTTCATTCTCGAGCAGTTGATAGAGCGCTTCAACGTCGGCCGCGTCGACCGCTTCGTAGTCTGACGAATCAGGGCGGCTCTCAATCAGCCAGCCATTCCGCCCGGTGAAGCCCTCGGCCCACCAGCCGTCGCCGATGCTGAGATGAGGCACGCCGTTGATCGACGCTTTCATACCGCTGGTTCCGCTGGCTTCGAGGGGTTTGCGCGGATTGTTCAACCAGACGTCGCAGCCTTGCACCAGGAAGTGTGCGACGTGGAGATCGTAATCGTCGACGAACGCGATCCGTCCGGCAAACATCGGATCGGTCGCCCGTTTGTAGACCTGCTGCAGATGGTGTTTTCCCATTTCGTCGGCCGGATGCGCCTTGCCGGCGAAGATGATCTGTACCGGCCGGCGCGGCGCGTTCAGGATCCTGAGCAACCGCTCCGGGTTGCGGAAGATCAGTTCCGGCCGCTTGTAGCCGGTAAACCGGCGCGCGAAGCCGATCGTCAGGGCGTTCGGGTCGAGCAGCGTCCCGGCGGCGACGACGCGCGCGGCGGTGACGTGTTCTTCCTTCCACCGCGATCGCGCACGTTCTCGCAGGAATGCGAACAGGTAGTCCCGCAGTGCCTGACGCGCGTTCCACAGGTCATCGTCGGGGATTTCGAGGATGCGGCGCCACACCGCCGGATCGTCATGACGGTCGCGCCATCCTGCTTCGAGATAGTCGTCAAGCAGCTTCGTCATCTCGGCAGAGAGCCACGTCGGAACATGGATGCCGTTGGTAATCGCGCGGACCGGGCGACTCTCTTCGGCGACGCCCGGCCAGATCGGGCCCCACATATCGCGCGTCACCTGTTGATGCGTCTGGCTGACCGCATTCGTGGCGCCCGCGGTCCGCAGCGCGAGCGCGGTCATGTTGAACAGCGCGCCGCTGCCATTGTCGTAATGGCCGAGGGCCATGAACGCGTCTCGATACGCGCCGAGCGTTCCCCATGCATTGGCGAGATGGGTTTCGACGAGATGAAATGGAAACGCATCGTGGCCGGCGGGAACCGGCGTGTGCGTCGTGAAAATCGTTGTCCGGCGTACTTCCTCGAGCGCCGCATCGAATGACTGACCGTGCTCGATGAGATCCCGGATGCGCTGGAGGACGACAAACGCGGCGTGGCCTTCATTGAGGTGCCACGCGACAGGTGCAGACCCCATCGCCTTCAGCGCCCGCACGCCGCCGATGCCGAGGATGATTTCCTGCTGGACACGCGTCTCACGGTCGCCACCGTACAACCGTGCCGACAGTTCGCGATCCCAGGGGGCATTCTCTTCGAGGTCGGTATCGAGCAGGTACAACTTGACCCGACCCAACCGGACGCGCCAGACCGACACGAGTACGCTGCGATTGCCCAGCGGCACGGCAACGATGCAGGGTTTTCCTTCGGGTGTGGTCGCCCGCTCGATCGGCGCATGTTCCCACGACAGCTTTTCATAGATCTCCTGCTGCCAGCCTTCAGGAGACACGGTCTGATGAAAGTAGCCCTGCGGGTACATGAAGCCGACGCCAATCAACGGAATCCCGAGATCGCTCGCTTCTTTGCAATGATCACCGGCGAGCACGCCAAGGCCGCCCGCATAGATCGGAACCGACTGATGGAGCGCGAACTCCGCCGAGAAGTACGCGATCGGGCCTGGTGGGTCTGGATAATGATGCTGCCACCAGGTCCCGCGTGCGCTGCGTGCCGCCTCGAGCGCATCGACGGCGGTGTCGTAGATGGCGAGGTAGCGCTCGTTGTCCGCCGCGTGGTTCAACGTCTCCTGCGGCACGAGCTGCAGCATCAAGACCGGGTTGTGCGCGGTCTGCCGCCAGAGTTGATAATCGAGTTTGCGAAAGACGTCCCGCGCTTGCGGATTCCATGTCCACCAGAGATCCCGCGCGAGTTCGGGAAGACGGTTCAGTTGTTCCGGGATGATTAGGGTACTCAATCCGTTTTATGCCCTTTCAGTGCACGTGAGCTCGGCGAACTTCGCCAAGTCGATATTGCCGCCGGAGACAACGGCGACGACCTTGTGATGGTGGCGCGGAGGCATCGTATCCGACAGCGCGGCTGCGACCGCACAGGCCGCCGCGCCTTCTGCAATCACGTGGACGCGATCCGCCACCGTTCGCATTGCGCGCGCGGCGTCCTTCAGCTGCACGACGATCGATTCGTCCACCCATGTCTGGAGCAGCGGCCACATTCCATCGATGACTGATTTGCCGCCGGCGCCGTCGACAAACGACGGACGCCATGCGTCGAAGCGGCTCGCCTTTCCCGCCCGGAACGACGCGAACAACGGAGCGGCAGTTTCCGGTTCGGCGGCGTAGATCCGCACGTCCGGGCGGATGGCTTTGGCGGCGACCCCGATGCCGGTGAGCAGACCGCCTCCGCCAAGTGGCGCGATGATCGCGTCGGTGTCGGGTAGATCCTCGAGAATCTCCAGACCGATCGTCCCGTTGCCCGAAATGAAGTCGTCGTCGTCAAACGGGTGGACGAACCGACCGCGCATGCGATCAGAACCATGCTGTTCAACCGTTCGCCAGCACTCGTCGTATGACGCCTTCACAATTTCTGCGCCGAGCCGTTCGATGGCGCGAAGTTTCGTTTCCGGCGCCGTATCCATCACCATGACGCGGCACGGCACGCCCGCGAGCCGTGCCGCGAGCGCGACACCCTGCGCGGCGTTGCCGGCGCTGACCGTCCACACACCATCGCCTAAGTCACGCGGCGGCAGCCTGGCGATGGCGTTCTGGGCCCCGCGAATCTTGAAGGATCCGATCGGCTGAAGTGTCTCGAGCTTGAGAAAGATCTCCGGGGCCGCACCGCTTCCCGGCAGATCGAGCCGCACCAGCGGAGTGCGAACGGCGGCACGGTAAACCGTTCCTACCGCCTCGCGTATCGTCTCGAGCGAAATCCGTCGCGTGATGGCGGGTCCGGCGTCACGAAGCACAGAGGGCAATCGTACCGGCTCATCGGTCGCTCGTCAATAAACTCCGAGGGGCTTCGCCCCTCGGACTCCCCTTGTATCTTTACTTCCATTCGATCACGGACGCGGTAGCTCGTGACTCCCCTGGTCTCCACACCGTCGTGTCGCCTGAGCGCCGTGTCCGCGCATCGACGGTCAGAGCTCG
>JBKPSH010000053.1:0-36158 GCA_046734955.1 Acidobacteriota bacterium
GCCTCGCGCTCGAGCTTCCGCACCAGTCGACGCACGGCTTGCGGCTCGTTCGCGAGCTGCCACGTCAACGGGGTCGCCTGACCCCCAGCCACCATGGCAACGAAGAGGTCCTTCTTATGCGCGTCGATCCCCACGTACGTAGTAACCTGTTTCATGACCGGCTCCTATCGATGCGGCTCTGGCGCCGCGAGGCGTTAACCCGCGATTTCGGTTGGCACAGACCACCTTGTCGAGTGCGACAGCACTACGACATTACGATAGCGGGCCGGTCATTCCATATTGTCTAATCGTCGAATCCTTGAATCCTTGAATCCTTGAATCCTGGGTGAGCTACCCGGCGAGTCATCTGGATGCGCCGATTCGAGGATTCGGCGATTCGAGGATTAGCGATTCAGATTCAGGATTAGCGGATTCAGGATTAGCGATTCAGGATTAGCGATTAGTGATGAGCGATTCTATGGCCCGTGCGGGCCATTTATTCCTGCCACGCTGAAATGGCCCGGGTGCGGGATGCGACCGTCCGGCCCGTATTCGTAGACTCCTTTAGTGGCGAGCAACGCCATTCATACAGGAGGCGGATATGAAAAAGACCGTATCGGTGATGACAGCCGTCGCCATTCTGAGCGGCGGATCGCTTGCGGTGATGCGGGCGCAGGGCCAGCACCTCATTCAGACCGAGAAGGAGACTCAGTGGGGGCCGGCGCCTCCGCTGCTTCCGCCGGGAGCGCAGATCGCCGTCCTCGCAGGCGATCCGGGCAAGCCGGCGCCCTATACCGTTCGCTTGAAGTTCCCGGCGAACTACGCGGTGCCTGCGCACTCCCATCCGACCGACGAGAACGTCGTCGTCACATCCGGCGCGGTGACGTTTGGAATGGGAGACGAGTTGAAGAAAGGCGCGCCGACGAACAAGACCATTGGCGTCGGCGGGTACTTCCTGGCGACAGCCAGCATGAATCACTTCGCATACACGACGACAGAATCGACAATCGTGCTCTACGGGGTTGGTCCGGTTGAGTTCAAGTACGTGAAAGCGTCGGACGATCCGCGGAACGCAAAGAAGACGACGTCGCAGGAACAGTAGAAACCACGGACAAACACGGACCACGGACGAACACGGACCACGGACAAACACGGACGAACACGGGCCACAGACAAACACGGACGAACACGGATAAACGAGATGTGTGCGTGATAAAATAAGGTTGTTCTCCCGAACAATCTTGATTTCGCGAGGCTTCATCCGGAGCCTCGCGTCGCAGTTTCACGCGCACGGCCATGAAACCTTCGCTTCGATGCTTAAGCGTCTGCTATTCGCTTGCGGCGGTGCTGTCGGCGACAGCCTGTATCAGCAGCAGTTCGCCATCGTCGCCCACCGCACCCGACTCTGCTCCGACGCCGCGACGAGCGGTTGTTCTCGGCGACAGCCTTGCGGTCTCGCCATCTCCCGCCGAAGGATTTCCTGCTGAGCTCGAGCGCCGGATGAACGCGCAGCAGCCAGGCTGGATCGTCATCAATGCTGGCGTGAGTGGTGACACGACAACTGGTGGTCTGCGTCGGTTCGATCAGGTGATTCCTGACGGGACGCGCATTCTTATTCTCGAGCTCGGCGCCAACGATGGACTGCGCGGCGTCGATATCTCGACCGTCGAGCGAAATCTATCGACGATGATCGAGCGCGCGCAGTCACGAGCCATTCGCGTGCTGCTCTGCGGCATGGAGACGCCGCCGCTTCACGGGTGGAACTACACCGTCGATTTTCACCAACTCTTTCCGCGGCTTGCGCGAAAGTACAACCTCGCACTCGTGCCATTCCTGCTCGACGGCGTGGTGCTGAATCCTGATCTGAATGGCGACGACGAAATTCATCCGAATGCCGCCGGCGCGCAGCGGATCGCCGAGACCGTGTGGCCGTACTTGCAGCCGATGATTCAACAGGAAACGATAATCTCTCAGTAGCTTCTGCCCGCAGCCAGCAGCTTCTCTCACTGCTCGCGGGGCCGCCCGCTCGCTCTCGCTCGGCGACTTCGCGCCTCGCTCGGGCCGCAGGCGCTCACTTCGGTAAGGCGTAGGCGACGATCCCCACCGGGCCTTCGGGATTCGCGCCCGCGACGTCCACGGTATTGCGCGCGGCACCGCGTGCGCCGCCGCCCGCCGCAGTGACCAGAAGGTATTGGCGCCCATTCATCTCATACATCGATGGCGCCCCAGTGGTGGCAGCACCGAGTGGCGTCTCCCAGATCTGTTTCCCGTCTTTGCTGTCGTAGACGTGAATCTTGTGATCGCCGGCCGTGGCAAACACCAGTCCGGTCGCTGTGACAATCAAGCTTGTTTTGACGTTGGCCGCCGTGCCGGTTCCCTTGATGCCCTGGCCGATGAGACGCAGATCGTCGCCTAACCCGACCTGCCACTTGATCGTTCCCTTATTGAGATCGTATGCAGTCAGTGTTGTGTAAGGTGGCTTGATGATTGTGGGATACAGGCCGAATCCTTCGGTGACGTAACGTCCCTCCTGAATCGGTTCGCCTGCGCCGCGTCCACTGCGACGCACCTCCCCCGCCTTGAGCAGTCGAAGGATTGTCGGGGTGTTCAGCCCGATGACATAGACGGTCCCATCGTCGGGATTCGCCGCGGTACTGCCCCAGTTCGATCCTCCCTGGTTTCCCGGCATGTGAATCACATCCTCGAACCCAATCGGCGTGAACGAACCGTCGTTTCGTGCCTTGAGGATCCGCTGCCGGAATTGCTCGCGCTCTTCTGGCGTCAGGATGTACGGATTCAGATCGTCAGCGGTGAACTTCTGTCGCGAGAAGGGTGGCGGGGCGGTAGGGAAGGGCTGCGTCGGCCAAAGCACTTCGCCCGGCACCGTCGTGGTTTGTGGAACCGGCCGCTCCTCGATCGGCCAGATCGGTTTTCCCGTCACGCGATCGAACACGTACAGATAGCCGGTCTTGCTCGCGACGGCGACGACGTCGATCGCGCGACCGTTCTGTTGAATGGTCGTCAGCTGTGGCGCCGAGTTGTTATCGTAATCCCAGATATCGTGATGGACCATCTGGAAATGCCAGAGGCGCTTGCCGGTTCTGGCGTCGAGCGCGACGATGGAATCGCCAAACAGGTTGGCGCCGGGACGATTACCGCCGTAGAAGTTGTATTTGGGGCTCGCCGTCGGCACGAAAACGATCCCGCGTTTTTCATCGATCGTCTGCTCGCCCCAGTTGTTGGCGCCACCGACTGTCTTCCACGCGTCTTTCGGCCACGTGTCATGTCCGAACTCGCCGGGACGCGGAATCGTGTGAAACGTCCAGACAACCTTGCCCGTTCTTACATCGAACGCGCGCACGTCGCCAGGCGCTGATCCGTATTCCTCGTTGGTCGCCGATCCCATGATGAGGAGATTTTCGAATACGCGTCCGGGTGTGCGTGTCTGCTGGTTGATCGTTGCCGGATCGCGATCGAGACCGACACGCAGATCGACCTTGCCGTCGGTGCCAAACGCCGTAATCGGCTCCCCGGTGTAGGCGTCGAGTTCCTGGAGCATGTTTGCGGTGCTGAAAATCAGCCGCCGATCCTTGCCGTCCTTGCTCTCCCAGTAGTTCACTCCGCGACTGTTAAAGCCCTGAACCCCGTCGTGGATCCAGATCTGCTTGCCTGTGGCCGCATCGAGTGCGACGAACGAACCATTCGCGCCGCGGCCGTAGACCATGCCACGCACGATGAGCGGGTTGAAGTCGGTTTGACCGGTGGGGTAGGCCCACGCCAGTTGCAGCTGATTGACGTTGGCGCTGGTGATCTGTTTGGCAGCAACAAATCGCGAGCTGTCCGGGCCGCCTGCGTAGTCGCGCCACTCGCGCTGGCCGTCAGGACCGGCGGGAAGCGTCGCGGTCAGTGTGATCGCTGAAAGGACGACCGCGGCCATTCGCGCAGTTGTTGACGGTCTGATCATCGATCGATGCTCCTTATGCACACTCGTGCGGGTAAGCCCATCAAAGAGTACACCAGCACCCGCATCAGAATCGATGATCGTCGAGCGCTACGGCGTCGTCGATGCCGCCATTCGGGTGACTACAGGCGTTCCTTCTCCGAACGGCGCAGCAAGAATCTCGGTATACACCGAGTCGGTAATCCCGGTTGTGACGACGGCGGCTGTGAGCGTGCGACCGCCGACGGTCCACACCGTGTTCGACCTCCAGGCATCAACTTGCGCGTTTGTGCCACCAAAGCGCGCGAGAACGTTTCGCGAGATGACGACCCCGTCGATCGGCGACTCGATGACGGTCTTCGACAGGCTGAGTTGCGCGGCGTCGACGGCCACGCGTTACCGGTTCTGTCACAGGGGCGAGAAGGATCGTGTGGCGTGAATGGAACGCGGTGACCGTGATGGTGGCCATCAGCACAACCACACGTCGTTCATCCCTGATCTGTTGACCCACGGATCCGTTCCGTATAGTGTCGCGACACCGAAACAATCACTCGTTCGCGAACGTAGCGGAGCGAGCCGCGAAGAGCGAGCGTAGCGAAGTGAGCTAGTCGGGGTGCAGGGGACCCCGACGATTCGAGGTCGGAGGAGTCGATGAAACGTATCTTTGGACTGGTTGTTGGCCTGTCAATAATGGGGGGACCCGTCACAGCGCAGACGGGCGGGGGTGCGAGTTCTCACGTTGCCGTTCTGAAAGCACAGGCGGAGTCAGTGCGCGCGCTCGTGATTCGTACCGCCGAAAAAGTGCCGGAAGACCTGTATAGCTTCAAGCCCACTCCCGAGATCCGGAGCCTCGGCGGCGTGATTGGTCATATTGCCGACGCCAACAATCTGCTTTGCTCCATGGCGAACGGCGACAAGCCGGTGTTCAGCCAGGCGAATGAAAAAAAGACGACCCGTGCGGAGCTGGTTGCCGCGTTGAAGGCGTCATTTGCCGCGTGCGACAAAGTGTTTGACGCGACGACTGATGCGAACGCGTCGACGGCGGTCGACCTGTTTGGCCAGAAGCAAACCCGCCTCGGCGTCCTTGCCTTCAACAACAGTCACATGTGGGAGCACTACGGCAATCTCGTCACCTACATGCGGCTGAAGAATATCGTGCCGCCCTCGAGCGAAAAGTGATCCGTCCCTTTTCCCTTTTGCCTTTTCCCTTTTCCTAGCGTGGCTTGATGTTGACGTTCACATGGAAGACGTTCTCCGGATCGTATTTCGCCTTCAACTCACGAAGTCGCGCGTAGTTGGGTCCATACGCCACGGCGGCCGGATCCCCTGCCTCGTCGACATCCATATAGTTCAAGTAGCGCGCGCTCCCGAGATATGGACCGAACGCCTTGTACGTGTCGCGGCACCAGGTAATATGCCGATCGTTCTCCTTCGCATCTATCCATTGCGAGATGATGACGACGTTGAAACCGGTGATGCGAAGGGCACAAGCGGTATCGTCAACCGGCACGCGGCTGGCGGCGCCGTGGAAGTGTTCGACCACGATCTGACTCATAGGCGACGGACACTGCGCGAACGCATCCACCATCGCATCGATGGCGCCATCACTGAGATCGGTGAGAAAGTGGGACTTCCAATAGTTCAGGGCCCCTTTGGGCAACGAAGGATCGAGCAGGCCATTCTGCTGGCAGTACGTAATCGGACCCATCGCGTCCATGACGGGTGGTCCGAATGACTTGATTGGTTTTACCGCCGCTTCTCCCTGCGCGAGCGTCCCGCAGTGTGCCGCAAGCATTGCGGCGAGCTTGTGGCCCGATCCATCGGGCGCGGTGACGAGACCGGCGGCCATCATCATCTCATCGGGGAGCGACGCACAGGTTTCGCGAAAGAACCGAAACACATCGCGCGCCTTCTGCACCGGATGTGCGACAAGTCCGCCCGTGATCATCGGGCCGACTGGGTGCACGGCATACTCGAGCGACGCCGCAATCCCGAAGTTGCCGCCGCCTCCACGGATCGCCCAGAACAGATCGGCATTCTCATCGGCCGCCGCGCGAACGACCGATCCATCGGCCATCACCATCTCTGCCGACATCAGATTGTCGAGGGCCAGGCCGTACTTCGGCATCAACCATCCGAGACCGCCGCCGAGCGTCAGCCCGGCAATCCCCGTAGTCCCGACGACGCCGCCAGTTGTGGCGAGGCCGTGCAGCTGGGTTTCACGATTGAACTCTTTCCAGAGCACGCCTCCCTGCGCTCGCGCCGTCCGTTTGGCCGGGTCGACGTGAATGCCCTTCATCGGAGCGAGATCGATCATCAGCCCGCCGTCGATCGTTCCTCGCCCACCGACGTTGTGACCGCCGCCGCGGACCGCGATCTCGAGGTTCATCGATCGCGCCAGTTGGACGGCGTCGGCAACATCGGCCGTGCCGTGGCACCGCGCGACGATGGCGGGTTTCTTGTCTATCAGCCCGTTATGCACTCGGCGTGCTTCGTCGTACGCGGGATCCGTGGGTTGGAGAAGCCGGCCCGTAAAGGTTGGTGCGAGTTGTTCGAGCGTGACGGTTGAAGGCATGGTGGGCGCTCCGTGTAAAAAGACTTCGAGAAAAGCGGGTGTGGACGTCTGAGTCTTACATTATAGGGACAGCGGCAATTCGTCGTAGAGTACGGGCGTGGTGTCTGACGACTTCCTCAACGATCTGAAGTACGCAGTTCGCCTTCAACGACGGAGTCCCGGATTCACGCTCGTTCTCCTATCCACCATCGCGATCGCAATCGGTGCCACCGTTACGGTTTTCACGATCGTCGATGCCTGGCTGGTCAGACCGCTGAACTTTCCACAAGCCGATCGACTGGTGATCGCTTTCGGCGCGAGACCTGAGCGGCCCGCTGAACCAGCCGTGTGGCTGCCGTATCGTGCGTACCTCGCGTGGAAAGAACGCAGCCGATCCTTTGAGTCGATCTCGGGCGTGTTCATGCGTGATGCCACTCTGGCGACAGTGCAGGATGCGCAATCAGCGCTCGGCCTGAATGTCACCCCGGAGTTCTTCAAGACCCTCGGTGTGGGACCGCTTCTCGGACGAACGATCTCTGACCGAGACACAACAGGCCCGCCATCCGTCGTCCTCAGCTATGGATTGTGGCAGCGCCTGTTCGGAAGTTCGGACCACGTCATCGGTACCACCCTTGTCTTGAGCGGCACGCCTCATCAAATTCTCGGGGTCATGCCGCGCGACTTCGAGTCTCGCGTCCTCGACATGCGCTTCGATTTCTGGACGCCGTTCCGGCGGGGCGACCCCTCGTATCAGCCGGATGGAATCGGCCCGGTGGCGCTCATCGGCCGTCTCCGTGAAGGCGTCACGATTGCAGCGGCCCAGGCAGAGGCTGCCGCAATCACCCGAGATAGCGAATCGCAGTACCAGTCCAACTTCAACAGCTTCATGACCAACCTGGCGTCGCTGCAGGCGGACAACACGCGAACCGTCCGGGCGACGCTCCTCACTGTTTCCACTGCCGCCGTGTGTCTGCTGCTCATCACCGCCGTGAACGTCGGTTCGCTGCTGCTCGGGCGAGGGCTTGGCCGTCTGCGCGAGACCGCGATTCGCGCGGCGATTGGATCCAGCCGGTCCCGGTTGATCCGCCAATTCCTCACCGAGAGCCTGATCGTCACCATTGTGGGTGCCGTCGCTGGAATTGCGCTGGCGGCAGTGGCCGTGCGCCTCTTTATCGGCTGGAATCCGCTCGGCACGCTGCCCGCGAATCCTATTCACTTGGACATGCGCGCCGTGGCGGCGGCGCTCGTAGCCGTCGCGGTAACCGTTCTCGTTTCCGGCCTCGCCCCGGCGATGCGCGTATCGCAAGCCGATCCCATTGATACATTGCGTGCTGGAGGACGTAGCTCCGCGGCGGCGCCGGCGCGGCGGATGCAGACGATGATGCTCGTCGCGCAGATGTCCGCGTGCGTGGTGCTGCTCGTCGCGACGACTTTGATGATACGCACGTTCGTCCGCCTTCAGCACGAGCCTCTCGGCTTTAACTCTCGGCAGCTATTCGTCGCGAACGTGATCCTGGCGAACCATCCGTTTGATTCAAGCGAGAAGCGAAACGCCTTCTACCGCGAACTCGCGGATCGCCTGCGCGCGCGGCCGGGAGTCCGCGCGGTTGCGGCCGGGACTATGCGCCCGCTCAACAGCGGACCGCCAGTGACGTTGAACGTCACCCCCGCGGATGCCGTCGACGCACCGCGGATCAGCGCTCAGGCCGTAACGCCGGAGTTTTTCGATACCCTGGGTATTCCCCTCATCGCAGGACGTCCCTTCAACGAACACGACAGTGCCGCGGGTGCGCCGGTCGTGATTGTCAACGCCCGCCTGGCGCAGCAACTCTTTGTGTCGCCTGGTGCTGCCATCGGACAACGAGTGCGGCTCGATAAGGAGCCGTGGCGAGAGGTGGTGGGCGTTGTTGGCAACGTGCGATCGAGTTTCTTCAACACACTCGAATGGAAGATGGATCCGATTATCTACCGCCCCGCCGCCCAGGCGTTTGGGACGTCAGAAAATCCGGCGGCGACCAGTTTTGGCTTTCATCTTCACATTCGCAGCGATCGAATGGTGACGTTGACGGATGTGCGAAGCGTGGCAGCTTCTGTCAGTCGTGATGCAATGGTGATCGACGTGCGGACGGCTGCCGGGATGATTCGCGAAGCGACACGGCAGCCGGCGTTCAGGATGACATTGTTGCTGGTCTTCGGGATGATCAGCCTGTTGCTCGCAGCGATCGGCACGTATGCCCTCGTCGCGCAAACGGTCACGCAGGGTTTGCGGGATATCGCGATCCGACTGGCGCTTGGCGCCGAACCCGCGTCGCTCGTCAGGATGATCGTGCGGCGGGTGCTGATCGCCGCGGGTGCGGGCGTGCTCATTGGTGCCGCGGCGGCATTGCTCGTGGGAAACGCGATGCAAGCGATGATCTACGGAGTTCGGCCTCGCGACGGCGTGTCGTTTGCCGCGGCTGCCATCACGCTGCTGATCGTCACCACGTTGGCCGCGCTTGTCCCTGCGCTACGGACTACTCGCATCGATCCGATCGAAGTGCTGCGCGCCGAGTAGTTGAGTATTATCTCCGGACTATGACCGTCGCCATCAAAGGTATCCGCTGGTGGATGATCGGCCTCCTCATGCTGGGAGCGATCATTAACTACCTAACGCGCAGCACGCTTTCGGTGGCGGCACCGACGATCCTCAAGGATCTCGCGATCACGACGAAGCAATATTCCTGGATCGTTGGCGCGTTTCAGGGCGCGATCATGTTGCAGCCGATCTGCGGCTACGTGCTCGACACGGTTGGTCTCAAACTGGGTTTTGGCCTGTTCGCGCTCGCATGGTCGCTCATCAGCATGGCGCATGGCCTGACGCACAGCTGGACGGCGCTATTCTGGTTGCGTGGACTGCTCGGGCTGGCTGAAGGATCGGCGAATCCGGCAGGCATGAAGGCGACGTCGGAATGGTTCCCGTCGCACGAGCGCGGGCTTGCCGGTGGCGTGTTCAACATCGGTGCCTCAGTCGGATCGATGCTCGCACCACCGCTC
Source organism: Acidobacteriota bacterium (assembly GCA_046734955.1). GTDB lineage: Bacteria > Acidobacteriota > Vicinamibacteria > Vicinamibacterales > 2-12-FULL-66-21 > JALZOC01. The sequence continues at coordinate 9,507 of JBKPSH010000053.1, forward strand.
GTGGCGTGGGCGATTCTCACCTACAACTGGCAGTCGGCATTCGTGCTGACCGGCGCGCTCGGACTCGTGTGGCTCGTGGTGTGGCTTCTGTTCTATCAGCCGCCGGCGAAACACCGCGCCCTCTCAGCTGCTGAGCGCGAATACATCCGGGCCGGTCAGGAACGGCATCTCGAGGGCGATGGCACGCGCCCCTCGGTCGGACGAATCATCCGTCAACGCAACTTCTGGGGGATCGCGCTGCCGCGGTTCCTTGCCGATCCAACCTGGGGCACGCTGACATTCTGGCTGCCGCTGTATCTCACCAGCGTCCGTCACTTCGATCTGAAACAGATTGCGCTCTTCGCCTGGCTTCCTTTTCTTGCCGCCGATCTGGGATGCTTGTCGGGCGGAACGATTAGTATGGCGCTGCAGAAGCGTTTTGGTGTGCGACTGATCAACGCGCGTCGTGGAGCATTCACCGTCGGCGCATGTCTCATGGTCGGCGTCTCGTTTGTCGGCTTCGTCAACAGTCCCTACATCGCGATCGCGTTGCTGAGTCTCGCCGGGTTCGCGCACCAGACGCTTTCGGTCACGGTGATCACGATGTCATCCGACTTGTTTCGAAGAAACGAGGTCGCTACGGTGGCCGGCATGGCCGGTACCTGCGGCAATGCCGGGGTGCTGCTGTTCTCGCTTCTGATGGGGACGCTGGTGACCACGGTCGGCTATACACCGTTTTTCATCGGACTAGCAGCCCTCGACTTGATTGGCGCCTTGATCCTCTGGACCGTCGTGCGCGATCCCTCACTGACGTCGTCCACTGCCACTGTTTGACGACATGGGTTCGCCGTCCATGATCCGGAACCCGATCCTGACGGGCTTCAATCCGGATCCATCGATTGTCCGTGTCGCCGACGATTACTACATCGCGACCTCGACGTTCGAGTGGTTCCCGGGCGTGCAGATTCATCATTCGCGCGATCTGATTCATTGGCAATTGCGGACTCGCCCACTCAGACGTCCGAGCCAGCTGAACATGGTTGGCAATCCGGATTCGTGCGGGATCTGGGCGCCGTGTCTGACCTACGCCGAGGGAGTCTTTTATCTGATCTACACGGAAGTCAAACGATACGGCCGGACATCGCAGCCAGCGGCATCCGGCGCATCGCTCCGCGATTTTCACAACTACCTCGTGACCACCGCAGACATCGATGGCGACTGGTCCGATCCGATATTCCTGAACAGCAGCGGCTTCGATCCGTCGCTCTTCCACGACGATGATGGCCGGAAGTATCTGCTCAACATGCTGTGGGATCATCGTCCCGCTCGAAACCGCTTCGCCGGCATCGTGCTGCAGGAATACTCCATCTCCGAGCGGCGGCTCATTGGCGAACGCCGCGTTATTTTCACCGGCACTGCACTCGGACTCACAGAAGCGCCGCATCTCTACAAGCGCAACGGCCACTACTACCTCATTGTTGCCGAGGGCGGCACTGGTTGGGGACACGCGGTCACGATGGCGCGATCACGCGTGCTGACCGGTCCCTACGAGCTCCATCCCGAGGTTTACATTCTGAGTTCGCGGAATCGGCCTGACGTGCCGCTGCAACGCGTGGGGCACGCGGATCTCGTGGAGACGCAGCGTGGCGAGACCTACATGGTGTATCTCTGTGGCCGTCCACTTCGCAATCGCGGCCGCTGCACGCTCGGACGCGAAACGGCGATTCAGCCGATGGTGTGGTCGGCGGATGGATGGCTGCGCACGACCGACGGCGATGGCGTGCCGATGCTCGAAGCTCCCGCTGCGGGACTGCCGAGTCACGCGTTTCCGGCGAGTCCCCAACGCGAGGATTTTGATTCCACCGAGTTGCCCATCCACTTCCAGTGGCTTCGGACGCCGAGGCCTGACGAGATCTTCAGCCTCACCGCGCGGCCCGGCTACCTGCGACTGTACGGGCGCGAAACCGTCGGCAGTCTCTTTCATCAAGCGCTCGTCGCCCGCCGTCAGCAGTCGCACTCGTTCAGCGCATCAACGGGTGTTGATGTCGATCCGCAGCACTTTCAGCAGGCAGCAGGTCTCATCTGCTATTACAACAGCACGAAATTCCACTATTTCTACATCTCGCACGACAACTCGATCGGCCGCCATATCTGCGTCATGTCGTGCCTTCCCGATCAAGTGCAGAGCGACGCATTCATCGAGCCGGTGCCGATTCAGGCCGGAGCCCGCGTGCACATCCGGGTCGAGGTCGATTGCGAACGGCTTCAGTTTGCATATCGACTCGAAGGGGAGGACTGGCGGTGGTTGCCGCAGATCTTCGACGCGAGCATCCTGTCGGACGAGGCCACCGCGCCTGGTCTGCCGAATTTCACCGGTGCATTCGTCGGAATGTGCTGCCAGGACACCGCAGGCACGCGAATGACGGCCGACTTTGATTATTTTGAGTATGTCGAACGGCCGTTTCGGGCGGAACCCTTTGGAAAAGGAGAAGGGAAAAGGGACGGCCGTGCCTTTTCCCTGTTCCCTTTTGCCTTTTCCCTTTCAAAAGCTCACATTCATCCCAATATCCACTTTCCGTGGATTCTGCACGCCGGTGGCGGTCATGAAGAAGGGTGACGTCATGATGCCGCTGAATCCCATCAGGTTGGCGTGGTTGGTGAGGTTGTTCACAGCGGCGTAGATACTGAGCTTGTATCGTTGCGCCGCCGGACCGCCTGGCGCGCCGGGACCTCCCGGAACGCCAATCAGGCTGTAGGTCAAACGGAGGCTTCCGGTCCACGTCGGCGTGCCGCGCAGTGACCACAGGCCGGCACCGGCGGGTCGATCGTTCAGCAACCCATCGCCGTTGTCGTCGAGGCCGGTCGTGAGCATGTACGGATAACCATCCGCCGCGTTAATCGAAAAAGCGACGGCAAGATTACGCAACTGCGTGCTCGTCACGGTCACGTTGATGCGGTACGGATTATCGCCGGGTCCCTGACCCCATTCGGTGTCCAGCGTGCCACTCGCCGGCACGTCGAATGGTCCGATCGCGTTGCGGCGGGCGTGAAAGAAAGAGTAGCTGCCGTTGGCGGCAAGCCGGCGCCAGTTGACCTGCGTGCGGTTGCTCGCTGCTGACGGCGCGAGAAGATTGAGGTTGAAGTTGAGGTAAGCCTCGTGCCGGTGGAGTTCCCCGTCAGTGACGGTGGCGATGATGTTGGCGTAATCCGGGTCGGGCCGCACGCCGTCGATCAACGGATTCAGATTCTTTCCGCGCGGAAGCTGGCTCTGATTGTAGTAGTTGTAGAGGACATTGACGCTGGCGCGCGGCGAGAACCGCTGATCGATCCCCACGCTGTATCGGTAATTCTTGTTCAACTTGTAGTTGCCGAGCACGTAGGTATTCCCCGGCGGGATAACGCCACCGGTTCCAGGATCCGGGTACGAGGGAGCGGTGATGATCACGTCGCGCTGATGGGTTGAATCCGATCGCACGGTCTGCCACCAGATCCCGGGGTCGAGCCAGCCGTGAAATATTCCACCGCTCGCTCGCAGCGTCGTCTTTCCGTTCTGCCACGGCGCCCACGTGATGCCGACGCGCGGCTCGAATGCCAGTGGATCGTCGACGTGCGTCTGATAGCTGTAGCGAATGCCCGGGCTGAGTGTGAGGCCTTTCTTGATCCTGATGTCGTCCTGGACATACGCACCCAGCCGCATGTGGAAGAAGTCCAGCGTCGGATCACCGAGGCTGCGCGTGTAGAGGATCGGCGTACCTGCCTCGTATGCATCGAGGCTGCTGAAGGTGTAGGTGCCGAGATAGTTGTTGTTCAGCGTCGCGTGATACCAGTCGCCATACATCTGGATGCCGCCGCGCCATGAGTTGATGCCGCGGACGTAGTCCACGTCCGACGCGAGGGTCATGTTCTTGCCGTGCACGCGGCCCGCCCGTTGTGCGCCGCCGCTCGTGAACGCGTCCTGCACGACAATCGTCGGCGCCTCAATCGCCGACTCCGACCCGAAGTCTCTCCACGTCATCGTCGCCCGCGTGTTGATGAACATCCGCCGGCCGATCGGCCCGGCTTCGAGAGCACGGAAGGTGTAGCCGTTGTTGGTCTGGGTGAACGCACGTTCGGGGAGGTCGTACGCGCCGATTCCCAGGTTCCGATTCGAGTTGTGGTTCTCCGAGTAGCCGAACCGTAACGTTTGATCTCGGGTCAAGGCGTAGTCGAAGAGGCCGTTGATATTGATGTAGTCGAATGGCTGCCGCAGCCTCAACACGTCGAATCGCTGCTGCCCGTTCGGCAACGCGACGTTCAGGTTTGGTGTCGAGTAATTGCTCTGGCCGTTCACTGAAATGGAGAAGTTGCTCTTTTCCTTGATCAGCGCACCGCCGATCGTCAGCCCGTAACCGCGAAATTGTTCGTCAGCTTTGGTCGGCGTGAACTGACTGCGGGCGCTCATCGAGCTGTCGCGGAACGAGAAGTTTCCCGTGCCTCTGATCGGACCGATACCGGGTTGCGTGATCACGTCGACGAATGTCGACCCCGGCTGCTCCGTCTCGGCGGCAAACTGATCGCGGGTGACGTGAATGGATTTGATCTGCGCCTTCGGCGGCAGCTGCTGCCCCTCGAAGCTGTCCACGCGAAAGACCGCGTCAGGTCCGGCGATGTCGCTCAACTGCCGCTGGAGTTCAGAAGGGTCATCCGAGAGGTTCTGGATCTGATCGTCGGTCAGGTTCAAGCCGAAGGCACGGCTGGCTCGATTTGCCGCCTGAGCCTCGCCGCCAACCGTCACCGACTCGGTCATGTTCTTGAGCGGCAGGACAAGCACGTGCTTGTTATCGCCGCGGTTCACACGTACCTCGCGAAGCAAGCCAAGGTCGAATCCGGGAAACTCACCCTTGATCGAGTACCGGCCCGGCGTGAGCGCTTCGAAGGTTGCCGTCCCGTTGACACCAGTCTTTGCCGGCGGCACCGTGACGGTCTTGGCAGCATCGTCGAGTCCAATCAGCGTCACCGTCGCTTCGGGGATCACCGCGCCGCTTGGGTCGGAAACCGTCACCATCAACCTGCCGCGCACCGCGGTGGTCTGGGCCGCCGGTACTGGGAAGGCGAATAAGAAGGTCAGGAAGAGAGAAAGAATGGTCGATCGAACGGCAACAGCCACGCGCACCTCCACGCCAAACCTGGGGGCCTGCTCGTATTACGAAAAGAGACGTGGGTTCGTTTGTCTTCGTTGGTGATTCGCAGAAAAAAAGGCGTGATCGAGGATGTGACCGACGTGTAATCGTGTGCGGAGTGGCCGAATTCGAAAATCCCGGACAGTTATTGGCGAGATCGAACAGATTGCAATTACGTCAATGCGAGATATTCGTGCGCGAGTCGGACCGTCATGGCGCCTTCGCCGACTGCCGACGCGACACGGTTCATCGCGCTGAAGCGAACGTCGCCGGCAGCGAACAGCCCGGGGACGCTCGTTTCCAGCGGCAACGGTTCGCGTGATTCCTTCCACACCCGGGGATACGAGTCTGCAGCCATGAGATCACGACCGGTGAGAACGAATCCCTTCGCATCGCGTAGCACGTCGGGCGGGAGCCAATCACTTTGCGGGCGCGTTCCAATGAAGACGAACACCGCGTCGGCCTCTTCCATCGCTGCGCTTCCAGCGTCAACCGCCCTGAGTCCGAGCCGCTCGACGTGACCGTTCCCCTCGATCCGATCGATCTCCATTCGGGTACGCAGCTGAATCTTCGGGTTGTTCCTGATTGCATCAATCAGGTAACGCGACATTGACGCATGCAAACTTTCACGGCGTACGACGATGTGCACCTCTTTCGCGTAATGCGCGAGATACATCGCCGCCTGGCCTGCGGAGTTCCCTCCGCCGACGACAAAGACCTTCCGATCCCGGAAGGCGGGCGCCTCGGTTTTGACGGTCCCGTAGTACACCCCCGCACCGGCGAACTCGCTGACGCCTGCAGCGGGCAGTTCGCGATACACCATGCCGGTTGCGGCAAGTAACGTTCGCGCCACAAGCTGACGGCCGTCCGCGAGTGTGACGCGTTTGTATCCCGTATCGATTGAAACGCCGGTCGCTTCCAGCGGAAAGAAAACCTTGGCGCCGAGGCGTTCGGCCTGCCGCAGCGCTCGACTCGTCAGCTCACTTCCGCTGACACCCTGCGGGAAGCCAAGGTAGTTCTCGATCTTTGAACTTGCGCCAGCCTGTCCGCCCGGACCTTGCCGATCGAGGATCAAGGTGCTCAATCCTTCAGACGAGCCGTAGACCGCTGCGGCCAGACCTGTCGGCCCGGCACCAACGATCACGAGATCGTAGACATCCTGGGAAACGGTAAGCGATCGGCCTACCCGCTCGGCCAATTGACGTGGTTCGGGCTGCGACAACACCGATCCGTCTTCGAAGAACACTGCTGGCAGTTTGTCCAGCGAGACCTCGCGGGTTTCGAGCAGCGTGCGTGCCTCCGCATCGCGGTCGACATCCAGCCAGTGATAGGGAACGAGACTGCTGGCGAGGAAGTTCTTGATCGAGTGCGATTGGGGTGACCACTGATGGCCGACGACCCGCAGTCCACTTTTTTCCGGGAGATACTCAACCTGCCAGTCGTCGAGCAGATCGTCGAGCACGGGATACAGGTTCTCTTCGGGAGGAGCCCACGGCTTCGAGAGATAGTGGTGGACGTGCGCCTCGTTAATCGCCCGCACGGCGGCATCCATATCCGCGTACGCGGTCAACAGCACTCGACGAGCGACCGGATAGAATTCGAGGGATTGCGCCAGCACTTCATTACCGAGCATCCCTGGCATTCGCTGATCGCTGACGATCATCGCCAGCGAATCGCCGCGCGCCTTCAATTCCCGTATGGTGTCGAGCGCTTGCTGACCTGACTCGGCGCTGAGTACCGTGTAGTTCTCCCGATAATGAGATCGAAGATCCCGCCGAACGGCGGCGCGCACTTGGGGATCGTCGTCAACGAACAGGAGCGCGGGCTTGTTCACGAACTCACTCCCGCCGCGCCACTCTCGGCTATCGGCAGCACCACTCGGAATTCCGTCCGGCCCGGACGCGATTCGACGCCGATTTCTCCGTCGTTGTGCCGGGCAAGACGACGGACGATGTCGAGCCCCAGGCCGGTGCCAAGACCCATGGGTTTGGTAGTGAAGAACGGATCGAAAATGCGGTCGCGAATGTCGTTCGGAATGCCCGGACCGTTGTCGACGACCCGGACGACGACACGATGGCCGTCACGGCGGGCGAGAACCTCGACGCGCCCTTCTTTTGGGATGGCGTCGAGCGCGTTGTCAATCAGATTCACCCAGATCTGATTCAACTCGCCGCCGAAACCCCGTACTCGCGGAAGGTTCGGCTCGAGTTCGACGGCGATCGACGCGGACTTATTTCGCGCTTTCGATCGCAGAACAGCGACCGTGTTGCCGAGACTCTGCACCAGGTCGACCGGTTCGGCGGCGGTTGCCTGATCCATGTGCGTGAAGCCCTTGATCGCGACCACCAGGCCGGAGATCCGCGTCGCCGCGTCCTGAATCTCTGACGCGAGGCTGCGCACGGAGCATGCCGCCGCCGTCCATCGCAGCACTGCCTCGAGCGCTGGTCCCTCGATCGCGGTGCTGAGGCGGTCCAGGGATTCCAGCGTCGTCGGTGTTTCGGCGATCGCATCTGCAATCGCCGGGTCCACGTTGTGAGCCTCGAGCCAGTCTGCGATTTGCTCCTCACGCTCGGCTTGTTCGATCGGTGAGGGAACACCGTGAATCTTCACGTGACACGAGGCGCGAAAGGTATCCACCGCCGCCAGTTGCGCTTCCGTCAGCCTCGCGCCTGCGAAGAGGCGGGTGGCGCGCTCGCCATCGTCGAGTCTATCCTCGAGCAGTGTCGCGCTTCGCTCGATGGCGGACGCGGGATTGTTCAACTCGTGCGCGAGCCCGGCCGACAATTTTCCCAGGGAGAGCATTTTCTCGTCGTGCAGATCGTTCGACGTGAAGATGCGCGCGCGATCGAGCATCGAGTGCACGAGGATCGTCGTGATCGCCTGACACGACTGAATCATCTCGGGTAAACGATCGCGATGCAGGGCCAGGATTTCCGTCGGTTCCTGCGCGATCGAATTGCCCGGAGGGGTTGTCAACCTGGAGTACGGCAGCAGGCCCGTGACGTCGCCCGGACGCCACTCAACCATCTTCTGCACACCAGTGCCCCGTTCGACGAAGATCGCGATTCGCCCGGATAGCACAACCCACAGCTCTTCGACGGGTTGCCCCTTTTGCGCGACCACTTCGCCGGGATGGACGTTTCGAAACGACCCATGCGAGGCGAGCCAGGCGAGCTCCTCGCGAGGCGCGGCGCCGAGAGTGCGGTGCGCGGCCAGTCGCTCGACAAGATCGGGCGGCGTCATCAGTTGGTTGATTTCCTCTTCGCTACCGCCGCAGCAACAGCGTAACGGCCCGTCATGCCCGCAGTGTTGTGAAACGACACGTGGCAGTGTAGCAGCCACGTCCCCTCATTGTCAGGGATCATGTCGGCCGTGACCATCTGCATCGGGCCCATGAACGCGACATCGGTCCGCATTTGGTTCACCGTAACGACGTTGCCGTGCCAGTGGGGCGTGTGAAAATCGAAATCGTTCGTCGAACTCATCGCATACCAGCGCACGCGCTCGCCTTTGCGAACGGTTATCGCTTCAAGCGGCATGGTGCCGTGCGAGAAGCCATTGATCGAGAAGGTGACGAAGAACGGGTAGAAATTCTGCGACAACCCTGGAGGCGGCGGCACTGGATTGTCCGCCACTTTGACGTTCTTCAGAAAGTACCAGCTGTCTTCCTCGTGTATCTGCGAGAACATCACCACGAGCTCGCGATCGACGTCCTTCGGTGATCCGTCAGGCTTCGCCTTGCCGCGGGCCGTCACGATCATCGCGCCCATGAGACCGGTGTTCGGATCCTTCACTTCGTCGACGTGCGAGTGGTACATCCACATCACCGAGCTGGGATCCATCGGTCCGGGACCTGTCCGTTCCGGCACTTCCCACGTGTACGTATGCGTCCCGCCTGGCGGTACGCCGTCGTCACTCTTGTCGTTCCCCGTCGTGCCGTCCTGATACGGCGCACCTTCCGAGTCCTTCTTGTAGAACACGCCGTGCGGATGAATTGAATACGGATGATCGCCATTATTGCGGAAGACCACCTTGATCGTGTCCCCGACCTCGGCGTGGATCACCGGTCCGAGGAAACCGAGATGATCCCACTCGGGTGGCCGTGGTTTCAGCGTTTTGAAAGTGCCGTCGGTGTACTCGCGATAGACCGTCTTGAGGTACTTGGTGCTGATCGGCTTGGGCAGTCGTTCCTCAGGCTTGGCCCCTCTGAAGAAGCCGATCGCATTCACTGGCTCGCCGGTGATTCCATCCTTGTTCCCAGGCGCGTAATCCCATGTGACCTCGTCGGCAGCGAGGTAATAGGTGCGGACCTTTCCCGCTGCCGTCTTCTGCGTGGCTGATTGCGCCGAGCCGCCGGCGGTCGATCCGAACAGAGCGGCAGCGACACACACCAGGATCGTGGCGAGGTTCTTCATACTTCACCTCTGTGAGTGGGAGCCGTGATCTTGTGGTGTTTACGCGCCTAAGTCAAGGAAGGCGCGAGTGTCGAGAAAGGAGGAGTCGAGCTGCGATCACATCTTAAGAGACAACACGAGAATGGAGAAGGGAGGATCGTCTTTGTTCCTCCGTTCTCCTTTCTCCTTTCCTGTCTCTTGGACACGATCGCAGTTCGACATGCTCTTTTCTCTAGAATCGATACTTCAATCCGAACTGGAATTGCCGTTGCGGATCGGCGTTGCCGTACGCCGTCGAGGTGATGCGTCCGGCGTTGGTGTTCGGGTTGCCTGGGACGCCGACTTCCGAATCGGGTTGCCCCAGGTTCACGTGGTTCAGGAAGTTCACCATCTCGAGGCGTATTTCTATCTCGCCATTCTGATGCACGGCGAAATGCTTGAACAAGGAAGCGTCCGCGCGCCAGTACGCAGGGCCCCAAAGGTCGTTGCGCGGCAGATCGCCAAACGTCCCTTTCGTGGGTCGCCCGAACGCACTATTCGGGTCGCCAATGGGCGCGGCGTTGAACCACTGAGCCCGTGTCTGCGGGCCGTCTGGATTGCCGATCAAATTCGGCCTGTTCGGTCCCGTGTCGCGATCCGCACCGGCGTCTCGATAGGTGACGTCGAACGGAAGCCCACTCTGAATGATCACGTTCGTGTTGAACTGCCAGCCGCCGACGAACGCATTACCGACTGGCGACATATCCGCGGCGTATTTGCGTCCGCGTCCGAACGGCAGTTCCGCGACGATCGACGTCGAAAAATTGTGGATGCGATCCCAGCCGGGCGGCCCGTAATTGAGGTCGCTATCGTAGAGCCCTTGATGCTCAGGCAAGTCGGCTTCGAAATACTGGCCGTCGTGGTTGCGCACTCGCTGGAGAGTGTAGTTGGCTTGCGCCGAGTAGCCGTGTGAGAAGCGCTTGGTCAAGCGCGTCTGTAGCGAGTCATATTGGTTGGTCGCGCAGTTGCAGAAATAATCAATCCCCTGCGTCCAGCCGAACTTGTTGTAGTACGGCCGTCGCTGATCGCGCGGGACGTTTGGGTACCCCTGAATGGTCGCTTGGTTGATGTCGAAGGCAGGACCATCACCCGCAAAAACATGCGTTCCGTGATTGCCCACATATCCAACTTCCAGCGCGAGGGTGGTCGTCAGCTGTCGTTGAACGGTGACGTTATACGCATCGACCGCCGGCGGCCGTTGCGTCGTCGGCAGCGCGCGCGTGAACACGCCGTTCGGCAGAGGGAAGTGACCGGATGACGGCACGCTCGGGAACGTCGGTGGAGGTGGTCCCGTTGAGAGCGTAAACACACGATCGAAGTTGGAGGGCGCCGTCAGTTGCTGGACGGCCAGCACGGGCAGGTTCTGCGTCACGCTATGGCCGAAGAGCGATCCGAACACGCCGATGTCGTAACTGCGCCCGTAACTGGCACGCAGCACCGTCTTTTCGTCAAGTTGATAGGTCGTGCCGACGCGCGGTGCCCAGTTCAGGTGGTTCTTGACGCCACCGTTCATGGGAACGTCGCCGACGCCAACGACGGCGATCTGCCCGGTTGTGAGATCCAGGAAGCCGGCGTTGCCCGGGTCATTGATCGATTGCGGATTGATGATGTCGAGCCGCAACCCATAGTTCAGAGTAACTTTTGCGTTCGGACGCCATGTGTCCTGTGCGTAGTAGAAATGCCGCCACTGCCGTTCGCGGGCGTCGGTGTTCGAGCTCACGTAGCGGCCGAAATGCGTGACGTCACCGAGGAGGAACGTCGCCAGGCCCAGCCCCCCTGAACCTTGCAGCGACGTCCGATTCGTGCTGAACGTCATCTCCCCGGATCGATGGGTATCGCTCGGAACCCGCAGGTTGTACGCACGACGCACGTCCATGCCGAATTTGAAGTTGTGGGTGTTCACCAGCTTCGTGACGTTGCCCACGAGCTGGAACTGCTTCTCGTCCTGGTCGAGCGGACAGTTGCAGCGGTTCACGCCGAGTCCGGATCCAAAGTTGAATCCGCCGACCGGTCCCTCAACGAAACCGGCAGGCAGACCGGACGTAAAGGTCGTATCGTTGTTCAATCCCGGAATCCCGGCATCCTTGGCTGGTGTCGTGCCGTAGTCGAACGGCAGCACGTTGACTTTGTAGCGGAAGAACCCGAATCGGAAGTCGGCGAGCAAATTCGACGAGAACGCATAGTCGAGGCCATACGCGAGGCTCTGATTGGTCACGTCCGACACGCCGCCAAGGCTGACGAGCTCCTGACCGCCGCCGCTGCCGAATGCCGTCGGCCCGTCGCGGAAGAACTTGCCGCGGCTGTAGCGTCCGAACGTGTTGACTTTGTCCGAGAGCCGGCCATCGAGTCGCACGTCGTACGAATTCTCGTGGAATGTCTCGACGCCATTGGCGACGTAGTTATCGCGAATGCCGTTATCGCGTCCTGGGGCATTCGGTTTTGGAATCGAGTTCAAAATCGCCAGCGCCTGCGGCGATAGATGGTGGGATGGAATCACGTTTCCCGGGAATTGCAGTCCCGTAGCAGGATCGTAGATGTTGACGCCGTACGCGCTCAGGTCGCCGGTGCGCGCCGCTTCAGTCGGAACCGTCAACAGCTTGGACCCGCCTTGCTTGTCGCGCGTGCCCTGATAGTCGCCGAAGAAGAACCATCGATTGCGCTGAATCGGTCCGCCGACCGAGCCGCCGAACTGGTTGTGGCTCGTTTCGGGGATGTACCGTCCGGTCTGCGGATCTTTCTGGAATTGCGTGAATGGGTTCCGCGCCTGGGTGCTGTCGTTGCGGTTGAACCAGAACCCGCTGCCATGCATCGCATTCGTGCCGGACTTCGTCTGAACCGATACGACGCCGGCGGTTGCCTGGCCGAACTCGGCATCGTAGTTCTGCGAGGTGATTTTGGACTCCTGAATCGACTCGAGAGGAGGATTGATCACGATGATGCCGAGAATCGGGTCGCGATTCTCCGTGCCGTCGAGCTGATAACCCGTCCCGCTGAAGTGCTGTCCATTCACCATGGTCTGCGTCGAGCCTTGCGGATTCTCGCTCGCCGCATGCTGCCAATTCAGCTGCTGCGCACCCGGCGTCAACAGGATGAACTTCGTGAAGTTCCGATCGAGAACCGGAAGATCCGTGATCTCTTTTTCCGAGAATCGCGTCGCGACGTCGGCGCGATCGGTTTTCAGCAGCGGCGAGCCACCCGAGACGGTGACCGACTCGCTGAGCTGTCCGATGGTCAACGCGAAATTGACCGGAGTTTGTGTATCGACGCTGATCTGCACGCGAGGAACGACAGCCGCTTTGAAACCGGCAAGCTCGGCGCGCAGTTCGTAAGCGCCGGGCAAGAGACGTTCCTTGAGATACACGCCTTGGTCATTTGTCACCACGGTGTCGACGGTGTTTCGTTCGACACTGGTGATCGTGACGGTTGCACCGGGCAGAAGTGCTCCGGTGGAATCGCGGACGATGCCGCTGACGCTGCCGTAGACGGCTTGCGCGTTTGCTGCGCCGCTCAACATCGCGAACACGGTGAGCGCGAGTGCAGCAGAGAAGAGTGGACGGAGGAGGGAAGGGGACGAGGAATTGCACGCTGCTGGGGACATTTGCGCGCTCCTGTCTAAACGAACGATCCGAGCGCGTGCGCCGCGTAGCGCACGCGAAGCAGCGCGCATCATAGCACCGCTCGTCACGTGTTCAACGCCACTCATCACAGGTATCCGTTGCCCGCGATATTCCGTGGAGTACGGTTGAGCTTATCGATCGCTCGATGACTCACGGATCTTCACCACGCGGTCGCCCTTCACACCGATGAGTGACTGAACCGTTCCCGAAGGCCATCGAATCGCTATTGATTCCGCAACAACGCTGCTTCCGAGTCCGAAGTGCAACCGCACATCGTCGTGCGAGTAGTAACTCGATTGGCTCAGCAGTGCGCGTGTCGAAGAGCGGCCGTTTACCTTCACCGTCACGAGCGCGCCGATTGCGCTTCGATTTGAGGCGGAGCCTTCGAGTTGCAGTTCGAGCCAGTGGTTCTTCCCCGCGTATTCGTTGCGAAGCAGTGACGGTGGTTCGTTCATGTTCATCACCAGCATGTCGACATCCCCATCGTTGTCGAAATCGCCGAACGCAGCGCCGCGGCTCGAGTGTGGTGTCGTTACTCCCTCACCGCTCGTCATCGTCACGTTCTCAAATCGTGAGCCCGTTCCTTGTGCGGTGTTTCTGAAGATCACGCGTGGACCCCGATGCGGATACTGCGGCATCCGCGCTTCGACTTCGGGATACACGTTGCCGGTGACGTAGACGATGTCAGGGCGACCGTCGAGATCCAGGTCCGGCATCCCGGTTCCCCATTCGACAAAGCGGTTTTCCACCGCCAGGCCAACGCGCGTCGCGACATCTTCGAACAGGAAGGCCCCGAGATTGCGATAGAGCGCAGGCACATCGTCGGCAAAGTGGGTTTTGAGCAGATCGAGACGTCCGTCGCCATCGTAATCGCCTGCTGCGACACCCATTCCCGCCTGGGGATTGCCGTTTTCGCTGTAGGCGGCACCGCTCGGAATTGCGACATCGTTGAAGGTGCCGTCGTGGTTGTTTCGATACAGAATCGCCGCCGTCGAATCGGACGCGACATAAATATCCGTCCACCCGTCAGCATCGAAATCAGCAGCGAGCGCAGTCATCGAATACCGATCCTTCACTCTGTCGATGCCAGACGACGAGGAGACGTCGGTGAAGTGGCCACCACCGTCGTTGTGATAGAGAAGATTTGTGTCCGTCGGCAGTCCTTTCGGTCCGCAATTGACCGGCACTCCTTTCCACGTGCAGTTGACGCGTGTGCCCGGTTCGGGCGCGTTTACGAGATCGAACTTCAGGTAATTCGCGACAAACAGGTCGAGGCGGCCGTCCCGGTCGTAGTCGATGAACGTGCAGCCAGAGCCCCATCGGATCCCGCTCGTTATCAGTCCAACTTTGGAGGTGACGTCCTCGAATCGACCATTTCCAAGATTGCGATAGAGCACATTCGTGCCGTAGTAGGTGATGAACAGATCGATGAAGCCATCGTTGTCGTAATCGCCGGCGCAAACGCTCGATGCCCATCCGATCTTCGTCAGCCCAGCCTGCGAGGTGACGTCTGCGAAGGTGCCGTCATGCTGATTTCTGTAAAGCCGTCCCGGCGCACGGTCACGATCGTCGATCGATTGTGCGCGCGCTCCCGGCGCGAGGCGCGTCCCGCTGAGCACCAGCGCGTCGATCCACCCGTCGTTGTCGTAGTCGATGAACGCGGTGCCGCAGCCGTTCGTTTCGATGATGAAGCGCTTGCGATCGATGCCACCGTAGACGCTGGTGTGTGTCAGTCCCGCCCGCGGAGCGACGTCAGTAAACGTCACTGCCCAATCGGAACTCTGTACTCGCGTCTCGCTACTCGCTTCTGGCGCCTCGCTAGCAGCGAAAGGAATCGAAGCTGCGGCTAAGGCGGCCACGAGCGCGGCCAACGGAAGATTCACCGTCCCGGCTGCCCCTGCAGCCGCTCGGCAATCGCAAACTCCTGCTTGGCTTCTTCACTGCGCCCCGCCTTTTGAAGGAGTTGAGCGAGCAGATAGTGGGCGGTGCGGTTGTTCGGGTCGTACTCGATCGCCCGTCTGAGCATCCCCTCAGCTGTCGCGGGCTGTTCTTTCTGTGAGTATGCCTTTCCGAGCAGGATGTAAGGTCCGCTGTAGAACGGGTTCAGCCACAACGACTGCTGTAACGCCGCTATTGCCTCGTCCCATCGCGACTGCCGTACATACGCGTCGCCGAGCTGGTAATAGGCCGTTGCATTCGCTGGCGCGATCGCCAGTTCACGTTTTGTTCGCGTGATGCTCTCGTCGAATTGGCCTCGAAACAACGCGAGCTGCCCGAGGAGGAGGTTCGCTTGAGGAAGCGCGGGCTCCTTTGTCAGCGCGCGTTTCAGTTCCTCCTCGGCTGGTGTTTCCAACTGAAGGCGAATCATCATCTGCGCGGTAACGAGATGGGCCGCGGCCGAGTCCTCCGCGACATTGAATGTTCGTGCGAATGCCCCGCGAGCGGCGGCCGTTCGTCCCGTTTGAAGGTACGCCTGCCCGAGAATGTGGGCGAGCTCGAGATTTGTAGCCGCCCACTCGCGCGTGGCTTCGAGCTTCGGGACGGCTTCTTCGAGTCGCCCTGCGAGAAATAATGAGAGGCCGAGCACTTGTACGATTTCGTGCCGCTCCGTGCTTGCCGCAGGAAATCGTTGCTCGAGCGGAGTGAGCGTCGCGATTGCTCGTGGATAATTGTCGGCGTGATAGGCGGCGACGCCGATCAGGTAAGCGATACGGGGATCCTCAGCGCGGCCGAGTGCTTCGAGTTTGCCGATAGCCTCGCGCGGTTTGCCCGCGTCAATCAGGGCGCGCGCCGCCGCGACCGCCTCGTCAACCTGACGATCGCTTGACGCCTGTGACTGCGCTCGCGCCGGCGCGGCGAGGACGAGCGCAACAGCAACCGTTACTGCTAGCGCCGCTGCTGTCCTGCACCCTCTTCGAGCGTGAGGATGCGGTTCACCGGGACATCCGTCCACGATTCCTCCATGCCGTTTGGCCAGCGGACCTCAAGACGAACGACCCGCGTAGCCTCGCCCAGCCCGAAGTGCACACGCAGGTCATTTTGCGCGTAATAGCTGCCGCCGCCACGCACTTCCTGCACTTGAACCCGATCGCCGCCGACGGCGCGCACCCGCGCCCCGATTGCGCTGCGATTGGATTTGTGTCCAACGAGTTTGACCATCAGCCAGCTTCGGCTCGGCGCCTTCGTGCGAAACAGATCCGGCGTGTCGTTGACGTTGTTGACGATGATGTCGATGCGGCCGTCATTGTCGATATCGGCAAACGCTGCGCCGCGCCCGGCCTTCGCGGTCGTCACCGGCGGCCCGAGTGTTTCGGTCACGTCCTCGAATTTGCCGTCGCCCAGATTCCGGTAAACGACCTTTCGTTGCCGGTAACCGTATTCCGTCTTGAGCTGATCGACCTCGGGATACACGTGGCCGTTGACCAGGAACAGATCGAGCCATCCGTCCAGATCGAAATCCGCGAAGCCGACGCCCCATCCCAGCCACCGTGTGTTGCGGCCGAGACCCGACTGAAACGTCCGGTCTTCGCACAGGCCCTTGCCGGTATTTGCATACAGCGTCGACGTGTCTCCCGCGAAGTTCGTCTTGAAGATGTCCATCGTGCCGTTGCGATCGTAGTCGCCGACGGCGACGCCCATCCCCGCCTGCGGTTTCCCGTCCTGGCTGTATGCGCACCCCGCGACGACGGCAAGATCGGTGAAGGTTCCGTCGTGGTTGTTTCGATACAACGTGCTCGGGTTCGAATCATTGGCGACGTAAAGATCCGTCCAGCCGTCGTCGTCGAAGTCGAGCGTGCTGACGCCGAGCCCGTACGTCCCGGCGGCAGCGGTGATGCCCGACTTGACCGAGACGTCTTCGAACGTTCCATCTCCCTGGTTGTGATACAGCACGTTCTTGCCGCCGGACAGGCCAGGCGGTCCGCACGCCACCGGCACGCCCTTGTAGCGGCACAGACCTGACTCCGGCACGGGAGCGTTGGCCAAATCGAAGTCGATGTAGTTGGCGGCGAAGAGGTCGAGCCGTCCGTCGCGATCGTAGTCGATGAAGGCGCAACCCGCGCCCCAGCGTCGCTTCGCGCTGGTCAATCCCGCGCGTGCGGTGACATCTTCGAACGTTCCGTCACCGCGATTGCGAT
The DNA here is from genome assembly GCA_046734955.1 of Acidobacteriota bacterium. Lineage (GTDB taxonomy): Bacteria > Acidobacteriota > Vicinamibacteria > Vicinamibacterales > 2-12-FULL-66-21 > JALZOC01. The sequence continues at coordinate 26,831 of JBKPSH010000053.1, forward strand.
AGAGACGATTCTGTCCCCACGACGTCACGAACAGATCATCGCGGCCGTCGTTGTCGTAGTCCGCCGCGCACGCTCCTTGTCCCCAACCCGTTTGCCCAACCCCGGCGCGCTCGGTCACATCTTCGAACGTTCCGTCGCGTCGGTTCCGATAGAGATGGCACATGGGCGCTTTCGATGCCGGGAATCCTTCCAGCGTTGTGCCGTTGACGAGAAATACGTCCAGCCATCCATCGCCGTCAATGTCGAGCACCGCAACACCGCAGCCCGTCGTCTCGAGCAGATAGCGGTTCGTGCGCGTGCCGCCGTACACCGTGAACTGATTCAGGCCGGCCGCGCTCGCATTTTCCGTGAACGAGAAATCAACAGCGTCGCCGGCGGGCGTATCAATCGTGCACATCACCCACAGTAAAACGCCGGCGACGAGCAGCGGTGTGTTGGACCGGGGATCGCGCAACCCTTCGACTCGCTTGACGCAACGCTCGCTCAGGGCAGGCCAATTCATGATCGATCAACGAAGCCCCGCGGGCGGCTGCAAGTACGGCGCGAGGGTGCGGGCGGTGTTGAAGGCACGTTGCGCCTCGGTGCGCGCGCCCTGGCGTGCGAGCGCGATCGCGAGCCGATAATGAGCCTGTGGGTTGTCTGCCGCGAGCTTGATCGCCTCACGGTATTGCTGAATTGCGCCTGAGGTATCGCCGTCCTCGAACTTGCGATTGCCGACACTGACCGCGAAGGTCGACGCTTGCGCGGCTGACTTTCGCTGATTCAGTTTCTGCGCTTGCTCGAGCGCAGCGCGCGCTTCGTCGGATCGTCCCTGTCGTTGTAGCGCTTGGCCCAGGCTCAGATATCCCTCCGCCATGGTCGGCTGCAAATCGACCGCGCGCTGGAAATGCGTGATCGCTTCCTCAGCCGCGCCCTGTTGTTTCAGTACTGTTGCGAGCATGTAGTGGGCGTCGGCAAATCCGTCTTTCTTCTTGATTGCGTCGCGAAACGCTGCTGCGGCCTCATCGAGCCGGCCGGTTTGCCATAGCACGACACCGAGCGTAAAGGGTGCGTCAGGCAACGACGCGTCCAACTCGATCGCTCGACGCAATGCTCGCTCGGCTTCCTCGAATTTGTCCTGCTGTTTGAGCGCCATCCCGAGGTTGTACTGCGCGAGCGCATTCGACGGATCACGTGACAGGAGTTCCGTGAATACCTCGATGGCGGCGGAGAGATCTGCTTTCTGCAGCAGCGTCGTGCCGAGGTTCAGCCGGGCGGTGTTGTCGTCTGGACGATCGTGCACCAGTTGCTGCAACGTTTCGATTGCGGCATCGGCGCGGCCAGATTGCATCAAGGCCAGGCCAAGACTGTTGCGCGCGTCGATAGATGACGGATCGATGGCGGCCGCAGTTGTCAGATGCGCCACCGCGCCATCGATGTCGCCCCATTGCTGAAGCGTGACGCCGAGCTGCAGATGCGCCGGCGCGAGGCGTGGCGACAATTTCACAGATTTGCGGAGCTGGTCGACGGCCTGCGCGATGTCCCCTTGTTGGCGCAGAATCAGCCCGAGGTAATAGCGCGCCTCTGCATGATCGGGACGCAGGCGGACGGCCGCTTCAAGTGGCGCCCTCGCGCCTGCGATGTCCCGGGTCCACCATCGCGTTGCGCCGAGATGATATTGGGCGTCGAAGAACCCTGGCTGCAGCTCGACCGCGCGACCGAAGTGTTCAAGAGCGGCGTCGGTCTGGCCGAGTTGTCCACGAACGTAGCCGAGACGATCGTGCGCAGCCGCAAGATCTGGCGCTCGCTGCAATGCACGCTCGTACGCTTCAGCTGCGGCGGCGAGATCTTTTGTCTGTTCTTTCGATTGACCGAGCAGGAAGAGAGCGTGCGCCGGGTCCTGTTTCTGTTCCCGTTGGGCGCCACCCTGTTGCGCGGCTCCCGCGACACCGAGCGCGCCGGCGAGGATCACGCACGCTGCACTCGCCGTACAGCGGACCATGCGCGCATTCTAGCCTGCCCTGAGCGAGCGGTCGAGCACGCGAGTCGAACGGGTAGAATCGCCATCACACGCGCATCAGTGTAAGCAGTTCAGCCGTTGACACCGAGCGGTCGAGGAAGCTGAACTGTCCTGAATCCTTGACTTCACGAGCAGCGTCAAGGAATCCGGTCATCGCCGCGCGATAGAGCGATGTCGCCAGGCTGATGCGGCGCACACCGGCGTCGGCAAGTTCTGCGACAGAGAACGATTTCCCTTTGATGCCGGCCATGAAGTTGAACGGTTTGCTCACGGACGCGCAAACGGTCCTTACCGCATGAAGATCTGTTAACCCCGGGGCGAACAGGACATCCGCTCCCGCCTTTTCAAACGCCTGCAGGCGAGCGATCGTCCCGTCCAGGCTTGCATTCGCAAACATGAGATTGTGCGCTCGAGCGGTCAGCATGAAGGGGACGGGGAAGCGGTGCGCTGCTTCTGCGGCCGCGGCAATTCTCTCGATCGCGAGTTGATCGTCGTACAACGGACGACTCGGGTCCCCGGTCGTGTCTTCGATAGTGCAGCCGACGAGTCCGATGGCGGCTGCCAGTCGGACCGTCTCTGCCACATCGTCCGGCGCATCACCAAACCCCTTCTCGAGATCCGCGGACACGGGCAGATCTGTCGCCTCTACGATCATCCTCGAGTGCTGCAGCGCCTGATCGCGTGTCAGGCCGCCGTCGCGAAGCCCGATCGCGCAGGCCGATGCCGCGCTCGATGTTGCCAGCGCCTGGAAGCCGAGTCCCGCGAGCATAAGAGACGATCCGACGTCCCAGGGATTCGGGATGATGAATGTGCCAGGCCCTTCGTGCAGGGTACGAAAGCGAACAGCTTTTTCGGCTTGTGTCATCTTTACTCACTTTGGGCTGGGGCCTGCTTACGCAAGACGAATCGTCCCAATTCTCTTGACAATACCGTTTGCCAGGCCTTAACTCCAACCCATGGAAGCCCAGAACGATTCGCGACCGTTTGTCTGGCTCGACGATCTGCGTCGCGACCTTGTGTACGGCGTGCGGACGTTGCGCAGAACACCGGCGTTCACGCTGGTCGCGATGCTCACCCTGGCTCTCGGCATCGGGGCCGTCACCGTCATCTACAGCGTACTTAGGAATGTCGTGCTCGATCCGTTTCCGTATTCGCGTTCGGACCGGATGGTGAACCTGGTCCTAAACGACGCGTCAGGCCGCGTCTTCCGTGGTCCTTACTATTCGGCGCAGGAGTTCCTCGATTATCAAGAGCAAGCGGATGTATTCGAGGATGTCGTCGGGACGAGTGTCGAATCGATGCACTGGGTCAGTGATGCGGGAGCCGAGCGGCTGGCGATCGGCTGGATGACGCCGAACGGGTTCGATTTCCTCGGAGTCAAGCCACTGCTTGGTCGAGTGTTTGGTGACGCGGACGCGGCACCTGGCGCACCGCCGGTCGCCGTCATGAATCATCGCGCGTGGATGCGCCTCTTCAACGGCGATCCAGCGGTGATCGGGCGCACGCTCGTGCTCAACGGTGAGGCTCGAACCGTCATTGGTGTGATGCCGCCGCGCTTCGAGTGGAACATCGCCGATCTGTGGGTCCCGTCCTCGCTCAGCCGATCCGACGATCCGCAATCAGTTCGCGGCAGACGCGCATTTCAGGCGCACTTGCGTCCGGGTATCACGGTGGAGCAGGCCGAGGCGCAGCTCAATGTCATTGCGACCCGTCGCGCGGCGCAGCATCCCGATGAATATCCGCGGGGTTCCCGGATGGCGCTCATCACGGTGATCAACTGGGTCGTCCGAGAGTTTCGCGGCGTGCTCTATACGCTGTTCGGTGCGGTCAGTCTCTTGATGGTGATTGCCTGTTGCAACGTGGCCAACATGCTGCTGGCGCGCGCGACCACACGGGAGCGCGAGATCAGCATTCGAGCGGCCATCGGCGCCAGTCGCGGACGGATCGTGCGGCAACTGTTTGTCGAAAGCGTCCTGCTGGCGATGGGAGGTCTGGCTGGCGGGTGTTTGCTCGCGTATGGAGGAATCGCGGCGCTCGCCGGGTTCATGCCTCGCCAGGGCGTTCCGTGGGAAACGCAGATCAGGCTTGATACACCGGTGCTGATCTTTGCGCTGTTGGCCGCTGGTGTCGCGACCCTCGCCTTCGGTCTGTTCCCGGCATTTCAAAGTGCACGACGTGACCTGCTTGCCGGAGCTGCCCTTGGTGCCCGTGGCACAGCGGGTCGTCAGCAAACCCGCATGCGCAAGGCGCTCGTCGTCGCTCAGGTCGCGCTCTCGATTGTGCTTCTGCTCGGCGCCGGGCTTCTCATGCGAACGTTCGTCAAGCTGGTGAACGTCGATTGGGGATTCGATCCGAAGAATCTCATCATGGCGGGCGTGGGGTTCGCACCGGGCCAGGACGTTTCGACCGAATCCTTGCGCCGCTTTTATCGCCAGGGGCTAGAGCGCGTTGGATCCTTACCCGGTGTCCGTTCGGTGGCCATTGCCAACGTTCCGGCGCCGTTCGCAGGCATGGGAAGCGCGCTGCAGATCCCAGGAAGAGAAACTGGACCGCAGGACTTCACCGGTATTACCTTCTGTAGCGAACGATTGTTCGAGACCATCGGCCTCACTGTGATGCAGGGCCGTCTGCTTTCAGCGGCCGACGTCGAGAGCGCGCATCATGTCGTTGTGATCAACGAAGCGCTTGCCAAGAAATACTTCAGCGCCACCGAACCGCTTGGCGCGTCGATCAAATTGCCCCGGCTTGCCTCGCTGCCTGTACCGGTGGCTGATCCAACCTTCGAGATCGTTGGCGTCATTCGCGACTTCGCAAATGCCGGCCCACGCGATCTCCCGGCGCCACAGGTCTGGCTGGCGTTTCCGTTGCGAGGCCCTGTGGGGCTCGGGTTGGTCGTCCGCACATCGACTGATCCGGTACGGATGCTTTCAACGGTTCGTGCAGAGATTGCGGCGGTCGATCGGCAAGTCGCGCTCATCGAGCCGTCCATCCTGGAGGACTGGATGCAACGGGTGTTCTTCGCGCGCCCGCGATTCAGCCTGCTTGTCCTTGGCATCTTCGCGTGCACGGGAATCCTGCTGGTCGCGTTCGGCGTCTACGGCGTTCTTGCGTACACGATCTCGCAGCAGACGCGTGAGATTGCGATTCGCATGGCGCTCGGCGGCGAACGCGGCGACGTCGTCCGCATGGTTCTTCGTCTGGGGCTGCAGCTGGTTGGAGCCGGGGTGGTGATCGGTGTGGCGGCGAGCCTCGCCACCAATCGATTGCTCCGGAGCCAGCTGTGGAACATTTCGCCCAACGATCCGGTCACGTTCGCGTCGGCCATAGGAGCTGTGTTATTGATCGCCGTTCTTGCCTGCTGGGTACCCGCGCGACGTGCGGTGCGGGTTGAACCCATGGTTGCGCTCAGGCATGAATAGCGTGCTGGTTTCAGCTTGTCGGGATCCGCAAATGCTCAATGATCAATATCAATGTTGCGCCCGTTGGACATTGAACATTGAACATTGAACATTGAACATTTTTTCCCGTTTAGTAGTGAAGTCGCCGAGTCGTCAGTAGCCCCGTCGAACCTTTAAAACGCCGTCGTCAACGCAACGCGAATCGTCCTCGGATATCCAGGCGAAATGTTCGTGTTGTTGTCCGCGTTGGCGAAGTATTTCCTGTCGAACAGGTTCTCGACATTCACCTGCAATCGCGCCCTCTTGGTGAGCGGGACGAATGCGGCGGCATCGATGCGCGTGTAAGTCGGCAAGACAACAGCGTTGTCGATCGCGGCGAACATGTCCGACCGGAAGATGACGCCAAGCGCCGCACTCAGCCGCGGGTGGACCTGGTAATTGTTCCACAACGAAAACGTGTGATGTGGAACCTGCGCGACTTCAGCGCCTGTCTTTGCCGCTGCCGTGGCGCTTGTGACGAAGGCGTCCTGGTACGCATACCCGCCAGCTATCCGCCACGCGCGGGTGACTCGTCCATCCACGCCGAACTCATATCCGTTCGTCCGTTGACTGCCGGTCTGAACAATACGAGTTGGGTCATTCGGATCTGTCGATCGCGTGTTGGTGCGATCCAGTCGGTAAACGGCGGTGGCGAATGACAGGCCAGACAACAGATCCCACTTTGCACCGACCTCGTAATTGGTGAATTGCTCCGGTTTCATCTGTTGCGTGATCGCCGTCAATGACGAGAACTGGTCGCCCGCGCTTGGCAGGTACGACACACTGTAACTTCCATAAACCGACAGTGGCGTGACCGGCTTGAGGACCACGCCGGCACGCGGCGAGACGAGATTGTCGAGGCGAGTCAGCGTCTCGCCATTGCGGTTGTTATGGTGCGCGAGATCAAATTGATCGAATCGCAGTCCGCCGAGAAGCTGAACGTGCCGCGACAGCTCTACCTGATCCTGCGCATAGGCTGATGCAACGCGCGCGCGTACGTGATTGTCGGCGTCGGTGGCACTCTGGCGATAGGTGACTGGAATGGAGATCGTTGGGGCGTCAAACGGCACCTGAACGGACGTTGTTGTGTTGTTGAAGAATCCGGTGTTCCGGAAGTTGTCAGTCCATTGCCGTCCAAACTCGGCGCCGAAGAGAAGCGTGTGCCGCAGCTGCCCGGTAGTAACAGGCACGACCAGATCGGTCTGGTTGAAGACGTTGGTTCGCTCGGTCGCATTGTTGTAAGCGGACAGCGCCACCAGGCGGCGATCGGCCGACGCGGCGCCAGGCACATAGTTCTGGTAGAAGCGGTCGTACCCCGCGAACACCGTGCGATTGCGAATCGTTGCGGCGCGCCAGCGCTGCTCAATCGCCGCCGACCCGAGGTTGACTCCAAGATTGACGTGGCTGTCGTCGGGATTCCCGTAATACAACGAGGTGTCCACAGACGCGGGCGCTCCGGCGGACGACGTGATCCCTCGATCGGCCGTGCGACTGTCGTCGAGATATTCATAGCTGAATACGACTCGCGTCTGTGACGTCGGTACGATCGTGATCGTTGGACTGATGCCGTAGCGCTCGAGGCCGACCTGGTCGCGAAAACTGTCGGAGTGCTCGAACATTCCGTTGACGCGCACGGCCACAGTGTTCGACACCGGCTGATCGAAATCCGCCGTCAGCCGCCGGTTGCCGTACATCCCTCCCTGCAACGACACCGCACGAACCGGCTGAAACACCGCTTCTTTCTGCACACGGTTGACGACCCCGCCGGCGCCGCCGCGGCCGAAGATCATGGCATTCGGTCCCTTCAGGGCTTCGATCCGGTCGATGTTGTAAACGTCCCTGAAGTACTGCACGTCGTCGCGCACGCCGTTGACGAAGAAATCCGCCGACGTGCTGTTGCCGCGGATGATGACCTGGTCGCGATTGTTTTCCCCCTGGTGCGACGTAATTCCAGGCACATATCGGACGACATCGCCGATGCTCGTCATCAGCTGATCGGCCATCAGTTCATGACTGACGACTGTAATGGACTGCGGGACGTCGCGGATGGGTGTGGGTGTCTTGGTTGCCGTGCTCGTGATCACGCTCGGGTCGATGCCAGCACTGATCGTCACCGACTCGTTTATACCGGACAGCTGCAGAACGAACTCCGGCACCTGGGTCGCTGATTCGCCGATCCTGATCGTCTGGGATGCGGCATTGAATCCCGGCGCTGTAACCGTGATCGTGTGTTGCCCACCCGGCAGCAGCAGCGTGAACCCACCCTGCGCATCAGTCGTCGTCGTCGGTCCACGGACTCCGTCTCGAGAGCGCGCGCTCACGCGTGCCCCGACGATCGCACTCTTACTGGAATCGAGGACGCGTCCCTGCACTGAGAAGATCGCGGCGGCCGGATTGGGTTGACCCTGGAGCGGTGCGGCGACTAGCGGGAGTGGACTGACAAAAGCAGCAACGAACAGCAGCCAGCGCCGGACGCTGGCCAATCGACATCTCATGTGAATTCCTCGTGGCGCACCAGCTTCACCGTGCCTTTCGAACGGATGAAGGCGCGAATTTCCTCGACATGCTCCGTTTCGATCTCGACCTGGCGATGGATGAACGGCCCCAATACCGGGTCGCCCTCGACCCGTGGCAGGAGGTCCTTGTAGGCCTCGAGCGCCTGTTGTTCAACGTCAAGCGCTTCCGCCAGCGCTGCGTCGAGTCCAATCGCGCTTCCGCCGAGCGACAGCTTCACTCGAAGCGTTGGGATGTGCCCGAGCGATCGAATCTGCTCTGCGATCGTCGTCGCATGCTCCATCGTTTCCTTGATGGCGTCCTCGAAGAAAGGCTGCGCGGCGGCGTAATCTTTGTCGCGCAGGCGAAACCGCATCTGGAAATAGCGCAGGCACGCTTCGGTTTCCTCCGCCATCAAGCGATTCAGCTCGTCGACGAGTTCCTGGCGGTTGGAAGAGCCGCTCGACGCGTGTTTGCTAGATCGCATGCTTCAACTCGTCGATGAGGCAGTGGCCTTTGCACACATCGCACGTGCGGCTCTCGGGGCAGGCAACGTGAAACATGCGAAATTGCTTGAGCAGCTGCCGGCTGACGGGGGCGCCGGAGGTCAGGAACTGCAGAAACTGCACGAGCCGCTCGCCGGTCGAGTGGCTGATCAGATGTTCGATCTTGCAGCTGTCAATTTCTGCCTGCTGTTCGGATACGCCCAGCACGTCGCGGAGGAAGGTCTTGACGATGACCCGCTTGGCCATCACCGAGTGAACGACGCGCAGCCCCTTTGCCGAGAGCTTGACGAGATGATGCTCGTCGCTCTGCACCCAGCCTTTTTTCTTCAGCGTGCGCAGATTGATCGACACGCTGCCGCGGGTGATGTTCAGCCGCCGCGCAATGTCGGAGACCCGCGCCCATCCGCCATACGGGGCGCCGACTTCATGAATGGCGAGCAGATGGTGCGCGGCGCTGTGGGTGAGTTCGTTGGCTTCGAACTCTTTCCAAGTCTCCATGTGTTTGATATATCATACACACGTTTGGATGATCAATCACCTGCCGATCTATTTTGTGCGAAGAACGACGCGAGCGAGCGACGCGACACGAGCCACGCGAACGGAGCGAGCCGACGAAGCCGCTCGCGAGAGCGCGTGTAGGGGAGTCCGAGGGGCGAAGCCCCTCGGATTAGTAAGTCCGCACGATCTTCAGTGCGACGGCGTCGTAGAAAGATGGTCGTGACGCGTCGCGCAATGTCGTCGCCGATCCGCTGCAGCGTCATCTGTCTTCCCGATCGAGTCGGGCACTCGACGGTGCAGCCGTTGCCGTAGTAGGCGCTCCTTCCTGTTACTCTTCCAGCAGGCTATGCAGCATTCGACCGAGGGGCCGACCCTCTTCGTCCCGCCGGCTCGAG
>JBKPSH010000054.1:0-29385 GCA_046734955.1 Acidobacteriota bacterium
CGGTGTCGCCCGCCATGTCCTGCACGAATGGCTCCGTGAGACCCGGCGCGAATCGTCGAATCTCGAATCGGCGGGCAAGGATCCCACGCTTCTCCCGGATTGGGACCCCCAACTCCGGAAGAAGCGCGAAGACGAGCATCGCTGCCTCGACCAGTGCATGGCCAACCTCACGCGGGGAGCGAGAAGGCTGATCCTCAACTATTACTCTGCAGACAACGCGTCGAAAATCGCGGGCCACCGGGAGCTTGCCGCGCAGTTCGGCAAATCGCTGAACGCCTTGAGAATCGAAGTGCATCGGGTCAGGAGCACCCTGCGCCGCTGCGTGTTCGACTGCATGCATGCATCCACTGGTGGCGGGGACTGTTCATCGCTGAGGGGCGCCCCATGAAGAGCGACCAAACGGTCGACGGCATCCTGCGCCGCTACCTTCTCGGCACAGTCCAGCCCGAAGTCCGCGACGATGTCGAGAAACGACTGTTTTCGGACGACAAGATCTTCTGGGAGCAGATGTGCCTCGCGGAAGACGAGCTGATCGACGCCTACGTGAGCGAAGATCTGGACGACGACGAGCGGCGGAACTTCGAGCAGCACTTCCTGGCCATCGAGGAGCGCCGCGACAAGTTGAGCTTCGCGCAGGCGCTCAACACGCATGTCGAGCGGGAGCGTGAGGGCCACCGGGCGCGTTCCTGGAATCCGTTTCGAGGATGGCTCCTCGTGCCATGGTGGACGCAGGTGGCTGCCGCCATCCTGCTGGTCGCGCTTCCAGCTCTGGTCTGGCAGAACGCCCGATCTGGTGCGACGCGCGACGACGTGAATGCATGGCTCTCGTCGGGCCTGGTGCGAAGTATTGGCACGGAGCTCGATCGGCTGCGCGTACCGCCCGACGCCAAGCTCGTTCGGCTTCGCCTCGAGATCGACGCCGCGGAGTACCCGATTTATCGCGCGACGCTGCACCTCGTCAGCGGCGAAGAAATCTGGTCGCAGAACAATCTGGCTCCCAGCGACATCCAGGGAAAGCAGGCCGTCGAACTGACGCTCCCGGCGGAGCTGTTGAGCGCAGGCGACTACTACGTCAGGCTGCGCGGGGTGTCGCCGCCAAAGGATCCCGTAGTACTAGAAAGATACGACTTCCGTGTGCTGCGGGAAGGGCCGTGATCAGACGTCGGCCAGCGTCAGTTGACGCAGCGTCGTGCCATCGACGTCCGCGAACCCCTACTTCGACAAGACCGCATTCTTGACCTCGAGTTCACGCCGCTCATCAAGCAACGCAATCCAAGGTCCTCGTGCGAATACTAGGCGACATTTCGATTTACCCGCATCGCAATGGAGCGAATAATACGGACCAAGGCATTGTAGGCCCCACGAAGGTTAATCGGCGGGCCACTCACACATTGAGCGGCTCGCCGACTTTATTCTCACGCAAACATCAAACCAATAGCCAGATGTCATTGATCAACCGAGTAGCCCTGACGATCACCCGTAAGCAGCCCTACGTCGATTGGGCGAACGGCACCGACGGGCCGGTGCCGATTGTCACCTATCCTGTAGAGGATCGGCGCACGATCTACCTCGCACCAAATGACGGTTTGCAGCCGGATCCGGCGAAGCTACTCGATGAGTTCTGGGAAGACGTGTTCGAGTCCGAGCTCAGTATGTGGATGGAGGACGAGAGCACGTGGCCGCAGCCGCGGACCCGTCAGCTGTTCGATGAATGGTTCGATGCCGAGGTCGTTGATACAGTCATCGATCTGGTTCCGGCCGAGCCACTCAGCGAGGACGACGTCGAGGAAGCTGACATCGAGTACGTGCTTAACCACTGCGCGTGGTGCGACCTCGAACTCGAACCGGAAAACCGCCGAATGGTTGGTTTGCCGTTGCCGGATCGCGGCGCATTGGCGTCTCGAGAAGGGCTCACGGTTCTGATTCCTACGTCTGATCGCGTCCTCGTCGGAATCATGACGATGACGAATTCACCAGCAGCGATCGAAGGCGACGACCTAATGTTTGTGGCGTGCAGCAGCCGCTGTGAAAAGATCATCCGCAAGGAAGCCGCGCGCGGTCGCAAGCGAGGGAGAAAACTGATACGCGTGCCATAGGCGGCGTCGCGCCGTTGCGGAGTGCCCTTCGCTGCAAATGTCTTCTCGTTAAGAGCGCGTTGGACCAGAAAAATCTAGCCACCCCGACATGTTGGATATCGAGATCGGTTGGTCAAAGACGACGCGCTCCAGAAGATCGCACCTGACCCGGCTGAGCGGCAGGACACGATCGGTGAACTCGAAGTAGAGCCTTCTTTGTCTGGTCCTTCCTTCGAATGGTAACGTTTCCGTATGCGATTCAACCGCTCTGTGCCGCCCTGCACCGTGATTCCTGTGCTCATTTATCCTGATCCCAGCGCAGCCGCCGACTGGCTATCACACGCCTTTGGCTTCACCGTTCGTCTTCGCATCGCGAACCACCGCATCCAGATGAAGGCGGGTGACGGCTGTTTCACCATTGCCGAAGGCAGCACGACACCTAACAACTCGCACATCATTCAGGTCCGGATCGAACATGCCAAGGGCCACTGCGAGCGCGCGCGGCGGTGCGGGGCTATCATCTTGACTGAACCTCAAGACCAACCCTATGGCGAGCGCCAATACAACGCTCAGGACTTCTGGGGCCACCGCTGGGACTTCACTGAAACCATTGCCGACGTTGCTCCAGAAGAATGGAGCGGCGGCGCCTTCCACCTCGAGTGACGTCCCCGACACCGGCGCCCTCCCGTAACGACGCTCAGCGGGATGAATAGCGGGAGGCCGCATCTTCCAAAATACGGACTGAAGGTTAGCCGCGGAGGCTCGTTGGGGATTATGAACGGCGCGATCAGCGGTTTCAAAACCGACCAAAGCGCAGCGATCAGGGTTCAGCGTCTCGTTTGCGGCGACCTCGGACTCGCGTGATCGCGAAGGCAGTAAAGCGCGCCCGCAGCGTGACTGCCGCGCAGGTCACGGACCTGCGCGGGTCGCAACCCGCGTTGCGGAGGGCGACGCTTTTCCACGCGACGTCCGCGGGAGCCGCGAACGAGATGCCGAACTCTGATCGTCAGCCACTGCGGTTTTGAAACGAGTTGTAATTTTAGGAAGGCCAGAAGGATCATCAGCGGAGCCTCGTATTCGGATCGCCAATCACGACCTGCTCGAGCGACTGTACGCGTAACACTTGGCGCAGGACGACACGGTGTCTGTCGTGGAAGCAGGCACATCATTCCGAGTGTCTAGCAACGGACTGCGCACGATGACCTTGCCCATTTGAAGGCCGCCTCGAATTCACCGCTCGTGCCGCTCACGATCAGTGGCGGCAGGTCGGATGGATTCAGCGGGGAACCGAAGGGGCACGCGGATGGCCCCTGCGTTGCCTCGTCGCGATTCAGCAGGTTCTGGCCGTCGAGGCCAACGCGGCCACGTCGGACGATCGGCGGAACGACGGGGCTGCGACACAAGGTCGCCTTGACAAACAGGCGTTGGCTGCCAGCCCAGCATGGAATATCGTTGAGAGTCACAAGGACTGCTCGTGTCCCGACGACGCCCGTGAAGGAGGCCGTATGTCCACAACTGCAACCGATTACCGAACAGAGGTTCTTGCAATTGCTCGCGCGTGGGAAAAATACGCCAATAGCCGCGATGCCCGAGGACTCGCGTCTCTCTACACTGAAAACGCGACCCTGTTGCCGCCCGGACAGCCGGCCATCAGTGGGAGACAGAATATCGAAAAGTTCTGGCAGGGCTTCTTTGACCTGGGCGCATCAGATGCCAGGCTCCACTCGATTCAGATTGCGGGTTCCGGCGACCTCGCTTACGAGATCGGCGAATTCAGCGCGACGATGCCTCAACCTTCCGGAGGCACCGCTCCGGGGACGGGCAAATATCTTGTGGTGTTCGAGCGGCAGCCAGACGGCGGTCTTCAGATGGCGGCAGACATGTTCAGCTCGAACGCCTGAGCGCAGCAGCTGCGGCATCGTGCGTCATCGTGAACGAACGCCGTCGACGGCGTGGTTGACCGCCTAAAACTATTATCAGGGCGTGTTCGTCGAAAGTTGGTCAGTCATGCGTCGCTCGATTGCGGCCGCTTCCGTCGTCCTCTGCGCGTTGCCGGTGACGGGCTCGGCGGGCAGGCGCAGGCGGCGCACGGGCTCGTGACCACTGTTCAAGCAGTTCGAACGAATGCCTTGTTATTCAAAATCCCGGATTGGTTTCCGAGATAGCGTGCGATGCGGCTCATCATCGGCACTCTGATCGCGATCAGTTTCTTGTTGGGAACGGACGGGCGCTCCGAGATCGTGTGGGAGTCGCCTCCGACCACCGAGAAGGTCCGTCTCTGTGCGCTGCAGGCGGACCCTGCCGCGTACAACCACAATATGATCGACGTTCGTGCGGTCGTCTCCCACGGTTTCGACGACCTTACGCTGTCAGATCCCCAGTGCCCGCCGCGTTCGGGAATCTGGTTGGAATATGGCGGCCTGGTGAACTCCGAAACGGTAACCTTTCGCGCACACCTGATTGGTCGCTTCTTCGCCGGCCTGAAACAGCACACGCCCAAAGGCGATTTTTGGGGAGGCTACGGCCACCTTGGTTGTTGCAGTCTTCTTGTGATTCAGCAGGTTCTCGCCGTCGAGGCGAAGGACGACGCATCCGTCGTCGAGGAGTTGCAGCGGATTGAGCAGCGGCGCGCGACGACTTGGCAAGCCGGCGATTGCGTTGCCTGGGCATGACGACCTGGAAGAAGATCTTCGCCGTCGTCACGATTGCCGCCCTTCTAGGCATGATGATGGGAGGTGTGTTCGGCCTCGCGGCCGGCAGGCTCGCACCGGACTTCTTTCGTCATCTCATCCCGTGGCAGGACGTCGAGCCAGTCGGCTTCGCCATCCTGCTCGGCGCGACGGTCGGCGTCCTGCTCGGCGGAAGTTTGGGGTGCTTCGCAGTGCTCGTGCAGACGGTGCTGCAATGCAGAGCTCGCACACCCATGGAGAAATAATCGAAGTGGCGGGGGCACGAGGAGAGCGTAGTGCGAATGGATCGCGCGATGATGTCCGTAGGCTGTCGTCGGTCTCGCGATCAGAACGTCCCCTCTTTCGGGCCGCGCACGGTCTTGCTGATCTGGCGGATCGCGCCGACATGGTAGGCCAGGTGTGCGACGCTGGAAATCATGCCCGTGAGCTCGACGCCGCTGCACTCACGCGGTGATTGCAACATTTCCAGCCAGCGCTGCGTTTCTTCGCGCAGCCCTGCGCGGATCTCGTCCCAAGCGGCGGTGTCAACGGCGGACATCTTCCAGGCCTCATCCCATTTGGCATCAGCGAACGGATTGCCACCCTCGCGTCCCCACCGATTCATCAGCGAGAGCCCGTAACGCACGTGTTGCGCGTGCGCCGCAATCGTCGCGCCTTCGTTGGCGGACGTCGACGCATCAGCTGCCGACAGCTTCTCGAGCGATCGCAGCAGGCCGACGTCGCCAGTGTTCAGAATGAATGCATTGCCGCGGTCACGTGTTCCGTCGACCAGTTCGGAGAACAAACGGCTCAGAGCCCGGCTCGTTTCTGTCGTATACATAAAGGATCTCGTGCGGCGTTCGATCGACTGAAAGACACTACTTTACAGCTCGCCGGACGGATGTAGCGTGTCATTGATACTTTGAACTGTCACTGCCGAATCCATGTACTCCCGCTGCACGTTATACACATATCTCTCAGCTTCCGACGCGCTGCAGCGACTTTCGCTCATCGTGGGCCCACGCCGGTCCTTCTCGCACACTGTCAACGCAGCGCTCTCGTGGAATAGCACGTCAGACCCACCTTTTGTCGGAACGATCACTGACCATCGATTTCGGATCCGCCGTGCGATTTGGTATCGCAATAGTTTCTTGCCCATAGTGTTGGGAGAGGTGTCGCAGCAGAGCCAGGGATGTAAGATCGATTTGATACTTAGAGTCAGCGCCCCAGTCGGTGCGTTCATGACGCTGTGGCTCGCCGGCGCATTCTTCGGTGCCGGCGCAGCAGTGTGGTACTGGCTGCAAACAGGTGACGCGCGAGCCCTGTTCGTTCTATTCCTTCCGCTGTTCGGGTGTGTGCTTATTCTGATTGGTTTTGTCCCAGAGAGACGGAAGGCGGTAAGTCTGCTGGCAGCCGCGCTCGAGACGACGGCGACGAACACGCAACTGCCTCGAGACGATGTGTCGAGACCCCACGTATGAACCCTCGACTTTTACTGAACGGCACTTTTGCCCTCGGGATAGCGATCGGTGTCCATGTCGGGAGTTCAGCAAAGACTCCGAGCATCGTCGGCCATGCGCTCGATAGCGCGGGTTATCCGATTCCCGGCGTAGCGATCACCGCGATGCCAGAAGCAGGTGGAATCGTCAAGCGTGCAATGACTGCGGCCGACGGAGCCTACCAGTTCGAGAGCTTGCCGGAGGGAACCTATCGTCTCGATTTCGACATTTTGGGGTTCGATTTGACTCGTCGCAATCATGTCCAGGTGCGCCTGGATGCAGCCACATACGTCGACGCGACGTTGTCAGTGAGCTCGGTCTGCGAATGCGTCCAAGTGATCGATTCAGACCTGCGCGAACGTGCTGGACAGGTCGTGGACGAATTCGGTCGGCCGGTTGCGCATGCACGCCTCGAGATCTCCAGTCAGACGCGTCGTGAAGTGAGCTATGCGGACAATGAGGGACGCTTCCGGGTTCGCCTTCCGGTCGCCGAGAGTTGGACGCTCACGGCATCCTACGGCGACCTCGGAGCGGTGAAACAGCAAGTCACGTGGGCGGCCGATGTGCCGATCGCGTTCAGGCTGCCGCATATCGACACGACAAGTATCCCGGACATGGAGCGGTTCAACCGAGGGTGTCGCTGCCCGGGCGATCTCTTCACGCACGCTGGACGGTGAGCCCTCGACGCCGAGGTGATGGGATTGTCATGCGTACAGGTGAATGCTGCGAATCGGAGTGCTAGCGTCACACGAGGGGACGACGCTTCAGGCCATCATTGACGCCTGCGCACAGGGGCGCATCAACGGTCATGTCGTCGCCGTTATCAGCAACAACAGCGGGTCTGGCGCGTTGAGGCGGGCCGCGGCGGCGGGGATCGAGACATTCCACTTCTCGTCGGTAACCCACTCCCGCGGCGACTCTCTCGACGCCGCGATTTGTGACGCACTACAGCGAGCGCGCGCGGACGTCATCTTCCTGGCTGGGTACTTGAAGCGCCTGGGCCCACGCACGTTAACCGCGTTCCCCGCGCGGATTCTCAACACACACCCGGCTCTGCTTCCGAAATTCGGCGGGCAGGGTATGTTCGGGGATCGCGTGTTCGAAGCGGTGCTTGCCGCCGGTGAGTCGGAGTCCGGTGCGTCGGTGCATCTGGTGGATGCCGAGTACGACACCGGCACCGTTGTGCGTCAGGAGCGCATCCGGGTCCTTTCCGGAGACACCGTCGAATCCCTCAAAGCCCGTGTGCAGGCGTGCGAGCGCGAAGCAGTCGTCAAGACGCTGGCTGCTCTTGCGAGTGGCGAGTTGGTACTCGGAAAGACAGACTGACACGCAACCCGACGTCCTGGATATCGAGAATGGCTGGTCAAAGACGACGCGCTTCTAAAGGCACGCGCGAGGGGGTCAATGTTCGCGATGGGATCGTCGATGATTATGAGCTCTCGCTTCAAGCGAGCACCTGGTGCGTCCGCGGTGGTACGAATAACCCCGAACACTGACGATGAGACAATCGCGCATGGCGCGAATCGACGTGGAGCTCGCTCGAGAACCGATAGCGACGGCACTGCAGGAGTACGCGCGCGTTCCTATCCTCTTCACAGTCGATCGCGAATTGGACGTGACGAGTCGCGACGATGGCACGGATGGATTCGTATTGTCAGAACGCCGCCTCGATGTCCCTTATTTGAAGGATTACGATGCGATTCCCGACCAAGGACCATTGCAGTGGCCACGTCGTTTCGACGTGTCGAATTGGGCGCTCTTCACGGCACGCGTGGCGACGCGCATAGTTGGTGGGGCGACCGTTGCATTCGACACACCTGGGCTGACCATGTTGGAAGGACGGCGTGACCTGGCACTCCTGTGGGACATCCGAGTTTCTCCAGATGTGCGACGGCAAGGAGTTGGCTCCGCGCTCTTCGCGAGGGTTGAGGCATTGGCGCACGGATACGGCTGTCGGGAGCTGATAATCGAAACGCAGAACACGAACGTTGGGGCATGTCGATTCTATGAGCGTCAGGGATGCCGGCTGAAGGCGGTCGATCACGCGGCTTATCCGGACCTTCCACAAGAGATCCAGCTACTCTGGTACAAGGAGCTGGCGCCTTGACTCAACCGACTGGCATCGGAGGTTGAAAGGATGGTGCCGGCATGGCTATCACCGTTCGCGCGTTGCGATCGAACGAAGGCCCCCTGTTCCTCGAGATCCACACGCGCTCAATCCGTGGCCTCGCGGCAAGCCATTACTCTCCGGAAGTGATCGAGGCCTGGACCGTACCGATGACCGAAGACAACCTTCGCAAGTTTTTGGAAAACCGGGATGATGAGATTCGGCTGTTGGCCGAACTCGACGGTGAAGCAGTCGGTCTCGGAGCGCTGGTCCTGGCGCATTCAGAACTTCGCGCCTGCTACGTCGTGCCGGAAGCTGCGAGGAAGGGCGTCGGAACCGCCTTGGTGCGCGAGATCGAGCGGATCGCGAAAGAGAATGGTCTTGAACGGTTGGAGTTAGTCGCGTCGGTGAATGCGGAGCCGTTCTATGCGTCGCTCAAATATCAGCTCGATTGCCGAACCGAGCACGTTCTTCGCACCGGACATCCAATGGCGGCTGTGAAGATGAGCAAAACGCTGCGTTATGGTGATGCTACTTAAGGGCTGACACCTGGGTGATGAAATCGGCGATGAGGCGCTGGATCTGATCGGGTGGCAACTCATAGCGCGCGCGGCCATCCGGCTGACCGAGATTGCCGCTAATGACGAAGGCGCGCAGCCCTGCCTGGGCAAGGCCTTTCGCGTCCGCGACGCTAAGCCCACCGACCACCTGCACCGGCGCCGCGCCGCCGACCTTCTTGAAGATGGCGCGCGCCACATCGTCGAGATAGTGACTTTCGATCAACTTCGGATCGGCGCGGCGCGCGTCGGCCTGCAGGTGAATGCCGACGGCGTCGACACCGGCATCGAGCATCCGAACCGCGACCTCGACGGCCTGCGCAGCCGGACCCTGGTGCGGCACCATGATGTCGGCGAACGCAAGCCGCGGCAGTTCGGAGTTGGTCTTCCTGAACTCGTCGCGCACGGCGCAGATCGCTTTCGCCGTATCCACACCGGCGAGCGCGAGGAAATCAACGATGTTGCCGCCGCCTGCATAGACGCTGCGCGCCTCGCCGCCACCGCCGTCCATCGTTTTCATGTCGGCCAGCAGGAGCGCCTCGGGAAATTTTTGACGGAAGGCTGGTACGACGTTTGAGACGCCTTCGTTCTTGAGGAGTGGCGTCCCCATTTCGACGATGTTCACTCCGCCCGCAAGCGCGGCATCGGCAACCCCAAGACCCTGCTTTATGGTGGAGACGTCGACAGAAATCTGGAACATGAACTGCGTTCTGAGTCGATCGAGAACGCGGGCGGAGGGCTCGTGGGCCACCTTCGCCATCTGCTGTGCCCAGACACAGTCGGGGCGCAGCATGCCTAAGATGGTGCCGCCTGTCAGCGCACCCGCGGCGAACCTCCTCGTGGCATTGAAGAATGATCGCCTGTTGATATGGCTGTGCTGATATTTGTGAAAGAGATCGACCACTGCCGAAGGGTGGGATGCCTTCGTCCGCTCCATCATCTCAGCTCCTTGAGGTGCGAGGCCACATCTTAACTTCGAACTGGCTTGGAACCGATCTCTACGCTTCCCAGTCTGGGCGGCAGGACGCGGTGCTGCTGAACAAGTACGACTTCAGGGTTCTTCGCCCGTGATCGTTGAATTCATTTCTGCAGTTTCTCGAGATGCCATCGCACCTCGGTCGCCCACTCTGACGATGGGTCGACAACGAGATAGCGTTTCCACGCCTCCTCGGCTCGCGCCGGTTGCCGTGCCGCTTCCGCTGCGAGACCCAGATTGAACCACGCCTCGGCGCACTTGGGATCCAACGCGACCGCGCGGTTGAGCAAGTCCAGCGCGCGCTCGACATCGCCGTCCGCGCGACGAGCGAGGTGGGCCGCCGCCAAGTCACTCAGTAATCCCGCATCGTTCGACTGCGCGATAGACTCGAGGACGTCGACCGCGAGCTGAGGCCGACCGAGTGCTAAGTATCCGGCGGCGAGCGAGCGCGGTCCCTCGACGCCAATGCGGCGCACTCTCGTTGCCGCCTCCACTGTCTCGAGAGCTTCGCGCAACGCTCTCTGCCGTGCCGCTTCACGCTGGGCGAGAGAGGTATCGCCCGAGGGTTCCGCCGATCGCAGCGCGGGCTCCAGCTCGCGATGGGTCGGTGTCACTGTCAGGCGTGGTGCGTACTTGCGGTAGGATCCAGCTGCAGCGTCCAGCTCATTCAACGCGACTTGGACCTGGACGGCCGTTTCCGGCGGCGTGCGCCGGGAGGAACTGACAATCGCGACAGTCACGATGATGATGGCCGCAGCAGCGGCCAATCCCGCCGTCTCGATATAGGCAAATTTCCAGTGAGAAAACCGAGCCGGCCAGCGAAGGATTCGGGTGATCTTTGATCTGCCTGTGTCGTGGCTTGCTTGTGACTTCAGCTGCTGCACCGTTTCCGAAAACACGAAGTAGCAGTCTTCACACTTCGCCAGGTGGCTTTCAATCTCTTCCCGTTTCGCAGCCGTCGTACGTCCATCGACATAGCTGGCCAGCGTTTCGGCATCAGGACACCAGCGGCCTGATGTCGATTCGCCGCTCTTCTGGTGAGGTGTCACGGTCATGATCGTCCGCCATTTCGTTCAACCAATTGACATGCCTCCGCGGGATCGATGCCTGCCGACCGCAGCGCCTCTCGTAACTGCCGCAGAAGCGCGTCGAATCGTCGGTACAGTCGCTTCTGATCTAGATGGAGCGCGCGCGCGATGTCAGCGACTGCGAGCCCATCCTGGAATCGAAGCCGAAGAATCAAGCGATCCTGATCGTCGAGCGCGCGCAGCGCGTTGGTCAGCGCATTTCTAATCCGCCGAGCGTCCGCGTGCCGCTCATCGGACACGAGTCGATCAACTATCGGCGTCGTCGGGTCGGCGACTGCGTCCAATGCTTCTTCCCCGACCATCGCTCGCCTGTTCCGCACCGGCAGCCTCGCGACGATCGCATGCAGATCGGCATCGAGGGCGGCGACGTGCTCGTTGGTCCGAAGATACTCGCAGGCTTGATCGAAACTGAATCCGTCGCGCGACATCAAGGCCTCGAGCCGGACCGCTATCGGCCCGACCCGTAGTGCCTCGGCTGACGGTCTCCACTTACCCCACAAGTGGTTCCTGTAATCGAGATAGATCCGTTGAATCACAATCGTGAGATAGGTGCGCAGGCTGCTTCGGTGCTGAAACTTTCGGAAGACCTCGTAATCGTGGTCCACCAGACGCACCTTGACCTCCGAATCGAACTCCTCGGCTTCCGAACCGGAAAGTTTCTGCCGCTGACAGACGTAACGGATCACGCTCTCGATGATGTCGAGATTCGAGACGAACATCGTCTCGTAATGGTGGTGTTCGCGTGCAGCCGCGGCGGTATTGTCGCCACTCGTTCCGCCGGTGGATACAAGACGCATGTGTTGTCCCGCGCCGTGGGCCGGCATGGCGGCAGGAATCTGGCTCTGTCCGTGCGACGCGCCGGAGGCCGCGGACGCAGCACCCAGGTCCGCGGGACCCAAGTCCAAGGCGCGATTATTCACCAGCGATTCCGCTTTGACAACGGCCAGGTTCCCAGCCACAAGCCTCTCTCCGCCTCCATTTTGTAGACGGACGCGACTGGCAGTTTCCGGCCTGCCGCCGGCGCTTTTCTCATTTCTTTTTCTCTGGAATTGAAGACCTCAGTCCGTCTCTGTCTGCGAAAGGCGGCCGCTTCGGATAACCGGCGGTGTCAGGTGCTATATGAGGCTTCGATTCACGATGTCGTGCGCGACGACTTTTCTGCTGCTGTCCGCACCGGGAGCGTTCGCGTCTGATGGTCGACCCGATTTCTCATTCAGGAATCTCCGCAACTCTGATGCGGAGATCACCTCAGTAATTTCTACCTGCTATTCGCAATCGCTGACGTGCCATCAGCTGATTGACGAAATTGAGTCGTCCTCCACGGTCGTGTTTCTGGCGCGAGGTGAGTGCCTTCCGGGGCGCGGCGGTTCCTGCCTGCGGTTTGTGACGGCTTCGCCGTACGCGAGATATCTTCAGATCATCCTCGAGCAGCGGGGCGGAAGGACTACCGGAACTTCATCCCCGCGTCCGTCTATGGCCTTGGAGGCTACACCTGGATACCCCGGCGACATCCCACGCGAACCTTCAGCCGCGGGGCAACGTGATCGGACTTCGACAGCCGTCGCCCGTGCTCGACGTCACGAGGGATCTCCTCGCACGGATCAACAGCGGTGACGAGGCGGCACTGGAAAATCTCATCACGCGGTACCTGCCGGTGTTGCGGCGCATCGTCCGCAGCCAGCTTTTCGGTCACGCCCGATCGCTGCTGGATACCGACGATGTCGTTCAGGATGCGGTCGTCAGTACCGTCAGGCGCATCCCTCATTTCGTGTGGCGTAGTCCCGGAAGTCTGCTGGCTTATCTGCGGCGCGCAATCGTCAATCGCATCATCGATGCGAACCGCCAGTGCGCACGCCAAGGTGAATGCGTGGCCCTGTCTGAGGACTATGCAGCGGACGGCGCGTCGCCGCTCCAGCGCGTCATCGACAAGGAAGCAATCCGGCGTTACCGGGCAGCCCTGCTTCGGCTGAATCGCCGCGATCGTCGACTGATTGTGATGCGAATGCAACGGCAACTGACCTATCAAGAAATCGCAACACAACTGCGCATGCCGTCAGCCAATGCGGCGCGGGCGGCATTGGTACGCGCCACGGCTCGTTTAGTATCAGCGTTAGAGCATGTCTAGCCCGGTGAACGCAGCGCCCTGAGGTACGTCAGCCATCTCGAATCCGAGCCATGCGACCCGCCTTTGCACCGTCCGATCGACCGGTGCTTCGGCGAGGCAGGCGGCCCAAAGGAAGACGCGAGCGACTCCGAGGGGCGAAGCCCCTCGGAGTAATTAAGGCATCCTCAGGTCGATCGTCATAGTCGCCGGAACTGAGCGGTTACCTGCCTCGTCGACGGCATACACCGCGATCGTGTTCACGACGCCAAGCGTCAGATACATGGTGAATTGGTGCGGGTAAGGATCGATGGTCGCGCCATCAAATTGTCCGTTCAGGTACAAGTAGTACCCGATGTGCTCTGATGCCGTCACGTTGTCCTGCGAGTTACCCCAGAAGACCATCGCCTCGGTGGCGCCGTCGATGACTTGGCCCCAGAACCCGGGAGGCGTCGTCGGCGGCTCGTGGTCGTTCGCGTCGGCCGCAGGCGTTGTCACCGCGAGCGGGTCGCTCAAGGCCGACCAGTTGCCGGCCGAGTCCCGGGCTCTCACCCTGAAGCTGTAACTCGTGCTCGGGGTGAGGAACACAATTCTCTTCGAGGTTCCTGCGACTTGCCCGTACCACAGCTGGCCGTTCACGTAGATGTCGAAACGCGGACTTGGATCGCTGTCGCCGTAGGACCAGGTCAGATCGACATGGGTAGGACCGCTGCCAGTAGACGAGACGACCGGCGTCGCCGCCGGCGTCGTGTCGTTCAAGAGCGTCGCAGTAACGATGTTACTGGCGGTCGACCATGCTCCGGTTGAACTGACCGCGTAGGCGCGGAATGAGTACGTTCTGTTGTAGTCGAAGCCGCTGGAGAATGTGGCGGCGGTCTGCGATCCATCCACCGTCATGGTGCGGCCGTTGGTGGTGCACTGGACCACATAGGACGCGGGTGCCTTGCCCTTCGCCGCGTCCCACATCAGGTCAACCGTCCAGTCGGTCACTCCTGTGACGCGCAGATTCTTCGGCGCCGCCGTGGACTGGGCGAACGCTGCATGCGAGCTTCCAAGCGAAACAAACAGGATTGCGCACATTGCTTCGAACGCCAGTTTTCGCATCGTCACGTGTGGTCTCCTATTCAATCGCAGATACTCCTGTCCAGTTCAACTGGGACGCGTCGACAGGCAAGTTCGCAGCCAGATGCGAACTCACCATGAGACCGTGATACGGGCCGGAAAATGGGGATCGCGCTTACAGCGCGCGTAAGCGCTTACGTATGCCGTCGCAGCTCACAGTGGGAGTGGTACGCGAGTACCATTGACCGCTTTTGCGCGGCGATGTTAGAAGTCATCGCCGCTCCACTCTCTCAGTCAATGTTTTGTCAGAAGGCGATTGTCGATGAGCAGCGAATTCCAGGTCACCGGAGCAAATTCAAAGGCGCCGTTCACACTCAAGGTCCATCGCGGAGACGGAATGGCGCTGCTGGCGATGAACTGGCGTCAGGGCAAGCCACCACGAAATTTCGTCGGTTTCGCGATCGAATTCCGCGAGCCGGAGAGTCACGAGTTCTGGGCTCTCAAGAATCGCATCGGGTTTCCCGGGCAGCGCAAGACGTCCTCTGATCCGCCCATCGACAGCACGATGGCGCCGTTCCAGTATTTTCGCTGGGTGCATTTTCCGAAGGATGCCAACCTGCCCGGCAAATTCACCTACCGGGTGACGCCGATGTTCATGAATGAAAGCGGGGGGCTGGGCCGCGGTGAGGCGCAGACGGCCGCGATCGCGCTGATGCGGGAAACATATCCCGGCCAGATCAACATCGCGTTCACGCGCGGTTTCATTTCCTCACAAGCCTTCGTCACGCGATTCCAGCCTGACGGGGCGATTACCACCCTGGTTCCCGGAAACGCGAAGAACGGATTGGAATTCAAGCCTACGCATAAGCGGGCCGAAGAAGCCTACGAGTGGATGGGTTTCGAAGCGCGGTCGGTGATCCTCGAACTGCTGGATGAAGCGATTAAGAAGAAAGCTGACGTGCGGGTGATCGCGTACGACCTCAACTTGCCGGAGATTGTGACGCGGCTCGAGCAACTCAAATCTCGCCTCAAGATCATCATCGATGATTCCGACGAGCACAAGCCGCCGGCGGCGCCCGAGAGTAAGGCGGCTGCCCGGCTGCGGAAAAGTGCTGGAGAGGGGAACGTCGTCCGCCAGCACATGTCAAACCTCCAGCATCACAAATCGATTGCCGTTAAAGGGACGGGCATCAACAAGGTTGTTTTCGGATCGACGAACTACACGTGGCGGGGCTTCTACGTGCAGTCGAACAATGCCGCCGTTGTGAACAGCAAGAAAGCCGTCGACGACTATTTCGAAGCTTTCGACAACTACTTCAATGCGACCACGGCAAAAGACTTCCAGGCGTCGAAGTCTCCAGATGGATGGCACCGCCTCGGCTTAAACGGACTCAGCGCCCAGGTTGGCTATTCGCCGCACACCGAGAAAAACGGGCTGCTCAAGGAAGTCGGCAAGAGCATCGGCAAAGCCAAATCGTCTGTTCTGTTCTCACTCGCCTTCCTTGGCCAGACAACGAAGGGACCGATCGGTCCTGCGCTCGGCAAGCAGATCAAGAGCAAGAAAGTGTTCACCCTTGGGATTGCCGATGCCCGCGTCAAGGCAGGCAATCTCGGTGTCACGGTCATCACTCCCGAGAACAAGCGACGCGTCGTCCGTTCGTCGGCGCTGACTGGTGGCGCGCCGGCACCGTTCGCCAACGAGCCTTCCGGACTCGCGGGTGAAAAGGGCAACGAGCGTGGGACTCGAATGCATCACAAGTTCGTCGTCGTCGACTTCGACACAGCTGATGCGCGCGTGTACTTCGGCTCCTACAATTTCTCCGAACCGGCCGACCAGAAAAACGGCGAGAACCTCGTCTTGGTGAAAGATCGAACTATCGCAACAAGCTACATGATCGAAGCGATCCGCCTGTACGATCACTATCGATTCCGCACAGTGCAGGAAGATTCAAAAGGTAAGGGACTGAAAGTTCTCACGCTGAAAGTCGCTCCGAGCAAGCCTTCCCAAAAGCCGTGGTGGCAGCAGTATTGGGACGATCCCATCCGGAAGCAGGATCGCCTGCTGTTCGCGTGAATGGTGATACCCCGTCCTCGAATCCTGGCGGTTCTGGAATTGGTCGTTGCAATGGGTCGCGTCAGACGTAAGAATTTCCGTCTCGGCGCCTTATGGACTGATGACATCGGCGTCGGATTGCTCTACAGCTGATGCTCAGGAGAACATCTATGACACCCCCGGATGACGCATCGATCATTTCCAGGACATTGATCAGTTTGATCGAGGCGATTCCCGCCGACCAGACGGCGGTGATCGCGCCGGATCAGAACGTTCGAATCACCTACGGCGAATTGCGGAAGCAGATCCAGGACGTGGCGGAAGCGCTGGCGGCGGCGGGAGTGAACCGCGGCGATCGTATCGGCATGGCGCTTCCGAATGGCCTGCCAAACATCGTCACATTCCTCGCCGCGTCTGTGGCCGGAACAGCGGCGCCGCTGAATCCCGCGTACAAGGAAGACGAGTTCCGTTTCTACCTTGAAGATACCAATGCGAAGGTGTTGCTCCTTCCGCCCGAAGGCCTCGACGAGGCGCGCGCGGCGGCTGGCGACATTCCAATCCTGACCGTCGACATGGACGGGACGGGCACGGTGAGCCTGCGCGGCGTCACTGATCGAAAATCCGTTGCCGCGCCGAATCCAGAGGACGTTGCGCTGATCCTGCACACGAGCGGCAGCACGGGCCGGCCGAAACGCGTTCCGTTGAGCCATGCAAACTTGTCGATCTCGGCCGGCAATGTTGCGCGCCACTACAAGTTATCGTCGAGTGATGTGTCACTCTGTGTGATGCCGCTCTTCCATGTCCACGGACTCGTGGCTTCGACGCTGGCAACGCTGTCGACCGGCGGCACGGTCGTCGTGCCGACGAAGTTCAGTCCGCTTTCGTTCTGGCAAACCGCAAAGGAACACGGCGCCACGTGGTACTCCGCTGTCCCGACGATTCACCAGCTGCTGCTCGCGCGCGTGAAGAAGGACGCGCCGCGGCCGGCGGGCGCCGAGAAGCTTCGCTTCATTCGATCGTGCAGCGCATCGCTGCCGCCTCAGGTCATGCACGATCTCGAGGCGGCGTTTGGCGCACCGGTGCTTGAAGCGTATGGCATGACTGAGGCCGCGCATCAGATGGCATCGAACCCGCTGCCACCAGCCGACCGTCTTCCCGGCTCGGTCGGACGTGGAACGGACGTGCAGGTCAGCATCATGGATGCCGAGGGCAAGCATCTGCCGGCCGGCACGCGTGGCGAAGTGGTCATCAAAGGACCGAACGTGGTCCGCGGATACGAGAACAATCCCGAGGCCAACGCGACGTCTTTCGTCGATGGCTGGTTCCGAACCGGCGATCAGGGAGTCCTCGACGAGAACGGCTACCTCACGCTGACCGGGCGCCTGAAGGAGATGATCAATCGCGGTGGCGAGAAGATCTCTCCGCGCGAGATCGACGAGGTGCTGCTGGCGCATCCCAAGGTGGCCGAAGCGGTCGCCTTCGGCGTGCCGCACACCGCCTGGGGTGAAGAAGTTGCCGCGGCAGTCACGTTGAAGGCTGATGCCACCGAGGCCGAGTTGCTTGCCTACTGCAAGGAGCGTCTCGCCGACTTCAAACGTCCCAAACAGATCCACATCACGACCGCCATCCCGCGCACCGCCACCGGCAAGATTCAGCGGCGCGTGGTGGCGCAGGCGTTCGCGCAACAACCATCGTGAGAATCGTGATCGCGGGAGCCGGCGCGGTCGGCGGATACATCGGTGCTCGCCTCGCGAAGGCTGGCGCCGACGTGGTGCTGTTCGCGCGCGGTCCGCACCTGCAGGCGATGCAAACGCGCGGACTGCGCGTCACGAGCGCCGAAGGGGACTTCGAGGTTCGTCCGCAGGTTACTGGCGATCTGGCGACGATCGGCAAGGCCGACGTCGTTTTTCTCGGTGTCAAGGCGCACGGTCTGACTGCACTGGCGCCGACGCTGCGACCGCTGTTCGGTCCAGACACCTGCGTCGTCAGCACACAGAACGGAATCCCGTGGTGGTACTTCCAGAACTACGGTGGTGAGCTGGAAGGACTGCGTCTCGAGCGCGTCGATCCGGGGGGCGTCATCGCCGCGTCGATCGAGCCGCGGCGCGTGATTGGATCGCTGGCTTACTTTGCCACCGACGTCGCCGAGCCGGGCGTGATCCATCACACCGAAGGCAACCGCATCAGCTTCGGCGAACCTGACGGCAGCAAGTCGGCTCGAGCGAAGGCGATTGCCGAGGCGATGATCGTGGCTGGCTTTCGCTGTCCGGTAACCGCGCGGTTCCGCCACGAGATCTGGGTGAAGCTGCTCGGCAACGTCGCGTTCAATCCGATCAGTGCACTGACCGGCGGCACGCTCGAGGAACTGGTTCGTCACCCGGATACGTCGAAGGTCGTGCGCGAGATCATGACCGAAACCGAGATCGTCGCAGGAAAGCTAGGCATCGAGATGCCGATTTCGATCGATCAGCGCATGGCGGGAGCGGAAAAAGTCGGCGCGCACAAGACGTCAATGCTGCAGGACCTCGAGGCCGGCAGACCACTGGAACTGGAAGCGGTCGTCGGCGCCGTCGTCGAACTCGGCGATCGACTCGGCGTGCCGATGCCGGCGACGCGCGCCGTCTATGCGTGCGCGAAGATGGCGGACGAGAAAAGGCACCCGCCTTCGCGCCACGAGAATGACGACGGCGCTACGGCGAGGCAAGGCGGCGCGAAGGCAGGCGCGAGCGTGTCGAGGTGACTGATGCGTATTCACAACCGGTGGTTCCAGCTCGGTGCGTCGCTCGTCGCGATGATCATGATCGCGAACCTGCAATACTCATGGACCCTTTTCGTCGGTCCGCTGCAGAAAGGCACGGGGTGGAAGCTCTCCGACATCCAGTTCGCGTTCACGCTCTTCATCCTGTTTCAGACCTGGGTGCAGCCGTTCGACGGCTGGCTGATCGATCGTCTCGGTCCGCGCGGGTTCGTCACGGCGGCGGGTATCCTGTGCGGCCTGGGCTGGGCGGGGATGGGTTACGCCAACTCGCTGCCGATGCTCTACGCGCTCTACTGCCTGGCGGGCACCGGCGCGGCGTTCGTCTACAGCGGGGCGGTTGGATCAGCATTGAAGTGGTTCAAGGAACGGCGCGGGCTCGCCTCCGGCATGATGACGGCAGGCTTCGGCGGTGGGACGGCGTTGTTCATTCCATTCATCCAGTCGTCGATCAACGGCAGCGGCTACCGGGCCACGTTCGTCGCCAGCGGCATTCTGCAGGGAATCGTCATCGCGTCAGTGGCGCAGTTCCTCAGGCATCCGCGTGCGGCGGCGGCCCCCGCCACGAACCAGAGTAAGGTGTCGGCGACGACCACTCAAAAGGATGAGAAGAAACAATTCACCACGATAGATGTATTGCGGACGCCGCAATTCTACGTGATGTATGTCGCGTTCGTGTTGATGGCGACTGGCGGACTGCTGGTCACCGCCAACGCGGGACCGATGGCCAGGTCATGGGGTTTTTCGATCACGCTCGCCGCGACGCTGAGTCCACTTGCCAATGGCGCGTCGCGCATCTTGTGGGGCTGGGTGTCCGATCGGCTCGGACGTGAGAACACGATGATCCTCACCTTCGTGCTGCAGGCGTTCTGTCTCGTCGCGGTTGCGACGCTTGGGCAGGTCTCCAGCGCCTGGTTTGTGGCGACCCTGATCGCGGTCTACTTCACATGGGGTCAGATCTATTCGTTGTTCCCGTCCACATCCGCCGACTACTTCGGCACCAAGCACGCGACTTCGAACTACGCGGTGCTTTACACAGCGAAGGGCGTCGCGTCGATCATCGGTGGCTACGTCGCCGCGCTGCTCTACGAGCGGTCCGGCACCTGGGCGACGGGCTTCTACGGAAGCGCGGTGATGGCCCTGTTTGCCGCCGCGCTCGCCTACGGGCTTCGTACGTGGCAGGCGACGGCGAAGGCCAAGACCACCAAGATTCCGGTAACTGCGTGATCAATACGCGCGGGCTCGCGTTGGAGTTATCGGCGGCGTTCGCGGACCGTCGAACACTCTCGACTCCGCCCTCGTCGCGCGACGGTCTCGACCTGTCGACGGCGTATGCAGTCGAACGCGAACTCGTGCGGATGCGGCGTTCGGAGGGTCACCAGATCGTCGGCGTCAAGGTTGGCTACGCCAACAAGGCGATGTGGCGTGTGCTCAAGCTCGATACGCTCGTCTGGGCGCACATGTATGAGGACACCGTGCGTTACGCCGATGGCAACGCGGCGACGCTCTCGCTGGCGCAGACGATTTCGCCGAAGATCGAACCAGAGATCGTGTTCAAGATGAAAGCGCCACTCGCCGCGGGCACAAGTGAGGCAGTTGCTGCGCTCGACGCAGTTGAGTGGCTCGCGCTCGGATTTGAGATCATCGACTGTCCGTACACTGATTGGAAATTTCAGCCCGCCGACTTTGTCGCCGCCTATGGCCTGCACGTCGCGCTGATCGTCGGAGAGCCACGCCCGGTTACGGCTGCGAACATCTCCGAGCTTGTCGAGCAGCTGCCAAAGTTCAAGGTTCGGCTCTCAAAGGATGGACAGATGGCCGAGGAAGGTTCGGGCCGCAACTCGCTTCGCAGTCCGGCGCTGTGTCTCGCTGAGCTCGCGTCGGCGATGACGAAGCACGATGGTGCTGAGCCGCTTGCCGCAGGCGATCTGGTCAGCTCCGGCACGCTCACCGAATCGACGCCGATCGAGCGAGGCGCAACATGGACCGCATCGGTCGAGGACATGGATCTGCCCACGTTGACGCTGACACTCGTTTGACGCTTCGACGCGGATTCGATTGCGGACGCTGTGCGAGCGTCGTTCCGGAAGTCAATTGGCTTCGTCTGGTAACCGCAGTGGTCCTTCAATCAGTCGAGAACACCCGTCCGGGCTGAGGCTGCGAACGCGAGCTGGAGTGAGGCCGGCGCGCGCGCGCAGCGCCGAGAATATGGCTCTGACGGGCGCGCGGTTACGGATACCGACTATGGTCATGATCATGGCGCGGGCGATCCGCACGTCCACGATTGGGATTGGAACCAGCCGAAACCGCGCCAGCCAGGCAGGCCGCCAGGGCAGAAACCGCCGGGAGGCAAAAGATGATGAGTTCTGTCTTGGAATGGATCGACGGCGCCAATGTGCTCATTGAGCAGTTTGGACAGATGCCGACGTTTCACGATGCTGAGGTCGTAAAGATTGAACTCGCACGGAACGATGCGAAGCCGTCACTCGTACTCTGGCTTTTGTATCCCGCTCTAGCGCATCCACGATTGAGCCACGACCTCGAAGTTCGGCTGGCGTGCTCAGACGTCGCGGACGTTGTTCTAAACGACTTCAACGAGCAGAACGTGCTGGGCGAGTTACGTTTCGAGAGTGGGGATGAAAATCGGAACACGGGCGCGAAGGAGCCCAAATCCTTCCCTGTCCTGGAACCCTACAAGACGATGAAGGTCTCGAATCGAGTGGCGCCGTCAGCGCCACATCCAGGGTCCGATTGACGACTGGCACGAGCGGCGAGATCTTCTAGATTCGGGCACGCCGTCCGCCGGCCGCTCGCGCCGAGGCACGCCGATCATCGTCCGGAGGTTCGAGTCTGCGGCCGATGCCGACCGTCACGACCGGGAGTTCTGGCTGCAGATGTCGGACACCGATCGCGTGCTCCACGTGTGGCGGTTGAGTCGCGAACTGTGGCTGCTCCGCGGCGAGAACCCCGACGAACCCGGACTTTGTCGATCGGTTGCGCGCGCATTCAACGAGGCTGAGATTCGACTTCTCGCTTACAAGACGGTGAAGGTATCGAGTGGCTTCAAATCTCGGTCGAATGTCGCCGTACGGGTCGCACCCAATGCACGGTTCACACGTCCGATCAACGCGTCTGCGAATCCTGCCTTGGTGGATCGAAAATCGACAAGCGCGCGCCGCGCTTCCTCAGCCCGCTCAACCTCGAACTGCGCGGTATCGAGGATACGCTCGAGAACGTCTGCGATCGCGAGTCGCGGGTACTCGAAAACCGTCTCGAGCACCCAGGTTAGTTCGCAAAGAACCGTGCAGTTGATCAGCAACCGCTCGTGTTCGGCCACCGCGTTGTCGATCAGACGCTTGACTCTCGAGTACTGCGACGCGTCATCTTTCGTCAGATAACGAATCAGGACATTCGTGTCCAGGCCGATCATCGTTTGCGCCCGAACCGTGTTCTGAGATGAGTCCGAATGCTCTCGTCCATTTCATCAACAGAGACAGCCTGGTGTCCCGGTCGATGCAACAGTCCGGCAAGCTCGCGCACGTGGCGCGTCACCGGCCTCAACACCACCGTGCCATCGTCTTCGATGACGAAGTCCAGTCGCGCACCCGTCTCGAGCTTCAAGTGGTCACGGACTCTCTTGGGAATGGTGACCTGGCCTTTGGTAGTTAGCGTCGCTTCTGCCATTGGTGCGTTCCTTACAGTTTAAGTATACCTTACATTATCGTAAGGAAGGTTGTCGTCGACCAAGACGTCGCCCACAACATCGGCCAACAGATCGGCCAGGCCGGACCTACTCGAAGATGTCGTGAAGAGAACAGCGGAATCCGCTGACGACATCGTCGACGTCGAGCAGATCGTCGGCTTCCGTGAGCGTCACTGCAGGCGTCGATGGACGGTGAGTCGCCACCCTGCGGGCGTCGGGGTCGACCACGACGACGGCTGACACCCGCCGGGCGAGATACTCCTCGATCTTCGCTCGGACCGCAGCGGCGCGATCATCCGGCGAGAGGACTTCGGCTACCAGATCGGTGGCCCATTCCAAAACCACGAACCTTCTGTAGCGGAATCCGCGATTGCCGAATGAAGGCGAGATTCGGTCTCCTGCGTGTCGGGGTTCGAGGCGACCTTGAACCCCGCCTCGGTGACGACCACTCCGAGCGATCGGGGCTGAGCGTGGCGGACAAGCAGCGTGCCCAACCGCATCACGATCCGACCGTGCTCGAAGCCGACCGGGCTCATGCGAACCGCCCGGCCTTCCACCAACTCGTAGCGGTCGTCGTCGTCCGGGAATCTTTCGAGCTCCTCGGCGGTAACGAGACGGGCGTCCCTGGGCATGCGACTCTCTCGCATGGCATTCTAGATCGTCAACTGCGACACGAATGCCAGGCGGAATTGCTAACGAACCATCGATGTTCGGGCCGTTGTTGCGCAGATAGTGCGCACGTGGGGTGCCCGGTTGTACGCAAAGGTTGCTTTGTCTAACCTGACGAGCAGGTTTCCGCTACTATCTGCTGGCAGCCTCGCACTTCTCGTGTCTCTCACCGTGCGGAGGCGCGTCGTTTCGTCGGAAGAATGTCGTACTCGAGTCCGACCGTGCCCGTCTTCTCGTAGACGCGGCACTGTTTCAGCTTGAGCCTCGCGCGAGCGGCTGGCGATGGCAAGAAAGGAATCCCTCCGCCGAGCAACACAGGAACCAGCGAGATGCCCAGTTCGTCGACGAGGCCCGCAGCCAGCAAATTACGAAACAGCTCGCCGCCGCCGAAGAGCGCGATGTCTTTGCCTGGCCTCTTCCGCAGGTCGGCGACCATTCCTTCCGCGTCGTCGCTCAGGATTGTGTCCGGGCAATCGGCGGGTCGGAGCGTTCGCGAAAAGACAATGTTCTGGATTCCCGGTGTCGCCGGCGCGGAGTCCGTCTTACGCCGCATCGCCTCGAACGTCTTTCGACCTATGAGGAATGTGTCGAACCGGCCCATGAACGCCGCGAAATCGATGTCGGGGTCCATCACGATCCAGTCATATTCGCCGTTTGGACCGGCAATGAAGCCGTCGAGGCTCATCGCACCGCCGTAGACGACTTTTCGCATTTGCAGCCTCCTGCTAAATTGATATTTAATAATAAAAACTAAACGTAAATTTAGAAACTGTCAAATTTCCCGATGCCCGGACGCCCACAGAAGGTCACCGACGACGACATATTTGCCGCTGCTCAACGCGCCATGAGCCGGCGCGGTCCGCACGAGTTGACCCTCGCCGATATTGCCGGCGAGGCTGGCGTCACTCCGGGGCGGCTGGTGCAGCGCTTCGGCAGCAAACGCGACCTGCTAGTCGCGTTGTCCGCGCGCTTCGCCGGAAGTGCCGCTGCGACCTTCGCCCAGCTGCGCGCCGCGCACCCCAGCCCGCTCGCAGCCGTGCGCGCGTATGCGATCTGCATGGCAGGTCTGGCGCCGACGCCAGAAGCACTTCTTCGAAACCTCGCCTACCTCCAGCTCGATCTCACTGACAAAATCTTGCGTCGCCACCTCGTCGAGAATGCGCGCGCAACGCGTCAGGAGATCGAGGTCTTGCTCGAGGCGGCGGTTGGCGCCGGCGAGTTACGACGCGATATCGACGCCCGCTCGCTCGCGCGTATCGTGGAGGTCGTCGTCAGTGGCTCCCTGATGTCATGGGCAACGTATCGCGAAGGCAAAGCGGTGGAGTGGATCGTGAGGGATTTGGACGCCGTACTGAAGCCGTGGCGATCTCCTCACGCGCCAAAGCGGCGGCGGTATCGGCACCGCGTCGCGTAGTTAACGCGTCGCCAGGTGTTTCGACGATTGACGGTTGTGATCGCTCGCGTGCGTTGCGCGCCTTGTGACATCATCCATAGCTATGGCTGCTAGACCTGTCGAAATCAGAGGCACCCTCGAAACCAGCTATTCGGACGTCTTTACACCCGAGGCGCTCTCGGCGCTTGCGGCGCTGGCGCCGCTCGACGCCGACCGCAAGGCCGTGATGAAGGCGCGCATCGCCCGGCGTGCGGCGCGCGTGCGTGCGGGAACGCGTATAGCGTTCCTCGATCCGCAGGCGGTCATCCCGCGCACGCAGATCAAAGTGCAGGACGCTAGGGAAGGAAAGTTCGTCGGCAGCGAGATCCCGCGCGATCTTCGGCGGCAGTGGGTTCAGGGCACTGGCCCGGCAGCCCGGCCCGGCGCGCCGGCCGAAACGGCCCTGCGCAACGTCGCCTACGCGCTGCTCTCCGGCGCCGACGGCTGGATGTTCGACGGCGAGGACGCGCTCGGCCAGGTCTCGTCGATGTCGCTGGACAACCAGCGCAACCTGAAGCTGGCCATTCACCGCGACCCTGTTTTCCTCAAAGTCGCTGAGCAGGTTGCCGGAGAGATGAACGCGTGGGCGAGGGGATTTTTTGGCAACGAGATCATCGTGGACTGGCGAACGCAGCTGGACTTCACCACGAAAATCTTCCGCGCGCGCGGTCTGCACCTCGACGATCGGCATGTTCGACACGCCAACGGCGAGAGCTTTTCAGCGTCGATTGTTGATCTCACGTTGTACGTCGTGAACAACTATCAGCAGCTTCGACGCGCAGGATCATCGATCGCGCTCTACCTGCCGAAGATTCAGACCGCGGAAGAGGCGGCGCTGTGGAACAACATGCTCTCAACCCTCGAGCGGCATCTCGGGCTCGAGGTCGGCACGATCAAGGTCTACGTGCTGGTCGAACAGATCGAAGCCTGCTTCCAGTTGATGGAGATTCGCGCTGCGCTCGGCCTGCACTTCGTGGGCTTCAACACCGGTCGTTGGGACTACATCAACAGCGTCTCCGACGCCATGGCCTGGGACTCGGCGTTCGTCAATCCAAACATCGATGCCATCACCATGACCTACGGCTACATGCGGATCTACGAGGACCGCGTCCGGCGCGCCGTGAATACGCCGGACGCGAAGGGTCAGTACGCGTTGTGGCAAGGCGGCATGGAGCCCAACATTCCGGTCGGCTCGGAAGCCGGCGTCACAGCCGCAATGAAGCGCGCAGTTGCCGGCGGCGAGCGCGAACAGCGCGAAGGCGCCAGCGGCAAGTGGGTCGCCCACTGGAAAATGGTCCACATCGTCAGGCCGGTGTGGGAAAAGGTTGGCGAAGAGAATCAGCTCGGTCGAAAGTTTCCTCCGCTCACGTACGACAGAGCAGATGCTGACGGCCTGATCCTGCTCGAGAACGCGCCGCGTACGATCCGGGGCGCACGCGATCTACTGAGCGTCGCGCTCCAGTACGGCAATGCGTTCCTGCAAGGGTTGCAGGCCGCGGCGCTGAAGCCCGCCGACTTCTTCGGCAACGACGATGTGTTGTATTTGATGGAAGACATGGCCACTGGAGAGATCCGTTTGAGCATCCTCTGGGAATGGTTGCACAAGGGCGCGCCCTTGACCGTGGATGATGAGATCGGTGTGAAGGCGGGTGACACGTTTACGCGCGAGCTGTTCGAGCAGCTGCTCGAGCAGGAGTACGACAAGCTGCAGCGCGCCAGCAACCGCGACGTGCATGACAACTCGAAACGGACGACTCTGCCGATCGCCCGCGAGATCGTGCAGACCTATGTCATGGACGACGTGAAGCTACCGTGGTACATCGACCTGCTGAACATCAATCTGAACAACACCGACTTGAACGAGTCTAAACGCCGGATACGGACGCTGGCCGACGCGTTTCGCAAGGACGGTACTCGCATCACGGAGAACCTGGATTTCAGCGAGGTGTCAGCGTAGAAACACGACACTGGCTTTAGCCGTCGTCCTTTACACCGAGCCCGTTGGCCGCGATGAGGAGAAGCCCGCGCACCAGTGGCGCGCTGAGGATCGAGACTGTGCGGCATTAGAGCGGGGCGTCGTGTATCCTCGCGGCGGAGCATGGCCAGCATCGGACACGTTGCGATCGGCATGGCGGCAGCGCGTGTGTCGAGCGCCGAGCGCGCGGCAGTGCCGACGTGGCGCTCGATGGTATTGTGGTCGGCGCTCTCGCTGATGCCAGATGCTGACGTCATAGGTTTCAGCTTCGGCGTCAAGTATGGCGATGCCTGGGGGCATCGCGGCGCGACGCATTCCTTCGCATTCGCGCTCGCGGTCGGTGCCTTTGTTGGACTCTTGGCGCGACGGTTTAGCGCGTCGCCGCTGCGCGCCTGGGCAATCGCGAGCACCGTCCTGGTCAGCCACGGCTTGCTGGATACGATGACCGACGGCGGCCTCGGATGCGCGCTGTTCTGGCCGTTCGATCTGACGCGCTACTTTGCACCGTGGCGGCCGATTCCGGTCGCCCCGATCGGCTTGGGTTTTTTCACACCGTCCGGCCTGATCGTGTCGTTGACAGAACTCGTCCTGTTCTTCCCGATCGCGGCGTACGCATTACGGTTGACTCGCGCGCGTATGGTGTGGCTTCCGCTGTGGGCCGTTGGCGTCTGGCTGATCGTGTCTCTGGATCCCGTGCGCCAGCGAGTCGTCACGGTGATCCTCCGCGACGACACGGAGTTTGCGCGGGGCTTCACCGAACGATCGTTCATGTCAGTGCGTGAGGGCGATGCCGAGGCATTGGTGCACGCGCGCCTTGGTGCGCCGCTCGGCGAGGTGCTGTACTACCTCACGCCCGGAGCGTGTCGCTTCATAAATCTGGAGTCGAATGCCGTGGTGGCCCGCGCGCTCGGCCACCCGGACGCGGCGCAGTGTCGCACCCGCGGTATTCATGTTGGTATGACGCGCGACGCAGTCGTCCGCGCGCTGGGCCCACCCGACGGCACCTGCGCGATCTACAGCCGCAGTCCGTCGCACCACTACTTTCGCGCGCGCGGCGTGTGCTTCGAGGGCGGCAGAGTCGTCGAGGTGCACCGCCTGTGGACGGCGATGGAGTGATCGCTTACGGCTTCACTGTCTCGAAGTACTCATAGAATACGCGCGCGAGGCCAGCGCCGTACTCACGCCAATGGGCACTCGAGGTCGGCTGCTTCAGTCCTTCAATCCAGTTGCAGTTGAACTCGTGCACCGCCGCGTCGATGCCGTAGCGCTGCAGCCAGCCGTCGCCAAGTGTGCCGCTGTTGCGGAACGACGAACTGGTCGTGCCTTCGGTGAACCAGGTGTGGCGTCGCAACAGCGCCTCGAGCGTCTTCATCCGCGAGAGGTGTTGCTCGAGTTGTGGGACAGGCGGTCTACTGATATGCAGCAGGCCACTGCCGTCGTTGTGCAGTTCGAGCGCCAGGTGCGGCTTTCGGCCCGCCGCGATTTCGCGATCGAGCCACCGCTCGAGAGCCGCGTTCTCCGGTGAGAGGTCCGGGTCCGCCGGCTTGTCCCAGTTGCGATTGAGATCCATACCGCGAAGGTTGAACCGGGTTGCGCCTCGCGCGACCCCGTCCTTGTTCGCCATCGGCAGCACGCTGACGTTGTAGGTGCTAAGAAAGCGCTTCGCTTCGTCATCGCCGGCGAGCAGCCGATCGATCAACCCCTGCGCAACCCAATTGCTGCCGGCTTCCCACGGATGCGCCCTGGCGCGGACGAACACTCGGTATGGAGCGGCGGGATCGCCGATGCGAATGATCTCGAGCTGCCGGCCGGCAACCGTTTTGCCGAGTGGTTCAATGCGAACGAGCGGATGGCGCCGGATTGTTCCGAGCAGCCGATCGAGATCCGACAATCGATACGGCTCCATGCGCGCCACATGCAATGTCGATCCTGTCATCGTCAGGCGGAGCTGGACGCGGTTGCCAGGCAGGCTCTCGGTCGCGACCGTTTTCCACGTCGTCCCGTCGTCCGAGATCGCAACGGTCTTCAGCTCCCCGGCCACCGAACCTGGTTGTCCGTTCCACACGTTATCGAGATTGCGAAATTCGAACGTGAGCGACGCGCCCGCGGCCGCGTGAAGCACGAAGTGAATGTGCCCGGCGGCGCGGTTCGGCGACGCGCGCTCGTGGTCGTAGATCAGATGAAGCTGGATCACGTTGTCGACAACGTCGTACCAGAGCGGTGAGGCGTTCTCGACACTGGTGTCTATGAAGATCAACCCGCTGGCGGTCGTCTGCCGGGCCGACGAGGTACCGCTAATCGACGGCCGCCACAGCGAGACGGCGAGTAGCACGACTGCCGCCGATCGCAGCGATCGAACGCTGAACCATGAGTTTGCCATGGGAGAATCCTCATCGCAGATGGACCGCAAACGCAAGACCGA
This sequence comes from Acidobacteriota bacterium, assembly GCA_046734955.1. Classification (GTDB taxonomy): domain Bacteria; phylum Acidobacteriota; class Vicinamibacteria; order Vicinamibacterales; family 2-12-FULL-66-21; genus JALZOC01. The sequence continues at coordinate 29,144 of JBKPSH010000054.1, forward strand.
TACTCCCCTCAGGCGTTGATGGCAGTTGACGCCTGGCGGCAGCTCGTGTAGAGTCCCATCAACGGTTGATGGGACTCACGAACACGCCGTCCGATCTTCTTCCCGGGACGCTCGAGCTCCTGATCTTGAAGGCGCTCGCGAGCGGAGCAAAGCACGGCTACGCCATCGTCGAGCATTTGCGCTTGGCGTCGGACGATGTGCTCAACGTCGGAGAGAGCGCGCTGTACCCCGCACTCCAGCGG
>JBKPSH010000055.1:0-41013 GCA_046734955.1 Acidobacteriota bacterium
CAGGAAACCGCTCGGATCTGTGACCTCGAACGCGCGGCTCTTCCACTCCGTGTCGTGAGGTTCCGACTTGAGTGTGATGCCGGCGTTTCTGGCGCGCTGCGCGATCTCGTCGACGTTACCCGGCGTCGTCGAGATGGACAAGCGGACGCCGATTCCCTTCTTGCGGTCGCGCCCCTTCTTCCAATCGTCCTGGTTCAAGCCGATCTGGGTCCTGCCCGCTCGCAGCATGACGCCGAGCAGCGTCCCTTTTTCTTCCCACCGCTCATCGATCACGAAGCCGAGCGCCTCGTAAAAGGCGATGCTCTTTTGCAAATCGTCGACAGTCAAGGTGGGAACGATAGCGCTGATCTGCACAACCTCTTGCGTTGTTGCCACGATAACCTCCTTCTGTTTCGTCGTGTTCGTTCATCCGCAGGCTAGCGCGCCGCGCCGCGATCTTCAAGCGCGGCCGCGGGCAAAGAATGTTACGGCACGGACGAGCCCAGGCAGCGGCCGCGGATCATCAACGCGCAAGGCCTGTCTTCAACAATGGTCCACTCGCAGTGTGAGAAGTAGTCGTTGGCCCGACGATGGCCCAAGGTAATGATGTCGAGTGATGAACGATCGGACGACATCGTCTCTCGCAGATGTTACGGCCACGGCGGCGTGTGGCCTCGTCTGGGGAACCAGTTGGTACGCGATCACGCTTCAACTGGGCGCCGTCGATCCAATCACGTCACTCGTCTACCGGTTTGGCCTGGCGGCCGGGTTGCTTTTCTTGTGGTGCAGATTTCGCGGCGAGGCTGTCGCGTTGTCATTCGAGCAACATAAGGCAGCGGCAGGTGTTGGATTCTTCTCGTTCACGGTCGATTACGGATTCACGTACTTCGCCGAGAGACATGTCGTATCGGGAATCGTTGCCGTCATCTTCGCGACGCTCGCGTTTGTCAATCTCGTCGTATTCCGGATCGCGCTGGGCCAGCGAGCGCCTCGGGGCGCGTGGGCGGCAGCCGCTCTTGGAATTCTTGGCGTGGCGCTGCTTTCACGCGACGAGATTCTCAATGCGACCGTTAACGCCGACGCGCTGCGCGGGTTGTTGATGGCCTTGGGCGCCGTCGTGGCTGCCGCTTTTGGCAATGTATCAGCGCGCCAAGGTGAGCGGGCCGGAGCCCCGCTTCAGAGTTCGCTGGCCTGGTCGATGGCGTACGGGGCCACGCTGCTCGGGCTGTTTGCAGTGGTGACCGGACGGCACTGGACGTTCGATTTCCGTGCTCCGTATGTGATGTCGCTCTTGTACCTGGCCGTTGCCGCATCGGTACTCGCATTTGTGCTCTATTTTGGCTTGGCGCGGCGACGCGGCTATACAACCGCTGCCTATGTTTTGGCTTGGACACCGCTCCTCGCCATAACGATGTCAACGTTCTTCGAGGACAAGGCTTGGGGCTCTTTGAGTCTGTTCGGAATTGCCCTCGTGCTCAGCGGTCAATGGCTGCTGCTCCGCGTCCAGAACTCGGCGGCAGCATGGTCGAAGCATTGACTTCGATTCGCCGGGCGGGGGCGGACATCATCATTCCCTATTACGCGCGTGCGGCAGCGCGAGCGCTGCAATAGGAGATGCGCATCCGGCAGCTGGAGGAGGACGACTACGAGTCAATCATCGGCCTCGTCAATGATTGGTGGGGCGGTCGGCGCGTGGCGCACATGCTGCCTCGCCTGTTTTTCATTCACTTTCGAGGCACAAGTTTCGCCGTCGATGGTCACGGTATGACGATCGGCTTCCTCGTCGGATTCGTGTCGCAAACGTATACCGATGCTGCTTACGTTCATTTCATTGGCGTTCATCCGGATCATCGCCGCGGCGGCATCGCGCGCCTCCTGTACACGACATTCTTCGATACGGTCCGACGTCGAGGCTGTCGAACAGTCCGCTGCATTACATCTCCACTCAACAAAGCGTCGATTGCCTTTCACACCAAACTTGGCTTTGAAATCGAACGTGTGACGGGCGAGCACGATGGCGTGCCGTGCACGCTCGGCTATGAACTTAACGGTGAGCCGCGAGTGCTCTTCGTCAAGAGCGTCGAGACCGGCGGAAACCGCGAGACCGAACCTCGACACGTGTGAGGCGACGATACGCATCATCGCGCGCAGCTTCTGTGACGCCAGATCGGGCCGCGCTTGCTCGCGTTCAGCCGATCTACAGGGTGTCGATTTCGCGAAGACGGAGCAGCTGCTTCAAGTGATGCCGCCCATGCACCAGATGAAGCTTTCTCCATTGTGGCGCCGTCAGCGGTCCCAGAATTGGATGGTCGAGCAGTTTTACCCGGCGCCCGAAGCGGGCTTCACACCTTGTGATAATTGCATCCATCTCCACAAGCTTTGCGCCAATCTCATTTCGCACCTGCGCCGCGGGTAAGCCTCTCGGCAGGACCATTGCGGGGGCCTCTTGCCCAGCGGGCATGTGGCCCAAGCCCACGACCAGGAAGGTAAGCACGCGCCGCACCATCGAGCCCGTCGTCGCCATCGGTGTTTCGTTCATCATGACTTTCTCGCAGCCTCTGATCGTTCCGGCATAGGTCAGGTAAAGGTGTTCAAGCACCTCCGCCGCAGACCACTTCCCCGGAGGATGCCAGCTTAATTGCTCGCTCGACATGCCCTCCACCGCCGACTCCAGAGACTGCTTTAACGTGGCAAGGCGTGAATCCATGGGAGCGATCTCCAGCGGATCATTGTCCGTTCGCCGCCCATCCCGCAGGGCGCGCGGCTCGCAATGCATCCACACTCATTGGATATTCACGAGCGCGGGCCAGAAGCCAGGCGGCTCCAGAGAATGCGAACACCGACGCATTGAGCGCAGACTTGAAGCCCGTGCCAACCGTCATCCCGATGCCGAACGCGAGCACCAGCCATCCACCGAGTTGAGCCGCCCTTCGTGTGTGAAAGCCTAGAAGCAACGCGATGCCGAGCAGCGATTCAATGATCGTAACCGTCGCGCCAACGATCGGAATCACGCTCTGGGGAAACCACGGATTGAGCGTCGCTGCGTAGGACAGGAAATGCTGCATGTCGCCCCAGGCCACGTTCGGTGTGCCATACGGACCCCAGACCCCCAGACGGTCGGTGACGGCGCTCAAGAAGCCAGACGCAAGCGCCAAACGCATGTAGATCGTGATGTCGTCGTACAGCCGAAGCGATCGCCAAACCGTCGCCATACCCAGGAATCTGCTGTCTGCCGCGATCCACGCGGGGGCGCGTCGCATCGTCGCGGAGCCGATGGTGTTCATTTACGGATTCAGCCTTCCAGCTACTTCAAGCCTGCCACGGCGCGTTCCAGAAACCGGGCGCACGCGGCCTCATCGAAGTGGAACATCTGTGCGCGCGCCAGCTTGAAGTCACGCAAGTCGTATAGGCCGATGACGTCGCCGTCGAATCGCTCGCCCTCTGAGCTCACCCCGCGCTGATGATAGAGGATGACCACCTGGTGATCAGTGGCCCCGATCACCTGCGGGTCCATCTTGCGCTCCGCAGCGGTCGGCTGTAGCGGAGTCCACGTGGCGTTCCAATCCCGGCTGCGGCTTGCCGAGATCCCGCGAAAAGTCCCGCCGTACGGGAGAGCGGCCGGCCAATGGAACTCCACGTCGGGTTGGTAGAAGGACAGTTCCCGTTCGGCGTCACGGTGATTCGGATCGCGCGTCTCGATCGCTTTGAACAGATCCAGCATCACTCTGACGTTCCGATCTCGCACGGTCCCGGTTGTGTTGTCCTGGCTTCCTTTCAACAGAACAGATGTCGCGACCACCGCCGCTGTCGTCCCGATGGCTGCCGCGAAATAGCTGATCGTCATATGCCCTCCTTCACCGTCTGTGTCCATTTCCAGGCTACACGTGGCGTGGACCAATCGAAAGGGCCAATCTGCCACTTTCGCATATACCATTGAGGCATGTCGCCGAGGACTACCCACGAGCTCGCGGTTGCGGAGCGCCCCCATGACGCTCCTCTCTGGCGATGGCTGTATGCAGAAATTCGAGGGGCGATTCTCGATGGCCGCCTCCGGCGTGGAACGCGCGTCCCGGCGACGCGTGCGCTCGCCGAGCGCTACGGCGTGTCTCGAGGCACAGCCGTAACGGCGTTTGAACAGCTCACAGCCGAGGGGTATCTTGACGGCCGGGTCGGCGACGGCACCTATGTGAACGTCCGTCTACCCGATGACTTCCCCACACCAGCGAGCTCACCGCGTGCTGCGAGCGACACACGACGGCAGCGTCCCCTCTCGAGACTTGCCGACCGGCTGAAAGCGGCACCGGCGTCTGACGTGGCCGCGCCGCGCCCGTTCCATCCCGATCCTGCAATCGACGCGTTTCCGATCGATCTGTGGGCTCAAATCGCAGGCCGCCGCCTCCGGCGCGCCACACGAACGCTCCTGGCCGATGCGGATCCTCGCGGATACCGGCCGCTGCGCGAAGCAGTCGCGGACTATCTCGGGAGCGCACGCGGCGTTCGGTGCTTCCCGGACCAGGTGATCATCGTCGCGGGCATTCAACACGGGCTGGATCTCGCTATTCGCGTCCTGCTCGATCCGGGTGCTGCCGTGTGCCTGGAGGATCCCTGTCACCCCATTGTGAGCGCCATGTTTCGCGCGCTGCCGGCAAGAGTCGTCCCCGTCGCCGTGGACGATCGAGGTCTCGATGTCGAGGCAGCCATTCGCTGTTGTCGTCGCCCACGGCTGATTTACGTCACACCGGCGCATCAATTCCCGTTGGGTCCGATGATGACGGTCGACCGAAGGCTCGCGCTGCTGCAGTGGGCCGGCGAATCGGGTGCCTGGATTTTCGAAGACGACTACGACAGCGAGTACCGATACGACGGACGGCCGATTCCCGCTCTGCAGGGAATCGATCGAAGCGGCAGTGTCATCTTCTCCGGGAGTTTCAGCAAAGTGTTGCTGCCGACGCTTCGTCTTGGGTACCTCGTTGTTCCGTCAGACCTGGTCGACAAGTTTGCTGCCGCGCGTTTCATGACCGATCGTCACTCGTCGGTTCTAGACCAGGCAGTGATGTGTGACTTCCTCACCGGTGGCCACTTTGCTCGACACATCCGTCGGATGCGCGAAATCCATGCCGCTCGGCTCAACGCGCTGGCCGCAGCGATACAGGACAAGTTGGCTGGTAGCGCCGAATTGTCGACGACGGCGGCGGGGATTTCCGCGATTGTGTGGCTGCGCCGGCGCCTCGAGGCTCGGTCTCTCGTTGCCGCCGCTGCAGCCAACGGGGTTGACGTCGTGGCTCTTTCCGATTTCGTACTGAGCGCGCCACGGCCAGAAGGTTTGCTGCTGGGATTTGCACCGTACGACATACACCAAATCGACGACGGCGTGACACGTCTGGCGCGAGCGATTGACAAATGTGCGAAACGCAATCGCAACAAGCCGAGCCGCCGGCGTTCGGCCGATCCTCTGGTGCAGCGCTCACCAACAAGTTCAGTCTGACGTACGAAACGCACAGAAATCCTTGCCGGCGGTGGGGATCCAGTTGTTCGCCAATCCTCTGGGCGACTTGGACAGCATCAGAACGCCTCCTGTATCGCAAGGTACACACCGCTCGAGCTATCCGTGCCCCACGCGACATCGACGCAGAGATTCGTCCGCGAGTGCTTGTTGAGCAGGAGACGCAGCCCGCCGCCGACTGAGGGCGCAACCGATTCGAACAAGACTTCACCCGTTTGCCGGTTGGACACCGTCGTCATCGTCGCGAAGGCGACGACACCCAGCAGGCCCTTGCGCATGAGGGGCCCTCGATACTCCGCCTCGCCGTACACGAGCTGTTCGCCGCGGTAGCGTCCCTCCTGATAGCCGCGCGCAGAGCGCCCGTACGTGTCCATGACCGTCGCTGGCACGTCGAAATACGGCGCCACGCCAGTTGTCACAACGCTGGCGTAACTCCAGAGCGCGATCCGATGGCGGCCAGCTTTGTCGAGCGGGATGTACGCACGGGCATCGCCGTCCAGTTCCTGCCATGACGAATCACCGCCAAGGAATCCCTGAAACGACGCGCGATAGCGCGCGTCGACTCTCCAGCCGCGTCGCGCGTTGATGTCGTTGTCGCGCCGATTCAGCAGCAGGTTGACGCTGAAGCCGGCCGACTGCTGCGCGTCAGTCGGCAGTCCGTGCTGCTGGCTGTAGGCGATGTACGGTGACGTCGGCCATGTCGGATCGGACGCGTCCGCCGGCTCGACGTTGGTGTGCGAGTCGAACAGAAACCCTCCGCCGACGTAGACGTCCTTCGTCGCACGACGATAGACGGTCTCGTGGACGCGCACGAACCCGTAGTCGGTGTTGGTGGCCGCCACGGTCGGTGTCGCGGTACCGAAGCCGTAGATGTTTTGCGAAGTCTTCTGAAAGCGGTTGTCGCCCTCGATGAACCAGCGGTTGCCGTCGCTGTAGCTGTCGAAGCGCACGTTGAACAGAATCTGCTTTTTCGTGGACACCGACAGACTGGCGATGCCGGACGTGATACGCGTCGTCGACGGGTCGCCGCGGAAGACCGCCATCTGGGCGGCGATACCGAGGAGGAATCCCGCTGAAGGATTTGAGCCGATGATCGGCGCCGCGACGATCATCTTCTGCCGTGGCTGGTTCGCGGGCGGTGGCTCCTTATGGCGCCACGCGCGAATGAGATCGGTCACATCCGTCTCCTGGTCGGGCAGCAACGGCTGCTCCGTTTGCGCCGCGAACGTGGCAGTGGGTATCAGTAACAGGAAAAACGCTATCGAGATGCTACGCATGTTCGAACGCCGCGCTGATCGCATTCGGTTTGTCGGCCGCTGAATCACTCGACGCACGCGGCTCCGCTACGCGCGCCGTAGCCCACGGGATACCGAGGAGACGACCGCATTCCGTGGGGTGGTGAACCAGTCGCTTGGCCACCCTCACTGAATCTCGCGGATTTCCTCCGATTCGGAACCATTGCGCAATCGACACGCGCAACCGGGATGCCAGCCCGAGGCGCGCGTTTTGCTCTTTGGCGTTGCACGTCGTTTTTGGCTTGGCGGTTTGCGTGGTCCCCCCGCAAGCGCCGCCTTCAGTTCTCCCTTGATCACCGACGCGGACGGTTGGCTCGTTCGCCAATCCGGGTGTTCCGGCGCCAGTGTCTTGATCCGATCGAACTGGACCTGCATTCAACCGCAGAGCTCGTACGTTATGCCATGCAGCACCATGGTCGATTTTTAATGACTCATGCTGAAAGTGCTAAGTGCTGAATGCCGTTGGGGACATGCGACGCGCAGTGCACCAGAAAGTAAAGCGCAGCCGCGCAAGAATTTTCCGCACTGTGTTAGGATGCACTCCTGCCTTGGGTGCCCACGAGGGCATAACAGGGAAGTCCGGTGTGAATCCGGCGCGGTCCCGCCACTGTGAGTGAAGGCGCGTCGCTTCGATTAGCCACTCGGCTGTTTGCCGGGGAAGGTGAAGCGGCCCGCGAATCGCAACTGCGATTCGCTCCTTCCGAGCCAGGAGACCTACCCAGGGGTAACTTGCGGTCGACTTTCTGCGGCGAACAGAAAGGTTGCCCTGGACTCTTCGGCTCGTCCACGCTTCCCTTTCCTCATCGCTGACGACGTCGTCCCGCCCGCCCGCGGAGGCGTCATGGCTCGTCGTTTCTTTGCTGTCCTGTGCTTGTCTAGCGTTCTTGTTCCATCCGCTCGCGCTCAAGATCCAGCCTTCACACTCAATGGCGTTGTGCTCGACATCCTGGGCGCGCCCGTCCCGGGTGCGACGATTGTCATCTCGGCGACCGATGGAACACTTCATCGAGCACAGACTGATTCCTCCGGGACGTTTTCGATTCGCGGTTTACGGCAAGGCCGAACAATCGTCACGGTTGAAGCACCGCTCTTTCTGACCGCTACTGAGACCGTCACACTCTCTGACCATGCAACCGAAATCCGCGTCGCCTTGCATCCTGCCGGCATATCCGAGCACGTCGTCGTCACGGCTGCGCGCGTCGAAACCCGGGAACGCGAGACGCCGAAATCGATTGATGTCCTCGACCGGATCGATCTCGAACGCACGGTCGCGGCGGATCTTACCGACGCGCTGAAGAAAAACGCCGGCGTCGATGTCATCCAGTACAGTGGCGCGCTGTCCGGGATCGGCATCCGCGGATTCCGGCCGCAGACCTCTGGCATCAACAAACGATCGCTGTTGCTGGTTGACGGGCGGCCGTCGGGCATCACGAACCTCGCCACCTTGATGCTCGACGATGTTGAACGCATCGAAGTCCTCAAGGGCGCCGCTTCGTCGGCGTACGGATCTTCCGCGATGGGTGGCGTCGTCAACGTGATCACGCGGCAATCGCGCGGGAAGCTGAGCGGCATCACCCAACTCGGCGTCGGCAGTTTCGGAAGTTCGAATGTCATCGGTCGCGTCGGCGGCAACATCACGCGGCGAATCGACGTTGATGCGGCAGGCACATGGTTCGACCAGCGCGACGACTACCGGATGGGTAACGGCGAAGTCCGGCCTGCCACGCAGTACGAGACCTACGACGGATCGATTCGAATTGGTGCAGACATCAGCCACGACTGGCGCCTGAACGGACGCGCGGAGGCGTATCGAGGCCGCGACATCCTGACTCCCGGCGACCTCGCGAGCGGGATCAACTCGCAAGGCCGGAAGAATCTCGAGCAAGCCGCAAACGACCTGCGCCTGACCGGCCGCACGGGAAGACATGACATCGCGGCAACGTGGTACCGCACGACGGAGACCGGACACATCTTCAATGTGACGACAACTAATCCGCTCGACGCGCCGTACCTGCCGTATCTGTCGTTCGAAAGCGATCTGCACTGGAGCGGGGCGCAGCTGCGCGACGTATGGGCGTGGTCGACCGGCAACACCCTCGTTATCGGCACCGACTTCGAACGCGTCAACAGCACCAGCCGTTCATATGCGCGCACCAGCGACCGGATTGCGCCGTTTTCCGCAGACAGCACTAAGAGGACGGTCGGGGTTTACGCCGAGCAGGCGATGAAGTGGCGGGACGGGCGGACGATCTTCACACTAGGCGGCCGTCTCGATCACATCACCACTGAGACACTGGAGACGCCTCTCAAGTCGAACTTCACACCTTCGGAAGCGGCATTCACGGTCTTCAATCCGAGTGCCGGCATGAGCCATGCGCTCGGCAGCGATCTGAGAGCGCATGTCAGCGTCGGGCGTGGCTTCATTCCCGCCGAAGCCATCATGCTCACCGGCCTGACGACCACCACGGTTGCCGGCCGGCAGCAGATATCTCGAGGCAATCCCGACCTGCGGCCTGAGCGCAGTGTCGGATTGGACGCGGGGCTTGAATGGGCAACGCTCGCTTCCCGCGTCGACGTCACGGTGTTCAGGACTGTGGTGAAGGATCGGTTCATTTCGAACGTGGTGGTGAGCAATCCGCCGCCTCCGGCACCGATCATCGTCTCGGTCGAGAACGGACTTGACGCACATATTTCCGGCGCGGAACTGGATGCGGAGCGGCGTATCGGCGCTCACGTCGGCTTGTTCGCCAATGCGACGCATTTTTTCAATCGCAAAGAGCGCCTCGCGTCCGGTGCCGAGCAGGACATCCTGAACGTTGCGGCGACGACCATTCGCACAGGTGCCGATCTCGATTACGGGCGCGCTTCAGCGCGTGTGCTGGCGCGGTTGGTTCGCGGACGCAAGGACAACAACTTCAACGCTCCGGGATTCCCCATCGTCGACTACGACGATTTCACGGTGGTCGATGCCAGCGGAACGTACCGGCTCGCCACTCGCCACTTCATCGTCGTGGCGGTGAGCAATCTCCTCGACACGTATTACTACGAAAAACTCGGCTTCCCGCTGCAGGGCCGGACCATCACCTTGTCCTACCGCGTCGGGTTTTAGTCATGCGGCCGTATTCACGGCGTCTGACCGCCGCGCCGGTGGCGGTCGCGCTCCTGCTCGCCGCGCCACAACCCGGCGATCCAGCACAGCGCCCGAATCTCAACCGCGGCTGTGTCGAGCGCTTCGACCCGACCGTCGACTACTTCCCGGACAAGGCGATCCTCGAAGACGCGACGATGTTCGGTGTCGAATATCGCCGCTCGTACAAAATCCTGACGGTCAGCGGCGGCCAGCCCGGAGACCGTCAGGAGCGTCACGTGCTGGTTCAATGCGGCACGCCGCCGCCCCCACTCACGGGCGATCTCGTCGGCGCCGATCTCGTGACGGTCCCGGTCAAGGCCGTCTTTGCATTCTCGACGACGCAACTGCCGCTCCTCACTGACCTGGGGCGTCTCGATGTGCTGACCGGCGTGTCGCAACGTGACGCGATCACCGATCCTGAGATTCAGCGTCGCATCACGGCGGGCGACATCGTTGAATTCGCGCGCGTCGGCCTTGTCATCGATGTCGAACGCGTCGTTGCCGCCCGACCGTCGCTGTTCATGGCCGGCTCGTCGGCCAATCGCGCGGTTCCCGCCATACGAGCCGCGGGCATCCCTGTGGTGCCGAATGCCGAATGGCTGGAGACGACTGCGCTCGGGCGGGCAGAGTGGCTCAAATATATGGCGGTCTTCCTCAACGAAGAACGGCACGCCGCCACGGTCTACAGCGCGATGAAATCGCAGTACAAAGCGTTCGCCGATCGTACTCGACAGCTACGTGACGCCGAGCGTCCACTCGTCATGACCGGACGCAGTTCCCGGGGCATGTTCACGATCGCAGGTGGCCGCTCCTACGCGGCCAACCTGATCGCCGACGCGGGCGGCCGCTACGCGTGGAAGGACAACACATCGTCCGGAGTAATGACCGTCGACATCGAAGCGCAGATTGCGCGCGCCGCAAACGCCGACTTTTGGATCAACGGTGGCGGCTGGAAGAACCTGCGCGCAATGATCGACGAGGAGCCGCGCTACGCAGCATTCAAGGCGTGTCGTGAAGGCCACGTGTGGGTCTACGAGCGACGGCAGACGGCATCTGGCGCCAACGACTACTGGTCCAGGAGCGTGACCCGCCCGGATATCGTGCTCGCGGACCTGATGAAGATCTTCCATCCGGCGCTCGCGCGCGAGCACGCGTTCGAGTGGTACATGCCGGTGCCGGGACGATAGCGATCATGACGACGCGCGAGTTCGTCATGATCATCCTCCTTGCGGTCGCATTGTGCGTCGCTTTCCTCGCGTCGCTCGCCGTTGGCTCAACTGCCATTCCCCTCGCGCATGCTGTCGACGCCCTGATCGGGAATGGTGCTCAGGCGGATCGCGCCATCGTCATCGCAGTGCGACTGCCAAGAGCGGCAACGGCGATGCTGGCCGGCGCCGCGCTCGGGATCTCGGGGCTGCAGATGCAGACCCTGTTCCGCAACCCGCTTGCCGATCCTTTCGCGCTCGGTGTGTCGTCTGGCGCGAGCCTCGGCGTCGCCGTCATCGTGCTCGGCGCTGGAACCGCGGCTGCCGACATGTTCGGTTCCTCCACGGGCCTGGTCGGCGACGCGCTCATCACGGCGGCGGCCATTGCCGGCGCGGCCGCAGTCTTGATTCTTGTGCTCGCTGTATCGAGCCGGATCGCTGACGCAACAGCCATTCTCATTCTCGGCTTGATGTTCGGCTACGCCGTTTCGGCGTGCGTGACTGTGCTGGTTGGTGCGAGCGCACCCGAGCGCCTTCAGCAATGGGCCCAATGGGGGCTCGGATCGTTTTCCGGGGTGACATGGCCACGCCTTCGGCTCTTTGCTCCGATCACGCTGCTCGGACTCGCCATCGCGACACTTACCCCGAAGCAGTTGAACGCGCTGCTGCTCGGCGACCGCTACGCCCGCTCGATGGGACTCGGCGTGATGCGAGCCCGTTTCCTGACCATGGCGGGCGCGTCAGTCCTGGCGGCGGTCGTCACGGCCTTCTGCGGACCGATTTCGTTCATTGGCATTGCCGTCCCTCACCTGTGCCGCGGGTTGCTCGGCACAGCGGACCATCGTGTCGTCGTTCCTGCCGTCGTTCTGATGGGTGCGATTGTTGCGCTAATCGCCCAACTCGTGTCGGTCCTACCGGGGGACGGCGCAGTCTTGCCGCTGAACGCGGTCACTGCACTGATTGGGGCCCCGACCGTGGTGTTCATTCTGCTCCGGCGACGACAGACTGGGGCCGTGGCGTGACGACCGTCGATCAGAAGGCCACGCTGCGGACGACCGATCTCGCGGTTGGGTATCGGACCCGCCGCTCGACGCGAGCTGTGCTCGAGCGTGTGAACGTCGCGGTACGGGCCGGCGACCTTGTATGCGTGCTGGGGTCCAACGGGATCGGCAAGTCGACGCTGCTCAGAACACTCGCCGCCATGCAACCTCCACTCGCTGGCCATGTGGAGCTGCATGATCGGGACACACGATCGCTGACAGCACCAGAGCTGGCGCGCAACCTCGGAGTCGTGCTCACCGATCGCGCGGCGATCGAAGGCCTAACCGTCCGCCGCGTCGTCGAACTGGGACGTTATCCACACGTCGGTTGGTTCGGGCGGCTAAACACGATCGATCGGGGTGTCGTCGACACAGCGATTGACGCCGTCGGCATCCGCCATCTGGCCCAGTCCGAGGCGACCCGACTCTCCGATGGCGAGCGGCAGCGGGTGATGATCGCCCGCGCGCTTGCCCAGCAGCCATCGCTGCTGATCCTCGACGAGCCAACCGCCTTTCTGGACCTGCCCTCGCGCGTCGAGCTGATGACGCTCCTTCGTGACCTCACCCGCCGCGAGCACGTCGCGGTCGTTCTCTCGACTCACGATCTCGAGCTCGCCATGCGAATTGCCGATGTCGTGTGGCTGGTGATGCCAGGAGGCGAGCTCGCCACCGGCGCGCCGGAAGACGTGATGCTGTCGGGCGACGTCGCCGAGGCATTCGAGGGACGCCAGCTTCGATTTTATGTCGCCGATCGCGCCTTTCGCTTGCTCACCGGAGACCGGGGGGACGCCACGGTACGCGGCTCCGGCATCCGCGCGACGCTGGCGGCCGCCGTCCTGGAGCGCGAGGGGTATTCCCTCGTGCCGGCCACTCGCCGATGCGACGTCATCGTCGCAGTCGATGACATCGGATGGACCGCTTGCGACACCGTACGGCATGCCACGGGTTCCGACTTCGCCTCGCTCGCAAAGTTCTTACACAGGAGGGCAACGTCGTCATGAGAAGCATCAGTACCATGCGTGGTGATTCCGGGGAAACGAGCCTCGCCGGCGGCTTGCGTGTCTCGAAAGCATCGGTCCGCGTCGACGCCTACGGGACGATCGACGAACTGATCTCGGCTCTAGGTGTTGCGCGTTCCGGGTGCGAGGACCGCGATATCACAGCGCTCGCCAAGTCGATCCAGCAGGACCTGTTCAAGCTGGGATCATCGCTCGCAACGCCGAACGAGAGTCCGAAGCCGCAGGTGATCGTGGATGCCGCGATGGTCGAGCGACTCACCGGCGAGGTTCACCGGCTCGAAGCACTCGACGGCATGCTCGTGGACTGGTCGGTGCCAGGCGAACATCGGACTGCGGCGGAGTTCGACGTTGCGAGAACCGTCTGCCGCCGCGCCGAGCGCGCGATCGTTCGTCTGCAGGAGTCGGGCGCCGCTATACAGCCGACCATTCTTGGCTACGTGAACCGTCTATCCGATCTCTTGTGGCTCTGCGCGCGCAAGCTCGAGCGCGACGCCAACGTCAGTGGCTCGTTGCGCGAAGCAACCGGCAAGACCGGCAACCGATTCTCACGCGCGTGGTGACGGTGACGCGGACCCGTGCTCGTTCGCTCTTCGTCGGGGGCACGTCGTCAAACGCCGGCAAGAGCTGGATGGTGACCGCGATCTGCGCGTGGTTGCGGCGTCAAGGCATCGCGGTCGCTCCGTTCAAGGCGCAAAACATGTCCAACCACTCGTTCCCGTGTCAGGGCGGCGGCGAAATCGGCCGCGCGCAAGTGGCGCAAGCGGAAGCGTGCGGGCTGGAGCCGGAGCCGGCGATGAATCCCATCCTGCTGAAGCCGAGCGCCGGCACATGCCAGGTGATTGTGGACGGGCGTGTGTGGAAGACGCTGAAACCGCGCGAGTACTACGCGCACGCGGACCAACTGCGAAGCCACGTGCTGAACGCCTATCGCACGCTGGCGGAGCGTTTCGATGTCGTTGTCGTCGAAGGTGCGGGAAGTGTAACCGAGCTCAATCTTCGGCACGTCGATTTCGTCAATCTCGGACTTGTCACGGCTATCAAAGCGCCGTGGATTCTCGTCGCGGATATCGAACGCGGCGGCGTCTTTGCCTCTGTATTCGGAACCGTGTCCCTGCTGACAGCCGAAGAACGGCGCCTCTTTCGCGGTTTCGTCATCAACAAGTTCCGAGGCGACCTGGCCCTCTTCAGCGATGGCGTTGACATTCTCGAGCAGCGGACCCGGGCCCGCTGCATCGGCGTCTTTCCGTTCGCCCCTGACATAACTCTTGACGCCGAAGACAGCCTCTCGCTGACGACGCGGCCAACCGTAGCCGCGCCCGCCGGCGCCCGCACCGCCATCATCCGCTTTCCCACGCTTTCGAACGGAACCGACTTCCATCTGCTGCAATGGGCGGAATGGCTCGAACGCGTTCCCGACTCGAACTACGACTTCGTGGTGCTCCCCGGCACCAAGAACACGCTGCACGATCTCGCATGGCTACGTCAGTCTGGACTTGCTGAGTGGGTCATCGAACAGCATAGGCGCGGCGCGACGGTCATTGGCGTCTGTGGCGGGTTCCAGATGCTCGGACGATGCATTCGTGATCCGCTCGGGGTCGAGTCTGACCTGGAAGCGGCCCCGGGGCTGGGCCTATTGCCGTGCGTCACCACCCTCGCTGCCGAAAAGACGACCGTGGTCCGGCTGGGAACGACGAGCAAGGGCACTCCGCTCACCGGCTACGAAATCCACATGGGCTCCACTGCCATGGACGGCGAGGTGCCGCCATTCGCGCGTCTCCAGAACGGGTACGCGGAAGGCGTTCGACTGAATCGCGTTATCGGAACGTATCTGCACGGCGCGTTTGAGCATCCCGACGTCTGCGCTGAAGTCTTTGGCATCGCTCCGCCACCAACATCAACGAAGACGAAGCACTACGAAGCGTTAGCCGACTGGTTTGCGACTCACGTGCGTGACGCTTCCGCACTGGGGGTGCTGTGAGCGTGACCGAGTGGGAAACACTTGCGACCGGGGCGACGTTTCAGGTGCGTCGAAGTGGGCGGTTTCTGGTCACTGAACTGTTCGGGCCGCACCGTGTCATCTCGACGTCTGTTTGCAATGGCGGTCAGCGAGATAACCTCAGGTTTCTCCTCAACCACCAGAGCTGCGAAGGCACGGCGCATGCCGAACGGCACGCCTACATCACAGCGAACGGTCTCGACGGGTACCACGATGTGATCTGTGCTGAAGCCGGCGTGCCGCGCGATGCCACTGCCTCGATGGGCACGGCCGCCAACATGAATTACGTCGCCGTGATCAGCGAGGTTGATGGCGAGGATGTCACGGCCGTCGTCACCGGCGGAGTGGAATCGAATGCCACCTGTGCCGGCGATCCCGCGAAGTGGCGCGAAACGCCTTCAGGAATGGAGCGGGCGCTGCCTGTCGCCGGCACCATCAACATCATGCTCCTCATCGGAGTGCCATTGACCGATGCGGCAATCGCCAGATCGATCGTGACCATGACGGAGGGAAAAAGTGCGGCGCTGCAGCGTCTCGCCGTGCCAAGCCGGCAGTCATCGGACCTCGCAACCGGAACCGGGACGGATCAGTACTGCGTCGCAGCGCCGCTGCAAGGCCTCGACGTTCGTACATCGACGAGCCCGCACGTCAAACTCGGCGAGCTGATCGGCCGGACGGTCCGTCGCGCAACTCAAGAGGCGCTGCGGTGGCAGAACGGGCTCGAAGCGAGCTACACGCGTGGCGTTTTTCATGCGATGAGTCGATACGGGGTCACAGAGACGACGTTTCTCGAGGATGTCGCGCCATTTCTCGACGCCGCGGACCTCGAGCTCCTGCGAAAGAACATCAGGTCGGCGCTGTACGAGCCGCTCGCCGGCGCTGCGGCGCACGCGTGCGCGACGGTACTGGATCGCGTGCGCCATGGAACGATTCCGCAAACCGTTGAACGTGAGGCGCTGGTTCAGCAAGCGGCTTCACTGGCGGCGAGCCTCGCCGCCCGGCCTGAGCGATGGCCTGATTTTAGAATCCGCCTTCACGCGTTGGGAGCAGCGGACCCGAAAACGATTGTGGCTGCAGCACTCGCATTCGGCTGGAGTGAAAAGTGGCGGACCCCGCCATAGGCCTTGGACCAAGTGCGGAGCTCCTCGCGGTGGCCATGGTCCTCGACGTCACGCTCGGCGATCCGAATTACGCATGGCACCCCGTACGCGCGATGGGTCACACCTTGTCGGCGGCCGAGCGAACTCTGCGGCGCTGCGGTCTCGACGGGTACGGTGGCGGAACGCTGTTGTTTCTCACCCTGACGGGAGTCTGGGCCGCTGGTGTCTGCGCCGCCGTACTCGCCGCGGCATCGTTGAATGCGTGGCTTGGCGCAGCCGCACATCTGTTCGTACTCTCCTCGTTGCTGGCGCTCGGGTCTCTTCTCGAGCACGGGCGACGCATCGAAACCGCTCTGCGTTCCGGAAACCTGCGTGGCGCCAGAGCTGCGGTATCGAAGCTCGTCGGGCGAGACACTCACTGTATGGACGCGGCGGCATGTCGTCGTGCCGCGGTGGAAAGCCTCGGTGAAAACCTCACCGACGCCGTCGTCAGTCCGTTGCTGTGGTACAGCCTTGGCGGATTGCCCATGCTCGTCGCCTTCAAGGTCGTCAGCACGATGGATTCGATGGTCGGGTACAGGACACTCGAATACCTGCGGTTCGGATGGTGTGGTGCGCGCCTCGATGATGCGATGAATTACGTCCCGGCGAGAGTGACCTGGCTCATTGTGTCAGCATCCGCCGCCGTTCTTCCTGGCTGCTCAGGATCAAAGGCCCTGCGCTATGGCTTGCTGCATCATGCAGTGCTGCCGAGTCCGAACTCCGGGTGGAGTGAGGCAGCCATGGCAGGCGCACTCGAGCGCCGGTTGGTCGGCCCGATCTGGAAAGACTCAGCGCTCGTGACAGAGATCTGGATCGGCGAGGACTCGGATCCGCCGCTTGGCACTGCCGCAGATTACGACCGGGCGGCACGGCTGGTTGCGGTCTGTGGTGGTCTGGCTGCGGTGTCGGCAGTCGTCGCGGTGTTCGCACGCTGATGCTGAACATCTCGACGATCCTTCAGATATGCGGCGTTGCGCCTCTCCGCAACACCTTGACCTTCGACCTATCACGCGGTATGGTGAAGTGTCGAAGGTTGAGGTATCAATGCCGTCTCCTCGTTTTCCGATTCCGCAAGGCACGCTGGACATGCTGATTCTCCAGATCCTGTCGCTCGGGCCAGCGCACGGCTACGCCATCGCCCAGCGGCTGGACCAGATCTCGCGCGCCGTCGTGCACGTCAACCAGGGCTCGCTCTACCCGGCCCTTCACCGATTGGAACAGAAGGGATGGCTCAAAGCCGAGTGGACGTCGTCTGAGACGGGGCGCGATGCGAAGGTCTACTCGTTGACCCGTTCCGGGCGAAAGCAGCTCGGCGTCGAGAAGGACAGCTGGCTGCGGCTCGCGGCCGCGGTTCGATTGATCTTCAACGAAGGCGATCGGACATGACGCGCTGGCTGAACTGGTTCCGCCGGGATGCCCTCGAGAAAGATCTGGACCGCGAGCTGCGGTATCACATGGACCGCCGGGTCGCCGATCTGATGCAGTCTGGGCTGGCCGAGTGGAACGCGAGACGGCAAGCGATGCTGGAGCTCGGCGGCCTGGCGCAGGTGCAAGAGGAAGTGCGCGACGTGTGGCTGACTCGGTGGCTTCGAGATTTCGTCTACGACCTGCGATTCTCCCTCCGCTCGTTTCTGCGCAGTCGCTCGTTCGCGGCGACGACTGTGCTGTCGCTCGCGCTTGGCATTGGCGCGACCACCGCGATCTATTCGCTGGTCGATCAGGTGATCCTCCACGCGCTTCCGGTCCGTGAACCCGAGCGTCTGGTCCTTGTCGACTGGAAGGGAGATCAGGTCGCCAACGGGTTCGGCACCTTTAATCTGATGTCGTACCCGATCTGCCGCGATCTTCAGCTCCAGGATCGGATCTTCGAAGGTGTCCTCTGTCGCGCTGCGACGACCGTGACACTGTCGCTGGGCGGAGAGCACAAACCAGTGGCGGCGGAGATCGTTTCGGGGTCGTACTTTTCAGTACTCGGCGTCGGACCGGCTCTCGGCAGGGTACTCGGGAAGGAAGACGATGAGACGCCCGGTGCGTCGCCTGTGGTGGTGCTGAATTACGACGTCTGGAGGACGCAGCTCGCAGGCGCCCCGGATATCGTAGGCCGCAAGGTTCTGATTAATCAGTACCCGATGACGGTCGTTGGCGTGGCGGCTCCGACATTTCGCGGTATCGATGTCGGCGAGGTTCCGACACTGTGGATTCCAGCGTCGATGTCGTCGCAGGCGATCCCGCGGTTCGAGGGTCTTCTGAATCGTCGGATCCGCTGGATGCAAATCATCGGTCGGTTGCGGCCCGGCGTCACGTTGGCGCAAGCGCAGGCCGGACTTGAACCGTGGTTCAAGGCAATGCTCGGCGAGGACATCCGTCGGCCGGAGTTTCCGAAGGTCACGGCCGAACGTCGCGAGCGGTTTCTGGCCTCGAGGATCGAACTGACTCCCGCACCTCATGGACATTCCAGCTTGCGGCGGCGACTCTCGGAGCCGCTCTGGGTTCTGTTCGTGGCGACAGGGATCTTGCTCGGTCTCGCCTGTCTGAATGTGGCCGGTCTGTTTCTGGCGCGCGGGTCGGCTCGCGACCGGGAGATCAGCACGCGGCTCGCGCTCGGCGCTTCGCGGGGACGGATTGGGCGCCAACTCCTGGCCGACAGCCTTCTGCTGGCCCTCGCGGGCGGCGTGCTTGGCATGGCGCTCGCGCCCGTCGCGATGGAAACGCTCATCGCCTTTCTCCCTCGCGACATTGCAACCACCGCGCTCCACTCGAGTGTCGACCTGCGACTGCTGTTGTTCGCATTCATGGTCAGCGTTGCGGCAGGTGTGCTCAGTGGCTTTGCGCCGGCGCTGCACGCGGGCCGTAACTCGCTCGTCTCCTCGCTGCGCGAGCGCGGCAGCGCAGGTGGCGGCGTTCGCCTGCGGAAGGTGATTGTCGCGGCGCAGATTGCGTTGTCGTTGATTCTCGTGATTGGCGCCGTTCTGTTCGCGCGCACTCTGACTGGCCTGTTGGCGAAAGGGCCCGGATTCGACACGTCAAGCCTCGTCTCATTCGGAGTCGATCCGCTTCGCAGTGGGTACTCGCCGTCCGAAGCGAGCCGGCTCACTCGGCGTATTCGGGACGACATCCGTGCTGCCCCCACCACCCAGACGTCGGCGGCCGCGCGTTTCCCGTTGTTGACCGGTGGAAGTTGGAACAATCCGATGACCATTCAAACCGATCGACGAATCGCAACCGATCGGGACGTCAACTTGAATGCGATCACGCCGGAGTTCCTCGCCACGCTGGGAATCAGGCTCGTCGCCGGCCGAGACTTCGATGAGCGCGACCTCAAGGCCGCCGGTGACGCCGGCCCGCGCGTGGCACTCGTCAACGAGGCGTTCGTCAAGCGATACCTTGGAGGCCGCAATCCGCTCGGCACGTTGATCTGTCAGGGTTCAGGACCGGACGCGAAACCGACGATCGAGGTCGTCGGCGTGGTGGCGGACTTCAGCTATCGCGGTCTTCGCGAGGAGTCGGAACAGGCGTACTTCCCATTGCTCGACGGCAGCGATATCGGTGGGCAGTTCTACGTCAAGGTACGCGGCACGCCCGCAGAGGCGGCACAATCCATTCGCTCGATCGTTCATAACGCCGATCCCGCTCTGCCGATCACCTACCTCCGAACGGTGGACGAACAAGTCAACCGATCGTTGAATACCGAACGCATTCTGGCAACGCTCTCCGGCGGTTTTGGAGCGCTGGCCCTGCTGCTGTCGCTGGTCGGACTGTATGGCGTGATGTCGTTTGTCGTCACGCGGCGCACGCGCGAAATAGGAATACGCATCGCCTTGGGCGCTCGCGCGAGCGCCGCCGTGTGGTTAGTGCTTCGCGACGCGATCGTGATGATTGCCGCGGGCACGGCTGTGGCGTTGCCGTGCATCGGCGTGCTAGGACGGCTCGTCGAATCGCAGTTGTTCGGCGTGACAGCAACCGATCCCGTCACGATCACGGTGACGACGCTGCTCCTGGCTGCAGCGGCGGTGTCCGCCGCGCTGATTCCCGCGTATCGCGCAGCCAGGGTGAACCCGACGGACGCGTTGCGAGCCCAGTAGCCCCGACCGCGCACTTTCCCCGAATCCAGGGCGGCTCCTCGTTACTGTTCAATCACCATGGAGATCCAACCTTCACCGGTCCATTCCGATGAAATAGTTTGCGGCGTTCGGCCACTACGAGGAGTGGAGGGCCGTGTATGTATGACGCAGCACTATCCAATCACGCGAGGATTCGGCCGGTGACAATTCCGCGCGGGGTATTGGCCATTGCGGTGGTGTTCGTCGCCGCCTGTGGCTCAGCGTGCGATGTTGTCGGCCCGAGTGCTTGCACGGTGATCGGCTGTACCGGCTTGGTTGTTGAAGTGACTGGTGCGCCGGCTCAGACTCCAGTGACGGTCGTTGTCACCGCGCCTGATGGATCGACGAGAAACGCCACCTGCACCTCGACGACGGGCACTTGCCCCGTGTCTTTCCCCGATTTCACGCCCGCCAGCGTCACCATTCGCGTGGTGACTGCCACCCAGACGACCGAAGAGAGCAGACAGCCGACGTACGAAATCACGCGCCCGAATGGTCCAGCGTGCCCGCCGGAATGTCGGAACGCTCGCGTGACCGTGGCGTTGTGACGTCGCCGGCAGAGATCCGCTGGATTGACTCGGCAAAGAATTTTGACATCCAATACCTGTCTACATACTATCTGTCCATGACAGATATCGGCATTAGTCGAGGACGTGCGACGCATAACTGGAGGCGAACATGCCTGACCCTGGCACCAACGATGTGTCGCGTAGAGCGGTCTGGACACGCGAAGTCCGCGCGCGATTGTCGTCCTTGCACCTGTCACCGGCTCGCGAGATCGAGATCGTCGACGAGCTCGCACAGCATCTGGAAGACCACTACGGCGAGTTGATAACCGGCGGGGCATCGCCCGAAGCGGCGATGCGGGTTGCGCTCGCGAGCTTTCGCAGCGGAAATGTTCTGGCGCAGCATCTGGCACCGCTGCGGCAGGCGCATGCGACAGCGCCAGTCGCCCTGGGTGCGCCAACCCGACACGTGCACCACGACCTCTGGCAAGACCTGCGCTACGCCGCGCGCGTGTTCAGAAAACAGGCAGGGTTCCCGGCTGTCGCGGCGCTCACGCTTGCGATTGGGATCGGTGCCACGACGGCGATCTTCAGCGTGGTGTACGGCGTGTTATTGAAGCCATTGCCATTTGGTGACCCCGAGCGTCTGGTAGCGGTTTGGCACCGGGCTCCCGGACTCAATTTGCCGCAGCTCGAGCAAGGCGCCGCCACCTACTTCACCTATCGTGAGAGCAACCGGGTGTTTGAAGACATCGCGGTGTGGGACCGGGCGGAGGTTTCGATTACTGGAAACGGCGAACCGGAACGCGCGAACGCGCTGGTCGTGACCGACGGTCTGCTCCCAATCCTGCAGGTGCGGCCGCAATTCGGGCGACTCTTCGCCAAAGAAGATGATGCGCCAAACAGCCCTCGTCGGGCGATCTTGAGCCACGGATATTGGGAACGTCGATTCGGCGGCGCACCAGACGTGATCGGTCGATCGTTGAACGTCAATGGCCAGCCCTACGAGGTGATCGGCATTCTCCCGCCCTCGTTCAAGTTCCTGCGCACCGATCCGGCCGTGTTGCTGCCGTTCCGGTTCAATCGGGCCGAGGTGCGCCTCGGGGACTTCAGCTATCGCGCTGTCGCGCGCCTCAAGTCTGGCGTCACGTTGGAACAGGCGAATGCCGACGTCGCTCGCATGATTCCGCTTGCCCTCGATCGATTTCCGATGTGGCGCGGATTCACGCGCAGCATGTGGGACGCGGCGCAGTTGGGTCCGAATGTACGCCCGCTGGCCGAGGATGTCGTCGGCGACATCGGCGGCGTGCTGTGGATACTCGCGGGCACAGTCAGCATCGTGCTCCTGATCGCGTGTGCGAATGTGGCGAACCTCTTTCTCGTGCGGGCAGAGGGACGCCAGCAGGAACTCGCCGTTCGTGCCGCACTCGGTGCGAGTCGCAGCCGCATCGCCCGTCAGCTGCTGTCCGAGAGCATCGTCCTGGCGCTGGCCGGCGGCGCACTCGGGCTTGTTCTCGCATGGTCTGGTATCCGATTCCTCGCCAGATTGGCCCCACCTGGCTTGCCGCGGATCGACGAGATCAACATCGACCCGGTGGTGCTCATGTTCACCGTCGCAATCTCGCTGCTGACGGGATTGTTGTTCGGTCTTGTCCCCGTGATGAGATTCGGGACGCCGAGGATCGTGGCACTGAAGGAAGGAGGCCGGTCAGGCAGCGACGCACCAGGGCGGTACCGGGCGCGCAGCACGCTCGTCGTGTCGGAGATCGCCCTGGCCTTGGTCCTGTTGATCGTCTCAGGGCTGATGATACGGACGTTCATCGCGTTAGGACACGTCGATCCGGGATTTGTGCGGCCCAAAGAAGTCCAGACGTTCCGGCTCGCGCTTTCTGCTGCACTCATCAAGGATCCGCAACAGGTCCCGCTGGTATACGAGCAGATCAGCCAGCGCCTGCGACACGTACCTGGTGTCGTATCGGTGGGTCTCTCGTCGTCGGTCACCATGGATGGCAACGTCGCCGGTACTCCCATTCTGGTCGAAGGATTTCCTGAAACAAGTCGCGCGATGCCTCCGATTCGGCGTCACAAGCGCGTCGGGCCAGGCTACTTCGAAACGATGGGCAACCCGGTGATCGTCGGGCGTGCGCTTACATGGGCCGACATTGAGGAAGGCAGATCCGTTGTGGTCGTTTCCGAGAATTTCGCACGGGAATACTGGAAGAATCCTGCCGAGGCGCTCGGCAAGCGGATCAGGCAAAACCAGGAGAATCCCTGGCGGGAAATCGTCGGCGTCGTCGGAAATGAACGCGACGACGGCCTCGACCAGCCGGTGACGGCGATTGTGTATTGGCCGATGTTGATCAAGGAGTGGTGGAACGACGCGGTCGACGTCAGTCGGACGATGACCTACGTCGTGCGATCGGATCGTGTGGGCTCGCCGGGCTTCGTCCGCGAGCTGCAGCAGGCTGTCTGGTCCGTCAATCCGAACGTCCCGCTCGCAAGCGTGCGAACGCTGGACGAGATTCAGGCAGGTTCGATCGCGCGGACTTCGTTCGCGCTCGTCATGCTGGTGATCGCCGCGATTGTGGCGCTGCTCCTCGGCAGCGTGGGGATCTATGGCGTGATTGCTTACGTGGCGACGCAGCGGACACGCGAGATCGGGATTCGAATCGCGCTCGGTGCACAGACTGGAGATGTGCGTCGGTTATTTCTGCGTCATGGGCTGTTGCTTACCGGCTGCGGTGTGGTCCTCGGGATAGTTGTAGCGCTGGTGATCACGCGCGTCATGTCGGCGTTGCTGTTCGGTGTCAGACCGACCGATCCTGTGACGTACTGTGTGGTAGCGGCGAGCTTAGCGACCGTCGCCCTCCTGGCCACGTATCTCCCAGCACGCCGCGCCTCGCGCGTCGACCCCGTCGTCGCCTTGCGAGCAGACGTCTAATACAACCATCTGTCGTCAACGGTCCCGGTCATCGAACCGTGCCACGGACGGCCCAGGCGCGCGCATGCATGTTGATAGCCTTGTCGGAACCATCGCCCACCAGGCGCTTCCGCAAGCGCATCCGTAGCGCTTCGCGCTCCGCGGGGGCAAGCGACGCCGTGTATGCGCCGGCAGGCCCCTGCTTCTCGAGAAACGGCGTCCAAAAGTCGTCAAACGACGTAAAGCGGGTCTCGATCGTCAGTTCCTCTTCGACGACATCCTGGAGGCCGAGTTCCTGCCACAACGTCGCGAGCTCGCCGCGCCGGCAGAACGGCATGTTGCGCTCGTCCTTCGCGGCACTCGTCGGCTGCAGCGCAACCGCCTCGTCCCAGAATATGCGTAACATCTCCATGCGGTCTCCGTAGTCCCACACCGCGGCGGCGATGGTGCCCTTCGGCTTAGTGACGCGCTTCATCTCGTGCAGTGCCTTTCGCGCGTCCGGAACGAAGTTGATGACCAGGAGCGACAACGTGCGGTCGAACGTTCCCGACTCGAAGCGCATCTGCTGCGCGTCGCCAACTTCGAAGTGAATGAACGGGCGGTCTTGCTGCGCCCGGGCGAGCGCCACGTACGACGCCGCTGGATCGATGCCGAAGACGCGGCTCGGACGCGTCAGCTTCGTGACGGCCGCCGTCAGCGCACCAGTGCCTGATCCCACGTCCAGCACGGTGTCGCCGTCACTCACGCGAGCAAAACGAACGAACAGCGGAGCCAGGTTACGGCTCCAGCGGCCCATAAAGCGCTCATAGGCCTGTCCTTCAGAGAAGATGGCGTCCTGTCGCGAGGCATCGATCGCTATTCCGAACGCGACCAGGAGCCACGCCCCGACCGCGCCCACCACAACGTCTGAAGGAACCTGCATCGGGCACCTCCCTCTTTCTTCAGCTCTTGATCGGTGTCGCCGCTGGCGGTAAGCCAACCCGAGTCCTACCTTGAGATGCCGGCACCGGGGCGTGTGTGACAACCATTTGACAATCCTCGTCGTCTAAGCGAGCCGGGGCCGGAGCAGCCTCGGAGAGATGTCATGGATACATTGCGTCAGCAACTGAAATTTGCCGTGCGATCGCTGATCGCGCGTCCTTCCTATGCGCTCATCGTCGTCGCGACGCTTTCGCTCGGCATCGGCGCGAACACAGCGATCTTCAGCATCCTGCATGCGCTCGTGCTGCGCAGCCTGCCCGTGGCCGATCCGGCACGGCTGGTCGTCGTGTTGCGCGGCGATCAACCGAGCCAGCAATATCCGCTCTTTCGGCATTTTCAGGCGAACAGCAAAACCGTCGACGTGCTGGCATTTCGTACCGGACAGTGGCGATTCACTGCCGGCGACAAGACCGAGCGGATCACCGGTGCGCTCGTCTCTGGCAGCTACTTCCGCGTGCTCGGGATCGCCGCCGCGCTGGGCACGACGATCGCGAACGAGGATGATACGGTGCCGGGATCCGGCGGGCCGCGCGGACCGGTTGCAGTGTTGAGTCATGGTTTCTGGATGCGGCGGTTCGGCGGCGATCCAAACGCGATCGGCTCATCCATCATCCTCAACGCGAAGCCCTTCACGATCGCCGGCGTGGCCCCGGTAGGCTTCAGCGGGACTGAAATCGGGCAAGTGGTGGACGTGTTCGCGCCGATGACGATGCAGCCCACGCTGATGCCGGGCATGGGAGCGGCGCTCACAGAGCCGCGAAGCCAGTGGCTGCGAATCATTGGCCGCCTGAAGCCCGGCGTCGAGGCCGCGCAGGCGGAGGCCGAACTGACATCGCTGCTACATCCATACAATGAGGAAATCCTGCGCGACCCCGCAATCGTGAAGTTCGGTGCGAACTATCCCAAGAATCTGCGCCAGCAGCGAATCACGGTGATCGGCGGGAACGGTGGCCTCTCGAGCCTCCGCACACAGTACTCGCAACCCTTGTTCGTGGTGATGGCCGTGATGGCCCTGGTGCTGCTGATCGCATGTGCCAATATCGCCAACCTCTCGCTGAGTCGCGCCGCAGCACGGCGGCGCGAAATCGCAATCAGGCTCGGCCTGGGGGCTTCGCGCGGACGATTGGTCGGTCAATTGCTCACCGAGAGTCTGCTGCTTGCCGCCGCGGGCGGACTATCGGGCCTCCTCCTCGCGCGCTGGGGCCGCGATGTTCTCTTGACCTATCTGCCGGTCGGCCAGACGGTGACTGCGCCGCTAGACGCCGACGTGCTGCTCTTTACGCTGGCCGTGACGATTGGTGCCGCGCTCCTTTTCGGGCTCGCACCGGCGTATCACAGCACCAAGGTGGATGTTGCCCCGGCGCTCAAGGGTGGCGCCGTGCACGAATCCTCCCGCTCACGATTCCGAAAGAGCCTGGTGGTCTTTCAAGTAAGCGTCTCTTTGGTCGTCGTCATCGGCGCGGTGCTGTTCCTTCGATCGCTCGACACGCTGCTTTCAATCGACACCGGTTTCACGCGCAAGAACGTGCTCGTCGCATCGATCGACATGGTGTCGGAACGCGACGTGAACTTCAACGGGCGTTTGTTGGAAACCTTGAAGACAACCCCGGGCGTCGTCTCTGCCGCACTGGCATGGTCGGCGCCGCTCGGGACCAACACTGGCTGGCTGGTCTACATTCCTGGCTATGTGGCCAAGCCGGACGAGCCGCGCACGACGCCGTGGGTCGACGGCATCTCGCCCGGCTACTTCAGGACGATGGGGATCCCGATCATTCTGGGACGCGACTTCGACGACCGCGACGTCGCGTCGAAAGCGAGCGTCATGATCGTCAACGAGACCTTCGCTCGGCACTACTTCGGCGACGAGAATCCTGTGGGACGCCACGTCGGGTTGGCGCCCGGGGTGTTCGACGTCGAGATTGTCGGCGTGGTCAAGGATGGAAAATACACCGGCCTCCGCGAGCGGCCGGTCCGCATGATGTACGTCCCGCACCGCGAACGCGTCGGCGCGTCGCAAATGACCGTCCTCGTCCGCACTGCTGGCGATCCCCTGAGGTTTGCACCGACACTGCGCCAGAAGGCAATTGAAGTCGACCGTCACGCGATCGTCTATAACATCGCGACCGCTCAGGATCAGATCGATCGCTCTTTGCTCCGCGAACATCTGCTCGCGACAATCTCGGGACTGTTCGGGGCGCTCGCCTTGTTGCTCGCCGCGATCGGGCTGTATGGCGTGCTGTCGTACGGGATTGCGCGGCGGACACGTGAAATCGGCATCAGGATCGCGATCGGCGCGGAAGGCAGGAGCATCCTCAGGATGGTCTTGAGCGAGGCCGGTTCGGTTCTGGGCTGCGGCATCGTCGTCGGCCTGGCTGCGGCGTGGTGGCTCGGGCGAATTATCAGCAGCCTCCTTTACGGCGTTCAGCCGAACGATCCCGCGAGCATCGGGATTGCGGTCTCCGTCTTGGCCATCGCCGGCAGTTTCGCCGCATGGATTCCGGCGCGCCGCGCCTCTCGCATCGACCCGATCCAGGCACTCCGATACGAGTAGCCTTGCAAGCTGTCTCCGTAGCCTGGCAACTCGCGCTCGGCCGCGGTCCGCTGCCGGGCGACAATCAACCGGGGCACGACCGCGTGGCGGTGCTCGATTATGGCTTCTGGCGGATCGAGCCGGCGAACGCGCTGCGGGAGGGATGATGATCCCTCTGTGACGATGGGAAGTCATGCCATGCGCACACTCTAACGTTGACAGGTATAACGCATAACGTTATAGTCGGCGTATGACACTGTTCCGTCCTCACCATGGCTTCGCCGACTAACCCCGGCGACTTGCTGCCGTTGCCCGTTGCAACGTTTCACATCCTCGTGGCGATCGCGGACCAGGACCGCCACGGCTACGCGATCATGCAGGACGTCGCCGCACGCACGAATGGCGCTCTCAAGCTGAGCCCTGGCACGCTCTACGGATCCATCAGACGTATGCTCGACGACGATCTCATCGTCGAACTCAGTGATCGTCAGCGCCCGGCAGAGGACGACGAGCGGCGGCGGTATTACCGGATCACACCATTCGGACGCTCTGTCGCGCAGGCAGAAGCGGCACGGCTCGCAACGTTGCTCCGCCAGGCGAAGGCGGTGGGACTGACGCCTGCGCGTGGGTAGCTCGAGGCTATGGCCAGAGCTACGATCGGCGAACGTGTTTACCGACGTCTGTTGCGTCTATACCCGCGCGACTTCTCCGACGATTACGCCGAGGAGATGACACGCCTCTATCGCGACCGTGTGCGCGGTGAGGGAGCGAGCATCTGGGTCGCTCTGGTCGCCGACCTGGCGCGCACGGCTCCGAAGGAGCAGCTCTCGACATTGGTGCAGGACGCGCGACACGCGTGGCGGACGTGGCGGCGGACGCCAGTCCTCGCACTCGCGGCAATGCTGACACTGGCGCTGGGCGTCGGCGCGAACACTGCCGTCTTCAGCGTCGTGCACGGCGTGCTCCTGAAGCCCTTACCGTATCCGGACGCCGATCGCCTCGTCGAGGTCTTCGAGGACAACAGCCGCGCCGGCGGCGGTCCTTTCTTCCGCGTGTCGCTGCTCAACTATCTGTCGTGGGTCGAGCGCGCCCGGAGCTTCGAGGCACTCGCGGCGTTCAATGGGCGAGACTTCACCCTCACAGAGCATGGTGATCCGGAACGTATCGTGGGAAGCGCCGTCACCGCCTCAATGTTCAAGGTGCTTGGCATCGCGCCGATCGTCGGCCGACCTCTGACCGCAGACGACGAGAACCCCGCCGCTGCGCCGGTGGCGCTGCTCGCCGAGTCGTTATGGGTACGTGCATTTGGCAGAGATCCGGCAGTTGTTGGCCGCACGATTACTCTGAACGGTGTCCGCTACGAGATTATCGGCATCGTGCCGACAGCGTTTCGGGAGATCGGACGCACGCAGATTGGATCGGTCGGCGCGGGGCAGATCTTTGTTCCGCTGCCGATGGATACGGCGCAGGACCGTGGCAACCACACGCTGCGCGCGGTCGGGCGCCTGCGCCAGCAGGTGTCGCTGGATCCAGCCAGGGCCGAGATGCGCCGACTCGCCGCCGGCATGGAACAGGAGTTCCCGGCGACAAATCGGAACTGGAGCGTGTGGATCGAGCGACCGCAGCGGTCCATGTTCGATCCTCGGGTCCGCGTGTCGCTCATGCTGCTACTTGGCGCCGTGGGTGTCGTGCTCCTGATCGCGTGCGCAAATGTCGCCAACCTCGTGCTCGCGCGCGCAACCGGCCGACAGCGGGAACTCGCACTTCGCGCTGCGCTCGGCGCGCGTCCGGCTCGCCTGGCCCGGCAACTCCTCACCGAAAACGTTTCGTTGGCGGTGGTCAGCGGCGTCTGCGGAATCGCGGTCGCCGGTCTTTCGATTCAAGCCCTGCGGACACTCGTCCCCGCCACGATTCCACGAGTCGACGAGATTCGCCTCGATGGGATCGTTCTCGTCTTCGGCCTATTCATCATGACTGCCTCTGGCCTGTTCTTCGGGATGGTGCCGGCGCTGCGCGGGGCACGCGCGAATCTGGTGTCGGCCTTGACGCAGAACGGTAAAGGCGCCATCGGTCCGTCGCACCAACTATGGCGACACGGCCTGGTGGTCGCACAGACAGGCCTGGCGACCATGCTCGTAGTGATGGCGGCACTGCTGCTGCAAAGCCTGGTGCGGCTGCAGCAGGTTCCGCTCGGGTTTGACCCAGGCGGGGTCCTCACTGCTCGCGTGAGTACGCCTCAGCTGAAATACCCGGACGCGGCAGCCATACGCGAGTTTCAACGAACCTTGCTCGAGTCCCTCGAAACACTGCCATCGGTTCGCGCCGTCGGTTCGATGACCAGTGTTCCATTCGCGCCCGGAGTCCGCCGCGGCGTGACGGTGCACGATCGGGCGACGGCCGGCGGGTCGTCCGAGCCGCGCTCTGCGTTAGAACAAGTCGTGAGCCGTGGTCTGTTTCGAGCGCTGGGTGTGACGCTATTGGCAGGACGCGAGTTCGGCGTGCAGGATCAGCCGGGCTCATCGCTCGTCGCCATTGTCAGCGAGAGCCTCGCCCGAAGCCTCTGGGGCAACGGGAACGGCGTGGGGCGAGTTCTCGAGTTCGACGGCCGCAGTCATGAAGTCGTAGGCGTTGTTGGCGACACCCGTGGGAGCGACGGCACCGCGCGCGGCGGAGGTCTCGATCGCGACCCATCGCCCGTGCTTTACCTTTCCTCAGCGCAGTTTCCGCACGGCACTATCTCACTCGTGATTCGTACGGACGCGACGCTCCAGGCGATCCTGCCAACCATCCGGGCTGCGATTCGTGAGATCGAACCCACTCTGCCCATTCCTGATCTGCGTCCGCTCGACGAATGGATCGACGAAAGCGTCGCGCAGGCGCGCCTGACCACGACCCTCGCCGGAGCATTCGCCGCGGCGGCGCTGTTCCTGACGATTGTGGGAATTTATGGCGTCATCTCGTATGGCGTCAGCCAGAGGTCCCAGGAAATCGGCGTCCGAGTCGCCATGGGGGCTCGGCGGATCTCCGTGATTGGACTGGTGCTGCGGTCGGGAATGACGTGGGCAGGGGGCGGCATCGCTCTCGGCCTGATCGGCGCCTGGTCGATGAGTCGCGTCGTCAGCAGTCTGCTCTTCGATGTCTCAGCGACCGATTCGTTAACCTTTGCACTCACCGCGTTCGCCCTGACGGGAGTGGCCGCGCTGGCGTGCATGGTGCCGGCTCTTCGCGCGACCCGCATTGACCCGGTGATCGCCTTGCGCGGGGACTGATCGCGCCAGGTCGCTCCGATACTGAAGAAAGAACGCCACGGAGACTTCGGCCACGAAATCTCGCGGCAGCAAAGGTGTTCGGAGCCTCACTTCCGCTCGCGTTGCCTCAACTAGGGGTGCGTCGCGCGTCGGGCAGCGTGTTTGCAAAAGTTGCCGGGCCGAGCGAGTCGGAGTCTCGCAGCGAGAAAGCGCAGGCCATGAGAGTCACCTCGACAACAACCCTAACGACGGCGAGCGCACTGCTCATCATCGTGCTGCTGTGGCCGACTGCGGATGTAAACGGGCACCAGCAGACATCCGGCGTGCTTCCCGGCCGCCTGGGTGAGTACGTCAATCAGCACGTCGATCTGCCGCCGCACAGCCGTCAGCAGCTGTTGCAAGGACGACCGGTCACGAAATTGCTTCCGGGCGATGCATCGAAGGAAGTGGCGATCTTTGGCGCCGTCTGGATCGACGCGCCGATCTCCGCCTATGTCGCCGCAATCAAGGACATCGAGCGGTTCGAAAAGGGTCCGAACTTCCTCGTCACCAAGAGGATCAGCAATCCGCCACGATTGGAAGACTTCGATCAGCTCACTCTGCCGCCCGATGACGTAGAAGACCTGAAGTCTTGCACAGTTGGAGACTGCGAGTTGAAGCTCGGCGAGGACGCACTCACGCGGATCCGGAAGGAAGTCGATTGGACGAAGCCATTGCCGCAGGTAACCGGTGCGGTGGAATCGCTCTTCAGGGCGATGGCGCTCGAATATGTCAACCGCTATGAGCAGGCGGGAAACGCGGCGCTCGCCACCTATCGAGACAGCGCAAGGCCGACGTTCGTTGCGCAAGAATTCGAGACGATGATCGACCGGATGTCGCTCCTCACCGAGTATCTGCCGGCGCTCAGGACCTATTTGCGCGACTACCCCAAGGCCTCAATTCCAGGCGCCCAGTCGTTCCTGTATTGGCAGTCGGCGAAGTTCGGGTTGAAACCGACGATTCGCATCAACCACGTGGTGATCGTCGAGCAGCCAGAGGCCGCGGCGGTCGCAACAAAGATGCTCTACGCCAACCACTATTTCTGGACGGCGATCGAGTTGAGGGTGCTGGTCCCAGATCCCGCTCGTGGCGCCGGTTTCTGGTTCGCAAGCGTCAGCCAGAGTCGTTCGGATGGATTAGGTGGCTTTGTCGGCCCAATCATTCGGGGCAAGGTGCGAGACGAAGCGCAGAAGGGAATGGAAGCGGCGTTACGGGCGGCCAAGAAGTTGCTCGAAAGACGCTAAGACTTGAGAGTCCCGGCGCTCGCATCAGCGACTCGAGAGATTCGCGAACAGCGACGCGCTGCTCACTTCCGGAGTCGCGTCTTCATGTCGATGTACGCCGCTTCGACGAGTTGCGCCAGCGCATGCGCGTCAACCAGGTTTCTGCGAGCGGTCGCAGATCATCGCGTTGCGCGCCCAGCCAGGCATCGATTGCCGGGTCGTGTTTCACCGCTGACGGGAATCGAAGTATGTCGTCCACAGGTGGAGAATCTAGCTCAACTTCTCGCCGCCCATTGGCCCGTATAGACGAATGACCAACGCATTTTGACGACAGCCGTCTAACACACCATGGCGCAAGCACCGACCATCCAACATCGGCTGCCATGGTTCGAAGATGTGATTCGCGACGCAGGGTATGCGCTTCGCACCTTGCGCGCGAATCCACTGTTTGCCGCCGTGGCGATACTAACGGTGGCGCTAGGCATCGGCGCTAACACAGCCATCTTCTCGCTGGCCGATGCCGTGCTTTTCCGCGGGCTGCCGGTGGAGAACCCGCAGGAATTGATCGTGCTGCACCAACGCGGCCCGGCAGGAGATATCTTTCCGTTTTCCTCCGCTGCGGCTTTGAACCTGGCCGAAACGCACGATGTCCTGGCGGGGCTCGCGGCATTCCGCCCGGTCCCGAATACGCATGTCAGCGTGAACGGCGAAACCGATCTCGCGCTGACGCAGTGGGTGTCGGGGAACTATCATGCGGTGCTTGGCCTCAACGCGGTCCTCGGACGGATCCTCAACGAACAGGATCACGAGGCTGTCGCCGTCATCAGCTACCGCTACTGGCAGCAGCGGTTTGCCGCGGATCGAAATGTAGTTGGACGGCTGGTCAAGATCCAAGAGCGTTCGTTCACGATCGTCGGCGTCACGCCCCGTGACTTCTTCGGCACGCAACCGGGACGCTACGTTGATGTCACCGTGCCGCTTGCAACCTTTACAATCCAGATGCCGGCAAACTCACGATGGCTCTACCTGTTGGGACGATTGGCGCCAGGTGTTTCGCGCGACCAGGCGCACGCCGCGTTGCGGGTGCGATGGGCGCAGCTCGCCAACAGCAACACCTTACCGCCGCGCCCACCGGTGACTCTGGAACTTGATCCCGGTACACAGGGCCTGAACGAGCTTCGCCGGCAGTTCTCGCGGCCACTACAAATTCTCATGGCGTCCGTTGTCGTAGTGCTACTGCTCGCCTGCGCCAACCTCGCCGGACTCTTGCTCGTTCGCTCCGTCGCGAGGCAACACGAGATTGCGGTCGGGCTGTCCTTGGGAGCAACGCGCGCCCGTATCGTGCGCCAACTGTTCACCGAGAGTGTGCTCGTCGCGGCGGCCGGCGGTGCGGCCGGTGTATGGGTCGCGTATGCAGTAACGAGTCTGCTGCTCGCGATGATGTCCCGCGGCCGGACACCAATTGCGCTCGAGACCGCGCCCAACGTGCGCACACTTGTGTTTGCCGCTGTTGTGACGATGGTGACCGTCGTCTTGTTCGGCCTCCTTCCCGCAGTCGCCGCCAGCCGTCCAAACGTTCAGCCCGGACTGCAACAAAACAGGGGCGGTGTCGATCGTACGCGGACGGTTTGGGGACGGACGATGGTCGTGGCACAGGTTGCCCTGCTCGTCCTCCTGCTCACGTCAGCGGGCCTATTTGTCAGGACTCTGCAAAAGCTCCGCTTAGTCGATACCGGGTTCCATCAGGAAAGCGTTCTGGTCGTCAGCATATCGACGGGACCGGCGTATCGTGGAGCAACCGCACGCGCGCTATACGAGGATTTGGATGAACGATTGGGCGCGTTGCCCGGCGTCCAATCTGTGACCGTCACGATGGATACACCGCTCGGCGGCGATCCATCCATGAGCAGTAGCGGAATCACGGTACTCGGTCGTGCGCCGGCACCGGACGAACCGCGAATCTTTCACAACTTTGTCGGACCACGGTTTTTCGAGACGATGGGAATACCTGTAATCGCGGGGCGGGATTTCACTGCAGAAGACGACGAGCGCGCACCCAAACGCGTCGTCGTCAGTGAAAGTCTCGCGCGACGCTACTTCCCTGGTGAGGATCCGCTCGGCCGCCAGATCCTCTTTGCAGGCTCGGCCGCAACGATCGTGGGGGTTGTCAAGGATGTCCGGTTTACGAATCTACGGGGCGTTGCGCCTCTCTTCACTTACCGCGCGTCTCGGCAGGACCCGACTGCGCCGGCCAACACCTTCTTGATACGGACTGCGGCGACGAGCGTCGAGTTTTTGACGCCGTCCCTTCGCGCCGCGATTCACGCCGCCGCTCCGACGTTACCGCCGCCAGCGATTGTCAAAATGGAAGATCAGGTCGCGGCCGCGTTGTTGGAAGAGCGGATGCTGGCAGCGCTGTCCAGCGCTTTCGGCGTGCTGGCCGCAATACTCGCTGGGATTGGAATCCACAGCATGTCAGCTGCGCTGGTTGCGCGCCGCCGTCGCGAGATCGGAATACGAATGGCACTCGGCGCTGCGCCCGGCCAGATGGCACGGATGGTAATGCGAGATGTGTGCACTGTCGTTGGCGTGGGAATAACAATCGGAGTTCCTGTTGCCCTCGCGGGTGGGCTTGCGGCGCGCGTGCTTTTGGCCCAGGCTCTTTTCGAGGTCTCGTCGTCTGACCCGTTCATCCTGGTGACTTCGGTGCTGTCCATTCTGTTGGTAGCGTCGGTCGCTGCCTATGTGCCGGCGCACCGCGCTGCTCGAATTGATCCGATCATCAGCGTTAAGGACGTATAACGCGTCAGGCCCATGCGCGGGTGTTCATGACAATCGTCACCGGATCCCCGACGCGGATCGCTCCGCCTCGAATCACTTCGGCATCAAGGGCGAGCTTGTTGTCGAACCGCCGGACAATATCGCGCAGCACACGGGGGTTCACCTCCAGTGTGTCCGGATCGATCGTCGTCATGTGACATCGTCCGCGTAATGCGTCGAGCCTAATGATCACCTTGCCGATGTGAAGCTCGGCGCCCGGCCAATCGCGCTCGGCGAGTCCATCGACACCACCAATGACGATGTTCGGCCGGAGCCGGCGGACATCGCGGCCGAACGCTGCGACCGCACCGTCAGTGGCGACGAGCAACGGAAGAATGTCGAAGCGATCGACGCCGTCATACGATTCGAGCCATGCGTCGGCGCCGGCGGCGGTCTTCACCAATGCGAGGGCATCAGGAGTATCCCAGGGATGTTCGTTGATTCGCGGATGGCCGTCCGCATCGAGCGTCCCTCGCAGTCCGAGTAACCGGTACTGACGCCTCGCTGTTCGGACGCCTTCTGGTCCTCGGACGCGAACGCTGCGATCACCGGGAATTCCGGCAGGTCCAATAATGGCCGCCGACAATCGCTCGCCGGCCAATGATTTCACCGGATATCGCCACAGTTCCGCGACGTGTAGTGCCATGCCGGTGAGATGCCGCCCCGGGCAATCGTGTGACAATCGGAGCGAATCGCCGTCCGTCGTCTGTCACAATCAGCGCGCGCCAGCATCTCAAGGACGGACATGAAAACGTCCAGAAGGAGCACGACAGATGACGGCACCGCATATTGACGAAGCGAAGCGCATTGCCTGCGCGGAAATCGTTCCCGATTGCCCGTTTACCGCGAGCGCGGATACGGAAGAGGAACTCTTGCAGAAGGTGGTGGACCACGCAGCGCACGACCACGGAATTACCGAGATCACGCCGGAATTGGCGGCTAAAGTAAGAGCGGCCATTAAGACTGCGGAAAGGCAGCGGTAAGCTCGATCGGATCCCGGATCCCGGACAACGGATCCGGGACCACGGACTGAACACGGATAAATCGGAGTGCAATGATCGTCCCCACCGTGCAACCCAGCGATGAGACGCTTGCCGCGCGGGCCGCAGCCGGGGACGATTCTGCCTTCGAAACTATCGTCAGCCGGTATCAGGCGCGCATCTATCGCCTGGCATGCCGTCTCACCAGCGACACTGACGCGCCGGATGTTCTGCAGGAAACCTTCCTTCAGGTCTACCGCCACCTATCGTCGTTTCGCGGAGAATCGCAATTTGGAACGTGGCTGTACCGAATCGCAAGCAATGCGGCGCTGATGCATCGCCGCGCCGGGATGCGGCGCGCGGCGACGTCGCTGGAGACGTTTCTGCCTCGATTCGACGCGCAAGGGATGCACGCAGCGACGCCGGCGGAATTGCAGGTGGCGTCACGCGCTGACGAACTGCTCGATCGACGGCTCCTTGCTGACAAGGCGCGCGAAGTGATCGCGCGTTTGCCCGATCTCTATCGCGAAGCGTTCGTGCTCCGGGATCTCGAAGAGATGTCAACCGCCGACGTCGCGCGGACACTGGGCATTGAGCCCGCCACAGTGCGGCAGCGCGTTCACCGTGCTCGTCTGATGCTGCGCGGATTTCTCGGTAATCTCGTCGAGGTCAAGTCATGAACCCGGTCAGTTGTGTCTCCGGCGTCGAGCTGCTCATGGATTATCTCGAAGGTGTTCTCTCGCCCGAGATACATGCGGCGCTCGACGAACATGTCGCCGGCTGTGACCGATGCGCCGCGTTCGTGGCATCGTATTGCGAGACGCCGCGGATCGTGCGCGAAGCAACCGCGTCGACACTGCCGGCCGATGTCGAGGCATCGCTCAAGGAATTCCTGCGCACCCGCACAACGGCATTCAGGCGAAACTGAGCACGAACGTTCAGTGTGTGGAGACGCGCGACGGCCAAGGCCAAGCGCGCGCCTGCACCGTGAACTCGCTGCGAACTACTTCGCGTCCGCTTCCACCTCGATCTGCAGATTCCCGCGGATGGCATTCGAAATCGGACACCCTTTTTCCGCTTCTCGCGCCACGTCTGCGAACTGGGATTTGTCGATTCCCTTGAGTCCTTCGGCGGTGACCTTGAGCTTCGAGGACTGCAACTTGATGCCGGTCTCGGTTTTATCGGCGGTCACCGTAGCGGTGATGAGCGTGCGCGATGCGCTTGCCTGCTTCCGTCCGAGCGTCGCATTCAGCGCCATGGCGTAGCACGACGCGTGTGATGCGGCCATCAATTCTTCCGGGCTCGTCGTGCCCGCGGGTTCGCCGATGCGCGACGGGAATGTCACCGGCAGCGTGAACGCTCCGGTTCCCGCCTTTGCAACGCCCTTCCCTTCCATGATGGGGCCTGACCAGTCAACCGTCACCGTTCGAGAAAATGTCGCCATTCTGTCGCTCCGTTCAGCTCAAATAGACTTCCTGATCATTATTATCGCGGTCGCTCTGAATCGCTAATCACTGATCACTGATCCTGGATCGCTCATCGTTAAATCGTCGAATCACTCATCCGTGAATTGGCAATCGGTGGATCGATTCTCATCAGCGATGAGCGTACAAGGATTCGAGGATTCGTGATTCACGATGAGTGATCAGTGATGAGCGATTCCGAGGCTACGACTTCTTCTTCGTTGTCGTCCTGAGCTGGATGACCAGCCCGAGAAGGCCGAGCACGACGAAGGCGATGAGATCGACGCGCGTGTTGGGGACCGGGTCCAGCGGATACACGTGGACCATCTGCCGCGTGGCGGATTCGAGATTACGTCCGCCGATGAGTTCGGCGGCGCCGACGACCGCCGTCTGGGCTCCGGCGAACGCGGTCGCCACGATGATGACGTGACGCTGCACCGCAAGTGCACCGATCGCGCCAATGACCGCAAGGATGATGACCGGCCAGATCCCAGGCTCACGGTTGACAGCGGCCCACAGGACCATCGCCGCCCCGGCACCAATCCCGGCGCCGATTAACGCGACGCCAACGAAGTACGCGGCAAAGAGTATGACTGCGCCAATCAAGCCGCCAATGAGCCATGCCGCGATCATCCAGAGCGTCTGATCGCTGCCCATCGCCGCTCCAACGAACAGCGCGCCGAAGACGAATCCGAAAAATGCGAGCACCCAGCGAAAGATCCGGTAGCCCGCGAAGCATGAGCAGAGACCGCCGACCAAAAGAATCAGGGCGGCCGGCACCTGGAAAGAGCCGGGGAGCATAGGCCCGCAGATTATATGATGGCGTCGTGTCCGAAACCCGGCCGACGCGACCGATGACGATTACCAGCGCGCTGACGGCAATTGCCGGCATCGCACTGTTTGTGTGGTTGGTCTGGAGCTATCCGCGCGAAATCTGGACCGGTTTCCAGAAAATCGGCTGGGGCCTTGCGCTCATCGTCGCGCTCGGTGGCCTCCGGTTCGCCGCGCGTGCCGCCGCCTGGATGCTGTGCATCGAGCCGCCCCATGCACTCGGATTCACGACCGCTTTCGCCGCTGTCGTTTGCGGCGACTCAGTGGGTAACGTGACGCCGCTCGGCCCACTCGCGAGCGAGCCAACCAAGATCGCCTGCGTGCGTGGCCACATCCCGATCGGGCCGGCGCTGACAGCGCTCGCTATCGAGAACGTGATCTACACACTCACTGTCGGTGCCATGATTGCCGCGGGCGCGGCCGCACTACTCGTCAGCGTCGATCTGCCCGTGCAACTCCGCGAGATCAGTCAGATCGCCATCGCCGCGATTGTTGCGATCTTTCTCGTTGTCGCCT
This sequence comes from Acidobacteriota bacterium, assembly GCA_046734955.1. Classification (GTDB taxonomy): domain Bacteria; phylum Acidobacteriota; class Vicinamibacteria; order Vicinamibacterales; family 2-12-FULL-66-21; genus JALZOC01. The sequence goes on from JBKPSH010000055.1 coordinate 38,467, forward strand.
GGGTGTTATGGCGGCGGCCCGCGATCGTCACGACGCTGGGGCCGGTCGCGAGGATCGCCGGCTCTCGCCTCGACAAGCTGCGCGCGATGGAAGGAGCGGTCCTGACATTTGCGTCTCGCCGGCGACAGACCATTGTGCCGCTCGTCGGACTCGAACTGTCGTTTCATGCGCTCGGCGTCATCGAAAAACATCTCACGCTGTGGCTCATTCTCGGTGCACAGCCGCCGCTCCTGTCGTCGTTCATTGTTGAGACCGCCGACCGTCTCATCACCGTCGCGTTCAAATTCCTGCCCTTTCAGGTGGGTGTCGGTGAAGCAGGAACCGGCTTGGTGACCAAATTACTTGGGCTGGGTGGCCCTGCGGGCGTCACTGTCTCGATCGTCAGAAAGGCGCGTATGGGAATCTGGTCGCTCATTGGCACGGCGTTGCTGGTGCAGCGCGGTCTGGCGCCACGAGCCGTGCTTGCCGACCCATCCCTGTCATCAAATTCATCCCGCTCGGAGTACTGAAACCAGCTCTGGCACAGCACCTTCCGTGTCGTCACTTTGTTTGCATAATGCGAACGAAGTGAGCTCGCCGGCCCGCGTCGCGGTCATGGTCGAGCTCGACGCACTGCAGAGATCGGACGTGAGGACCGAGTATCTGCTGCAGTTCGCCAGTGACTCCGAGGTGGTGGTGACTTCAGGTACGTCAAACCCTGTGCGGGACGCTGTTGTTCTCGCGGCCGGAAACGGCGACAGGTTCCACAGCGTTTCACGCCGATCAAAACTCCTGCAACCCGTTCTCGGGCAGCCGCTCATTCTCCGCACGTTGGCAACCGCAGCGAAGGCCGGCATCTCGACCTTCCACGTGGTCGTTGGATACCAGGCGGACACACTGCGGGATGTCGTGACCAACGGGGCGCCTCGCGGCACACAGGTACGCATCACATACAACCCTGAGTGGCATCTGGAAAACGGCGTGTCCGTGTTGGCGGTTCGCGAGTCGCTCGGCAATCGTCGTTTCGCATTGCTGATGGGCGATCACCTGTTCGAGGCTCCGGTCCTGTCGCGGTTGCTGCGGGCCGAGGTCGGGGCACGTGAATCGTTGCTTGCAGTCGATCGCCGCGGTGTCGCCAGCGGGGCCGCGGCCGAAGCGACAAAGGTCCGGTTGTGCGGCGATCGGATCACCGCAATCGGTAAGACGCTCCCGACCTACGACGCGCTCGATACCGGCCTGTTCGTCTGCAATCCCGTGTTGTTCGATGCGTTGCGCGACGCGCGGCACGCAGGCGAGACGACGTTGAGCGCAGGCATTCGGGCGCTCGCGGCGCGGCGGCTGATGCGCGCGATCGACGTCGGGGGTGCGACGTGGTGCGATATCGATACGCTGGCGGATCTCCAGAACGCCGAGGATTTGCTCGGCACCCAGCCTGAGCCGGAAGTCGCGTGAGCGAATCGACGTCAACACGCCGAAGCCCACGCGCGGAGCGCGTGATTCGCCTGGGCGCTCTCGCGGTCGGCGTGGTCCTTTTCGCCGTCACGCTCTACTACATCAACGTGGGAACGGCGATCGGGACGATCGAGGATCTGGGTATCGCGCTGCCACTCGCCCTGTTGTTCAGCGGGCTGTGGCACCTTGTCCGCACATGGGCCTGGGCCTGGTGCTTTCCCGCCGCGGAAGAACACGGACGAACACGGGCCACGGAGGAACACGGACGAACACAGGCCACGGAAGAACACGGAGGAACACAGGCCACGGAAGAACACGGAGGAACACAGAAATGGTGGAACCCTGGACCGGTTAGCTTCGCGCGGCTCGCACGCGTCCGGTTGGCTGCGGAAGCGTTCAGTTATCTCACGCTGCGCGGAATTGCTGGTGAACCGCTCAAGGTGGTGCTACTCGGCGACATGGTTGATGCGCGGCAGGCAACCGCAGCCGTCGCGCTCGAACGCATTGCCTACGTGATCGTCACGACGTGGATCGTCGGTGTCGGATCGCTTTTCGCCATCATCGGCCTGCCGCTGAGTCACACGTGGTTCCGCGTGTTTCGCGCCTTCGCGATTGCCAGCGGCTTTGTCGCGCTGTTGACGGCGCTGGTGATCGCCGGCCGTGGCACGTACTTTCAGTCGTGGATTCTCCGAATCGACCGCTGGTTGGGGACGTCGTTCGTGCGCGGGCGCATGATGCGCTTCGTCGCCGCGGTTGAGCGTCAGATGCTGGAACTGCTGCGCGGAAATCCAACGCGGCTGGTAGTACTGCTGATCGCGACCGTCGTGGCTTACGGATGCATGGCACTCGAGGCCTGGGTCATTCTCCGGGCAACGGGCGCAACAATTTCACTGAATGGCGCGCTCGCCGTCGAGACGTTCTCACGGGTGGCAAGCTTCGCGTCTGCGTTCATCCCGGCAAATCTTGGCGCGCTCGAAGCATCGAGCCTTGCGGCCGTGGCCGCCGTCGGTGCGGTCAGCGGCGGTGCGGCGCTCGCACTCGCGCGCAGGCTTCGTGGCCTGTTCTGGGCGGCCGTCGGCCTGGCGATCTATCCGCGGCACGCGAAGGGATCGGATG
>JBKPSH010000056.1:0-62830 GCA_046734955.1 Acidobacteriota bacterium
CATTGGCAATCTCCACCTTTAGTTATCGAAGTTCCGCGGCTCTGGCTGCAGGGTCGGGTCAGTATACGCACGCGCTTCGCCCGGTGTCTAGTCCTTTTATTGCTGAGAGTTAGAGGCGAATGCTAACATGAAGAAATCGGACTATGCGGATCTATTTCGACCACAACGCGACTACGCCTGTTGACCCGGCGGTTGCCGAAACGATCGCACGTGTGATGACGGGCGAGTTCGGGAACGCGTCTAGTGTTCACCATTTTGGCCAGCGAGCGAAGGCAATTTTGGATGAAGCCCGGTCAGCTGTGGCTGCCCTTATTGCCGCTGAGCCATCAGAGATCGTTTTCACCAGCGGCGGCACCGAGTCGGACAACTTCGCGCTTCGAGGCGTTGCGGAGGCACTGGAACCCACGGGCAAGCGGCATCTCATTGCCAGCAGCATCGAGCATGAGGCTGTCCTGGTCACGCTGCGAGCGCTCGCACGGCGGGGGTGGCGGACAACGCTCCTACCGGTCGATCAGACGGGCATCGTCGACCCGGAGGCGTTGCGGTCGGCGATGGCCGACGACACCGTCATCGTTTCGGTCATGCACGCAAATAATGAAATTGGAACCATTCAGCCGATCGGCGAGCTCGCACGAATCGCGCACGATCGCGGTGCGTTGTTCCACACCGACGCCGTTCAGTCCGTGGGAAAGATCCCGGTGGACGTCCGGGCGCTTGGAGTGGACTTCCTTTCCCTTTCCGCCCACAAATTCAACGGGCCGAAGGGTGTGGGCGCACTCTGGATCAAGCGCGGTTCGCGGGTCACGTCGATTCTCACCGGAGGGAAGCACGAGCGGAACCGGCGAGCGGGGACAGAAAATGTTCCGGGGATCGCCGGACTCGGAGTGGCGGCGCAGTTGGCGAAGAAGAAGCTGACCGGCGAGGCGGCACGTCTTGGTTCGCTGCGCAATCGTCTCGAGGAAGCGATCCTCGCCAGGGTGTCGGGTACGGCGATTAACGGCTCTCGTGAGCCGCGTGTCCCGAATACGACCAACATCAGCTTCGATGCCGTCGAGGCCGAGAGTCTCCTGATTGCGCTCGATCTCGAAGGGGTTGCGGTTTCCACCGGCTCGGCCTGCTCGTCCGGGACGCTCGAGCCGTCGCATGTACTTCGAGCGATGGGTCTCCCCTCCCCGCGCACCCAGAATTCTATTCGTCTCAGTCTTGGCGCCGGCAATACGGAGGCGGAGGTCGATTTCGTGGTGTCGAAGCTGCCTCCAATCGTTGACAAGCTGAGAAGTCTCACGCGCGCGAAGGTACGCGCTTGACCCCATGCGTGTCGTAGTTGCGATGTCCGGCGGCGTGGACTCGTCTGTGGCGGCCGGCCTGCTGGTTCGCGCCGGACACGACGTCGTCGGCATGTCGATGCAGTTATACGACCAGGCCGGCTCGCAGACGCCCGATGCCGGCCCGTCGTCGCGCGCCTTCGGGACGTGCTGCACGATTGACGATCTCCACGACGCGCGGCGTGTCGCGGCGAAACTCGGGATCCCGCATTACATCGTCAATTTCGAGCGCGAGTTTGCCGACACGGTGATCTCGAATTTCGTCAACGAGTATTCGACTGGCCGCACGCCGATCCCATGCGTTCACTGCAATGGGGATCTCAAGTTTGCGACGCTCGTGAGCCGCGCCGAGGGTCTGGGGGCCGATTTTGTCGCGACCGGCCACTACGCGCGCGTCGATCTGGATACCGAGACCGGCCGGTATGCGCTCAAGCGCGGGATCGATCCGGCAAAGGACCAGTCGTACTTTCTATTCACGTTGACCCAGGACCAGCTGTCGCACGCGATGTTCCCGGTCGGCGCGCTCGACAAGCCGGCAGTGCGCGATTGCGCGCGCGATCTCGGTCTTGCCGTCGCCGAGAAGCCTGACAGCCACGAGATCTGCTTCGTCGCCTCAGGCGAGCACGCGTCGTTTCTCGAAGAGCGCGGCACGTCTACCCGCGGCGGAACCATTCGCGATGTGACCGGCAAGGCTGTTGGAACACACGCAGGTGTCCATCGATTCACCGTCGGTCAGCGAAAGGGACTCGGGCTCGCCTCGCCCATTCCGCTCTACGTCGTCGCGCTCGACGCGTCGCAGCAGACCGTCACCGTCGGGCCGAAGGAGTCGCTCGAACGCACGGAGCTCACGGCTTCGCGCGTCAACTGGATCGCGGGAACACCGCCTCCGTCAGGTACGCGCGTCACTGCGCGTATCCGCCATCGTCATCAGGAAGCCGCGGCGACGATCGTACCGCTTGGCGACCATCGTGTGCGCGTCACGTTCGATGCGCCTCAGTACGCTGTCGCACCCGGCCAGGCAGTGGTGATGTATGCCGCCGATGTCGTCGTTGGCGGCGGGTGGATTGACTGAAAAAGGCAAAAGGTAAAAGGCAAAAGGGTTACCTTCTACCTTTTACCTTTATAAGTCAGCCGCCTGCACCTCTGGTTCCCCCAAGTGCTGCGGCAGTGCATCGAGGAAATGTTCGGCATCAATGGCCGCCATACAACCCGTCCCCGCCGCGGTGATGGCCTGACGATAGACATGATCCTGGACATCGCCGCACGCGAAGACGCCGCGGACGTTGGTGCGGGATCCCATGTGCGTGACGATGTAGCCGTTGGGATCGAGCTCGATCTGGTCCTTGAATAACGATGTATTCGGCGTGTGGCCGATGGCCACGAAGACGCCCTCGACCGGGACTTCCTTGCGCTCGCCGGTCTTGTTGTTCCGCAAGACCATCCCGGTGACTGCACCCTTGCCGATGTCGGTGATCTCCTCGACGTCCGAGTTCCATTCGAACGAGATCTTCGGATTGGCGAATGCCTTATCCTGCATGATTTTCGACGCGCGCAGCGTCTCGCGCCGATGGACCACGATCACCTGAGACGCAAAGCGGGTGAGAAAGATCGCCTCTTCCATCGCCGAGTCTCCGCCTCCGACAACCGCGATGGGTTTGCCGCGGAAGAAGTATCCGTCGCACGTGGCGCAGGTGGAGACACCGTGCCCCAGCAGCCCGCGTTCGGATGGCAAGCCAAGCAACCGCGCCGACGCACCAGTCGCAATGATGATCGCGCGCGAGGTGTATTCCGCGTCTGAAGTCCTGACCGAGAACGGATGCGATCGCAGGTTGACGCTGGTGACGTGACCGCGAATCGTTTCGGCCCCGAATCGCTCGGCCTGGACGCGCATTTCTTCCATCAGCTCGGGCCCCATGATGCCGTCGCGAAACCCTGGCCAGTTCTCGACAAGGGTGGTCAACATCAACTGGCCGCCCGCTTCGATACCTTCAATGAGAAGCGGTCTGAGATTGGCGCGCGCGGAATAAAGGGCGGCAGTGAGCCCGGCGGGACCGGACCCGATGATGATGACGTTTCGCAGGTCGGCCATCCCCAGTCGCTCGCTCAGACGTGTTTATCAATGATTTTCTTGAGCGAATCCTTGTCGGCGAGCCCGACCACCTGCTCGACGATCTGGCCGCCTTTGAACAAGAGAAGTGTTGGGATGCCGCGAATGCTGAACCGGCCAGCAATGCCCGGATTGTCATCGACGTTCAGTTTCGCGACCATGACGCGGCCGTCGTAGTCGGACGCCAGCTCGTCGATGGTCGGACCGAGCCGTTTGCAGGGGCCGCACCACTCAGCCCAGAAGTCAACAAGGACCGGCTGCGGTGCCTTGATGACGGACTGCTCGAAGTTGGTGTCGGTAAGGGTCGTGATCTTCTCAGATGCCATGTATCAGTGCCTCGGTGAATACCCGCTAGGGGTTCGTCTGGACCGCCGCAACGGCCCCTTCATACACTTTGACATACTCCCGGGCGGAAGCGTCCCAAGAGAAGTCAAGTTTCATGCCGTTTTGTTGGATCTTTCGCCATTCCTTAGGCTTGCGGAAGAGGTCCAGAGCACGCCGCACGGCGGCCACCAGGTCCGTTGGCGAGTATCCCTTGAATTTGAAGCCATTTCCACCCGGTTGGGCGGCGTCGATGACCGTATCGTCCAGCCCCCCGGTCGCCCGGACGATCGGAGGCGTCCCGTACCGCAGGCTATACATCTGATTCAGGCCGCAAGGCTCATATCGCGACGGCATAAGGAACATGTCGGCACCGGCCTCGATCTGGTGAGCCAGACGCTCGTCGAAACCGATGGTGGTGGAGATGCGACTCGGAAACCGCGCCGCCAGGCTGCGCCAGAGGTCCTCGTACTCGCGATCGCCGCTGCCGAGCATCACCCACGACGCGTCCAGAGATATGAGTTCATCGATGGCTGCGGCGAGGAGATCGAATCCCTTCTGAAACGTCAAACGGGATATCAGGCCGATCACTGGCCGCTCCACCGCGCCATCAGAACGGAGACCGACCGTTTCGAGCAGCCGGCCCTTCGCTGTTTTCTTTCCGGACAGGTCGGTCTTCGAGTACGACGCGCCGATGAACCCGTCGAGGTCCGGATTCCAGCGCTCCACATCGATGCCATTCAGAATGCCTGTCAGCGCGTCCGCGCGGCGCCTGAGCACGCCGTCGAAGCCGAACCCGAACTCGGGCGTGAGAATCTCGCGCGCGTAAGTGGGACTGACCGTCGTGAGGCGTTCACTGAAGTTGATACCGCCCTTCAGATAACTGATCTGGCCCCAATACTCGAGCGCCTGGACGTCCATCAACTCGGGGCCAAGCCCGAGCGAGGGCAACGTCGCGGCAGGAAAAATTCCCTGGAACGCGAGGTTGTGGATCGTGCAGATCGCGGGCACGCCGCCGACGATTGGATCGGGTGAGAAATGCATCTTCTGATAAACCGGCACGAGACCAGCCTGCCAATCGTGCGCGTGAATGATCGATGGACGCTGTCCGAGGAGGCGAACGTATTCGAGCGCGGCGCGGCTGAACACAGCAAATCGCCACCCGTTATCCGGATAGTCAACGCCGTTCACGTTGTAGAGCCCGCCCGGCCGATCGAACAGTTCGGGCACGTCGACAAACACCACGGTCACACCCGGTCGTTCCTCGCGCGAGTGAAACGACACTTGCTGCGTCCGTCCGCCAATCGCGATGCTCGTGGCTTGCGAGCGCGCGCCATATAGATCGATTCCCTGGTATCTCGGCAGCACCAGCGTGACGCGGTGTCCAAGCCGACCCAGCGCGTCCGGGAGGGCGGCGACGACTTCTGCGAGACCGCCTGTTTTCGCGTACGGGTGCGCTTCTGACGCCACCATCAGGATCGACAACGGCGGCCCGCTCGGCTTTCGCGTTCGTTTCGGGGTCGACGTCTTCGCCCGCGACGTTTCCACCGTCCCCGGCGTTGTCGGTTGCTGCTTCGAAGAAGCTTTCGCTGCCGGAGCTGCCGACCTATCAGCTGTTGAAGGAGGCTTTTTTGTGGTGCGTGCGGCCGATTCGGGTCGCGATGAGGTCCTGCCTGCAGGACGTTTCTTGTTCTCAGGCATGCGCCTCAGAATGATCACATCAGTTGCGGGATGTAATCAACTTGACTAATCAGCATGGTTCAGCGTCGTGCTGCGACGTACCCACGGTGCCGTCGAAGAATCGAAGAATCGAAGAAGAACTACAGCAAACCGGCTGGTGCCAGTGCGCCAGCCGGACAGAGATGGAGTCCGCCGCCACGCGCTTCGCGCGTCAGGGAGTCAGAGAACTGCAAATACAAGCAGCACTTGATCACAAGCTGTTTGTATCTGTAGTTCTCTGACTCTCTGAGGGCCGGCCGCGGGCCGGCCGGCGTCGGACCATACCTGCAACTTCGGATCTTCGATTCTTCGGATCTTCGACGTAACCGTGGTCCGTTTCAGCGCGACAGTGAACGCTGTCCAATCTCGACTCTTCCACGCTACGATCGTCCGAAATGAAGCGCTGGGCTGCGCTCCTCATCGTGCTCGTCGTCGTCCTGACGGCTGCAGGTGCCTGGTTCGCCCGCAGCCGCCCCATCAGGACGAGCGCGGGTGTGGATGTGGGACAACTGCCGCGCGGCGTCGCGCGCGATCGGCTCAATCTCGTCATCGTTACGCTTGATACGACGCGGGCCGATCGGATTGGCGCGTATGGATCGCGCGAGGTCGAGACACCGACGTTCGATCGTCTGGCAGCTGAAGGCGCGCTGTTCGAGCAGGCCGTGTCTGTCGCGCCCCTGACGCTTCCTGCGCACTCGAGCATCTTCACCGGTAAGTTCCCGCCCGAGCATGGCGTCCGCGATAACGGCGGATTTTTTCTCGGACCCGATCAGGTCACGCTGGCTGAAATTCTGAAGGGACGAGGCTATCGCACTGGAGGCTTCGTCGGCGCGTATGTGCTTGCCGGCAAGTGGGGGATCAACCAAGGCTTCGACACCTACTTCGATGACTTCGATCTGAGCGGCGTCCGGGCCGTCTCGCTCTCGGCCATTCAGCGGCCCGCAAACGAAGTGCTCGACAAGGCGCTTCCATGGATCGAGCAATCGAACGGCTCGCCCTTCTTTGCCTGGATTCACCTTTACGATCCGCACGCGCCCTATCGTCCACCCGAGCCCTTCGCGACGAAATACAAAGGCCACCCCTATAACGGAGAGATCGCGTTCGCAGACAGTCAACTCGCACGCCTCGTCGCAACACTGCAGTCACGCGGCCTCTACGACCGCACGGTAATTGTCGTGATGGGCGATCACGGCGAGAGCCTCGGCGACCACAGCGAGAGCGCGCACGGGTTCTTCGTCTACAACAGCGTCACCCATGTGCCGCTCCTGGTTCGCACACCGTTCAGCCGCACAGGTCACCGGCGCGTTGCCGACCCGGTCCGATCGGTAGACGTCATGCCGACCGTGCTTGACCTGCTTGCAGCGCCGCCGGCCTCTGGAATTTCTGGCGTGAGCCTGGTGCCATTGCTCACCGGCGCAAAGAGCGAACTTGCGCTCGACGCCTACTCTGAAGCGATGTACCCACTTCATCACTATGGTTGGAGCGACCTCCATGCGCTTCGATCGGGACGCTACAAAGTGATCGATGCCCCGCGTCCCGAGCTCTACGACGTCGATCGTGATCCAAACGAGACGACCAACCTGTTTGCCGAGCGGCAGGCGCTCGGCGATCGCATGATCGCTGAACTCCGCACGTTGGAAGGTGGATTCAACAAGGTCGTTGCGTCGATGCCCGCGGCGGATGTCGATCCCGAAGCGCGCGAAAGGCTCGCGGCGCTCGGCTATGTCGGCACATTCGTCGCCAGTGCATCGGATCCCCGCACCGGCCGCGCCGATCCGAAGGACAAGATAGGTCTCTTTAACAAACTCAACGAGGCAACCGACATCTCCAGGGATCGCGAGGACGACCCCGAGGGATCGTTCAAGCGTGTTATCACGCTGCTGAACGACGTGATTCACCAGGATCCTCAGGTGATCGACGCATGGTTCATGCGCGGAACGAAATACCTGTCACACGGTGATCTCGAAAAGGCCGTCGCCGATTTCAAGCAGACCCTGACGCTGAAGCCGGACTACGATCTCGCCGTCTCAAACCTCGCGCAGGCCTATCGGCGGATGGGCAACGACGAGGCCGCTCTTGCCGGGTTCGAGCGTTACCTGCAGCTCGATCCGAAAGATCCCTTCGTGCACTACCAGATGGGGGAAATCTGGTTGGACCGCGGTGATCTGCCGCGCGCTGAATCGCTCTTCCGGCGCGCCCTCGATCTCGATCCAGGCGTCGTCGCCGCAAAGAACGCACTTGGCGTGATCGCGCTGCAGCGGGGCGACCCAACCACGGCGGAGCGGCTCATACGCGAGGCGCTTGCGACCAAATCGACACTTCGCCTCGCGCACTTCAATCTGGCGCTCGTCGCCGAACAACGCGGTGATATCCGAACTGCAGAACGCGAATACATCGATGAACTGAAAGGCCATCCGGAGAACTTCAAGGCGGCGTTCAATCTCTCGAGATTGTACGAACAGGTCGGGGATCGCGAGGGACAGATCGACGCACTGAAACAATCCATCGTCAGCAACCCGAGATTTGCCGAAGGGCACCTGTTCCTGGCGAAGGCTTACCTTGACGCGGGCACGAAGTTGGACGAGGCGATCAAGCTTGCGGAGAAAGGACTTTCACTGGCGCCGCGTTCGGAGTACGCGCCACTCGGACACTACGTCCTCGCCGACATCTACAACCGGCAGCGACGGCCGCGTGAAGCCGCGGAGGAGCTTGCCGTCGGCCGCGCGTTGGAGGCGAGACAGTCAAGGGTCAAGGGAGAAGGGACAAGGGAAAAGTGAAACTCCCTTTTCCCTTGTCCCTTGTCCCTTTTGCCTTTTGCCTTTTCCCTTTTGCCTTTTTAGAAGCTCCACCGCCCGCCAAACGTGAGCTGTCGGGCAGTCTGCACGGCTGTGGGCGCCTTGTACAACACCGTATTCCCTTCGATGGTTGTACTCGGCACTCGCCCCTGCCGCGTGGTCACCGTCCCCGTGTTAAACAGGTTCGCCATGTCGAGGTACACACCGAACCGGTGGTTCTGCACGCGGAACAGCTTCTCCGCCCGCAGGTCGACGTTGTTAAAGAAATCATTCCGTTCACTGCCACGCGGCTCGAGCAGAATTTCCTTTCTGCTGTTGAGCGGAAGATTCAGCTGCGATGTCGTGTATCGCTGAAACGGCGTGAATGGTCGGCCACTCGTGCCGGTGTACACCGCACCGAGCATAACGTCGACCCTGGGCACGTTGTACTCGACATTGAATTTCATCTCGTGACGGCGAGAGTTGGTCAGCTCGCCGAACGAGTTGATGAGTGCGGTATTCGGTGAATCCCACTGCGTGCCGCCCAGCCAGTTGCCGAACCCTGTGTTGTCAATGTTGCCTTCGGCCTTGGCCAGAACGTACGACAGCTGATAGCCGATACGCCGCCGGAATGCGCTGTCGAACAGAATCATCAACGCTTTGTAATTGCGCTTGGGATCAGCAGTCCCCACGACGTTGCCGTTCGTGTCTACGTACTGGAAACCCTCGACATTCCGGATGAAGAAATTCTGGTCCGTGGTCGATCGGTTTGCCCAGTTGTAGCCGGTAAAGGTCGTGTTCGTCAGCGAGTTGGTCAACGTCACCGGCCGCCATTGCGAGCCGTTAATGACGTTGTTGATGAAGTCATTGGTCTTTCGCCAGATCCCCGTCACCGTCAGGCGCCCGGTCCTGGTCAACTGGTTCTCCCACGCGACGTTGAACTCGTCAGTCCGGGGATGTCCAATGTCGTCGCTGATCCCGTACATGAAGCCCGGTGTGATCACCTCGGGCGGTCCAGCAACGGAACCGTTCGGGTTCAACGGCGTCTGCACGTAGTCCTCGATCCCAGGGGTCGCTGAGATCCAGAACTGCGTCGCGGTGCCTTCATAGTAACGGCCGTAGAACGTTCGCAGGACGGAAGACCCTTTCCCGGTGAGATCGTACGCCACGCCGATACGCGGGCCCCACGCGAGATCTGGTGTGTACACGGTCTTGTCCAGATCCGGGCTGTAGCCGCGAATGCGATCGAGCCGCAACCCGAGATTCATTGTCAGACGACCGGCGGACCACTGATCCTGCGCATACGCAGAGAACCGCTTGTTGTCGCCGTGGAACGTATAGCCGTAGTTGATGCGGTAATACGGAACGCCACCATATGCGTAGATGTAGAAGCCCGCAGGACCGTACGGCTGGTACTGCGTGCCGACGTGGCTGCGCTCGATCTCCGCACCGAACTTCAAAGCATGGCGTCCAAACGCATCGGCATATCGTGTGAGCGACGCCTGCACCTGGTTGCGGCTTCGATCTTCGTACTCCAGACCACCGCCACCGCCGGTGTACTCATCGAGCAACCCATCGTAGGTGAATGGCGATGGATCGATCGGATCCAGATAGTAGTAGCCGGTGTAGCCGGTGAACTTCGCTTCGAGGAACGTGCTGGTGCCCATTACCTTCCGCCACTGCGCGTTCCACACCCACTCCGGCGCATCTTCAGTCACCGTCTGTTGATCGGTTGACTTCGTCCCCGGGAAGCCCTGGCGCCCCTTGACGTTGTACGAGTCGTATTGCAGGCCGAGGACGAGCGTGTCGGTCGAGGTCGGCTGCAACGTGAACTTCGTATTGAATCGAGGGCTGATATCCTGCGAGAACGCGATCGGTCCACTGGGGTCGGTGGTGGCCTCGTACCGCTGAATGCTGGCAAAGAAGAAGGCCTTGTCCCTCTTCAGCGGGCCACCCATCTGGACGGTGTAGTCCACGAGCTTGTTCGTAACCGCCGCCTGACCGAGCGCGGGGTTGGCATCAAGCATCGATGAAGAAAGGTTGTCCGACGCCAGTGAATCATTGGTATAGCGGAGCGAGAACAGTCCGGTGAATGCGTTTCCCCCCGACTTGGTGACCGTGTTGATGATTCCACCGGTAAATCCGCCGTACTCCGCCGGCGCGCCGAGTCCGCCGACCTGAATTTCTTCGATCAGGTTTTGGTTGAAGAAGGTCCAGGCCGACCCGCCTTGTGGGTCGCGCGTGTCGACTCCATCCAACAGCAGAGCGTTACCGTACGTCGCCTGTGAACCGTACGCCGAGTTGTTGTTAATCCCCGGTGCATAGTTCAACAAGCCGGTCGACGTCGACGAGTAGATCGGCGTCAGCTGCAGCATCTCGTTGCTGATGTTGGTGTGCGTCGCCGAGCTCTTGACGTCGACAGTCGACGCAGCCGTCACCTCGACGGTCTCCGTCACCCCACCGACCTTGAGCGCGAACTCCGCCGTGACGGTTTTTCCCAGTCCGACGATGACGTCCGGCTGCGACTCTGAGAGGAAGCCAGTCAGCTCCGCTTTCAGAGTGTAGGTTGCCGGCGCGACGCCGACGAAACGGAACATTCCGTCCGCATCGGTCACCGCCGTCTGAGATCCTCTGGGGCCCGTCAAGGTGACGTTCGCACCCGGGAGCACCGCTCCCTGTTGATCGACGACTCTGCCTTCCACAGTCCCTGTCTGCGTCTGGGCCGCCGACAGCGGCACACACGCGGCGCACACGATCAGGCAGAAGAAGATCGTGCGTGCCATGGTTCGCGTGTTCATGGTTGTCACGGTCCTCCTACTTCTTCCCTGGTGAGTGAATGCGATCGTTCTGAGCCGAGTACAGTGCGTACCCAACCCCGACGCCCATCACCGCGAGCGCGATGATGCCAGGCTTCGTTTTGAAAAAGCCCGGCGAGCTCCCTGCGGACGAACCCTGATCGGCGCGCGCGACGTCCTTCCGTACTGGCTTGGCTGTGACGTCACGCACAACGATCTTCTCCATCGACGCTTTGATCGTCGGCGGCGACGGAGTGGTCGCCGTGTCGCTCGCGGCAGCGGGCAGCGGGATCAGCGCTGCGATGACGACGTAGCCTGCGGCTCGCGTCATCCTTCCGCACCACGATCTGGTTCTGACTGTCACCACATCCTCCCCTCTGTTTGTACCGCACTGTCACCTGAGCGCGAAAACTATCACAAGAACCCGAGCGCGCGACCCGTCATTTACGTCGGGATGAACGTCGCGCGGAACTCCACTCGCGTGATGGGCTTCCGCGAAATCCATACGTCCCATCCCACTCAGCCATTCGTCACTGTAAGTACGCGAGTCATCACTACCCAGACACAAACCGAAACAGATTTTTATTTGTCGAGCCCCGTCGAGCTTCGGCCGCGTGCTTGTGACGGCTCACACCATTCCCCCCTTAGCGGCAAAGGGGCAAGGCATTGCCCCTTTGCCGCTTTCCACGAAGCCGAACGACAGGAGGCTTGCCCACCGTAGCGCGACAGCGGCAGGCGCGCGAAGGTGGGGTAAGATTTCGGCGTGTCCGAACCAAAGGTTCCGACCCCGCCACAACGGTCCGAGTCGCGAGAGATTGCCGAGCTTCGCCGGTTGAAGCAGGAGCAGCCGGATCTCGCCGCGGCTGCCGACCTGCAGATCGAGTTGCTGCAGCTGCAGCGGCGCGTGCAGTCGCGGATATCGCTGCCGTCGATCAGATTGGACAAGGATTTTCTCAACGCGGAACTCGCATCAGCGCCGGTCCTGCATTTCGATCATCTGCCGGTCGAATGGGGCGAGTTGCGGTTCCTGCTGCGCGCGACGGCGTCGGCGATGAGAAGTCACGGCGCGCTCGAAGAAACGGATTTCCGCCGCATCGAGCGGCTCTGCCGCGATGCCGAAAAGCTTCCGATCGTCATGCGGTCGTGGTACGAAGCCGCGAAGAGCGGAGCGCCGGCCATTCATCCAGACGGGGCCGGACTCGAGTCGGTGTTCGTGGAGGCGATGAAGCCCTTCCTCACCCGATCGGCTGACGCGATCATGGCGAAGAGTGATTTCGCGGGATGGACGCGCGGGACGTGTCCGTTATGTGCAGGTGAGCCGGACTTCGCTGTGATCACGCCCGCCGCGGACCGCGTGCTGATCTGCGGTCGCTGCCTTGCGCGGTGGCGCTTCCATCAGCTGACGTGCCCGTTCTGCCTGAATGCCGATCGCGGACGCATCACGTCGTTCGCGAGCCGTGACGGGCAGTATCGGTTGTATGCGTGCGACGAGTGCGAGCGCTATCTGAAGGCGTACGATGCGCGACGCGCATCCCGTCCCGTCATGCCCGCGGTTGATGGTGTCGCAACGCTGCCGCTGGATGCGGCAGCGATTCAGAAGGGTTACAAGTAACCGCTATCGCGATTCTTGCGGCAACTCTTCCTTGGCGAACAGCGTTGAAGCCTTTTCCTGAAGCCAATTGAAGAGGTGGCGTGTTTCCCAGAAGCGACCCGGATTGGACTGCGCACCGAGGACGACGAACGCGACCTGGTTATTGCTCTGAGGCAACCGAAGCAGCGTCGCGAGGCAGTAGCCTGACTTGCTGATGAAGCCCGTCTTCCCGCCCACCACATCCATTCCTTCCATGACAAGACGATTGGTGCTGTGGATGTTGATGGTCCGCCGGTTCGTTTTGACGGTGTAAGTGGCCGTCTGCATGATCGGAGCAATCCGCTCGTCGGACGCGGCAAACGAGATCAGGCGGGACAGATCGTATGCCGACGAGACGTTCGCTGGATTGAGTCCAGACGGGTCAGCAAAGGACGTGTTCTCGAGACCCAGCTCGAGCGCCTTTTCGTTCATGCGCTCGACAAAGGACGCCGTTCCGCCGTGCGACACGCGCGCAAGGACGCGAGCGCCGGCGTTGTCTGATGCGATGAGCGTGAGGTGCAGCACATCTCCGAGGGTAAGCCGATCGTTGGATTTGAGATATGTCGTGGAGGCGGCGTAAACGTCGCTCCGCTCAACGGTCACTTCCTGATTCAGGTCCGGGTTGTCTTCCAAAAACACAACCGTCGTCATCACCTTGGTGATGCTCGCGATTGAACGCTTGTCCTGCGCGTTTTCCTCCCACAGGACCTGGCCGTTGGCGGGATTGAAAATGATGGCCGCGGCGGCGCGAATATCAGGAACGAGTTCGCCGCTTGCATCGGTCTTGTAGCGCGGCGTCATTGCGTCGCGAAGCGCACGCATCCGCACCATTTCGCGCGTGCGGGCGGCGGCACGGGCACGGGCCAGACGGGCTTTTCGTGCTTGCGATGCTGACGCTGAATAGGCTGGCGTACGGGCGACTCGCGGAGTCGCGGTCGACTGAGCGGACGCGGCCCGCGTGGTGGACTTTTTCCGGGTGGTCTTGGTTGCCGCGTCGGCGGTCGGTGCGAGACACACCGACATTCCCAGCAACAGGGCAGTCAGACGAACCAGAGTTACAGGACGAATTAAGCGCACAAGTCCTCCGAGAACCGGACGACACCGGTTGGCTGGGTGGCAACCGATGTGATGTATTTGGAGCGTAAAGAGTTTATCAACAAAGGCGCCTCCTTGGCAACCATTTGTGTAACTCAACCGCGGCATTCTGCCCACGATCGCCCGGGGTGGCTCTATTTGTCAGCCTCTTCGGGGCGTGGGTATACAAGCGCGGTGCCAGAGCTGTACTGTATCCTCCACTCGGGTGCCAAGGGCCAAGGGTGCCAAGGGTGCCCGGGGTGCTTGGCGTGCGTGACCTGCGGTGACATAAATTGACCGACCGTATGACAAAAAAAGACGATGAGTTCAGGGCCCTGCGGGCGACCATTCAGCAACGCGGAACGGTGCGGATGCTGGTGGTGCCGCTGACGTTCGTTGGATGGGCCGCGACGGCAGTGGCGACGGCAGCCGTCATTACGGTGGCGGTCAGCACACTGGTCCCGCTGTTGATCCTCGTCGCCGGGTTCGAATCGCTGTTCGCGCTTCACGTCAACGTAGAGCGTATCGGCCGTTACCTGCAGGTATTCCACGAGGCAGACGACACGGGCTGGGAAACCGTGTCGTTGCAATTCGGACAGAGGTTCGCGCCCGCCCTCCCCGATCCACTTTTCGGGCGCCTTTTCGTGCTTGCCACGTCGGTCAACTTTCTGCCAGCCGCCCTCGGATGGGAGAACATCCCTGAGCTGGTCGTGCTCGCGGCGCTCCATCTTCTTTTTATTAACCGAGTCCGGCTGGCGCGGGCATTCGCGGCCGGGCAGCAGCAAAAGGATCTCGAGTCGTTTCTTACGCTGAAGACAGAGATCCAGTCGGGATCCGGGGTCCGGGATCCGGCGTCCGTTGTGCGGGATCCGGGGTCCGTTTCGGAGTGATCACTTGTGATCCTCTCGGATCACGGAAACCGGATCCCGGATCCCGGATCCCGGATCCGTTCAGCGCGTCAGCGCGATAGCGAGCAAGAACGCTCTCACCGTCCCCTGCCAGGAGTTCGTCGAGTCAAAGGTCTCGTCGGTCGAGTGAGTACCGGTCGCGGTGCCTCCACCGTCAATGGTAATTGCCGGCACGCCGAGGCTCATGGCGAGATTGGAATCGGTCGATCCTTCATCGAGCGAGACTGGCAAACCCAACGTGCGCGTAACCGAAACTGCCGCCTGGACGATCGGAGCGTCGGCACTCACGCGCCCCGCAGGGCGACTGCCTACAGTCGTTTTCGAGAGGGTCAGCCGGCCGCGATTCCCCCAGCGGTCGTTCTCCTCTTTCAGTGCCGCATCAAGTGCCTTTTGGAGCGACGAATCGAGGGTCGCCAGCGCGGCGCGATCGCTTGAACGCAGGTCGACTTCCATCCACGCCTCCGAGGCGATCGCGTTAACCGACGTTCCGCCGCCTACGCGACCGACGTTGAACGTGGTCTTCGGAATCGCGGGAACTTGAATATCGGCAATTCGCTCGATCGCACGGCCGAGCGCGTGGATGGGATTGGCCAGCCCGAAGTCACCATAACTGTGACCCCCTGACCCTTTGAACGCTACGCGATATCGCAGGCTGCCAACGCCGACATGCGTAATCCCGAGTCCTGCGCCGTCAATTGACACGAATCGGTCGATTCGTCCTTTCAGCTCGCCATTGAACAACTCCCGGACACCGCGCAGATCGCCGAGCCCTTCCTCTCCGACCGTACCCACAAATGTAATCGGCCCGACAGTCTGAATGCGGGACTCGTTGAGGGCCCGCACGACGCCAAGAAGTACCGCGAGACCGCGACAATCGTCGCTGATACCTGGACCTTTTATGACCGCGCCGGCGCGAGTCATCCGGATAGCGACCTCTTGACCAAAAACGGTATCCAGATGGGCGCTGAACACCACGTGCGGCCCTGCCCCGCTGCCGCTGCGCTCGCCGAGTACGTTGCCCGCGCGGTCGATGCGGACGTTCTTGAGGCCCAGCGATTGAAACACCTGGCGCAACGCCTCCGCGCGGCGGGCCTCGTTGAAAGGCGGAGCCGGGATTTCGCACAACTGAATCTGCTCGTCGAGTAGCTGCGGTTCTTTGCGCTTCAATCCTTCGATCGCAGATTTCACCGACGCGTCCTGCAGCAGCTGACTTCCAATATCCGCAGCGCCACTCTGGGCTGGAACGTGATCGCCATAGTGGGCGTCGCACAGAGTGACAACAGTGACGGCAATCATCGCGAGAAGCATGATGGCTATCCTAATGCTCTTCGCACACACACGCGGCGGCAGCGCTTGCGGTGGGGTGGGCCCCCAAGCGCGGAAATAGAAGTGTGGGCCCCGCGAGCCGTGAGAGAAGCAGACGAAGCGTTGAAAGTAAACGCGGCGTGAAATCCAATATGTTGGGCGCAGTGATTCAAACGGTGACTGTTTTTGACATCAGTCGTCGCACCGTCACTCGCCGCGGGATGCGCGCCGCAACGAGCGGTTGTACTAAAACAGGCCCAAATACGTTGATACGAACAGTCGCGCGGATCGAATTGACATTAACGTCATCGCGCAACTCTGCGGTACAGGAATTGCTCAGTGTCGGTTGGGGGTCAGCATGATGAGTCTAGTCCGTCTTCTCGGGTTCACGACGCTAGGCTGCGGGTGCGTCACGGGCCGCTATCGGGAAGTCGCAACGAACCGCGAGATCACCTACGTCGAAGAGAAGGGCGCGCACTGCACGCTTCAGTCGCATCGCCGTAATCACACGCTCGCGCCGGCTCGCGCCGCTGTTCACACACTCACCGCAAAAGCGTCATAGCTGTTCGAAGTCGGCACATCCCTGTGCCGAAAACCACATCGGGCGCGCTACACTGAACGCCCGATGCCGCACGCGGGGGAGCCAGGCCAGCTTCCAAGACCCCACACCATTACCAAAACTCGTCACAGCACTCTTCGGTTCTATCTCGGAGACTGTCTCGACGTCCTCGCAACTGTTCCCGCGGAGTCGATCTCCGCCGTGGTCACCTCACCTCCTTACAATCTTGGTGTTCGCTATCGCAGCTACGACGATTCGTTGCCGCGCGAACACTACCTCGAATGGACGGGCGAGTGGATTCGAGCTGTACAGCGTGTCTTGGAACCCGACGGCTCGCTCTTCTTGAATGTCGGGGCCAAACCGACGGATCCGTGGACCGCCATGGACGTCGCCCAGGCCGCGCGCTCGCACTTGCAATTGCAGAACACCATCCACTGGATCAAATCAATTGCGATTGATCGCGATGCTGCGGGCTCGACGACCGACCTCGATCGCGATATCGCAGTCGGTCACTACAAGCCAATCAACAGTGCGCGATTCGTCAACGACTGTCATGAGTTCATCTTCCATTTCACGCCGCGCGGACGCACCCCACTCGAGCGCCGCGCGATCGGGGTGAAGTATCAGGATGCGTCAAACATCGCTCGATGGCAGACCGGCGGCCACAACCGCCGTTGTCGTGGGAACACGTGGTTCATTCCGTACGACACCATTCAAAGCCGGGACAAAGATCGCCCGCACCCTGCCACCTTCCCTCCTCGCGTGCCTGAGTTCTGCTTCAAGCTCCACGGGATCTCGCGGTTGCACATGGTGATGGATCCGTTTCTCGGACTTGGGAGCACGGCAGTCGCCGCGGCGCAACTTGGTCTCGACTTCATCGGGATCGAGATGGACGAGCACTATCTGGCGGAGGCGATCGAGCGCACGCGAAAGGCCGTCGTACAATAAAGAAACGTCGTACACGTAATGTTCAATGTTCAATGTCCAATGTTGGACGGAGCCCATTGAGCATTGAACATTGAGCATTGAACATTGTCATCAATCCGCATCATCGGACGCGGACGCGTTGGCACTGCGATCGCGGCACGGCTCGTCGAACGAGGTCATCAGCTCCTCGATGGCGGTGCGGAGCTTGTGCTTTTGTGCGTCCCCGATGCCGCGATTGGTGAGGTCGCCCGTTCCATCAACCCCGGTCCGTGGATTGCCCACACGAGTGGCGCAACGCCGCTGGCGACGCTGGCGCCGCATGTCAAGCGCTTCGGAATTCATCCCTTACAAACGATCGTGTTGAGTCGGGGCCCCGAACAGCTCGACGGAGCGTGGGCGGCGATCACAGGTGAGGACGAAGAAGCGGTCGAGCGGGGAACGTGGCTCGCCCGCGAGCTGAATCTCATTCCCTTTCACATACACGAAGAGTTTCGCGCGCTGTACCATGCCGGTGCAGCTACGGCATCGAACTATCTGGTCACGCTCTATCGCGCAGCGAGTCGCATGTTCGAACGGTCAGGCGCCCCACCCGAAGCGCTCCTGCCGATGATGGAGCGGGTCATCGACAACGGTTTCGAGTTGACAGGACCGATCGCGCGCGGCGACTGGCAGACGGTTGAGGCGCACATCGCAGCGCTTCGTCAATACGCGCCGGAACTCGAGCCGCTCTATCGCGCGCTTGCGACCGCGCTCGCAGATGGCCAGGGTCTAAAGACCCTGGCCCTACACGAGCCTGAGAATCGATGAGGATCATCCGCGCGGTTGCGGATATCCGCGACCATCTGCGCGCACAGCGCGGCATACTGGGTCTCATTCCGACAATGGGCGCGTTACACGGCGGGCACGTCGCGTTGTTCCGCGCGGCTCGTCGCGCCTGCACACACGTGGTGGCCTCCCTCTTCGTCAATCCCGGTCAATTCAACGACCCTGCCGATCTCGCCGCCTATCCGCGACAGGAAACGCGCGATGCTGAAATCGCGCGTGCCGCTGGCGTCGACGCGATCTTTGCTCCCGCGGTCGAAGAGATGTACGAACCAGGCGAGGCGACGTCACTCGCTGTCCAGGGGGCGGCCCTCGGGTTCGAGGGTGATTTCAGGCCAGGGCACTTCAACAGCGTCGCCATCGTCTGTCTGAAACTATTCAACATTGTTAAGCCCGACATTGCCTTCTTCGGACAGAAGGACGCTCAACAGGTCGCGGTGATTCGTCAGATCGTTCGTGACCTGCGGCTCGATTTGAAAATCACTGTCGTGCCGACGGTGCGCGAAGCGGACGGGCTGGCGCTCTCGTCCAGGAACGTGCGGCTGTCGGCTGCTGATCGCCTTCGCGCACTGGCGATCCCCCGTGCGTTGGCCGCCGGCATCAATGCCCACGTGGCAGGCGCAGATCCTGCAGCGGCGGCACGCGGTGAGCTGGAAGGACTGAAGGTCGATTATGCCGGCGTAGCTGTTTTTGACGGCGAGCCGACATTAGTCATCGCAGCCCGGGCGGGCTCTACGCGGCTCATCGACAATGTCCCGCTGAATCACCCGGAGCGCGCTGGTTTCTATTAACTTCGGGGCGGAAGCCACAGGCATAAACGTGAGAAGATCATCCATATGAGCGAGACCGAGCGCTTAACCCTGGCCGGCCTGACCGAACTGGCGCGTCACGGCAAACGCATCGCCATGGTCACGGCCTACGATGCCTCGAGCGCTGCGCTCGCCGATGCCGCCGGCCTGGACATTATTCTCGTCGGCGATTCAGCCGCGATGACGATCTTCGGCCATCCGTCGACGGTGCCAGTGACGATGGACGAGATGCTGCTGTTGACGCGCGCAGTTACGCGCGGTGTGCGAAGAGCGTTTGTCGTCGCCGACATGCCATTTGGCGCGTATCAGATCGGCGAGGACGAGGCCCTCAGAAACGCAATTCGATTTGTGAAGGACGCGGGGGCGGATGCGGTGAAGCTCGAAGGGGCGGGCCGCACGCTGACGCGGATCAGCGCGATTCTCGACGCGGGCATCCCGGTGATGGGGCACGTCGGTTTGACGCCGCAATCAGCGAGCCTTGCCGGCAGCTACAAAGCACGCGGCCGCACCGCGGCAGAGGCACGACGGATTTTCGATGAAGCGCGCGCGCTCGAACGCGCCGGCTGTTTTGCTGTCGTGCTCGAAGCGATTCCTGCGCCGGTCGCAGCGCGAATTACTGACGCGCTGAAGATTCCCACGATTGGGATTGGCGCCGGTCGATCGTGCGACGGCCAGGTGCTCGTCTGGCACGACCTGCTCGGGCTCACGCGTGGACACGTTCCCCGTTTCGTCAAGCGATATGCCGACTTGAATCAGACGGCGCTCGACGCCCTTCAGCAATATGCGGCCGAGGTCAGAGCGGCAGCCTTTCCTGACGACACGCACACCTACACCATGCCAGCCGAGGAGCTGGCGCGATTCGAAGCGCAGATCGGCGATTCCCGAGCCGATCAGGAGTTTACAAAGCCGTCACGCAAACCCTGACCGGTAAAACTGGTCGCGGCAGCTGTGTTACCCTAGTGGGCGCATTTTCAACGCCCTTTCATTCCCGTTTTTCCTGTGATTTGTCGTTTTTTTCCTTTCCTCCGTGCAGCAGTATGGTTCGTACGTTTCAAGGAGTCTCGATGAACAAGGTGTTTCGGTTGTTGACCGCTGCGGTCTTTGCGGTCGTCTCACTGTCTGGTGTCGCGATCGCGCAGACCGCGGCTACCGGCAATATCGAGGGAGTTGTGACCGACACGACCGGCGCAGTCCTGCCGGGCGTATCGGTGGTCGTCAAGAACACGGGAACGAACGTCACCCGTGAACTCGTTACCGACGAGGCGGGTCGATATCGCGCCAACGCGCTGCAGCCCGGCGTCTACGAAGTCACGGCAACGCTCGGTGGTTTTCAGAACGCGACGTTCGGCAATCTCACCGTCAACGTTGGTCAGACCCTGGCCGCCGACGTCAAACTGCGCGCGGCCGGCGTGACGGAAACCGTTACCGTCACCGCTGAATCGCCGCTCATCGACACGCGCCGCACCGACGTGAGCAGTGTCGTCGACGAGACCGCGATTGAGAACTTGCCGATCAACGGACGGCGGTGGGAGAACTTTGTGCTGCTCGGCCCCGGGGTCACCAACGACGGCAACTTCGGCCTCGTGAGCTACCGTGGCATTTCCGGTCTCTACAACAACAACACCGTTGACGGGGCGGACAACAACCAGGCGTTTTTCTCGGAAGCGCGCGGACGGACACGCACGTCGTATTCGATCAGTCAGGCGGCGATCAAAGAGTTCCAGGTTGGCGTGAGCAACTTCTCGGCGGAGTTCGGTCGCGCCGCGGGTGGAACCGTCAACGCGGTCACCAAGTCCGGCTCGAACCAGTTCCGCGGCGAGGCGTTCTATTTCCTCCGCGACGATAAGTTCACCGCCAAGGATCCGTTCTTCCCCGCCGGCGTCGATCGGCCCGACGAGCGCCGGCAGCAGTTCGGCGTCGGAACGGGCGGACCGATTCAGTCGAACAAGGTTTTCTATTTCGTGAACTATGACGGGCAGCGCCGCAACTTTCCGTATTTTGTTCGCCCCGCTCAGTCCACGTTTCTCACCGGCGCCTGCACCGTACCGGGGTGTGCGTCAACGATTGCGTTCTACAACGGCCTGAGCGTCTTCAATCCGCGTGAAGGCAACAACGACATCTTCCTGGGCAAGGTCGACTACACGGCCAGTAACAAACACACGTTCACCGCGCAATACAACATGCACCGGTGGGATTCTCCCAACGGCGTTCAGACACAGCCGGTGATCTCCGTCTCTCCGTCGGCCAACGGAAAGGACGTCGTCAAAACCGATTTCGCGCTGTTCACCCTGAACTCGGTCGTGTCGGCCAGATGGCTGAACGAGGCACGCGTGCAGATTGGCCGCGACTTCGAGGCGCAGGAGCCGAACACACCTGTCGGTCCGGGAACAACTGTGCCCAATCTGGGCATCGACATCGGCATCCCGAACTTCCTCCCGCGCCCGAAGTATCCCGACGAGCGTCGGTATCAGTTCGTCGATAACGTGACGTGGTACGCCGGTGCGCACAGTGTCAAGTCAGGCTTCGACATCAATTACGTGCACGAAGATCTGATCAATCTGTTCCAGGGTGCTGGCATTTACGCGTATCCCAACATCAACGCGATCGCTTCGGATTGTCCGACCATTCCCGGCACCGACATTGGCGCAAGCGGATGCACGCCGCTGATTGCGGGTACGTCCTCAGATCGCCGGCACTACACGAGTTACAACCAGGCGTTTGACCTTCGCGGCGCAGGCTTTGCCGGAGACGTCTCGTTCCCAACCACGGATTACAACCTGTTCGTGCAGGACAACTGGCGCGTGAGCAATCAGCTCACCCTCAACCTGGGCGTGCGCTGGGAATACCAGAAGTTTCCCCAGCCGACTGAGACCGAGACCAAGGGCGTCAAGTTCACCGGCAATCCCGCGTACCCCGCGACGGTGACGTTCCACCAGGATAAGAACAATTTCGGACCGCGCGTCGGCCTCACCTACGACATTAACGGCTCGCACACGACGGTCATCCGAGGGGGCTGGGGTATTTACTACGGCCGCTCGAGCAACAGCGTGATTTCCAGCGCGCTCACCAATAACGCGGTGACGTTCGCGAGCTACAACTTCACGCCAACTTCCCCCGGCGCGCCGCAGTATCCCGACGTGTTCACACAGCTCCCAGCGACCGCCGCCCGCCCCTCGATTCAGTATCTCTCGCCGACCCTGGAGCGGCCCGAGATCAACATGGCGGAAATGACAGTCGATCGTGCAATCGGAACAGACATTACGGTGTCTGCTTCTTACCTTTACAGCAAAGGCAAGCACCTGCCGACGTTCGTGGATACCAACCTCAACCCGGCGAATTCCACCGTCGAACTGATTGTCGATAGCCAGAGTCGCGGTACGTTCCCCTTCTATCGCTCAACGCCTGGCCGTCCGGATACGAATATCAACAACGCGATCGAGGTTGCCGATATCGTTGACTCGACGTACAACGCGCTCGTCCTTCAGGTCAACAAGCGCTTCGACAAAGGCCTGCTCTTCAATGCCAACTACACGCTATCGAAGGCGGAAGATACTGGTCAGAACTCAACGACCTTCATTTCGAACTTCGCGACGATGGTCGATCCGTTTAACAACGACGCGGAAAAGGGTCCCGCGTCCTTCGACCGGCGCCACCGCGGCGTCGTCAGCGTTCACTATGCGCCTGACTTCCTGTGGGGTTTCCAGATCGGTGGAACCGGCACCTTCGAGAGTGGGCTGCCGCTGAATCCAACCATCACCATTAATAGCGGCGCGATGACCGCCGCCGGGCCCCTGAGTACGGCGAGCGTGAATGGCAGCGGCGCGTCGAATCGAGCGCCGTTCGACACTCGTAACGGCTTTAGGCAAACGTCACGCAAGACGATCGATATGCGGGTATCCAAGCGTTTCAACGTT
Source organism: Acidobacteriota bacterium (assembly GCA_046734955.1). GTDB lineage: Bacteria > Acidobacteriota > Vicinamibacteria > Vicinamibacterales > 2-12-FULL-66-21 > JALZOC01. The sequence continues at coordinate 22,990 of JBKPSH010000056.1, forward strand.
GGTGGACGCCGCCAGATCGAGGCACTGTGGGAAGCGTTCAACATCTTCAACACCACCAACTACACCGGATTCGGCAGCACGAAATACAACGCCGTGAGTTCGAGCTTCGATGCGGTAGCGAACAAGGCGGTCGTGAACCTCACGTCTAACACGGGCTTCGGCGTCCCGACGACCGCGAGCAACACGTTGTTCGGACCGAGGGATATGCAGATTGGGTTTAGGTTCCTCTGGTAGTCAGTTTCCAGTTGCCAGTTTCCAGTTTCCAGTAAAACGAAAGGGCCGGCTCGCTCACGCGAGACCGGCCCTTTCGTTTGTCCTTTTGAGGGATTACTTTTTCTTCGCCGCTGGAGCCTTCGTCGGTTTCAACGTGTAGTCCGTGCGGTAGCGCAGTTCGACGTTCGGCCGATTCACTACCTTCACTTCAATCTTGCGCTTGCGAATGGTCGGATCCGGGTTGGACGAGTAATAGCCGAGGACGTAATAGTCGCTGGTCTCGGCATCAATTCGCTTCAACGCTTTCATGAAGTCGTTCTGGTTGATGGTCGCGAAGCCGCCCGTCTGCTCGGACAGCACGCGCAGGCTGTCCTGTGACGTCCTTATGTAGTTCTGAAAATCCATCATGTCGACCTTCTGGTCCAGGTCCGGCATGCCGACTAGACCGCGCGGGTCGATGGTGTAGATCGTCGTGTTCGCGCGGTTGGCTTCGCGCGTCAATTCGCTCAGCTCGTTTGCCAAATCCGCGAAGCTGAACTCATTCCCCTTCTGCAGGAACGGGTTCGTGTCGCTCGCGTCGCTGCTGTTGTTCCCGCTGTCGTCGCTGCTGCCGGCGTTGGGGTTCATTTCCTTCCACTTGTCTTGCGCCTGCTGCTTGCGCGTCTCGGCGAAAGGATCGAAGTCGTACCCGTTGCTGACGTAAATGAACGCCTTGCGCCGGTTGTGAACCGCCTCCAGCGTCTTCATGATGTTGTAGGCCGTGTCGAACGCGACATGCGCCCGATAGCGCACTTCGGACGGGCCTTCCGCGCCTACCGGCGCTTCGAGGATTTCGTTCGGCTTCAACCCGGCTCCGGAAATCTTGTCGATGGCCTCGGTCAGGCGCTTGCGGTCGTACGTCAGATCGATCGCCAGAGACGATGGACCGGTTGACACGATGCCGAACATGTCGCCTTCATGCACCAGTTCATTCGCAATCTGCTTGAACAGACCCTTGATTCGGCCGGTGTTGGGAAAATCGAGGTGCAGGTCGTCGACGAAGATCAGCCAGATTCGCCCGGCGGCGTCGCTCGTGGGCCGGCTCGCTGGAAGAATGATCCCTTCCATCACCGGCGCGGCCGGTGCCGGCGTCGAATTGTAGACGCGACCGCCGTGCGTCAGCACGAATGAGATGACGTCCTGCTTGACGCCATCTTCATATACCTCGAAGTCGTTCTTATTGAGGTCCGCCAGGAACTGACCCTTGTTATCACGAACGATGACGTCGGTCGCGACGAGGTCGACACTGCGTCGGATCACGCCTCCCTGCGGCATCGGAGGAGCGATCACCGGCTTGTCGGAACTGGGCTGTTGAGCCGCTGGCGGTGTTGGGGCATTTGGCGGTGCGTTTTGCGCGTGAACGGACCCGCCGACAGCCAGTACGGCTGCCGCTGCAGACACTTTCAGCGCCCGCGAAAAATCAATTGCTCGCATGGTTTGATTATAAAGCTACTGTTGTTCGACGGGACCTGGCTCGTCCAGGTCCTCTTCTTCCTCTTGTTGCTCTGCAGAGCCGGCTGAGTCGGGCGCGGGATCTCCCGCTGTGCGATTGCGCTGTCGTTCCGACGACCGACGCCCTCGTCTTCTTCTTCGGCCAACCACCGACCGCAACGATTCGAACACCGTCTCGTAGTCCTCGAGTCCGGCCCGCACTTCCGTTTCGGTAACCCAGGTGTCCGGGTTTAGACGTTCAGCGGTGGCTTTCAGCTCTTCCTGCCGGACCGGATCAGAAACCGTCTCGGAAATACGAGCGAGGACCTCCGCATAACGAGCCCTTAATCGCGAAAGCCCCTCCGACCCTAAGCGCGCTTCCACGACACTCAGCGCATCACCGGCCTGGGGGCGTGGCGCCGGCGGCTCGACCCGGGGCTCGACCAGGAACTCTTCGACAGCGGCGACATCGGCCTCGATCGTGGCGTCAGTGCCGTCCGGTCGGCGCAGCGCCGGCTCCTCGAAAGGCGAATGAAAATCCGTGATCTCGTGCGCGGCTGGTTTCGCCTCGCTAACCGCGGCGGGCGCTTCCTCGAGCTGAGCACTCGCTGGAGTGTCCGCCAGGCGGGGACGACTTCGGCGCTCGGGCTGCCCGGATCCTCTCGTTCCAGATGGAGCGGTCTGCTCTGTACTGAGGGTCTGACCCCCGGTACCTTCCTGCCCTTTCAGGATCCGTGTCCAATCGAACTCAACATCCGGGTTGTGCTGCTCGATGAGGCGGATGGCATCCTCGTCGAGCGCGGATCGCCCGATGCGCACACCCGGCGGCGTGCGGAACCAATAGAGGATCCGCGAACGCGGCTTTCCGCGTCGGCGGCCTCCGGAGCCGTGCGTGTGCACGACAAACGTGTTCTCGTAACCGCGTTTATCGCGCGTAAACCTCAGGTGCGGCAGATCTACTTCCTCTTTTGCGTCCGAGTGGCCGTCTTACGCGCCGACGTTTTCGAGCGGGCAGCCGAAGCTTTGCGCCCAACCGGCTTGGCTCGCCGCGGCGCAGCAGAACGCGATCGGGTGGTGGGAACGGGCGGTGCTTTCGGCGCAGGTGCGCGCCGAGGCTCCGGCGCGGCCCGGTGCACCATCGTGAACCGTGTTTGATCGCCGATGGTGTGATAGCTCCAGATTTCCGCTACGTTCACCTGGTTCTCGGCCGCAAGACGACGGGCGATGTCCACCGATCCGGCAGGAACATACAGATGAAACGGGGCGCGCGCCCGCCCGAGATGCGCCCACTGCGCCATCGCTTCAAGGTGGTTGACCGACTCGGCGGTTTCGACCTCAACCGTCCCCATCAATTTGTGTCCACGGTCAGTCGAGGTCAGGACGAGGTCGGGAAAAATCTGAACCTGCCCGATCCTGACCGGCACCGTCTGCTCTTCGCCAATGTTCGTAGTGACGTCGTGACGACGCTTCAGGCGAACCTGCAGCAGTCGAATCACACGGTCGTGCTCCAGCTGCTCGCGAACAGGGCGAACGAGTATCGGGCTCACGTGACCTCCACGAAGGAGAAAATTTGGAAGGTGCGGGAAAAGAACCGCGAATTATAACGTTTCCTGCTGCACATTGTATAGCGAAAGTGCCGGCAACGCGGCTCGGCCTTGACGCGCCATGTCTTTTGCCTTCAGAATGATGCGGTGATTGCCTCGGCCGGAAGCATCACCGATCAGACTACGCGGACGATACTCATCGTCGACGACGACCGATCGGTGGCCGACACGTTCGCGCGGATGCTGAAGCTTGAAGGCTTCGGTGTCGAGACCGCGCTGTCGGCGGAGGCCGGGCTTGAACTTGCGGACAGCATGCGTCCCAACGCGATCATCCTCGATATGCGGATGCCGATCACCAATGGGTTGCAGTTTCTGCGACTTGTCCGCTCGAAGCCACACCTGGTCGAGGTTCCCGTCGCCATCGTTACCGGCGACTACTTTCTCGCCGAGTCAGTGCAGCACGAACTCAAGTCGCTCGGCGCTTCCATTCGTTTCAAGCCGCTCTGGCTCGAAGATCTGATCGCGCTGGCCAAGACCCTGGTCTCGGCGTGAACGATCGCTTTCTCAAAGCCTGCCGGCGCGAGCCGGTCGATGTCACGCCTGTCTGGTTTATGCGCCAGGCCGGCCGCTACATGGCCGACTATCGCGAGCTTCGCCAGCGATACTCGCTGCTTGAAATCTGTCGATCGCCAGAACTTGCTGTCGCCGTCACGCTTCAACCGGTCGATGTGATCGACGTGGACGCCGCGATTCTGTTCTCGGATCTGCTGATTCCCTTCACGCCAATGGGTCTCGACTTCGATTTCATCAAAGGTGAAGGTCCGTCGATTGCGCATCCAGTTCGATGCGCGGGAGATGTCGATCGGCTGCGATCGTTCGAGCCGCGCGAGGCGTTGTCGTACGTGCTCGAAACGATCCGGATCCTTCGCCGCGAACTCGCCAATCGCGTGCCGCTGATTGGCTTTGGCGGCGCGCCGTTCACGCTGGCCGCCTACGCGATTGAAGGTGGTCCATCAACGACCTACGCGCGAACGAAAGCATTCATGTACTCGCAGCCGGCCGCCTGGCATCGGCTCTGCGGACACTTCGCGCGAATAATGGCGGAGTACCTGACGGCGCAGGTCGAAGCTGGCGTTCAGGCACTGCAGATCTTTGATTCGTGGGCCGGTGCGCTGGGTCGTGATGACTATCGCGAGTTCGTGCAACCGCACACGTCGCGCATCTTCGCGGAAGTACGTAAGCTCGGAGTTCCCGTGGTGCACTTCGGCGTCGGCACCGCAGCGATCCTTGCAGACCTGGCCGACGCAGGTGGCGATGTGATTGGGGTCGACTGGCGACTGCCTCTCGACGAGGCATGGTCGATCATCGGTCGGGATCGAGCCATCCAGGGGAACCTTGACCCGACGCTTTTGCTCGCGCCGCGACAACGTCTCCTTGCAGCGGCAGACGACGTGCTGCGGCGCGCCGGTGGCCGCCCGGGACATATCTTCAATCTCGGTCACGGCATACTGCCCAACACTCCGCTCGAGCTGGTGCAGGAACTCGCCAGACACGTGCATTCGTTCACGTTGTAGCGTCTCGCTTCCCGCTTCTCGCTCCTCGCGCTTTCTGGCTAGATTTGAGACAGTCTTGCCAGCAGCGATCAGCGAAGACCGAGCAACGAAGAGAGCGAGTAGCGAGGAGCGATATGATCGAGTAGTGATCGCAATCATCGGTGGCGGCATCACCGGCCTTGCGGCCGCGTACGAGCTCGCGCTGCGCCGCGTTCCGTTTCAACTCTTCGAAGCGTCCCCGCGGCTTGGCGGGATCATTCGCACGGAACACGTGGATGGCTTCACGATTGAGGCGGGCCCCGACTCGATCCTGGCGCAGAAGCCGGCCGCCATCGCGCTGTGCGAGGCGCTCGACCTGCGCAACCGATTGATCACGACCAACGTTCCCCGCACCGCGTTTGTGCTGAAGGACGGCCGGCTCCACGCGCTTCCCTCCTCTTCCGTTTTGGGAATTCCAATGACGTGGAAAGGGCTCGTGAAGTACGACTTGCTTCCGCTTCGTGCCCGTGCGCGCCTCGCCTGTGAACCGTTCATTCGCCGCCGCCGCGCCGCCGAAGACGAGTCTGTGGCAGCATTCTTCCGACGTCGCTTCGGCGAGTCGACGGTTGCGACAATCGCCGCTCCGCTGCTCGGTGGCATTCATGCCGGCGACATCGATGCGCTCTCGATCCGATCGCTCTTCCCGCGATTCACCGACGCGGAGAAGCAGCACGGCAGCGTACTCCGTGCCTTCCGCCGGCGTCAGGGCTCTCGCGGCGACGGGCTCTTTCGGTCCCTGATCGGTGGAATGGAAGAACTGGTCACCACGCTCGAACATCGCCTGCCCTCCGAGTCTATTCGCAAAAGCGCGCGGGTCGATGCCATCGCGCCAGACGACGGAGGATGGCGAATCGCGACCCGTAACGGGACGATGCTGGTGCGCGCGGTAATTCTTGCGTCTCCGGCGCGCGTCGCCGCAACACTGATCCGACCGCTCGACGCGCCCGCGGCGGACCTTTGCGACAACGTCCCCTACGTCTCGACCGTGAGCATCGCGCTCGCGTGGCCGCGCGCCGCAATCGCTCATGCACTCAACGGCTCCGGCTTCGTCGTCGTGCGCGACCAAAACGGGCCGCGGATCACGGCGTGCACATGGCTATCGTCGAAGTGGAGGAACCGCGCGCCTGCAGGGATGGCGCTGCTGCGTGCGTTCGTTGGCGGATCGCACGATGCGTCAGCCGTCGATCTCAGTGATGACGCGCTGGTCGCGTTAGCAGCGAAAGAGTTGTGCGCGATCCTTGGCATCAACGGCGACCCCGTTCTCTCGCGCGTGTATCGCTGGCGGCAGGCGGGTGCACAACATAACGTCGGACAGATCGCGAGAGTGAGCGAGATCGAACAGCGGCTCGCGGTGCACCGTGGCATTTTTGTTGCCGGCAGCGGTTTTCGAGCCGTCGGGATTCCGGATTGCATTGCCGATGGACGTGCTGCGGCAGTCAATGCGTGCGGTAGGATCCAGTGATGGCTTCCGTTGCCCGCTTCTCGCTGCTGGCTTCTCGCGTCTCGTTGCGAACTGCTGGTGACGATTTCGACCAGCAGCGGTAACAAGAAGCGAGTCGCGAGGAGCGAAGAGCGAGCAGCGACATTATGAGAGATGCATTGAAATCAATCGCGTGGGTGATCGTAGCAATCGTTTCGGGATGCGTCATGTTGTCCGCGCAGACCACTGATGTTCACAAGGTGCTGAGCGAGATTAAAGCGAAAGACAAAGGCCTGCTGGCCGTGTCAGAAGAGGATGGGCGCTTCCTGCGATTGATGATCGCGACCAAGAAAGCGCAGCGCGCGCTCGAGATTGGTGGCGCCAGCGGTTATAGCGCGATCTGGATCGGCATGGGGCTTCGCGAAACGGGTGGACGGCTGGTGACGATCGAATACGATCCCGTCCGGGCGAAAGAACTCGCAGAGAACATCAAGCGCACCGGACTCTCCGACATCGTCCAGGTGCTCTCCGGCGACGCGTTTCAGCAGATTCCCAAAGTTCCGGGCACGTTCGACTTTGTCTTTCTCGATGCGTGGAAGAAAGACTACAAGCGGTTCTTCGACATGGTGTTTCCCAGACTCGACAAAGGCGGACTCTTCCTCGCGCATAACGTCGTGAACAAGAAGAGTGAAATGGGAGACTTCCTCGACGCCATTCAGAAGCCGTCCATGTGGACGACCATCGTTGCGCCGTCGGGTGAGGGAATGTCGGTGACGTTGAAGCGATAGTTTCCAGTTACTTCGCAGCAGTTTCCAGTAATACTTCTGATCTCGAGCCGGAAACTGGGAACTGGTTACTGGCAACTAATCTTCAGCCGGCTCCGCGGCTGGAACCGCCGCTTTCTTGGGCGCGCGCTTCTTGCGCACCTTGGCGCCGCGCAGTCCCGCAGGCACCGGTTCGTTGCTCGGTTCAAGGCGGGACATGCTCGTGAGGAATTTCTTCACGCCGTGTTCGTCGAACTGCACGCGTGTGTATGCGTCCTCGACGGCAATGACCGATCCCAGGCCATAGGTCGGTTCCACGACCCTGGCACCCACATCGAACCGCTTCATTCCAAAGCTCCTTCGGGCGGAAAGCACCGGACAGTGCCGCCGCAAACCCTAGCGTATCTGATATTTAAGGCCGCCGTCAACACGACGCCGTGTGCTACAGTGCGCTCGCGTTTTCTATGCGTCCCGTGCACATCATTGGCGTTTCGCTCGACCTCGGAGGGAACCGCCGCGGCGTCGACATGGGGCCATCCGCGTTTCGAATTGCCGGGCTTGGCGAGCGATTGGCGGCGCTCGGCGCAACCGTCGTCGACGCTGGCGACCTGGTCGCGCCGATTCCGGAAACCAAATCGTTCGGCGATCCGACGCGTAAATACATCCGCGAAATCGCGCGCGTCTGCGAGAAATTGTACAAGACATCGCTGTCGGTCCTGGAAAAGGGTGCGTTCCCGCTCGTGCTTGGAGGTGATCACAGCCTCGCTGCAGGGTCGGTCGCTGCGAGCGCGGACTTCCTTCGCCGCGAGCAGCAACAGCTTGGCGTCATTTGGGTGGACGCCCACGGCGACATGAACACGCCGGCGACGAGCGACAGCGGCAACGTTCATGGCATGCCGCTCGCGTCGCTGCTTGGCCCCGAGCCATCCGAGTTGTCGCGGATCGGCGGCTTTTCGCCGAAAGCGCTGCCTCGCCACACAGTCCTCATCGGCATCCGGAATCTCGATGAACGCGAAAAGCAGAGCGTGCGCGACTCCGGCGTGCACGTGTTCACGATGAAAGATATCGATCGCTCGGGAATTGCCGCGGTCGCCGAACAGGCGCTGAAGATTGCCGGCACCGGCACGGGCGGCGTCCATGTCTCGTTCGATCTCGACGTATGCGATCCCGGGATCGCACCTGGCGTCGGGACACCGGTGAAAGGCGGGCTTGATTACCGCGAAGCGCACATGGTGATGGAGATTGTCGCCGACTCCGGCCTGCTCCGCGCGCTCGATCTCGTCGAGGTCAATCCCATTCTCGACGATCGCAACATGACCGCTATCCTCGGAGCGGAACTGGCATCATCGGCACTGGGGCAAAAGATCATCTGATTGGCGATCTCAAAATCGCCATCACCAATCCGCAATCGGCAGTCGACTCTGTTAGGATGCGTGCCGTATGCGTAAAGTTGCCGCGCTATTCGCCATTGTCACCGCAGTCCTGACGGTTGCACGCGCGGCCGACAATCGGCCGAACATCATCTTCATCATGTCGGACGATCATGCGGCCCACGCGATAAGCGCGTACGGCTCGCGCGTCAATCAGACGCCGAACATCGACCGTCTGGCCCGCGAAGGAATGCTCCTTCGCAACGTGTTCGTGACCAATTCGATCTGCACGCCAAGTCGCGCCGCGATCCTCACCGGTCAGTACTCGCACCTGAATGGCGTACCGGTGTTCAATCGATTCGACAGTTCCCGCGTGACCGTCGCAAAACTGCTTCAGCAAGGCGGCTACTACACCGGCATGATCGGCAAGTGGCACCTTGGAAGCGACCCGGCCGGGTTCGATCGCTGGGAGATCCTTCCCGGTCAGGGCGCGTACTCCAATCCAATCCTCTACACCGCGACCGGCGAGAAAACCTACACGGATCGGTACGTCACCGATGTCATCACGGATCTTGCGATCGATTTCCTAAAAAGCCGGCCGCGCGAGAAGCCGTTCTTTTTGATGCTGCACAACAAGGCGCCCCATCGTCCGTGGGAGCCAGATGCGGCGCATCGCGCACAGTTCGCAGATCGCTGGATACCGGAGGCAGAAACGCTGTGGGACTCGTACGCCACCCGCACCGATGCGCTTCACGAAAACCTTCAGCGGGTCATGGGAGACATGACGCGACGCGACTTGAAGCTGCAGCCGCCAGCCGGCCTCGCCGGGGCCGAGTTGACCGCGTGGCTCGGAGAAAAGCCGGACCCGGTGCAGATCGATCGCGACGGCAAGACGATCACGCTAACGGGGGAAGCGCTTGGGCGTTGGAAGTATCAGCGCTACATGCAGGATTACCTGGCGACGATTCAATCGGTGGACGACAACGTCGGCCGGTTACTCAAGTTTCTCGAAAGCAGCGGCCTATCAAGGAACACCGTGGTCATTTACACGAGCGATCAGGGGTTTTTCCTCGGCGACCACGGCTTGTTCGACAAGCGGTTCATGTACGAAGAATCGCTGCGCATGCCGTTTCTCGTCAGGTGGCCGGCCGCGATCAAGCCGGGCACGACGGCCGACGCGATGGCCCTCAACATCGACTTCGCGCCAACGTTTCTCGATCTTGCCGGGCTTCCGATTCCGGCCGATATGCAAGGCCGCAGTCTCTCATCGGTATTTCGCGGACGCACGCCGCCCGACTGGCGGACGTCGATGTACTATCGCTACTACCATGACCCGGGGGATCACAACACTCGCGCGCATTACGGTGTCCGCACGCGCACGCACAAGTTGATCTATTTCTGGAAGAAAGATCAGTGGGAACTCTTCGACCTGGTCAATGACCCGCAGGAGATGCATAACCTGTACGGCCAACCCGGCCAGGAAGCGATCACTGCCTCGCTCAAAGCGGAATTGATGAAACTCAAGAAGGCGATGAAAGACGACGATCAGTTCGCCAACGAGCAGCCACCAAACGGCGTCGACGGCCCGGTCGCGAAGTTACGAGGAAAATAAAACAGCAGTCCGGGATCCGCTGCGCGGGATCCGGGATCCGGACTACGCATAGGAGCCGCTCCCGGGCACATAAACCGAGACAGTCACGTAAAACAATGACGACTCGCTTTGATCTCTACGCTCAAACTCTCGGTCGAATGTCGCGCCGCCACGTCCTGAATGCCGCCTGGAAACTCGGAGCCGCTGCGGTTCTTCAACCGCTCTCCTCGTCGCGGGTCCTGGCGCAGGCCGTATTCGGCAGCTACCCGTTCACGCTCGGTGTGGCGTCTGGCGACCCGTGGCCGGATGGTGTGGTCCTGTGGACGAGACTCGCGCCCGATCCGCTCACCGGCGGCGGCATGCCGGCCGCCAGGGTCGAAGTCGGGTGGGAGATCGCGCGCGATCAGTCCTTCCGCTCGATTGAACAGAAAGGCGTCGAGATCGCGCGACCCGAGCTTGGTCACAGCGTCCACGTCGAGGTCAAGGGTCTTCAGCCAGGGCGCGAATACTGGTACCGCTTCCACGCCGGCAGCGAAGTGAGCCAGGTTGGCCGAACGAAGACGGCACCACCGGCCGACACCGCCGTCGATCGCCTTCGCTTTGCCGTGTGCGGCTGCAATCACTACGAAGCGGGTTACTTCACGGCATTTCGAGGAATCGCCGACGAGCGGTTTGATTTCGTGTTCCACACAGGCGACTACATCTACGAGGATCGTGCCGACGGTGGACGCAACCCCGCGGTTGTTCGACAACACAACAGCCAGGAGATCTTCACGGTCGTCGACTACCGCAATCGTTACGCCTTGTACAAGTCGGACCGCAATCTCATCGCGGCGCACGCGTCAGCGCCATTCATCATGGCGTGGGACGATCACGAGGTCGACAACGACTATGCCGGCAGCGCCGACGAGCACGACACTCCGCCCGAGGTATTCCTCCTGCGCCGCGCGGCAGCATACCAGGCGTACTACGAGAACATGCCGGTCCGTCACGCGGCACTTCCAACCGGCCCGGACATGCGCATGTATCGGCGCCTGAAGTTCGGCACGCTCATGGACATGAACGTCCTCGATACCCGTCAGTACCGTAGCGACCAGGCCTGCGGTGGAGGCGTCGTCACCGGTTGCGCAGCGGCCGCCGATCCGGCGAGGACGATGTTGGGTGAGGAGCAGGAGCGGTGGCTGTTCGAGCAACTCCCAACGGTACGCGCGACGTGGACGGTCATTGCTCAACAGGTCCCAATGTTTGCCCGCGATGCATCAGGAGCCAATCCTCAGGCGCAATACTCGATGGACAAGTGGGACGGCTACACCGCGGACCGCGATCGCGTGTTCGCGCGACTAAAGGAGACCAGGGCACCCAATCCGATCGTGCTCTCCGGTGATGTTCACATGCATTACGGGTCCGATCTGAAAATGGATTTTCGAAACCCGCAATCCGAAACCATCGGCGTTGAGTTCACGAATACATCGATCACCTCCGGCAGCGACGGAACGGATGTGGCAACGATCTGGGATCAGATCCGCGGCGCGAATCCACACGTCAAGTATCACAGCGCGCGACGCGGCTACATCGCGTGCACCGCGACACCAACGACGATGCGGGCGGACTTCAAGATCCTCGATCGCGTCACGATCCCCGATCAGCCGATCAGGACAGGGGGGTCGGTTGTCGTTGAGGCGGGTCGCCCGGGAGCTGTCCTGAGTTCTTGATCCGTGCCGCGCGCCGGTCGAGGCCGCGCCACGCGACCCAGACGCCAGCTCCGAACGCGACACCCAGGACGAAGACGGCGATGACCGTGAACAGCATCGCCGTAATTTGCATAAACAGGAACTTCGCCGTCTCCATCCCGGTGTCTCCCTCTGATCAGGGCAATCGGTTTACTGCTTCCACGCGAACCAGATGTCGTAGACCGGATCGGTCGCGCCGTCATTCCACCCGATCTCCCCCTTCTGCCGGAATTCGTTGCCGAACTTGTCGACTCGCTCCTTCGTACTGTATTCGGTCCCGATCCATTGGACACCTGCACCCGCGACCGCCGTCAATTCATCCGGCTCCGAGATTCCGTTGTGGTTGACGTCCCGCCACAAGAGTAACCGCGAGAAGATCGCGTCCCGTGAACTTATTCGCCCCTCTGCATAACTTGCGCCCCAGCTTGGACCCTCCGCGAATTTCAATGCTTCGAAGCCGTTTGAGGAGGTGACGTCGGTGCGATCGGCATAGACGGGTGTGTGGTTCCCAAACAATTCCGACCCGTCGTCGATCCGGCCGTTGTTATTGCGGTCGATCGCGAGAAAAGCATCATCGGAATCAGGACGGGTCCACGCGACCCGATCGGGTATTCCGTCTCCATTCAAGTCAAACAAGACACCGTCATCCACGCTCGTGAAGTGGTACCCGTCGCGTGCGGTGTCGACGATGATGGGGCTGCCCGGGGTCCACACGCAGTCGCCGCCATTCCAGTAGTAGTCAGCTCCTTGCGCGGCGCATTGATCGGCGGCCGATTGCTGCACCGGCCACACGCCCGCCGTGCTCGCCGTCGATCCTGACTGATACCATGTGACAAAAGCCCAGATGAACCAGTGTTTTCCGCTCGTCGTCCAATTCCCCCAGTACGGGACCGGAACCTGGCGGATGACCGATGCAGTAAAGACGGCACGGTTTGACGACGCGGAATTCGCGACACCGTTGACCCATGCTTCCGCTTGTACTTCGATCGGGCACAAATTGATTGACCGGCTGGTCTCGACGATGTACTGGACCCATGCGTTCGGACCAAACTGCCAGCTGTTGTTCGAACGCGAAATGTCGCCGCAGTCGAGAAATGCAATCGCGTCGCTCCCCGATTCCGCGCGCGCCACGCCGGGCGCTCCCGCTGTCAGCAGACACACCGACAGCACCACCAGACAACGAACTCGAGTCATGTCGTACTTCTCCTTCGTGAATGCGGTTACCTGGGTTGGCGGAAGTGGGCGAGCTCACGTTTCGGTACGCTGATTTCGACTCGGGCCTTCAGATTCTCGACCCACGCAACAATCGCGACGCTCGCTTCCGGCCGCACGCCGGCGAGCAGACGGTCGCGAATCTCCAGCGAGCGGCGCCGGCATTCCAACTGGACCGCTCGCTGTTTCTCGTTGACCTCGGTGTTCGATGCGACGCCGACCAGCGGCCGCAAGCTCTCGATGTCCTTCTGACACTGCTGGTTGCTCTTCGCGTAGTGTTCCAGCTCCATCTGGAGAACACGTTCTTCAGTTGTCGTGAGATTGAGTGCGGACGGAATCGTGCCGGCAGTGTGGAGCTGTCTGAAGAACGTCTCCCAGATGTACCACTCGGGAATCAGTTCAGGATTCTTGCTGCCATCGATCTCGAGACGCTCGGACGGACCGGCAATGACGAATGGATTCTGCGAAGACGGTGATTGTGGCGGTGACTGACCTGAGAGAGCCGCGCCGCCCGCGATCACACACGCCACGGCCGTCGTCGTGAGCCCTCGAACCATGGTTCCCTCCTTCCGAAACGCCCGTTGCACACGGTGCGCGAAAACTCTCCGCGTTTTGTGCGCTGTCTTCGACACGTTGCTGGATGGAGGGACGCGCTGCAACTCGCGCGCCAGCTCGTGAATCACTCATCACTGATCACTGATCGTGAATCGCTAATCCTCGAATCGTTCAATCGCGAATCGCCAATCGTGAATCGCTAATCCTTGAATCGTTCAATCGCGAATCGCCCAATCGTGAATCGCTAATCCTCGAATCGTTCAATCGCGAATCGCCAATCGTGAATCGCTGATCCTCGAATCGTTCAATCGCGAATCGCCCAATCGTGAATCGCTAATGCTCGAATCGTTCAATCGCGAATCGCCCAATCGTGAATCGCTAATGCTCGAATCGTTCAATCGCGAATCGTCAATCGTGAATCACTCTAGTCCTCGAATCGTTTCAATCGCGAATCGTCAATCGTGAATGGCTAGTCCTCGAATCGTTCAATTCCGAATCGCCAATCGTGAACCGGTGAATCATCGATGGGCAGGGCACTGCGAGATGATTCGACGATTCGCGGATTCGCCGATTCAACGATTAGGGATACGGGATCAGTGATCAGTGATGAGCGATTCAGTGGCTGCGCAGTACGCTCGCGGGATCGGTACGTGCGGCACGCACTGCCGGCAGCCAGCCGGCGAACGCGCCGACGAGCGCAAGAATGACAACCGCACCTGAAAAGGTCGCCAGGTCGTGCGCGTGCAGTCCATAGAGCAATGCTTCAAGCGTGCGCGTCAGCCACAAGCTTGCGAGACTGCCGGCGATGACACCGATGACCACCAGGAGACCAACACGTACAAGCACGAACTGCAGAATCCCCGACGGGCTTGCGCCCAGCGCCAACCGAATTCCCAGTTCGACTCGTCTGACCGAAACCGAGTACGAGGTGACTCCATAGACACCCAGTGCGGCGAGCAGCACGCCAACCAAACCAAAGAATCCGGACAGCATCGCGAGAATACGGTCCTCTGCCAGCGCCGCGGTCACATAATCCGAAAGAGGCCGAATCATCAGCGACAGATTGGGATCCTCGCCGGCAAAAGCTGCTCCCACCATCGCCGCGAGCGCGGTCGGTGGCGCTCCAGCGGAACGAACGCTGATGTCGACACCTGTCAGACCGGGCGGCCTCATGCCTGCCGATTGCGCGATTGGTACCGAGATCATCGGCGGAATTTCGTCACGCAGCGCCAGAGATGCAGGTCCGGGTGTCATTCCGCCCGAACGGAATACGGCGTCGCGCGCGACGCCAACAATCGTTCGCGACGCTTGGTCTCGGGAGGAAAGTCTGACGCTGGCGCCGACAGGACTCCTGTCGCGAATGAAGCGCCGGACAAACGTCTCGTTGACCACCAGCACCGGTGCAGCCGACGCCACGTCGCTTTCATTGACGTCCCTTCCCTGCACGATGGGTATTCCGTAAGTCGCAAACCACCCGGGGGTGACGAAATTCGCAACCACCCCTCGTTCCGCATCCGGAGGAGCGCCCGCTGCTGCGACACCCATCATCGCTCCTCCGCCGGTCAGTGGCGTCCAGGCGGAAGCGGCGGTCCGTTCCACTCCCGGAAGACGCGCGGCTGTGGCCACAAGCCGATCGAACAGCGTCGATCTCGCGTCCGCACTGAGATGCGAGCGGATGGCGTCCACTTTCACAATCAGGACCCGATCGCCATCGAAACCAAGAGGCCGCGTCGCCAGCGCAGCGAATGTGCGCACAAGAAGTCCTGCTGCCACGACGAGCATCAAAGACACCGCAATCTGTGTCGCGACCAGCGCACTCGAGAAACGGCTGGCGGCGCCCGATGTCTGACGACCGTCATCTTTCAGCGCGGTCACGACGTCTGCACGTGAAGCGCGGAGCGCCGGCGTACTGCCGCATACGAGCGTCGTGATAAAGGTGAGCCCGACGGCAAAGAGAATGAGGTGCCAGTCGATCGAGAGATCCAGAGCGATCTCTCGCACCGGCGTCGACATCGTGGCCACCAGCGCGCCGCTCGCCCACCGGGCGAACAACACCCCCAGAACACTTCCCGCGGCCGCGAGGACGAGGTTCTCGATGAGGAGCTGCCGCGCGAGTTGCCCGCGAGATGCACCGAGCGCAAGCCTGACGGCGAATTCGCGACGCCGGTTCGCAGCTCGCGTCATCGACAGGTGCGCAAGGTTCAAGCAGGCGATCAGCAGCACGAATGCGACGACCGCCATGATGATGAAGAGCGGTTGCCGGAAGCGTTGGCGAAGTCCCCCAGTGCCGCCGGAGGGACTCGAAGTGCCTTCCGCCGCCGGCGCCAGCGCGAACGGCCGAACGAACTGCGGCGCCGTGGCCGGAACAATTTCGGATTCGATACTTCGCGCCAGCGCCGTCGCCGATTGCAAGCTCTGCGATCGCTTCAGTCGAAGCATGACCAGCAGCAGATAGCTGTTCGGCTGAACGAGCGCGCTGTCGGCGCCGCGGATCAGCGGCTCGGACGCGAGCGGCAGGGCCACGTCGAATGACTGGCCAACCTCCAGACCGAGGAACTCGCGCGGCGTGACGCCGACGATCGTGAAGGATATGCCTTCCACGATCAACGACGTGCCGATGACATGCGTGTCACCCGCGAGCCGGCGTTGCCAGAACGCATGACTGATGATCGCAACCGGTCCATTGCTCCCGCCACCGCGAACATCATCAGCAGGACTCAGTGCGCGACCGTAGCTTGCGGGCACCCCGAGCGTCGTGAAAAAACCACCGCTGACAAACAAGCCGTTCACGACATCCGACTGCGCGCCCTGTCCCAATGCGACCGGCCTGCTGAACCACGCCAGCGAACCATCGAAGAGCTCGGGGCGCGCTTTGAGTTTCTGCCACATTGCGTCGTTCCACCCCGCGCCCGCCAGGAATCCACGACTCATCGCGAATTCCGAGGTAACCGTCACGAGCCGTTCCGGCTCGACGACCGGTATCTTGCGGATTAGCAAGCTGTTTAACAGGGTGAAAACGGACGCATTCGCGCCGATGCCCAGCGCGAGCGACAGGATCGCCACGGCCGACACCAGCGGGGTTGCCTTGATGAGCCGGAGTGCCGAGCGAAAATCGCCCCGCATGGCCATTGACTTATTGTACTAGTATATTAGTTCAACTAAGTCAACACGACCACCGCGAATCCCTCATCACTGATCACTTATCGCGAATCACTGATCTCCGAATCGCTGAATCGCCGAATCGTGAATCGGAGATTATTGATTCGCGATTCGAGGATCAGTGATTCGAGGATTAGTGATTCGAGGATTAGCGATCGACGATCAGTGATCAGCGATTAGTGATTCGAGGGTCCGGTTTGAGCGCGAACGTGTGCGTCTGTGTTTGTCCATTTGCCGTGAGCCTCGCCGTGAATGTCCCGGTGGGGAGTGGTGTCACGGACCCTCGCGCGCCAAACCCGCGACCACCGCCGCCAGGCGTCCACACAACCCGGTGCATGCCGGGGGCAGTTGAGAACGGCTCCGGCGTCGGCCGCCACAATATAGATGTATTCGGAATGCCGCCGGCTGCGCCGCGCGCGCCCGGGCCTCGCACGCCTCCCCGGCCCGCGCTCGCGCAATTCGAATCGGCCGGCGGCGCGTTCGTAAACATCGCGAGACATGCGCCGCGGGAATCGAGGATCTCGATCGACACCGGCCCGGTGGCTGCCGCCTTCAAGTAATAATCGATCGTCGCACCGTTCGGCGCGTTCTGCGCCTGCGGCTCGTCCCTCTGCGTCGGCGTTCCGTTGTCGCTTCCTTGATTGAACAACACCGCGTCCGCCGGCTTGAACAAATAGACGTCGCGGCTGGCAATCTCGTCGCTCGCCTGCCGCAGCGGGCTGATGTCGTCGATCACCCAGAATCCTCGTCCGTGCGTCGCGACGATCAGATCGTTCTGATAGATCTCGAAATCCCGCACCGATGTCACCGGAAGATTCAACTGAAGTGACTGCCAGTTGTCGCCAGCGTCGAACGACACGAACGCGCCACGCTCCGTGCCGGCAAACAACAGCCCGCGCCGCACGGGATCTTCTTTGACGACGTGGACGTAGCCGTTTGGAGGGAGTCCACGCGAAATCTCCTGCCAGGTTTTCCCGCGATCACGTGTCCTGTAGATGTGCGGCCCGAAATCCGACAACTGATGGCGATCGACTGATGCGTACGCCTCATCCTCCTCTGTGTGCGACCCTTCGACCCCGGTAATTCGACTCCACGCGTTAATCGCCGCCGGCGTCACGTTCTGCCAGTTCCTCCCATCGTCGATCGATAGGCGGATCAAGCCGTCGTCGGTGCCAATCCAGATCATGTGTGAATTCACCGGAGATGGACCGACCGCGTAGATCACACCTCGTTTGCCGTTCCGATCCGTGTCTTCGGCGGACACCGGATCGAGACTCGACGGCACACCTGGATCCGGACGCGTCAGGTCCGCACTGATCTGCGTCCACGTCTGCGCGCCGTCGGTGGTGCGGAAGAGAAACTGATTTGCGTAATACAGTGCACGTGGATCTGCTTTGGAGAAGACGAGAGGTTGCGTCCAGTCCGTCCGCGCCGGCTCGGAACTTGTCGGTACTGCTGTCGAAAGCGGTGCATTCAGCTCGAGGTCATATCGAGTCCCGAGGCCACCGAAGACCATGCCCGGATGGCGCGGATCACCGGCCGTCATCCCGCTTTCACCACCGGGCCCGATCGGTTCCCAGTCGCGCATGGTGATGACAGCAAACTTCCCGCGCGATCGCACTGCGACGGCGCCACTGTCCTGCTGCGCGCCGGTCACCCAGTACGGAGTCCGATAGTCGACCGAGAGGTGATAGATCTGCGCGGTCGGCTGATTGAGCCACGAACTCCAGGTGACGTCACGCGGATCTTCGGCGGTCGCATTGTGCGTGATGATCGTGCCCTGATCGCTGGCAACGATCATCGTGCCGGAATCGTCGGGCGACACCCACGTGCCCTGATAGTCGTCGCCGCCGGGTGATCCCCGCAGCGGCTCCCACGTCTTGCCACCGTCCTTCGATCGCGACAGCGCTACGTTCGACACATAGATAATGTCGGCGTCGCGCGGATCCACGGTGACGTGCTCAAAGTACCAGCCGCGCCCCCACAGCGCGGTATCGTCAGACAGCTTCGTCCACGTCGCACCCGCATCGTCCGAGCGATAGAAGCCACCCTGTCGCCGCACGTCCGGTGTCGCGGCGCCGCGGCCAGCGGCCGCAGCCGCCGCCGCACCTGCTCCCCCTCCTCGGCCCGGAGGTACCCCCGGACAGGTCGCGTCAGCCGCCGCGCCCTCGGGAAGAAAATCATCAACGACTGCATAGACGCGGCGTGGATTGGTTGGGGCAACCGCGATTCCGGCGCGCCCGACACAGGCGGTCGGCAGGCCGCCAGCGAGTTGCGTCCACGTCGCCCCGCCGTCAGTTGATTTGAAGATTCCACCGCCGGGACCGTTGCTCGGCTGGTAGGTGTACCAAGGCGGGCGGCGTGTGTTCCATAACGACGCGTAGACGACCTGCGAGTTCACCGGATCGATCACAACGTCGACGGCGCCAACGTTGTCATTCTTGAACAGCACTTTCTGCCACGTCTTGCCG
Source organism: Acidobacteriota bacterium (assembly GCA_046734955.1). Lineage (GTDB taxonomy): Bacteria > Acidobacteriota > Vicinamibacteria > Vicinamibacterales > 2-12-FULL-66-21 > JALZOC01. Next base: position 42,081 of record JBKPSH010000056.1, read on the forward strand.
CCGTCGCGCGTGCGAAACATCCCGCGGTCGGGGTGGGCCTGATAGAGATGGCCAATCGCCGCGACGAAAACGACATTGGCGTTCTTCGGATCGATCGCGACCCGGCCGATGTGCTGCGTGTTCTCGAGGCCGATGCGCGTCCACGTCTTCCCTGCATCGACGGACTTGTACATACCGTCGCCGTAACCCACAGAGTCTCGAAGCGTCGATTCACCGGTACCGACGTAGATGGTGTTGGGTTCTGAATTGGACACGGCGAGTGCCCCAATCGATGCGACCGGTTGCGAATCGAAGATCGGTGTCCAGATGCGGCCGCCGTCGATTGTCTTCCAGACGCCGCCGTTGACCGCGCCGAAGTAGAACTCGTGCGGCCGCCCACGAACTCCGCTGACCGCGTCGACGCGTCCTCCGCGGAATGGCCCAAGCATCCGCCATTTGAGTCCCGAGTAGAGATTCGGGTTCATGGTTGCTTTCGCATCAATACGCGGCCATCCGGCCCATGCGAGCGCGATGAAAATCAGAAAGGCGCTCATCGAGAGTCGCCGAACACGCCATCGTTCTTCGAACATCCAGGGGTCCTCCGTGGGGCAGTCTACTGCGAGTGCAGACTGGCTGTGATTCACGATAAGTGATCAGCGATTAGGGATTCGAGTGCATCTCGCGGTAGCCTCGTGTCAAATGGTCCGCGCGGTTCTGCTCTGGTTGCTCGTCATGTCTGTCCCCTTCGCGCGTTCGTCGAGCGGCGTGGAAGCAACGCAGCCGGCTGCCGCGTCGCCGCTGACGGTCACCACGAAGGCACGGAGCGTCAGGCCCGGCGAACTGGTGGTGCTCACGGTTGTGGGGCGTAAGAGCCTCTCGAACGTGCGCGCGCGTGCGTTCGATCGCGACTGGCCTGCCTTCGCGGTTGACGCCCGGCGATGGCGGGTCCTCATTGGAATCGATTTAGACGTTGCGCCACGCACCTACACCGTCGACATCGTCGGGACCGATCAGGGATCAGAGTTGAACGCAACTCATCGGCTTGTCGTCACGCCGCGGCAGTTCCGCACGCGCAAGCTGACCGTCGATCCTGCGTTTGTCAATCCTCCGCCCGACGCGGTCGAGCGGATTAACCGGGAAGCCGCGGAGTTGAACGAGCTCTGGTTGCATTCGGAGACGGCGAAGCTCTGGACGGATGCCTTCGTGCGGCCAGTGCCCGACGAAGCGAACAGCGCGTTCGGCACTCGTTCGATCCTCAACGGTGAGGCGCGCAGTCCGCATAGCGGCGCCGATTTCAACAGCCCAACTGGCACACCGATCAAGGCACCGAACGGAGGACGGGTTGTCCTCGCAGGCGATCGCTACTTCACGGGGAACACCGTGATGATCGATCACGGGCTCACGCTCTTCTCGCTGTTCGCGCATCTGTCAGAGATTGACGTGAAGGCCGGCGATACCGTCGCGGCGGGTGACGTGATTGGCAAGGTCGGCGCGACTGGCCGCGTGACGGGGCCGCATCTTCATTGGAGCGTCCGCATCAACGGCGCACGGATCGATCCCTTGTCGTTGTTGTCGGCGATGGGCGAATGAGGGATCGGAGTCGATGGAGGAAACACAGGATTCTTCACCACCGAGATAGCAGAGGAAACAGAGAAAGAATATCTCTGTTAACTCTGTTACCTCTGTGGTGAAGCGACTCCGTTGCCTCGTGTGCCTCCGTTAACTCTCACGAGAGCGCCTACTCCAAGCGCTTCGGATCAATGACCAGGTGTTTGATCTTCTCGCGGCGCCAGGTGTAGGTGACGTGCACCCGCCCATCGCGCGCTTGAATCATCGCCGGATACGAGTACTCGCCGCTCGAATCTTCCAGCACCACCGCTCGCTTCCAACTCTTGCCATCAGGAGACACGGCAATGTCGAGTTTGGCACGGCCGGTTGCGGTCGGGTTGTAAATCAGCAGAAACCGTCCGTCCGCGAGGCGCATCGCATCGATTCCAGCGCTCGGATTTGGCAATGCGGTCGCCGTCATCGAACTCCATGTCCTGCCGCCATCCTGCGACCAGGACTCCGCGATCACTGATTGCCGTGTGCGGCAGAGAATCTGGAGTGATGTCGGAGAATGGACGAGAATCGTCGGCTGGATCGCGCCGAACTCCGCCTTCGTGTTGAGCGGTTCGCTCTTTTGCCACGATCCGGCGGTTGCGAGCGACTGCGCCGACCAGTCACCGGAGTAGCGCTCCATGTGAACGATCCAGCCGTCGTGCTCGGTGCTCGATCCTGCCAACATCGTTCCGTTTGCAAGTTCGATCGGCTTTGCGCGAATCGGACCAAGAATGCCTTCGGGAAGCTTGATTGCGGGCGACCATGTCCGTCCTTCGTCAGTGGACGTGCGCGCAAGGCCCCACCATGTATCGGGACTCGGACCTACTTTGTAGAACAGCACCAAGGGACCACCGGTCGGCTGAAAGAGGACCGGATTCCAACACGGAAGGCGTTTGCCGTCTGGCTGCACACCGTTTGCGACTTCGACCGGCGTCGACCACTGAGACCCGTCATGCCGCGACACCCAGATGCCGACGTCGGGGTCGCGCTCCCTCGTTCCCCCGAACCACGCGGCCACAAACCCGCCGCCGGTCTCCACGATCGTCGACGCGTGCGCGGAGGGAAACGGTGCCTGCTCGTAGATGAATTCAGATTTCACGATTGCCGGCGATTGCGGTAACTGCTGTGTTGCGATGAGGGTCATTACGATCGTGAGTATCGTGGCGGGGATCATGCTGTGATCCTACATGAGACTCTATTCGACGTAGTTCACTATCGAACTGAAACGAGCCCACGGCAAAACTCGAAGGAACGAAACGAAGAAGTTTCGAAGAGAAGAACAGAAACCGGCTGGCGCCCAGTGCGCCGGCCGGACAGAGACAGGCGTCCGCCGCCACGCGCTTCGCTGTTGCCGGCCCAAAGGCCGGCGGCGGACGCGACCAACAGCTTCGTATCTTCGTATCTTCGTATCTTCGCGCGTAACCGTTGACATGGTGCACCGTGACAGTGCTTATCGTTGATATGTTGGCTTGCGACGGGCTAGACTCCCCCGTAAACAGGAGCACTCCATGCCTCAGGTTTCAAACACCACCGTTCACGACGTCGTCGTCGTTGGCTCGGGAGCCGGCGGTGGCACGGTGACGAACGTTCTGGCCAACATGGGCATCTCTGTCCTGCTGCTCGAAGCGGGACCGATGATCAGCATCTCGGATTTCAAGGAACACATGTGGCCGTACAACGTGCCGCATCGCGGCGCCGGACCCAAGGGGCAGGTGTACTTCAACCAGCCCACGGGATTCACCTACAGCGCCACGTTCGGCGGGTCGCAACTCGAGGGTGAGCCGTACACCGTTGCCCCGGGCAACGATTTCTCGTGGTTTCGATCGCGAGTGCTCGGTGGACGGACGAATCATTACGGCCGCGTGACGCTTCGGATGGCGGACTACGACTTCAAGCCGAAGACGACCGACAGTCTCGGCTTCGACTGGCCGATCAGCTACAACGACATCGCCCCGTATTACGAGAAGGCGGAACGATTCATCGGCGTGACCGGTTCGATCGAGAATATTCGCAGCGCACCTGACGGCATCTTCAACCCTCCAGGAGCGCTGCGTGCGCACGACGTACTGGTCCAACGCGCGTGCGCGAAGAACGGTATTCGTGCGGTCGCCGCGCGTCAGGCCGTCACGACCGTGCCGCGGAATGGCCGTCCCGCCTGCCATTATTGCGGACAGTGCGGACGCGGTTGCACAACCGCCTCGAACTACGCGGCAAGTTACGTGCAGATTTTTCCGGCGATGAAGACGGGAAAGGTGCAGGTCGTCGCCAACGCGATGGCGCGCGAACTCGTCACCGACGAGACTGGCAAGGTGACCGCGGTTTCGTATATCGACAAGACGGATGGTAGCGAGAAGCAGGTTCGCTGTCGCACGGTCGTCCTCGCCGCGAGCGCGTGCGAGTCGGCGCGCCTGCTCCTCAACTCGAAGTCGTCGCGTCACCCGCAGGGACTCGCGAACTCCTCCGGCAAGGTCGGCCGATACTTGATGGACACCGTTGGGTTCAGCATGTCGGCAATCGTTCCGGCATTATCCGGCATGCCGCACTACAACTCCGACGGATACGGATCGCATATCTACGTGCCCTGGTGGATGTGGGACAGGCACAAGGAACTGAATTTCCCGCGCGGGTATCACGTTGAAGTCGGCGGCGGCTATGGCATGCCCAGCGTCAACTCGTTCAACGGTGTCGTCGGCCGCGTCGAGGGCTACGGCACGTCGCTGAAGCAGGCGATTCGCGACGAGTACGGCACGTCGATTGGTCTTTCCGGGCGCGGCGAGATGATCCCCAACGAAAAGTCGTACTGCGAGATCGATCCGGAGGTAAAGGATCGCTGGGGTATCCCGGTGCTCCGCTTCCATTGGGAATGGAGTGACCACGAGCTGAATCAGGTCCGGCACATGCAGACCACGTTTCGCGCCATCCTCGAAACGATGGGAGGCCGGATCGCGACGCCAGGAGGCCGTGGCGGCGGACGCGGAACCGCTGCTGCCGCGACCGGAATGGGCGCACAGCCCGGGCAACAGGCACCACAGACCGGTCAGGCCGGACCGCAGACCGGCGTGCCCACAGTTCCTGGTGGCCAACCGGCCTCAGGCGGTTCCGGCAATGCTGCGGCCGCAGCGGATCCGAACCGTCCTCCAATCTCGCGCGGCGGCGCGATCATCCACGAGGTGGGCACCGTACGCATGGGTGACGATCCGCAAACGAGCCCGCTCAACAAGTTCTGTCAGGCACATGACGTCAAGAATCTTTTCGTCGCTGACGCCGCACCCTTCGTCAGCAATGCCGACAAAAACCCGACACATACGATCATTGCGCTCGCCTGGCGGACGGCCGAGTATCTCGCCGAAGAAATGAGGAAAGGCAATGTCTGAGTTCACACGACGCGACCTCCTGCGGCGGCTTGGCGCGACGCTGATGGCAACTGGCGTGCTCGATCGGGTCTCGGCCCAGGAAGTCCATCATCTGGCGACAGCTCAATCCAGCACCAGCGGCGCATACACGCCGAAGGCACTCACCGATCACGAATACAAGACGCTGGTTCGACTCACTGATTTGATCATTCCGGTGGAGAACGGCAGGCCAGGCGCCGTTGCTGCCGGCGCGGCCGCGTGGATCGACATGCTCGCGAGCGAGAACACGCAGTTGAAAGAGATCTACTCCAGCGGCATCGGGTGGATCGATGCGGAGATGAACCGGCGGAATTCGCCTGACTTCGTCAGCGCAACACCGGAGCAACAAACGGCGCTGCTCGACGTCATCGCCTACCGGCGCAACAGCACACCGGACCTCGATCCGGGGATCCAGTTCTTTACCTGGGCCCGCCGTATGACTGTGGACGCGTTTTACACGAGCGAGATCGGCATTACCGACATCGACTATCGCGGCAATCGTCCGCAAGCGACGTATCCAGAGCCGACCGAAGCGATTGCATATGCGCTCAAACGGAGTGGACTGTGAATCCTGAAAATTCTGATTTCTGATTGACGATTGCTGATTGATTTTATTAAGCGCGGCCGAAGGCCGCGCAAATTCAACACTCAGCATTCAGCAATCAGCATTTTCAGTGACCCAGCAGAAGTCCTCCTCCTAAGGGTCTTCTTTACCTCCCAAGGTAGAACTTCCACAGCATTGTGGCGGAATTCCGCCCGATTTTCGTACGCGTCGGTGGTTCGCCGTATGCACTCGTTTGGCCGCCATACGGAGGATTCATGCGTACGGATGCTGCACCACTGGGCTGGGGCTGGAGGCTTCGCACCGGCGTCGGATTCGTCGGCCTTGCTCTGGCCTTCAGCTCGGCTGCGCCGGGATTACGCGCGCAGGCAGGAACGCTCGGAGCATGGGAAATCATTCCTTATTTGATGCCCATCAATCCAGTCCATGCCGCGCTCATGAACAACGGCAAAGTGCTGATTGTTTCGGGTTCAGGCAATGTCGCAGCCGAGACGAATTTCCGTTCCGCCGTCCTCGATCTCGAGGCCGAGAACATCAGCCTCTTTTCGGGGCAATCCTGGGACATGTTCTGCAACGGCATGGTGGTGCTCTCCGATGGTCGGGTCTTCGTCAACGGCGGCAACCTGAAATACGACCCCTTCTGGGGGCAGCCGAAGAACGCCGTCTTCGATCCGACGACGGGGCTTTTCTCGGACGTCCAGAACATGGCGCATGGCCGGTGGTATCCGACCGTGACGACCTTGGGTGACGGACGCGTGATGACGTTCTCCGGCTTACTCGAAACCGGCGGGACGAACACCGCTGTCGAGTTCTACACCCCGGGGATTGGCTGGAGTCAGGAGTTTCCCGCGGGATGGACGCCACCGCTTTATCCCCGCATGCATCTCGTCCCCGATGGCCGGGTGATCTACACCGGCTCGGGTACAGGTTCGAGGTTCTTCAATCCCTCGACCAAGGCTTGGACGGGTGTGGTCGCGACCACCAATTACGCCAACACACGTACTTACGGCACCTCTGTGCTCCTGCCACTGCGGCCCTCCAACGGATACAAAGGGCGCGTGATGATTTTTGGCGGCGGCAATCCCGCAACGGCGACCACGGAGATTCTGGATACATCGGCGGCGACGCCGGCGTGGCAGTGGGGACCGTCGATGTCGCAGCCGCGGATCGAGATGAACGCGACGATTCTGCCAAATGGGAAAGTACTGGCAACTGGCGGATCGACGAAGGACGAGGACGGGTCGACCGCCAGCTACTATGCCGATTTGTACGATCCGGTCACGAACACGTTCTCGTCAGCGGGCGCGAACGCGTACCCACGGCTGTACCATTCGAACGCGCTCCTCCTTCCGAGCGCGAAAGTACTCCTCGTTGGGGGCAATCCCGCGCGCGGCACCTACGAACAGCACATGGAGCTTTATTCGCCCGCGTACCTGTTCGACTCCAATGGCGCCCCGGCACCCCGCCCCACTTACACACTGTCTTTGAGCACGATGAACTACGGCGCGCCGTTTCAGATTGACACGCCGGCGGCGGCCGACATCGTTTCAGTTGTACTCGTGCGTCCCGGCGCACCCACGCACGCCTTCGACATGGAGCAGCGGCTCGTAGAACTGCCGTTCTCAGCGGGAAGTGGCGTGATCACAGCAACAGGACCACCGAACGGGAACATCGCCCCTCCCGGCTACTACATGCTGTTCATCCTCAATTCGGCAGGCGTACCGTCGGTTGCAAGCTTCGTGAAATTGAGCACTGGTCCTGCCAATCAGGCACCGACCGCCTCGATCGACATCCCCGCGACGAACATCACGCGCAACCCGGGAGACACCGTGGCGTTCTCGGGAAGTGGAAGCGATTCAGATGGCAACGTCGTGTCGTATGCGTGGACGTTCCCGGGTGGATCCCCGGCATCCAGCTCCAGTGCAACCCCGACCGTCGCGTATTCGACCCCTGGCACTTATCAAGCGAGCCTGATCGTCACCGATAACGGCGGCCTCACGAGTACGCCGGCAACGCGCACAGTCACCGTGTCGGACTTCTCGCTGACGGCAACGCCGTCGATGATGAGCGTTGCGCCAGGAGGCAGCACCGGGTACACGACGACAGTGGGCGCCCTGGCGGGATTCACGGGCACCGTCGCGTTGAGCGTCAGCGGGTTGCCAGCAGGGGCAACCGGCACGTTCAGTCCGGCCACCATTACGTCGTCCGGGTCCAGCGCGCTCACGATTGTCACGAGCGCCGGGACTCCTGCAGGCAGTTACACCGTGACCATCCGCGGCACGAGCGGGCCGGTCTCGCACACGGCCACCGTTACGCTGACGGTGACACCGGTCGGCGACTTCACCATAACGGCAACGCCGGTGAGCCGGACGGTGCAGAACGGCAATAACGCCCCTTACACGATTACGATTACGCCAGCTGGCGGATTCACCAGCGCGGTCTCTCTTTCGACCGGCACCCTGCCGAAATTCGTCGGCGCGACGTTCAGTCCGGCGACGATCGCGCCGTCGGGGAGCTCCGTGTTGACATTGACGACGAAGAAGCAGACGAAGAGCGGCACGGCGACGGTGACCGTCACGGGAACGAGCGGAACGCTGGCCCATTCAACGACCGTGACGCTCATCGTGCAGTAGCCATGACGATTTCACGACGCACGCTGTTTCGTCAGCTCGGCGCCGGGACCGCCGCGGCAATCGGACTTCCCTCGCTCGCGCGCGCGGCCGATCTCGATCGCTCAATCGACACGGTCGAGCGCGGCCTACCGATCAGGCTGGACCGAAACGAGAACCCGTTTGGTCCGTCTTCACGGGTGCTTACTGCAGTCCGCGAGGCGGCGTCGCGTAGTGCCGGCCGTTACCCGGATGCCGCCCACGCATCACTGCGAACGGCGCTCGCGGTGCTGCACGGCGTCTACGTCGATCAGGTGGTGCTTGGCGCAGGATCCGACGAGGTGCTCAGCATGGCCTTGTCGGCGTTTGCCGCCGGGAGGACCCTCGTCGCGGCAACGCCGACCTACGATCGCGTGCTGGCGCGCGCGCGAGTCGTGGCTGCAAGCACTATCCTGGTTCCTGTCCGCTTCGGCGGTTCGTACGATCTGGATGCGATGGCGTCGCGCGTCGACGCCAGCACCGGGCTTGTTTACATCTGTAATCCGAATAGTCCGACGGGAAGTGTGATGCGACGCCGCGAACTCGAGGCGTTCATTCGCCGGCTGCCTGACACAACTCAGATCGTGATCGACGAGGCTTACCATCACTACGTCGGCGACGCTTCGGATTACGTCTCGTTCCTCGATGTGCCGATGAACGATCGCCGAATCATCGTCACGCGGAGCTTCTCCACCGTGCACGGCCTGGCAGGCCTGCGCGTCGGGTATGCGATTGCGCAGCCCGGGGTGGCGGCACTGATCCAGAGCACAGGATCTTGGAACACGCTCAGCGGGATTGCAGCAGCCGCGGCGATGGCGGCGTTGCCGGACCACGATCACGTCCGCGCAGCGGTTGTGCGAAACACCGACGATCGCCAGGAGTTCTACAATCAGGCAAATGCGCGGATGCTGCGGACGATCGACTCACACACGAATTTCGTGCTGTTGAATACCGGTCAGCCGGCGGTCGAGATGGTCGAGCATTTCCGCAAGAACGGCGTGCTCGTCGCTGGACCGTTCGACGGCTTCGACAAGCACATTCGCGTCTCGCTGGGCGCGCCGGCAGAAATGCGGGAGTTCTGGCGCGTCTGGGACCTCATGCCACCGAATCATGTCATGACGATGTAATTGTGAGTTGTGAAATTGCTGAATGTTGATTGCTGAATGCTGATTTGGCGTGGTCGTGGGACCGCGCTAGAACAATCAGCAATCAGAATTCAGCAATCAGCAATTTCAGCAACACAATCAATTACTGCCTTGTGAACGTCACCTTGTGATCCGACGCCTGGCACGTAGTGAACTCGTAGGTGAGCACGCCGTTCAACGTTCCATTGATCACGTTGCCGGACTGCGTCGCCGCGATTGAGCCCTCGGCCTGGTAACACAGCGACGTCGCGCAACCGTCAACCGTATCGTAGACATATCCCTTCAGCATCAACGAGCTTCCAGTCGCAGATCCGGTCAGAGTGGTCTGCGAAAACACCGTCGCCGGGCTCGTCCATCCCTGCATTGAGGCGAAGACGTCGGAACCTGTTTTCACGAGCCCGATCTTCCAGCCTCTGTTCTTTGCGGCATCCGGCAGCGTCGTGCAGGTGCCGGACGCGACGATGTTCATCAAGAAGTTGCCGGATGAGAAGTCGTTGGGTGGGGACGCCGGATTGCCGATGCTGCCGCACGCACACGTCGAGAGGAATAGCAGCACGCCAGCTGCACGAAGCGTAGTCTCAGCGATCAAATGTGTGTCTCACGCGGGCGGCTGGCGTCCCGCATCATACATCGAATCGCAGGCTACTTTCGCGGCGGCTCGGCGCTCGCGAGTTGTTTGACGACGTCGGGGGTGATGTCGAGGGACGCGTCAGCCCACATGACGCTGTCAGTGTCGAGATTGACCACCAGTTGCAGCTGTTTCGACTTGGCCACCTGCTCCACGGCCGGCCGTAGTTTCGCGAGAAACGCGCCTTCGATCTCACGCTGTGCCCCGACGAATTCCGCCTGCGCTTCCTCGATGAACCGCTGCACGTCGACGCGGAACCGTTCGACCTCGCGACTTTGACGTGCGCGGGCGTCGTTACTGAGCACCGGGCTGTTCTGTTCGAGGGCTTGCTGCTGCGACTGGAGCGCCTTGTTCTTCGCGGCGATCTCGCGCGATTGCTTCTCTTCGAGAGCCTGCAGCCGCGCGATGCCCGCTTTCCCTTCTGCCGATTCGGCGAACGCGCGCTGCGGACTGAGCGATCCCACACGCGCAGCCGCCTGCTGCTGCGCCGATGCGGCCAACGGCCACAGCGCTGCCGCGGCGATGATCATGATGCGCATTGAGGTTTTCATCTGTTCCTCCCGTCGATAAGACGCGATGTGCGCGTTTAGACGTTAGGAATCTCGAGATGGCTTGGACGCCGCCCTCCTTCAGAACCCGGCTACTGCTCGCGAAGAGCAGGCAAGGGATCGGCCATTCCTGCACGCCAGGCCGGAATAAACGCGGCGACGATCCCGATGGCGAGCAACGCCGCTGCCGCTGTCACGAACGCGACGGGATCGATCGCGCTCACGCCATAAAGGAACGATGACAACAAACGTGTCAGCATCGCCGCGCCGGCGAGCCCCACGACGATCCCCGCGGTGACCAGCAGTGCTCCGTAAGACACCACCTGAGTGATGACGCGCGAACCTGAAAGTCCAAGCGCGACCCGAATGGCCCAATCCCGTCGACGCCGCCCGGCATAATGCGCAATCACGCCATAAACGCCAATGGCACCCAATATGAGCGACAGCGCGGTCATGAGCGAAAGCAGCATGACGACCTGACGTGCCGGGCCAATGGCTGTGTCGAGCACGCGGCGCATGGTCGTCGTTTGTTGCACCGGGGCGCCGGGGGCCACGCGGGCAATCGTCTGGCGCGCGGGCTCGAGCAGCGAAGTCTCGTCGACTCCAGGCGCGGCGCGCAAGACTAACGACAGAGCCTCGTCCATCCACGGCATCTGTGCAAGCGCGACGTACCGGACCGGCTCAGCGGAATCGGTCAGACCTTTCTCGGCGGCGTTCGCGGCGACGCCAACGATGTGTGAGGGCGCATCGGCGTCACCTTCGATCAATTTGCCAATCGGATCGATCCCCGCAAAATATGTCCTGGCGAACGCCTCGTTGACGACGACGATTCGCTCGGTATCGCGCCGGTCGGCGCTGCCGATCGTGCGTCCCTGGCGAAGTGCGATGCCGACGCTCTCGAGATAGCCGGGCGTTACGATTCGGTACTCCGTGGCCAGGTTCTTTAAGCCTGGACGCTCGCGGACGTCGAGCCCCATCCTGTATCCACCCCCGCGCAGCGGCAACTGCTGCACCGCGCCCACCGAATACACACCGGGGAGTTCGCGCAATGCATCGAGGAGTTCGGTTAACGTTTGCTCCCTGCGCTCGCGATTACCGCCACCGCGCAGCAGCAGGTCCACCACCGCCACACCGTGCGTCCGCACGCCGGGTTCGACGGCGTACATACTGGCGACGCTGCGCGCGAGCAATGCCGCACCTGCAGCGATCATGACCGCGAGCGCGACCTGTGCGATCACGAGACCGCTTTCCAGCCGTCCGCCTCGTCCTCCAATTCCTCGGGCGCGAAACCTGCTCAACACGTCGCGGAGGTCGCCGCGGCATAACGAGATGGTCGGGACGAGAACGACGAGCAGAGCGGCGGCAATGGCAATCAGTATCGCCGACGTGAACACGCGCCAGTCCGGTGTCGCGGATTCCGCCCACTCTCCCAGCGGCAGTGCGTCGCTGACGACAGCGAACCCAGTCCAGGCAAGGGCGGCACCAAGAGCGCCAGCGGCCGTCGCAACGAGCAGCACCTCGACGATGAGCTGCTGCGCGAGCCGCTGTCGCTTCGCACCGAGCGCCGAACGCACGGCGAACTCCGTGGACCGAGCATCGACGTGTCCGAGCACAAGGGTTGCGACGTTCGCGCAACCGATCAGGAGGACGAGCGCCATGGCCGCGAGCGTTGCGAGCAATGTCGGCTTCATGGGGCCGACCAAATCGTCCCGCACTGGCGTAATGTGCGGGTCCTTTCTCTTGTCCCACTGCGCGGGATAGTCGAACCGCTCGCCGAGCATCGCCGCCAGTTGCGCAACCGGCGTCTCCATCGCACGAACGTCGTAACCTGATGCAACCCGGCCGACAAGCGTTGAATTCCAGTTTCGTTCCGGTGTGAGAGGCTCAGGTATCCAGATGCGGACTGTGGGATCGGGAAACCAGAAGCCCCGAGGCATCACGCCAACGACCGTCCGCCGTGTTCCATCGAGCGTCACGCGGTTGCCGATAATCGACGGATTGCCACCCATTTCCTGCCACAGGCCAAAGCTCAGTACAGCGACGGGCTCCGCCTGGGGCACGTCGTCCCCGGTGCGGAACCCACGTCCGAGAAGCGTTCCCACGCCAAGAACGTCGAAGAGTTCTGCGGATGCACTGACCGCACGCGCGAGACGCGCCGGCCCATTGCCCTGGCGGACTATCACGTCGTGACGACGGAACAAGGCAACCTGGCTGAAGCCGGGAACGCGGCCACGGATGTAGAGGTATTCCTCATGGGTCCAGTCTGTCTTTTTCCAAAAGACACCAACCTCGCGCTCGTGGGCGAACGGCAGCGGATCGAAGAGCACCCCGCGAGCGACCCCGTACACGGCCGCCGTGCCGCCGACACCCAACGCGAGAGTGAGCACGGAAAGCAGCGCGTATGTCGGGCGCCGGAGAAGTACACGAATGCCGTAGCGACTGTCCTGCACCAGCTGTTCGAGCCACTGCCATCCCCACACCGCGCGCGTCGCCTCAGTTGTCAACGCGACGTTGCCGAACTTCAGCATCGCTTGACGACGCGCTTCCGCTGGCGTCATTCCGCGATCGAGGTTGTCCTGGGTCTCGCGCTCGATGTGATCGCGAATCTCATCGTCGAGGCCGTCCAGTGCCGTCTTGCCGCGCTTCATTGGCGTCACTCCAGTGCCCGAGTGGAGCTCCAGGGTCGGGTAGACATTCTAGGCGGGAGGATATGTCCACTCACCTAGAACGTCAAGGTGAAACTGGCCTTCGCTCGATTCGCCAGTTGGAACCAGCAGGACGTGTGGCTGAGTGCGTCAGCCTGATGCCTTGGGGCGACCCGTTCGTGTTGTTGCGTTCTTTGCAGGACGGCCGCCGAGCCGGCCGTTGGCTCGCGAGGCGCGCGCCTTCAGCGTACTCCGATGCGCGCCCACGAGAGCCGCGGGGCCGACGATCTCAACTTCTGTTCGTGCGGTGGCTGAGACGCGGGCCACACGTGCATCGGTTAGATGACGAAACGCAACCGGATGCAACCCCCGCGCAACCGGCAGGCGTTTCAGAGGGGTCGGATTCACCGCAAGTTGTAAGGTGTAGAAAGGGCGTATAGAACCCCGCATCACGTGTAAATGGTCTCGGGCGGCGAATACCTTCTGTACTGACGACAATCGATCTTAATTGCTGTTAGCAGTTTTGGCGTGCTCAGATGCGTCGTCTCTGCGACGTTGACGCCGGCCCCGTGCATCCGCGCTGAGCACGGCGCTGTTCTGCTCGATTGCCTGAAGCCGCGCGATACCAGCCTTCCCTTCGGCTGACTCGGCGAACGCGCGCTGTGGGCGTTTCCACTCCCACGGCCGCCCCGATTCTCGCGGTATGAAACTTGCTCGCGAGCCGCGAGAGGAGTTGGAGACGAGTTAGGAGGGAGTGAATGAGAAAAACTCTGCGCGTTTTGGCGCTGGCATTCGTCATGTTGATGACTGCAGCGGTCGTTCACGCGGAACCCTTCACCATCCTTCCCGGCGGGGATCTCGTCTTTAATACGTCGGTCAGCGCGACCGGCTCCTTCACCTGCGGCTCCCTCGTTTCCTGTACGGGTTCAGGCAGCTCCATCACCTTGCAATCTGGTGGCGGGACTGCGACGTTCAGTTTCACCGGCGTCAGTACATCCTTCGCCGCCGGCAATATGACCGTGCCTGTTACGTTGGGAACGTTCGCGGACTCAACAACTGCCGGCTTCAGCCTGCCGGATCTCAATCCCAACGTCGGGCTGTTCACGTTCATGCTGACGCTTTCGCACTCCTCACCAGTCGTTGCATCAGCAAGTCTCGCGTGGCAATTCAATGAGAGCTTTAAGAGGTTTGGTGAGGGCAATACATACTTGCAGCTTCCGACAGGTCCCCAACCCCCGCAGTATCACTACACCGAGATCATCTATACGATGCGGCTTTTCCCGACCTTCACGCTGCCGCTGAATGGTTCGAAAGATATCGTTGCCGACGTCGGTGTGGTCCCGGAGCCGACAACGATGGCGTTGGCGGGAACTGGGTTGATCGCGGCGTTTGTTCGACGGCGGAAGCGAACGTAGACTACCTCGCGCTTCCTGCGGCCTTGGGTGCCTTTTTTCGCAGCTGGTCAATCTCGGCCGGAATGCGGTCGGGGGGTGTGCGCCCTTCCAGCCTCAGAAGGTTCGCTGCCGTCGCTTTGTCTCCCTCGACCGCGAAGCTCCAGGCCGCTGCTCGGAGATGGGCCACGATCTGCGGCGCGTGCTTGGCAAGCGGCGAATTGGGAAGCTGGCCGAGAAAGCAGGATTGGATGTACGTCTTGCTGAACATCTCGGTTTGACGGATGGCTCGCGAATCTCACTGTGGAAACGTGGCAAGGGTGGACGGCCGAATGAACTGACGTGCGCTCGGCTGGCGGCATTCATGGATGATGACCCGCTCATGGTGCTGAGACTGCCGAATTGCCCGATCTCCTCGGCGGACACGTCGGAGGCGAATCGGCATGTAAGGTGCGGGCGCACCTGACCGCAGCATTGACGGAATTCGATTGGGCAATCCGACTACCAGGACGCACCAAGAGGAAAAGAGAGCTGTAGGGGGATGTCTGAACACCAACAAAGAGATCCGCTTGAGGCGATCTCGGCGCAGCCTCAGTCCGCAGCTCCACGTCGCGAGCGTCATCGAAGGGGACGCGAGAGGGGTCGGTGTTCCAGCGGAACGATGGAACGTGGTGCGTCCGTATTTCGATCGGGTACCGACCAGATGGCAAACCTAACCGAGTGGACCGCTACGCACCGACGAAAGCCGAAGCGCTAAAAGAAGCTTCGGGATCTACAGAACAACCGCATCGGGAGGCTGGGCGATCCGAACGGAACGGATTACGATCAAGACGTATCTCGAACAGTGGCTGAAAAACGACGTTCCAGTGTCGCGGGAACCGAGCACATACGAGTCAAACGAACGTTGGTGTGCCATGTCATCCCATTCATCGGCGGCACGCGGCTGGCGAAGGTATCGCCCGCCGACATCAAGGATTTGTATTCACGGCTCGAGGCGGACTGTGCCTACCGTATCTCCCGCGCAGATCAAGGACCAGTACTCACGTCTAGAGATGGAGACGGCCCCGAGTGTCGATCCCGCCATTGTCAAGAGCCGTTGCAAGCAATCCACTCGGACGGTCAAGCAGAAGCGATCAGCGAAAACCGGACACTAGCGGACGGCTGGTTGCACGATGCGATCGTTTGGCGCGAGACCTTCGCGCGGATTCCGGATCGGGACATGGCGACGCAATCGATCGACGCCTTGGTGCTCGTTGGCCTGCTGATGCGCGACACTCGCGACGGCTGCGACGGTTTTCAGCTGCACGCCGATTACGTTGGCGACCAGTGGGCAATGATATTTCGCAATATTCAGATCGCCGGTTGGCGACAGTACCGTTCGGTGAACATCGCGTTGCGTGACCGGCTCACGATTCTCACTGGAGCGAACGGAGCGGGCAAGACGACGATACTGAATCTGCTGAGCAGAGACTTTGGCTGGCAAGGAACTTGGGCTCGAGAAATTTGTCCCATCGACAATAGCGCGACTGGCTGATCGTCGGGGGAAGCAGTGATTCGCCTGCATAGGACAACAATCGACCAGGAACTTTCGGATCGCATCCAACACCGAACAGAGCAACTGATGGCGATCCTTGCCGTCGGAGGCGAAGTGCCCACGGCACTCGCGCGCATGCATCGCGATCCGGAAGTTAAACAACTGCTCCGTCGGGAAACGTCTGAAAAGTGCGTGTACTGCGAAAGCAAGATCTCGCACGTTTACACGGCGATGTAGAGCACATTATCGCGAAGGGGTTAGACCAGAGCTCACCTTCGAGTATTCGAATCTGACACTCGCTTACGCGGTATGCAATGGTCACAAGGGCAACTACCACGACGACGAGTGTCCGCTCATAAACCCGTACGATGACGATCCGGCGGACGAAATACTGGCGTTGGGCCCAATGCTCATGAGATAACTTGGGCGGCCGCGGGGCCAAGTCACTTTGAGCCGCCTACAGCTAAACCGCCTCGCACTCATTGAGCGCAGGAGGGAACGGCTGGACGAATTGGCTCGACCGGTAGACGCAATTGCATCTGCCGCGTCGCAGGGATTGAGGCAAACGCTCGAAAAAGAGCTTTGTCGAGAGATTGGCGATTCTGCAGAATACGCGTTCGTTGCTCGCGGCTACGTCCAACAGGTTCTGAATCTCGACTGCGGGCAGTTCGCTTAGGATCCGCAGCAGCGTCGTTTTCGTCCAAGGTACATTAGTTGAGACTGCACACGCTCAGAACGCCGATCACGCGCAGCTTCCCGTCTCCTGAACACGCTTGGACGCGCGAGCAACTCTGTACGGAGCGTCCGCGTAGCCAGCCCCGCCGTCGCCAGTCGCCCTCGGCGCTCGACGGGCGTTCGTGCGAATTCACCGCCCTGTCGCGCACTGATCGATCGATCGATCGATCGATTGATGTGGGGTCACCCCGCCCGCCGAGACCGGTCCCCGTAATAGAACCCGTGTGGAACCGTCGCCACGAAAGTTGCCCGTGTCGCTGAGGGTTTCAGCGCCTGACAACCTGACCAATTATCAGGTCCGAGGTCATCCCCAGCTCACTCGGAACGTCTCGACGATATTTCTGGGGCGAGCCGACCGATCAAATCGCCCACATAACGTCGCGCCTTTGTAAGGTTTTCGACAACTGGAACTCCCTTAATCGGTCCGACTCTTTCAAATGCGATTTCCAGTATCTGTTCCGGCTTAAGTTCTATGCCGTCGTGGTAGTCGTCGCCAAAAAACACGGTGAACATCTCGGTGCCCTCAACGGATGGCCGAACTGGTCCCTTCGGTGGAGACATCCCAATAATCGTTATGTTTCTATCGCCGCCATCGACGCCCATATTCTGGAACGTTGCCATTGCTGCGGCGACTACAAGAAGTTGATGTTTGTTGGTGTTATCCATCTCCTGAAGGCCCCACAGCATGTGGATGTTGAACCGCTCGCCTTGCTGAAAAGGCTGCTCTTGAATAATCAGTTTCTCGGCGGAGCGCTGGATCAACTGCCGCTCAACGCACAACCGACGAAGTCGGGCGATTTGTTGTTAAACGGCTTGTAAACTTGCTTGCCGGATCAACAAATGAAGCACGCGACAAAGAAGGTTTCGAGGCACAAACCCGTCTCACAAATTTGGCCAGTTTCTCGCGTTGCTGAGCGAGCCGGAGACGCAGGTCGCTTGGGAGTTTTTGAGCCGAGGAGAGATCGAGCTCGAAGGCATAGTTCAGGCGTTGGGCTCAACCGACGCCCCTACGGTTCGTAACCGCCTTGGGTGGGCGGAACTCGGGGCTGTCGAGGAGTCGAAAGTTCGGGCTACAACTGCAGCGCTCGAATTGGCGCGCTCAATCGCGGCAGCGGTCGACCGCAACCAGAATGAGCTTTAGCAATAAGATAGTCGATCTCCGAAAAACGGCGCGAGCTTTAGAACTGTCCGTTTTGGTGTGGGGGCCTGGTGATCCGGGTCACGGCGGATCACCCCTATTAGCGAAATACTGGTCTAAACGAGTTCAGATTCGAGAACACCTTCGGCGAGAGTTTCCAAATGCAGAGGTGTTCTTTTCGGAAGATTCCGATCTTGAACTGCTCACCAGTTCTATTGGTAGCGGGATCCTTGATCAAGAACTGGTTCAGGCGTCAGTTGCGGATTGCATTCTGGTTCTGGACGTGTCTCGCGGCGCCAGCGTAGAAGTCGACGTTTTTACGGCGTATCCTCTCATCGCTGCGAAAATGAATATTCTGATCCCCGATCGGTACGTTGGAGCCACTGGTCTCGTGAGTCATGTCCACAAGAAGGCGGACGTCACCGGTTTCACTGATGCGGAATTCGCCAGCTGTAAAGTCGCGACGGAGAAAGCTGTCCGAATCGTCGAAATGGTAGCGATAAACAAATTCATCGCCGCACGGTAACGCCCCTTGGCCCCGTCGGTCGTGCTCGCTAACGACCATCGGCTATACCGGCGTCTGCGCAGAACCTCTAAGACATGGAGCATGGTGGGCCGCCCGGGGATCGAACCCGGGACACCCTGATTAAAAGTCAGGTGCTCTACCACTGAGCTAGCGGCCCGTCGGAATCCCGATCCTACCATTACGTTGATACGTTCGCGATTCCGTCGACCCGCTGCGTGCGCTGTCGCTGATCGTGGACAGTAGTCTTAGCTCGCGTCTGTTTCGGTGCTCGCTCGATCGTTGCGAGTCATGCGACGCCCACCGCGGAGGCGCTGCGTTCACCGCGCGTAATCGGCCCTCATAACCGCAGCTGCGACAGCACCACGTCAGGCGCACCAATCCACGCTCGATCGTTGTTTCGGCCGAGACGCTTCCGACTGCACCGCATGGCCTGCATGGAGCGGAACCTTAAAACACCGGCGTTGTCGGCACTGGATCAGTTGCCTCAGGAGGAGCAACACGGCCGTTTTGACTCGAGGCGGGCGTACTGATTGCACATGTCCATGACTTCAGCTGCAAAGTCGATGCGAGTCCGACTCATCAAAAAGTTTGCAGAGAGAATCGACGGCGTTGATTTGAGCGGCCGTTCGGTGGGAGATCTGCTCAACCTGCAACCAAAAGACGCCAGGCTGCTCATTGCGGAGCAGTGGGCAGTCCCGGGTGGCGACTCCAATTCCCATTCCTCCCAGGCAGACGGTCCTGATCCGGACCAGCCGCTCAGTCGGAGTTCAGACCCGACGTTGCTTCACCGCCGCAGATGAGAGCGCCTCAGGCAGGTGTCGGGAGACGATAACGCAGACGGCGGTTCCCAGCAGCTTGACCGTTTACCCCGCACGCGATTACAACTGTGGCGATGTCTTCGCTCCGTCAGAAACTCCTTCTCGCGTTCAGCATCATCGGTCTCGGCGCCTCGAGTATGTCGGCCTACGTGCACTATCGGCTGCTGACTGACCCGAGCTACACGAGTTTCTGCGATGTGAATGCGTCGGTGAATTGCACACAAGCGTATTTGAGCCGCTTCGGCTCGTTGTGGAATGTTCCCGTCGCGCTCTGGGGCATCCTGTTTTTTGTCGTCGTTCTGCTGCTGGTGATTGCCGGCGGGCGCGCGCGATCGGCGGCACGCGACGCGATTCCGGGATACATCTTCCTGATGTCCACGATCGGGCTCGCGATCGTGCTGTATCTCGCCTGGGCCTCGTTCTTCCAGCTCCACACTGTGTGCCTCTTCTGCGCGACGACCTACATCGCGGTGATCGCGATATTCATTCTCTCCGGTGGCGCGCTGACGATACCGGTCGCGGCACTACCAAAGCGGATTGGATCTGACGCGCGGTCTCTTGGCAGCAGCCCCGGAGCGCTCGCGCTCGTGCTTCTCCTGCTCGCAGGAATAGGCGGGGCCGTCGCGTCGTTTCCACGCGAAAGCGCGGCGGTCACGACCGAAGCCGCGTTCCCGCCGCTCACCGATCTGCAGCGCGCGGATATCGAGAAATGGTGGGCCGTCCAGCCGAAAGTGGAACTGCCAATCTCTAACGAGGGCGCAAAGGTACTCGTCGTCAAATTCAGCGATTACATGTGCCCCGCGTGCCGTCAGACCTACGAGTTCTACAAGCCCGTACTCGGAAAGTATCTCGCCGCCGGTGAGGTTCGCTACGTCGTCAAGCACTACCCGCTCGAGGCGGAATGCAATCCGAGCGCGCCGAACAACCATTACGCGTCGTGCGAAGCAGCGGCTGCCGTGATCATGGCGAAACCGAAAGGCACGGCGGAGAAACTCGAGCAGTGGATTTTTTCAAATCAAATCGGGTTGACGCCTGAAGCCGTCAAGGGCGCCGCAAAGGACATTGGTGGGATTCAGGATTTCGATGCGCAGTATCAGACGGTGCTTCAAGAGGTCAAAGCAGACGCAAAGCTGGGTGAGACCTTAAAGGTGAGCCAGACGCCGACGTTCTATATCAACGGCCGCAAACTGATCGGCACGACCATCACTCCACCGCAATATTTCGATTACCTGATCGAGCTTGCGCTCAAAGAGAGTAAGTAGATCAAGCCACCGTCGTTAAGGGCGAAGGTGCGGCTGACGCTACGGCGGTGCCAGAGCCGCTGATGAGGACGCCGTACATCACGACGCCCTGAATGCTCTGAACGGGCGCGATGTCGAAAGCGAGCCGGGTGTCCGCGTGCTCGCACTCGAAATGCGTGTGCTCGCCTCGCAGGGCCAGTCGGCACCGCAGTTCGATC
>JBKPSH010000057.1:0-12215 GCA_046734955.1 Acidobacteriota bacterium
TCGCATGAGCGCGATTGATCCGGGACTGCTCGAGTCTGGCGCCCGCCGATCGCACGGCTGCGTCTCCCAGTCTCAGATCGGCGGTGGCCTGTTTGTCGGCCACTACCGCGGTCTCCAAATCAGCGGGGGAAATCAATTCGCTCGACGCAAGGGTCTGCGCCCTCGTCAGCTTCACGCGCGCGGCGTCGGCAAGGACTCGGAGTCGCACCAAATCCGCCTCGCTTTGCGCGAGCGCTGCGGTCGCCTGCATGAGGTCAGCGTCGAAGGGCCTTGGATCGAGCCGGGCAAGGAGGTCCCCGGCGCGAACGCGCGAATTGAAGTCAGCCCCGAGGAACTGGACAGTTCCAGACACCTGCGCGCCAACATCGACACTCTTGGCCGCCGTCAGTGTTCCCGTCGTAATAACTGCTCTGGTAATCGCCCCTTCGGTCACGGCCGAGGTTGTGACGTTGACAACAGGTCCGCGACTCGCACGCACGGCAGACAGACCGATTAAGAAGAGTGCCAGTGCGCCTACGAGCAGGTATCCCAGTTTCTTTGCCGTTCGTGCGTTGTCGGCACGCATCCGTCGCGAAGTGCAAGAACTGTGACGACAGAGCTCTGCTTTGTGTTACATGCCGTGTTTTCCCCCGTTCAGTCTCGCGCCGTTCCGCGTTGCTTCGATCGCTTCTGCCGGCGACGATCTGGTCTGATCGGCGCGGCGGGGACCGCTTCAACAAATCGCCTTACCAGCGGCAGGCGATCCGAGTCGCGATGCCAGGCGAGGGCGATGTTCCATGACGCCTCCGGCATCCCAAGGTCGTAGAAGCGAACGCCCTCGAGGCGCATCAACGCCGCTGATCGCGGGACAAGTGAGACCCCCAGGCCCGCACGCACGAGAGAAAGGATGGTGAAGAGCTCGTCCGCTTCTTGGGCGATCCGCGGAGCGAAGCCCGCGGCGGCGCAGACACTCAGCACGTGGTCATAGAAGCTCGCGGATCGCGACCGCGCGATGATGATGAACGGTTCGGACGCCACGGAGCGCAAGCCGACGTGGGTATCCCAGCGACTATTCGGACCCAGCACAGCGACGAGACGCTCGTCGAGGACATATCGCATCTGCAGCCGCTCGTCGGCTGCGCGATGACGGATGAAACCGACGTCGATCTCCCCACTGACGAGCGCGCTGATCTGCTCTGGCGTCGACATGTCGCGAAGATCGAGCTGAACGTCGGGATACGCGCGGCGAAACCGCAGGACCACTTCGGGCAACAGTCGGAAGATGCTGGCGATGCCAAAGCCGATGCGAAGCAACCCGGCTTCTCCTCGCGCCGCCCGCCCGGTCAACGCCAGCGCGGCGGACGCCTCCGCGAGCAGGTGACGGCTCCGGCTCGCAAGCAGTCGGCCTGCCTCAGTCAGCTGCACGTCGCGATAGCCGCGAACCAGCAGCGGCCCGCCGATGCTGTCTTCCATCTTTCGGATTCGCTTGCTGAGGGCTGGCTGTGACACATGCAGGCGATCCGCGGCGCGGCCGAAATGCAGCGTCTCGGCGAGGACGAGCAGTGCCGTGAGATCTCCGAGTTCGATATCCATAACCAGAGGTTATCAGACTACGCCAAATGTTTCATTGGACAGAATCGAATGGGCAGCCGATGCTGAATGGCAAGAGTGACACGGAAGAATACGGATTCACACGGACCAGCGAATGATTGACGTCAACTGGAGTGCGTCGGTTGGCACGGCCGCTACTGCATGCAGCGCGCTCTCCTTCCTTCCGCAACTGCTGAAAGTTCGCCGTCAGGGCGGCCGCGATCTTTCCCCCGGCATGCTGGCGCTGCTGCTCGCCGGCGCCTGCTTGTGGTTCACGTACGGCCTGTTGAATCACGCAACGGCGGTCATCGTCGCAAACACCGCCGTCATCATCCTTGTCTCGGCGGTCGCGGTCATGAAAGCGGCGCACAATCTCGGCGGCGGGGATCGCAAGCGGCGCCCCCGGATCGCGATCGACATGGATGAAGTGATGGCGGACGCGCTCGCGGAGCACTTGACCCGATACAACTCGGCGTACGGCACGAACCTGACCCCGGCCGACCTCCGCGGCCGTAGCCTCGAGGACTGCATCCCGCCGGCACATCGTGCCGCCGCCGCGGCGATGCTCGATGCGTCGTTCTTCGAGGATCTCGATGTGCTACCGGATTGTCAGGCGGTCGTCCGCGAGCTGGCCGAGCGCTACGAAGTGTTCATTGCGTCTGCCGCGATGGACGTTCCCTGTTCCTTCGATGCGAAATTCCGGTGGCTGCGTTGCCACTTTCCTTTCATTCCGCCGTCGCACATTGTTTTCTGCGGCGAGAAGAGCATCCTCGACGCGCAGTATCTGATCGACGATAGTGTGCGGCACTTCGCCCGATTCAAGGGTGAGCCACTGCTGTTCTCGGCCCCGCACAATGCCGTCGAAACGGCATATCCCCGCGTCGCGTCATGGACAGAGGTGCGCGACCACTTTGTCCGCCTCGAGGCGCGGTCCTGATCGCGGGGGCGATTCCCTGATCACCTGAGTCTCCTTCTCGGCGGCGCCGTTCAGGCGGGAAAGCAACGTCGGAGCCGCCGCAATCCCTCTGGAATGTCGGTCACGTCTATCGCCCCGTACCCGAGTACCAACCCCGCGCGCGTCGGCTTCCCGACAAACAATTTGGAGAGGACCTGAACTGCGACGTCTCGTTCGGTCGCTCGAGCCTGAACCGCATCCAACTGCTGTGACGACAATCGTTTTGCAAGCGCGGTCACGTGCAGCCCGGTGCTTGACGACACGAGCTCGAGATGGTCAGCGAAGTCGCGTGACAGGATCCTCGTGACGAGCGCGTGTCGCTCTCGATAGCGGCCGTTCACCCGCCGAATGTGCCGGGCATACCCGCCGGTCTCGATGAACTGCGCAAGGGCCGCCTGAACGAGGCTGGATGTGTGCCAGTCGGAGACGAATTTCGCCCGGCGGAGCGCCGGATGCAGAGACGGCGGGGACACGATAAAGCCGACGCGCAGTGTTGGGAGGAGCGTCTTGGAAAACGAACCCACATAGAGCACTCTGCCGCCAACATCGAGACTCTGGAGAGCCTCCAGTGGTCGTCCGGTAAACCGGAACTCGCTGTCGTAGTCGTCCTCGATAATCGCCGCTCCATTTCGTTCGGCCCATGCAAGCAGTGCCTGGCGGCGTCGCAATGACATGGGGACGCCGAGGGGATACTGATGCGAGGGCGTCACGTATACGGCGCGAACTCGTCGAGGCAGCGCATCGACAACAAGCCCCTCCTCGTCGACAGCCACCCCGACGACCCGAATCCCACATGACGTAAACAATCGACGCGGAGGGCGATAGCCGGGCTCCTCCACCGCAATCGCATCACCAGGTGCGAGGAGCACCCGCGTGATGAGATCGAGTGCCTGCTGTATGCCGTTGGTCACAATCACCTCGTCCGAACCGGCATTCACGCCACGAGACATCGCGATGTGGTTCGCGATGGCGGCGCGAAGCTGTGGCAGGCCCGCCGAATCCTGATACACGCCATTCGCCACTTCCGGGACGCGCATCGATCGGCCGAGCAGGCGGCGCCACACACGATGGGGAAACCACGCCGCCTCGGGAAGGCCGCTCCGAAAGTCGTACGCCGCAGGCGAAGCAAACACTGTCGGCAAATCGATCGCGTTCCATACAGAGCGCGGCTGCAGCACGCCATGGCTTTTCGGAACGGCAGGAAGGTGCCGTCGACCGACTGCATCACTCACGAAAGTACCCGCGCCGACCCTGGAGCGGACGAACCCCTCTGCGACCAAACGGTCGTACGCGACGGTGACCGTCATCCGCGCGACGCTCAATCGTTCAGCAAGGTGGCGCGTGGCCGGCAGCAGAGCCCCTGGGCGAAGTCGACCGTCAACGATGGCCTGACGAAGCTGTCGATAGATTTCGCCGCTGAGATTCCTGCGCCCCTGGAGATTGATGTGAAAGTCCATGCCCGTGTCGTGATTCGATTGGACTAACGATTGTGTCACGAATTGGCTCTGGAAGTAGACCTTTCAGTCGATAACGTAAGCGCAGGGAGCGACGACATGCCGCTTCGGGAAGGAGTTTCATGACGAGATCACGCACGATCGCCGACCAGACGTTACTCGTGACTGGCGCAAACCGTGGCATTGGCCGCGCTCTGCTGGAGGACGCCTTGAAACGAGGCGCCACGCGCGTGTTTGCCGCAACACGCCAGCCTTGGGTTCACCCGGATAGTCGAGTCACCCGCATCGCGATGGACGTGACCAACGCGGCGCAGATTCGGGAGGCTTCGCACCAGATCGAATCGCTGGACGTCCTGATCAACAACGCCGGTAGTTATTCCCTGCACGGTGATGATTTCAGCGATCGTGCGCTGCTCGAACGACACCTCGCCGTAAACCTCTTCGGGCTGTACGACGTGACCCAGGCCTTTCTGCCGCTGCTGGGTCGTTCTCGGGGCGCGGTCGTGAACGTTCTCTCGTTGGCGTCTCTCGCCGGCGTGCCATTCACGCCTGCCTACGCGATCTCGAAGGCGGCCGCGTTCTCCTTGACGCAATCACTCCGCACGGTTCTCGCCCCGCAGGGCGTGAGCGTCCATGCCGTCTTCCCCGGACCTGTAGATACGGAGATGACTCGCGGTCTCGAGCTGCCCAAGGCCTCTGCCGAGTCAGTTGCACGAGCCATCCTCGACGGACTCGAGAAAGGAGACGAGGACATCCTGCCGGATCCGCTGTCTGCGACGGTCGCTGAGAACTGGCGGAGCGGTGAGGCGAAGGCACTCGAGCGCCAGTTTGCAGCGATGGCAACCGATGCCGTGAAGGAATGAAAGGAAGACGAGAGCATGGTCGACATCATCCACAGAGTCGGAATCAAGGCGCCGCTTGCGAAGGTGTACGAAGCGGTTTCGACGGTCGAGGGAGTGGCGGGTTGGTGGACGAAAGACACCACCGGCGAGTCGAAGGCGAGAGGAAGCATCAAGGTCTGGTTCCGGACTCCGACCGGAGCCGAAATCGGCCACGTGACGTTCGTCCTCCAGAAGCTGAATCCCGGCAAGGAAGTGCAATGGCGCATCACAGCCGGGCCGGCGGAATGGATCGGAACTGACGTGACGTTCGCGCTATCACGCGATGGCGAGTACACGATCGTCCTGTTCGGTCACCGGAACTGGCGTGAGGCAGTCGAATTCACGGCGCACTGCAGCATGAAGTGGGCGACGTTTCTCTTGAGTCTCCGCCAACTGCTCGAGACGGGTCAGGGCAAGCCGTCGCCTGACGATCTCAAGATCGATAACTGGAACTAGCGTCCGTGGCGATTGTGGCTGCCGAGTGGCCGTGGCTTTCAGTGACGTTCTACCAGCGACAGGAATCGATGGAGGTCGTGTGCGGAATTTGATCGCTGCCATGAAGGTATCGCTCGACGAGAAGGTGGCGCTCCCCGATGGTCCGGCGGACTGGGTCGATGGATGGTCGGATGACTATGGTTTGACGCCGCAAATAGACGCCTGCGTACTCGGCGCCGGGATGTACCCCGGTTATGAGCAGTACTGGACTGCGATTCAGTCTGAGCAGCGGCAACGCAGCCCGATGACAGGCAAACCTCCGACACCGGCGGAAATTGAATGGGCACGCTTCGCCGCAGAGATTCCTCATTACGTGCTGTCCCGCAGTCTGACCACGGCGGCGTGGCCGAACACTCGTTTCCTTCGGACGGTGGACGACATTGCCGCGCTCAAGCAGCAACAGGGTAAGGACATCTATCTCGTCGGCGGCGCGCGAACCACATCAACGCTGATCGACGCTGCATTGGTCGACGAACTCCGACTGATTGTGTATCCGGTGATCGCGGGCATCGGGACTCCCCTCTTTGCAGCGAACGAACGGCGACGTCGGCTCGACCTTCGAAGCGTCCAGCCATTTCACGATGGTCGCGTCCGCCTGGCGTACCGAATCGACTGACTGAGACAGCGGGTTTCTTCCGTTGGTCCGCGATGCGGACGAGGCGCGCCACGGGCGCGTCGGGGGGGCCGCGGGGGGGAAGCCGCCGGATCTGGTTAGGTGCCGATGTCGACCGTCCTTCTTACAGCGTTAGTTACGGTTGTCTGGGAGCCTTTATCCAATCGGACGACGAGAGCATACCGCCGCTGGGGATCGCGTTGGGGCTTGCGTTCGCAGTTCTGGTGATCGCGCTCCGTGCTTCAGTCTCTCTTCGAAGCTTGCTCACGAACCAGCGGCACTTGCTTCGGTTGAACGTATGGAGGCTGGAGGGGATTGTCTTTCTGCTGCTGATGCATCATCGCCAGATGCCGGCGTTGTGGGCGCTACCGGCCGCAATTGGCGACATTGCTGTCGGTACAACCGCGTTCTGGGTCGCGCAGCGACTCGCGACACCCTCGGGGCGACACGTCGCCGTTGTATTCAATCTGTTTGGACTGACTGACTTGATGGTGGCGGTCGGCTTGGGGATGATGACGAATGTGGGACCCTTTCAGATCTTTCATACCGTTCCAACATCCGAACTGGTGACCCATTTCCCTCTGGTAGTAGTGCCGGCATTCCTGGTGCCGCTCGCCTGCGCGCTTCACGTGATTTCACTCACGCAACTATGGCGTGGAAGCGGGTCTCTCAGGTTGACTCGCCAATAAATACTATCTGTTCATGGCAGATATCAACACGCGCACACTCGAGCGCGAGTTGAAGCGCGCCGACGCGCTATCCTCGCCTGATCACCGCCGCCGCACACCAGCCCACGAGAATCAGCATTCCGAGGACCGCCAGCGCGTACTGATTGCCGTACGTCGCAGTTGGAAAGTGATTGCTGATCATGATTGCTATGGTCGGCACGACCATGAACGTGTTGTGCTTCGACCGCTCCTTCGCCCCGGCGCCTAGCGTCGGATCGACGACCTGGCCTCGGGCCATCGCCGCAATCATGCGGCGCTGCGGCGGCAGAATACGCATCCAAACGTTGGCGGCCATGATGGTGCCGAAGAGGGCGCCGACGTGGATGTAGGTCGCGCGCGTGCTCAGAACCTGGCCGAGGCCAGACGCTCCGGCGATGACCAGAACGAAACAGATCGCGGCGAACGCGACATCATTTCGCACCAGGGGCGTCTTCACCAGGAGGTCGTAGACAATCCAGCCAAGGACCAGGAACCCAAGAGCCGCTCCGACGGCGACACCATGGGAGACGGTCGCGTCCGCGTCGAGCAACAATCCTCCACCGTAATACACCACTCCCAACAGCGCTAAGCCCGTCACCCACGTCGCCAGCGCTTCGAATCTGAACCAATGCACGTCTGCCGGTTCGACGCCCAGCGTGTTCTGCTTGAGGACCGAGTAGAAGCCACCACTGTGAACCATCCATACGCCACTGGTAGCGGGCGCCTTCCGCAGCTGGCCGTCGAGCCAGGTGAAATAGTAGGTCGCACCGACCCACAGGATGGCCGCAAAGACGTGCGCCCACCTGAAGATCAGGTTGAGCCATTCGGAAACGGAGTAGGACACGATCAGCTCCCTCGGTAGGTCGAGTAGCCGTACGGACTCACCAGCAGCGGAACGTGATGGTGGGACGCGCTGTCGTGGACGATGAATTCCACCGTCACGATCGTAAAGAACGAATCGACGTGACGGCCGCCAAAGTAACTGCCGACGTCAAACTTGAGCCGGTAGGATCCTGTCGACAGCGCCGGCTCATTCGCCGTGAACTCCGCGATCCGGCCGTTCGCATCCGTCGTCGCGGTCGCGATCTCGCGCCACGTCCCGCTTTCCTGACGAGCGAGCACCACACGGACGCCCGCAGCGGGACGGCCAATCGACGTGTCGAGCACGTGAGTCGAGATCATCCGAGAAGCTTCTCCAGCCGCAGACCCATGATGCGTCGCTGTTCCGCTGCCGCGATCGAAAGCTCCGTCGCGGGGTCGTTCTTGAGGCGCGCCGTGAGCGCGGCGCGAATCTCCGGTGCCGTCTTACCTGCCGCGGAGATGATGAAGACATAACCGAACCGATCCTCGTAAGCGCGGTTGTCGGCTGCCAGCGCCTCGAGGTCCTGTTGATTCGCCACACTGAGAGCTGCTTGCTCGCCCGCGGATGCCGTCTCCGCCAGCCGGGACTGCGCCCGTTCTGCCCTGCGTTCGCCGATCCTCGGGTGATGACGGAATGCCTCGAGCCAGTCGTCGGGCCCGATCGCCTCGGCTGCCTTATCGGACACGGTCAGCAGCGCGGTAGCGCTCGAGTACGGCCGCGCCTCCACCATCCGCGCAATCCATCCAGGCGCCGCGCAGTAATCGGCCAGCGCGGCGTGCAGCTCGCTGTCGGTCATGGCGTTCAACAACTGAATCACCGCGCGTCGACGCCCCTCGACGGTTGGAAGCCCGAAGAGCCGCAGACGGCTGACGCCACCATCCGGAAAAATGTTGAGCCTGACGTGCGTTGCGGCTGTATCGGTGGCCAGTCCGGAATCGAATACGTGCAGATGATCCGGCTGTAACGGCGTCTGCTCGAGCAGCGGTTTCCAATGGCCGATCACGATGGACCTCACATCGGCAGACACTGTGCCTGCGATCTCCTCGACGACCGCGACCTCGAGCGAAGCGCTCTCGGGATAGTTGCCCTTGTAGTGAGCGGTATCCAACTCCACCCGCGTGATCGTTCCTTCGGTGCCGAGCCGCATGATGACCCAGTCGTGACCGGGTCCCCGACGACGCTTTGTTTCCCACCCGTCCCCCATGTTGAGTGCCGGATACGGCATCAGCATGTTCGCAGGCTCGCCGAAGAAACGATCGCTGGCATCAACGACGTGCGCGCCGTGCACGACCGACGCCAGATCGATCTCCTTGCCGGCAGCGAAGATGTGCCGCCAGTCGGGCAGCGCCTCGCCGAGCACGCGCACCCGCGCGACGCCGCCGTCGGGAAAGATGTTCAGCCGCAGATGCGTGAAGCGGTGCGGATTGTCGATCGCAAAAACATTCTGCGCATCGCCGCTCACCTCGGTGTAGCCGGCCAACGGTTCCCAGAGCGCTTCGGCCGACGTGAGAAATGATGCGTCGGCGTCGGAGGCCACGCCGCATGCTTCAATCGAACAATGCGATGGGAAGTTGCCGCGAAAGAATGACGTGTCGACGACGATCGATCGAATCACCCCGGGCAGGCCGAGCGCGACAATGCACCAGTCGTGGCCCGGCGTGCGCCGCCGCCGTGTCTCCCAGCCGTCCATCCACTTGCCGCGATCGGTGTACTTGTCGGCAATGAAGACTGGAGGTTCAGGCTTCAGGAGGTTCTCCTTTGGCGCGAAGAAGTCATCGTTCGCGACCAGAACCTTCCCGCCGAGCCGCGCCGCGGCAAGATCAATCAGGTGGGAGAATTTCGCCATGATGGCCACTTCCGCAGCTGGCGCTCACACGCGGCGAATCAACATGCCGGCCGGCGAGCCCTTCAGGTCCCCATCACGATACACGAGGTGACCGCGAACGTAGGTTTCACGAACGCGCCCGCGCAGCCGACGGCCCGCATAGGGGGTCGGCTTGTGGCGATGATGCAGGCGTTCGGCGTCGACAACGAACTCGTCGTCGGGATCCCAGATGACAATGTCGGCATCGAATCCCTTCGCGAGAATGCCCTTGCGACGCGAAAGTCCGGCGAGCGCCGCGGGACCCGTGCACAACCACTGCGCCAGCCGCGGAAGCGGCACGTGACGACTCGACGCCTCAGTCCAGAGAGCGGGGAGGCTCAGTTCGAGAGACGGGATTCCGCCCCACGCCCCGACGAAGTCACCGGGCCGCTTCATCGATGGCGGACTGGGCGAGTGGTCTGTCGCGACGAAGTCGATCCACCCGTCGATCAGCGCGCGCCAGAGCGCCTCTCGATTTTCGCGGCCGCGAATTGGCGGCGCGCACTTGTAACTGGTCGCCCCGGCCGGGATCTCCTCGGCGCAGAAGGTCAGATAGTGCGGACAGGTTTCCACGGTGATCGGCAGGCCCTCCTCCTTCGCAGCGCGGATCAGCGGCAGCGCCTCCGCCGCCGATAGATGGACGATGTGCAGCTTCGCGTCATGCTCGCGGCACAACTGAATC
The DNA here is from genome assembly GCA_046734955.1 of Acidobacteriota bacterium. Classification (GTDB taxonomy): domain Bacteria; phylum Acidobacteriota; class Vicinamibacteria; order Vicinamibacterales; family 2-12-FULL-66-21; genus JALZOC01. Next base: position 10,083 of record JBKPSH010000057.1, read on the forward strand.
AAGAGCCGGATCGCCTCGATTTCCGCTGCCGGAGGACGCGACCGGCACCACGTGGAATAGTCGGCCGGATTCGCGCCGTCCGGAATGAGAACCAGACCGGAAGGCACTTCGGCGTGCGCCAGGAGCGGGACACCGCATTCGGCCAGCGTCGGAAGGATCTTCCGAAGATCGTCCGCGTCCACCTCGGGAAATTCGTCAACGCCAGACGGGACGAGAAAGCACTTGAAACCGCAGACGCCTTCATCCCAGAGATCAGAGATGTCGCCGTCGTTTCCAGGCACCACGCCACCCCAGAAGCCCACATCGACGAACGTACGTCCACGCGCCGCGGCACGTTTGCTCTCCAGCGCCGAAACCGTCGTCGTGGCCGGAATGCTGTTGAGCGGCATGTCGACGACCGTCGTCACACCTCCGGCCGCTGCCGCCTGCGTGCCCGTATCGAAACCTTCCCACTCCGCACGGCCGGGATCGTTGAGGTGGACGTGCGAGTCGACGATGCCCGGCATAATGACCAGCGCGCCGACGTCGTGCAGCTCGGCATCGGCTGGCACGGCAGCGTCGTAGTCAGCGATCCGATCGATTCGTTCGTCCCGGCAATGCAGCGCGGCCGGCGAGACGCCGGTTGGCAAAATGACGCGCGTCGAGCGGATCACCAGTGGACGCATCGGAGTGGGTCTCCCGAGTTTTCGGCGGTGTTTGGGCGTCCGCGGACCGAAGTTGGATTGAAGTTCTCGTCCGGGCTAGACGGCGAACATCTGCTGCAGGCATCCCAGGGCCGCGACATCAGGCTCTTGCGGCATTCGGGGAATCCATTTGGGGCATGAGTGTAACAGCGCCGACCTTCGTTCGAACCAGAAGAATCACCGTCACTATCAATCGTTCGTGCAACGCGATTGCCGTGCGAGCTTGTTCAGAATCCCGGATAGTTCGAAGGGGAGCGGTCATTGACCTTTCAGCTTCTGCCAAAGTGACAAGCGGAGCGCAACGTCAGATCTTCAACGCCTTTGCGGCAGCTACCGCGACGAGGTCGATGACCTGTCATGTATCGGTAATCGCGTCGGTGTATCGACGCTACGCGATCGCTGATGATCGCGACCTGCGCGTGGCCGTAGAGAGGTTAGATGCATTACTTTAAGTCAACTGGCTTGACTTTCAGCAAATGGGAGACTCTGCGGCATTCCTGTTCACATCGCTCGCCCGACATCGGAAAAGTATCAGAGGCGCCGCCCGGATTTGAACCGGGGATGGAGGTTTTGCAGACGGGGCCGGATTGTCGATGTCGTTGACTCGCATTGCTTACTGGTCGGTCCTACTCCCCGTTTTCTTCGCTTCGGTGGCCTTCGCTTTCTTCAAAGACTTTTCGCCGCCGATGGCGCGAGCGTATTGAGCTGCCTCCGCAAACGTGTTTCTGTCCATGCTCGTTCGTTTCGTCAAATGCCGAGTGTTCGTCATTCTCCGCTCAGCGGTCTAACAACACACGGATAAGCTGCGAAAATCCCAGTGCCCGCCGAAGGGGCACGTGCCGCCGAAGGCGACACGACGGGGTTTTTCTCAGCTTCATCCGATTGTTGGGATGCCGTCATTACGAAACACAACTTCAGGTCTTTGGAACGTTCCGGTTGCCCCCAGTTTCTTGAAACCAACGACGAGCAGTGCTTCCAGTGCTCGCTGTCGCGTTGCAAGTGAGATCGGCGGCAGTTAACGGCTTCGCCTGCTCTCCGTTCCACTTACGGGTTGCGGACAACCTGCCAAAGCACTGCATGATCCTCGGTATCGCCGAGGATGGTGCCCTCGCCCACGATGCCCTGCACTGTTCACGGCATACGCGAAGCTCCCGCTCCCGCCGCGTTTCACGAGATCCGCCTGCGGGAGTTAGCCAAGCAAAAGGTGCTCAACCAATAAGAGTGGACCGATTTCGAGGCCGCTGTCTGTTCAAAAGGGCAAACGGCGCGGACATCAAGTCAGGAAAGACTTCGTGCATGGACGTCGGGAAACCTAGTAATTAGAATAGCCGCCAGATGTGTGGACCTACTCTCTTACTGATGCCGGCGCGCCGCGCCGATTGACTCCCCGAGTCGATTCGGTCTTCCCTTCCGGAATTCTCGTGGCGCGCTCAAAACGGTACCAGTCGGT
>JBKPSH010000058.1:0-11786 GCA_046734955.1 Acidobacteriota bacterium
GTTGGTGAACGAAGATCCGTCGTTCTCGACGCCCGCGTTCGGATAGGTGTTGTAGATCGAGACGAGCCGATCGGAGTGCGGGAAGGGCAGCGGCTTCAACAACACGGAGTCGATCACTGCGAAAATTGCTAGGTTCGCCCCTAGACAAATCGCAACCGTCGCCAGCGCCGTGATGGTGAAACCGGGAGCTTTGCGCAACTGACGAACGGCGTAGCGAAGGTCGTTCATCGATTTGTCATTTCACTCGTAAGACAATCATCGGATCGACGCCCGCGCCGCGGCGGGCCGGAATCCAGCGGGCGATATCGCCACCCCTAACGACAGAACGGCCCTTGAACACCCAGGCACCGGTTACCGTGCCTGGAATACTCTCGACTGCAGGGCATTGGGACCAGTCAAGTGCTGCCATGACCAGGAACTCCTCATTCCAGCTTACGGCAACTCGCCCAGCCGGGCACATGTGGGCTCAGGCCAGCCGCATCCCATCGAGCTGCCGCAACGACTCGTCAAGCTGGTTCCAACTCGCGAAAATACGGCCCACCATTTTCCACTCCCACGCAGCCCACAGCTTAGGGCTAGAAATGTTCGAACGCTGACGGGATCGAACCGTGGCGCGAACTCGGACGAAGGCAGCCGTCAAGGGCAACAATTTGTCGATTACGCGTGCGGGGACGACGCTTACGCGCGCGCCCGTGTGCGGGTCCGCGTCGGACGCGCGCCGTGCGCGGGCAGAGCGGAGCGACTCCCATGCGGTGCGAGTGGTGCTTTAACACGAGCATAGCGGCGTTCGGGGCAGTTCATCAGCTCGGCTGCAGCGATGCACGTGTCATGCGATAACCCCCTCTGATCGCATCGCCAGTGTCATTCGTTTGTGCTAGCGTATGTGCGCGTTTCACGGATGAGGAATGGCCGATCCACAAGCCCCCGACCCGTCGCCCGATGTCCTGAAAGACATCGGTCACCCGCGCGGCACGCTCGCCATCGTCTTCGTCTTCGCCGTGCTGTTCGCGCTGGCGTGGTTCGCAACCTACCTCGCCTTCATGGGCCGCGGTGCCCCGCATCACTGAGAGCACTGCATGCATGTCGAACTCTACGAACGCATCTGGATGTGGGCGGCCGGGCTCCTGATTGTGGCCTTCCTTGGCGCGATCCTGCTCACGACCGCGACGCAGGCGGTGCAGCCGCCGAGTCACGTCGAGACCGTCGACCCGACGACTCTGGCGACACACCCCGAGTTCGCTACTCCAGCCGTCGCCAGGCGTCCTGACGGCAGCGTCGTCGTCACGATCGTGGCTTCGATGTTCGAGTTCGGTCCGGACCCCATCGAAGTGCCGGCGCACGCACCGGTGACCTTCAGAATCACCAGCGCTGACGTCGTTCACGGCTTCCAGATCGTGGGCACCAACGCGAATGCGATGGCAGTCCCCGGCTATGTGAGTCAGTTCACCGTGACGTTCGACGCGCCCGGCGAGCACACGATCGCCTGCAACGAGTATTGCGGCCTGGTGCACCATGCAATGGTCGGCAAGCTGATCGTCAAGTGAGGTCGTGGCCGTGACGAATCGACATTCGCTCGCGCTGGCTCACATCGGCGTCGCCGTCGCCGCGTTCGGCGCGGCCGCGATCATGGGCGTGCTCCAGGCCCTCTCGATCGCCGATGTCGACTTTCCGCGACGCAGCGAGGAGCTCTACTACATCTCGCTGACGGCCCACGGCGTCCTCATGGCGCTCGTCTTCACGACGTTCTTCATCATGGGCCTGGGGTACGTGTTCGCGACCGAGAGCCTCGGACGGATCACCGGACGCGCGGTCGGTTGGCTGGCATTCTGGATCGCGGCCGTGGGATCGGTCATGGCGGCGGTCACGATTCTGCGCGGCCAGAGCACCGTCCTGTACACCTTCTATCCACCGCTCCAGGCGCATCCGCTGTTCTACATCGGCGCGACGCTGCTGATTGTCGGCTCGTGGCTCTGGGGCGGCATCATTATCGCCAGCTACCGAGCGTGGCGCCGCGAGCATCCCGGCGTCCCGGCACCGCTGTCGATTCACGGCCTGCTGGCCTCCATCATCGTCTGGTATCTCGCGACGACCGGGCTCGCGCTGGAAGTCGTAGGGATGCTGATTCCGTGGTCGCTCGGCATCTTCGACAAGGTCGATCCGCTGGTCGCGCGTACCTACTTCTGGTGGTTCGGCCACCCGCTCGTCTATTTCTGGCTGCTGCCCGCGTACGTCATCTGGTACTACGTCCTGCCGCGGGTGGCGGGCGGACGGCTGTTCAGCGATCCCCTGGCGCGGATGGCGTTCATCCTGTTTGTCATCCTCTCCACGCCTGTCGGCTTTCATCACCAGCTCGCGGATCCCGGGATCACCGCGGGCTGGAAGCTCACCCACACGATTCTGACCTACGCCGTGATGTATCCAAGCTTCGTGACGGCATTCACGGTGATCGCCTCGCTGGAGGTCGCGGGCCGCCTCAAGGGCAGACAAGGACTGTTCGACTGGATTGGCGCGCTGCCATGGCGCGACCCGGTGTTCTCGGCCGTCACCCTCGCGATGATCGCGTTCACGTTCGGCGGTTTCGGCGGCGCGATCAACGCGGCCTATGGGATGAACTCGATGGTCCACAACACGGCGTGGATAATGGGCCACTTCCACGTGACGCTCGGCACGACGGTGGCGCTGACCTTCATGGGGGCGACTTACTGGATGTTGCCGCGCCTGCTGGGCCGCGAGGTGCGTCCGGCCGTGCTCGCACGGCTTCAGCCCTACCTGTGGTTCATCGCAATGGCGGCGTTCAGCACGAGTTATCACATCGCCGGGATGCGCGGGATGCCGCGCCGCGTCTACTCGGCGGCGCTCGCCGGCGAGCAGGGCGCGGCCTGGCACGGCCTGACGCTGGTGGCCGCGGTGGGCGGCGTACTGCTGTTCCTCAGCGCCGCGTTCTACGTGATCGTCGTCTTCACGACCTGGCTCGGGGGAAAACGCATTACCCCGCCGGCATTCGAGTTCGCCGTCCCACTCGTGCCGCCAACGACGCCTGGGGTATGGGATCGATTCGGACTGTGGACGATCGTCGCAATTCTGCTCGTCGCGGCCGCCTACGGATACCCGCTGCTACAGCTGCTCGCGCACCCGCGGTTCGGCTCGCCGCCATTCAAGCCGTTCTGAAGCGCTCTCTTCGCCCAGCTGCTGCGCGACCAGCGGCAGTCCGATGGCGTCACGGCGAACTGTTCCATAACTTCGCAAGAACAGTACGATGCCGTTGACATACCAATTCGGGCGAGGATCCCGCAGATTGCCGAGTTGACATCCCCATCAATCAGGTGCTATTCCATTTGAGTGCCTAATAGAGAACGGGCCGCGCCGCCATGGCATAGCCACGCGACGATCGCAGCGCTGCAAGCGTCTGCAGAACCATGGTATCGAGCGCGCCTGAAGACGCCGATGGAGGAAGAGCTGCGCCTGCACGTCGACATGATTGCTGACGAACTGAGGCGCGAGGCCTCTCGTTCGAGGACGCCGCCCGCCAGGCGCGACTGCCGGCCGGCGGCGTCGCGCAAATAATGGAGCAGCGCCGCGATCAGCGCGGACTGCGCTGGCTCGAGGACCTCATACAGGACCTCCGCTACGGTGTGCGCACGCTCCGCCGGGCGCCGGCCTTCACCGCGGTGACGATTGCCACGCTCACGCTCGCCATTGGCGCCAACACCGCCGCTTTCAGCCTCGTCGATCCGCTGCTGTTTCGCGGTCTGCCGGTTCGGGATCCCGGCAGTCTCGTGCAGTTCACGTGGCGGTACCCCGGCGATCCGCCGTTGAACCTGTTTTCTCTCGACGCCTACGCGCAGTATCGCGACCGCAGCACCGTGCTCTCGGATATGGTCGGCATCGCGCCACTGAGGACGGAGCCGTCGGTTGGCAGCGAGCCGATCCGCGCCGATATCGTCACGGGGAACTTCTTCCTGGCGCTCGGCGTGCGGCCCGCGCTGGGGCGCGTTCTCGATGTTTCCGACGACACGCCGGGCGGTGCCCCGACCGCGGTGGTGAGCTGGCGGTACTGGCAGGGGCGCTTCGGGGGTGAGGCGCGAGTCCTCGGCGCCATCGTCGACATCAGCGACCGCCGCCTGCCCGGCGCCGTGCACGCGACCGTCGTCGGCGTCGCCGCGCCGGATTTTTCCGGCGTGTTCGACAGCGGACGGACAGATGTCTGGGTGTCCCTTGGCGCGATTCCCGCGGCAATGCGATCGAGGGGCGGCGTGTCGCTGATGGCGCGACTGAAGCCGGGGGCCTCAATCGCGCAGGCGCAGGCAGAGATGCGCGTGCTCCACCAGTCGTCGATCGATGCCTTGGCCCAGCGCGATCCGCAGTGGCGACACGTGGCGATCGACGTGAAGTCGGCGCGCACGGGACTGTCGACTCCGCTCACCGACCAGTTCGGCGGACCGCTGTCGCTGCTGATGGCCATCGTCGGCATTCTGCTGCTGCTCGCATGCGCCAACATCGGGGGGCTGCTGCTCGCGCGCGGGGCCTCACGCCAGCAGGAGATGGCGGTGCGCGTCTCGCTCGGCGCCGGACGTCTCCGGATGATGCGGCAGGTGCTGGCCGAGTCGCTGCTCCTGGCCTCGATCGGCGGCGCCCTGGGCCTGGTCGGCGCACGATTCGGCGCCACCATTTTGACGCGGATCATGACCTCGGGCACGCAATCGCTTGGCCCTCCACCGCGTCTGGAGATCGCGCTCGATGCGCGCGTACTGACGTTCACGATCGGCGTCACCATGCTGGCGGCGCTCATCTTCGGGCTCGCGCCCGCTATAGCGGCGTTCGTTTCGGCGCCGGCGTCGGCGCTGCGACACAGGGGCGGAGCACAGACGAAATCCCGACGCGCCTTCGGCAACGGCCTGGTGGTCGCGCAGGTCGCGATCTCCCTGGCGCTGTTGAGCGTGTCGCAGCTGTACATCGGCCACCTCCGTCATCTGCGAGACCGAAGTCTCGGGTTCGATCGCGACCGCGTGCTGCTGATGTCGGTGAACACCTCGCGCGCCCAGAACCGCGAGCAACTCGCGGCGCTCTATAGAGAGGTCGTCGCGCGCCTGCACGCGATACCCGGCGTCGACTCAGTCGCGGCGAGCGGCATGACGCCGATGTCAGGCGCGGCTGGCAGCGCGTTCCTCCGGGCCGAAGGATTCGACGAGCCTGCGGAAGACAGGCGGCGTGTGTCCCTCAATACCGTGTCACCCAACTATTTCCTCACCTACGGCACGCCGCTCCTGGCCGGACGCGACTTTCGCGACTCCGACATGAATCAGCCGCAGCGGATCATCGTCAATCAGGCGCTCGCGCGGAAGTACTTCCCCGGCCGCGATCCGATCGGGCGTCATGTCTGGATCGAGAACGAGCACGATCCCTACGAGATCGTCGGCGTCGCCGGTGACGCGAAGTATCAGGACGTTCGGCTCCCGTCCCCTCCCATCGTCTACCAGTTCGCTCTGATGTCCAGAGGGTCGAGCGACATCTCGCTGCGGACGAGCGGCCGTCGGGCGGACCTCGCGGCTGACGCGCGCCGCCTCGTAAACGACGTATTTGGTGCGAATTCCGTCGGACGAGTGACCACCCTGGCCGAGCAGGTCGACGCCTCGATCGTTCCCGAGCGGTTGCTGGCGACCCTGGCGGGGTTCTTCGGCGCGGTCGGCGCGCTGCTGGCGGCGATTGGTCTGTTTGGGTTGATGGCCTACACCGTCGCGCGCCAAACAAAAGAGATCGGCATTCGGATGGCTCTCGGCGCCACCCGCGGTCATGTGAGCCGCATGGTGGCGACGAGCGCGGGCTGGTTGGTCAGCGTGGGATTCCTTCTTGGCGCGCCGACGGCGTTCTGGAGTACACGATTCGCCGCGCGCAGCGTCGAGAATCTTCCGGCTGGCGGGGCGGTGCCCATTGCCTCGGCTGTGGCGGCCTTGATCGCAGTGGCGTTCATCGCCGTCTACGTCCCCACGCGCCGCGCCACACGCGTCGAGCCGGTCATCGCACTACGCGCGGAATAGGTTGCGCTGTGGCCTTCTGCTCGTGGGCGCAGCGCAGTGAGCGCCGGGCCGTCTCCTTCATCCGTGATACCGTCACCTCGCCGAGCGTTTTGGGGAAGGCCTACAGTGCTTGACCGCAAAGCCGCGATCTGTCTGCTCTCGCTCGCCGCGACGCTTATCACCGTAGTCTCGGTCGCGCCTCAGACGCGAACTCTCGCGATCACCCGCGTGAACGTCATCGATGTTGTCGAGGGACGAATTCTTCCGAACCGTACGGTGACGATCCGCGGCACGACGATCGCGAGCGTCGCCCAGAATAGCGCTCCGCCCGGAGGCGCGCAGATCGTTGACGCCCACGACAAGTTCATGGTTCCCGGCCTCTGGGACATGCATGCGCACATGGAGATGACTGGAGAGTCGTCGCTCCAGCTGTATGTGGCGAATGGCGTTACAGGCATACGTGACATGGGCTCCGACTTGGACTTCATTCTGAATTTGCGAGAAGCGACCTCGTCGAGCCGCACACTCGGCCCGCAGATCGTTAGTGCAGGACCAATTCTCGACGACGCTCCCGGCGACTGGCCGTTTAGGATGCGGGTCCGCACCCCCGATGAAGGCAGAGCGGCGGTGCAGCTCCTCAAGCGTCGTGGTGTGGATTTGATCAAGGTCCACAATTACACACCGCGAGACGTGTTCTTTGCGATTGCGGACGAGGCACGACAGCAGAAGCTTCCGGTCGCAGGACATGTGCCGTTGAAGGTGACGATCCAGGAGGGTGTTGACGCGGGAATGGTGAGCATCGAGCACCTGTCGGAAGACGGTCGCGTCTGGAAGGCGTGTTCCGGCGGATCGGAGTATCGTGCCGACGCCTGCCGGCCGTTCTTTGAAATGCTCGCGCGGCGTCGTGTGTGGCAGACCCCGACCCTCGTGGCCCTGGCGGAGCTCCCAGTGATAGGAACGCCTGCGTCGGCGATCAGCCGCGACGAGATGGCGTATGCGAGCAAACGATTGCTCGAGATGCACGCGGGCAACCAAAGCTTCTTCGTCAACCAACCTGAGGTCGTCGGCATCCTCAAGAACCTGGCCGAGGTCGGAAAGGTCGTGACGCGCGACATGGCTATGGCGGGTGTCGGCATCCTGGCTGGATGCGATGCGATGATCCCCGGCTTCTGCGTGCACGACGAGTTGGCGACAATGGTCGGCGCAGGCATGACGCCGCTAGCGGCGCTGCAGACGGCCACGATCAATCCGGCGCGTTATCTTGGCCGCGAGTCGACATCTGGAACCGTGGAAGCGGGCAGACAAGCCAACCTCGTGTTGCTGGACGCAAACCCGCTCGAAGACATCGCCAATGTGCGCCGCATTCACGCCGTTATCATCGCGGGACGGTTCTTCGACAGGAGTGCGCTCGATCAGCTGCTCATGCGGGCGAAGGCTGCCGCACAGCAGTAGCGATCAGGAAGTTCGAAGTATTGCCATGCAGGCCTCCAGCGGATCGCCCGGCGGCGCAATTGCGGGCTCAGGAGGACCCGCACTGCAAACCATCAGACGTCAGCCGCTCCGCCGGCTGTGCGGTCGACACGCGGCTCCAGTTGTCATCCGGATCGACAAGGGCCTTGACGGGATGATATCGGCCGACCTACATGATCAACGGCGGACAATACATCCGTCGTCGCGGTGAGTGGTGTCGACGGTGTGCAATCGAACGCCTACGCACGGCCATAGAGAGAAGCGAGACAAACGCGGCGGCCTGATTCGCTCACGGTCATGCATGCTGAAGGAGCCGATGACATGGTCAGTAATCCTGGCAGTTTGCTGTGGTACTCCTCGAGGGGCGCTGCTGTTCTGTCGGTCGCGGCGATCGCGCTCGCCGCAGGCAGCGTCGTCCCCGCGCAATCCCGCATCCGCGTCCTGCTCGTCACCGGGCAGAGCAATCGGTATCACAACTGGGAAGTCAGCAGTCCGATCGTCAGGCGTCTGTTGGAGGACAGCGGCCGCTTTGCCGTCACCGTGGCGACGACGCCACCGAAGGGCGCGGCCCCGAATCAGGACATGTCGAGTTTTGCGCCAACGTTCTCCGACTATCAGGCGGTCGTACTGGACTACGAGGGTTTCGAGTTCGCGGCGCCGGTGAAGCAGGCATTCGTCGACTACGTGAAGAACGGCGGCGGCCTCGTGGTCTTGCACGCGGCGGATAACGCGTTTCCCGGCTGGGCAGAGTACAACGAGATGATCGGCGTCGGCGGCTGGGGAGGGTTCACACCCGGATACGCCAATCGGACCCAGGCGGCCGGCCCGAAGATCCGCTGGCGCGATGGCGGTATGGTGCTCGACAACGACACGCCGGGCACCGCACAGCATCCCAGCCCGCACGATTTCCTGATGACGGTGCGCGCCCCCGAGCACCCGATCATGAAAGGCCTGCCGCCGTCGTGGCTCCACGCAAACGACGAGCTCTATAGCAATCTCCGCGGCCCAGCCAGGAACGTGACGATTCTCGCGACAGCGATGGCACCAACGTCGATGCCGAACGGCACTGGCGAGAACGAGCCCATCGTCATGGCCATCACCTACGGCAAAGGGCGCGTGTTTCACGACACGCTCGGCCACGTCGGAGCGACGCAGAAAGAACCGATCGTGCCGATGGCGTCGGTGGATTACATCGTCCTCCTCCAACGCGGCACCGAATGGGCGGCAACGGGAGCGGTGACGATCCCGGTGCCGCGCGACTTCCCCTCCGCCGACAAAACGTCGATCAGGTGAGGCGGATTCCGACTGCTTTGCGTGTCCGCGAGATCAACTGGCGCAACATCGCCGCATCGCTCATCGATGCGTCGTCTTTGGAGTTAAGGTTCGCACGATCAGAAAAGCCAGCAGCGGGATGACGATCGCGTAAACGTATTGCGTCCGCGACACGCCGATGCCGAAAGGAAACCAGATGCCCGGCACGCCGATCGGATCGAGCAGTTCGCCGCCGAATAGCGCGGCCATTATCGAGGCCAACGTGACGAGCGCCAGGATCCGCATAGGTCCGCTGCGGGCAATGCGCGCGCCGATCACGACAAACAGCATGATCGACGCGAGACGGCTGCCGCTCGTTACACTCGTCGATTGAATCACCGCGCCGATGATCCCGGCGGCCGCCAGCACTACGGCCGCCACATCAATGCTTCGCCACCGAGGCAGGCGCCAACGGTTCCAGGCCAACGTCCAGGCAGCGATCGTTGGAACCCACATCACGGACGCCAGCCACGCATAGGTAGTCAGATCCATCAGATCGGTCCATGCGACGATCGCATTGTTGAGGCGCCTGGCTGCCATAACCGCAAGGGCGATGCTGGCAAAGATCAAGAAACTCTTGTGGCCACTGCGAGACTGGTACCCGATCGCCAAGCCGATGAGTGCCAACATGGCGATCGGCTCGATGACTTCGACGATGTATCCGGCGATCGTTCGCTCCCATTGCACGCGGTGGAGCGCATCGCTTACGGGGCGCGGAGCCAGTATGGGAGGACTGTGCATTCCGCCGCTGTCGGCGCTGCCCCAGTTGCCGGGAAGCATGTATGCGCGGACAGCGAGCACGCCACGGGTGCCCGCGGCATCGCCGGGAAGGGCGAACCGCAGCGGCCGCGTGCCGACGACGCGTGGGTCTGGGCCGAGCCTGCCCGAGCCGCCCAGCCGTTGGCCATTCCAATAGAGTTCGTAGCCGTTCTCGACGAGGGTCGGGCCTAGGATGTCCCACGAAGCGCGTTCGGCCGGCACCGTCACCGGGCGCCGGTACCAGGCGTAGCCGTGATAGCCGGGATGACCGTGCGCCATCCAGCCGCCTACGTAATCGGGCAGACCGACGTCGCCATCGTGGCTGCCCGGCCGGGCGGTCATATCGACCGTCTCCCAACCGTCATCGTCGGTATTGGCGTCCGCCCAGTGTGGGTCATCGCCGATATGGAATCGCCAGGAGCCATCGAGCACGGTCGCTACGGCGCGCAGAGTCGGCGGATCGGGGCGGCCGCCGATCGCCAGGTCGGCGATCACGATGGCCCATGCCATCAACGTCACCATCACGATGCCGACGATCAGTCTGCGTTGTGTCGCGTCGATCGAGGTCGTCGAAGCTGTCGACCTGGGCATCATGCAATGATCTCGGCGAAGATTTCGCTGTCCGCAAGCAGGTTACCACTTGAATTGATTTGCGCCGGTGGCACCTGGTTAGGGACACAACCGCTCGAGGCGACGTCGGCTTACTTCCTCCGTCTCAGATCGATGAGTCGTGTGTCTGCGGGCGCGCCGCCGATCGGAATGTCCTGGTACAACTCGAGAAAGGCTGCCGCCTCTGGCCTCTCGCTCTTCAATTCGCCCCAGCGTGTGGTGACGAAGTATCGCGCCCCCAGCCGGCGGAGGTTGTCGATCACCGCCGGAGAGACATCCGTCGGGTCGAAGCTCCATCCCTTGAGGTGAGCAAAATACAACAGGATCGGCGACATTATGCCGTAGTCGTCGACGACGATCGCGAGGTCGTTGTCGTCGGTGATCACGTCGACGACGCGGCCGGCCTGACGCATTCGCTCTGCTCCCCCATCACGCGGTTTAAAAAAGAGTGTGATCGCGCCGCTGCTGTAGATGGACGCGATCGCCAGCAGCGCGATGACGACCATGTACGACGATAGGACTAAACGGCCGCCTCCAAGATGGCGCTTCAGCCATGCTTCGTCGAAAAGCGGCCACGCGGCGCCGCCAAAGAAGATTGCTGCCACGACCACGAACGGCAACTGGTAGTACTCGTGACCGCGCTGCACATTCGCGGTAATAAAGAAGAACACCGTGAGCGATGCCAGCCACACGATCATCACACGCCGTCCCGGCCCCTTCCACAAGAACGCACCGAGGATCGCGCCAACAAATCCGATCGGCAAGAGCAGGGTGTGATAGAACCGCAAGAACATTCGCGCGTAGAAACCGGAATCGAACAGAAGCGCCCACGTGCTCCACTTCGAGAACACGCTCGTCCACGGCCCGGGACTGACGTAGGCGGGATATATCTTTGCCGGCGCTCCGAGAATGCCCATCGTCAGGCCCGTCCGCTCGAAGACGAGGTGGGCTCGCCAGTACCACGTGGCGGTGATCGCGAGCGGAATGACACCGGCCAGCCAGACCCGAGGGTTTCGAAACACGCTCCAGCCGCGCTGGCCGACGAGGAGCGCCACGATGGCCGGCCCGACGAAAACCGCCGGCAGCTTCAGCAGGCACGCGATCGTCAGGGCCGACGCGCCAGTCACCATCCACCGCTCCGAACCGCTGCGGCTGAAGTCTGCGAAGCCCACCAGCGCCAGAACAGTGAAGAACATCATCGGCGTGTCGGGGATGACGATCCGTCCGAAAAAGATCGCAACCGGCGAAACAGCCATCAGAAACGCGGCCCCTCTCGCCACCGAACGCCTCCCGTCCAGCATCAGCGCGAGCCTGTAGGTCGCCCACACGAGCGCCAGAGAGAACACGATAATGATGAGGCGTCCTGCGACCTCGTGGGGTCCGACGATCCTGTAGGCCAGAGCGACCAACGCAGGAATGAGCGGACACTCCGCTTCGAGGTAGCCATCGCGGCCGCCCCAATTCACTTGGGGGTCAAATGGCCAGAACGAGCCTTCGTAGAAGTTGCGCGCCATGGCGACGGTGTCGAGCTGCCGCCAGGCATGCAAGTCGGTGAACGGAGCTGTGAGGTGGAAAAGGCGAAGGCTGGCGGCGAACGCCAGGATCAGCAGGAACGCGATGCGA
>JBKPSH010000059.1:0-15230 GCA_046734955.1 Acidobacteriota bacterium
TCGATCTACTGTACGAGCTCTGACCGTCGATGCGCGGACACGGCGCTCAGGCTACACGACGGTGTGGAGACCAGGGGAGTCACGAGCTACCGCGTCCGTGATCGAATGGAAGTAAAGATACAAGGGGAGTCCGAGGGGCGAGGCCCCTCGGATAGATAATGAAAGTAGTAATTGCAGACAAGTTCGAGCAGAGTGGGATCGACGGATTACGCAAGGCCGGGTGCGACGTTCTGTACGAACCAGACTTGAAGGATGCGGCACTCGCTGATGCGATCCGCAAGACGGGCGCCGAAGTGCTCGTCGTCCGCGGGACCAACGTGGGAAGCGACGTGCTCGACGCCGGCCACCTGTCACTGATCGTTCGGGCCGGTGCCGGCTATAACACGATCGACGTGGCCGGCGCGTCCGCGCGCGGCATCTACGTCTCCAATTGCCCGGGAAAGAATGCCATCGCCGTAGCGGAGCTTGCCTTTGCCTTGATTCTGGCGCTCGATCGACGTGTGCCCGACAACGTTGCCGAGCTGCGCGCCGGACGATGGAACAAGAAGGAGTTTTCAAACGCGCGGGGGCTGTATGGCCGGACGCTTTCGCTCCTTGGGGTCGGCAGCATCGGCCAGGAGATGATTCGGCGGGCTGCGGGTTTCGGTATGAATCTCGTGGTCTGGAGCCGCCGGTGCGACGGTCAGGATCGACCGATGACCGAGCGTGAAGCGCGCGATCTCGGAATCGAGCCGGCATTGCGCACGGTGCGAATCGATCTTGCGCCAACGCCGGCTGACGCCGCGGCGCGTGCCGATGTGTTGAGCGTGCACGTCGCCCTGGCTCCAGAGACAAGAGGATTCGTCAATGCGGCGCTGCTGGAGCGCCTGAAGCGCGGCGCCATTGTTGTGAACACGGCCCGCGGCGAAGTGATCGATTATCCGGCGCTTGCGGCCGCAGTACGACAGAAGCATCTGCGTGTCGGGCTGGACGTCTTCGCCAACGAGCCGACGTCCTCGGTCGGAGAGATCCGCGACGATCTCATCCCGCTTCCGGGCGTCTACGGCACGCACCACATCGGCGCCTCGACCGAACAGGCACAGGAGGCAATTGCCGCGGAGACGGTTCGGATCATCCGCAGCTTCAAGGAGACCGGCAGGGTTCCGAACGTCGTCAATCTCGCGAAGCGCACGCCGGCTACGCACATGCTCGTTGTGCGGCACCGCGATCGGCCAGGCGTGCTCGCGCACGTGTTCAACAACCTGCGGCGCGACAACCTCAACGTGCAGGAAACCGAGAACATCGTCTTTGAAGGCGCACAGGCGGCCGTAGCCCGCATTAACCTCGATGGACAGCCATCGCCCGCACTGTGCGATCGGATGAAGGCGGAGAACGCGGATATCCTCGACTTGCAGGTCGTGCCGCTCTAAATCATCGGCAAAGGTTTACTCATGACAACGACTACTCGAATCTTCAATTTCTCCGCCGGGCCAGCTGTGCTTCCGGTCGATGTCCTCGAACAGGCGCAGCGAGATCTCCTGTCGCTCCCCGGCGTCGGCATGTCGATTCTCGAGGTCAGCCATCGCTCCAAACCATTTGAGGAGATTCTTGCGAATTGTGAGGCGGACCTGCGCACGCTCGCCGGCATCCCTGCCGGATACCGCGTGTTGTTTCTGCAGGGCGGCGCGAGCCTGCAGTTCTCAATGGTGCCGATGAACATTCTGCCGCCCGGAGGATCGGCCGATTACATCGTCACCGGCGCATGGTCGCAGAAAGCGGTGAAGGAAGCAAAGCGTGTCGGTAGCGTCAAGATTGCGGCATCGACGGAGGACGGAAACTTCACCCGCGTGCCGCGCCAGGACGAACTCAAGCTCGATCCCAACGCCGCGTACGTTCACTACACGACCAACAACACAATCTTCGGCACGGAGTTCCAGTACCTGCCAGACACGAGAGCCGTTCCGCTGGTCGCCGATGCCTCCTCCGATATCTTCAGCGGGCCCATTGACGTTTCGAAGTACGCGTTGATTTACGCGGGAGCGCAGAAGAATCTCGCGCCGGCGGGCGTGACGCTCGTGATCGTTCGCGACGACATGCTGAAGCGCACGCCGTCGTCGCTGCCGACGATGCTGCAATACAGCGTGCATGCGGAAAACGGATCGATGTACAACACGCCGCCGGTATTTGCGATTTACATCATGCGGCTGGTCCTCGCGTGGCTGCTGAAGCAGGGTGGATTGGCGGCGATTGGCGCGCGCAACCGGCGAAAGGCGGACAAGCTCTACTCCGCGATCGATCGCACGGAGTTCTATCGTGGACATGCGACAAAGGACAGCCGATCGCAGATGAACGTGACGTTCCGTCTGCCGAGCGAAGAACTCGAAAAGGAGTTCATCAAGGATGCGACCGCCGCCGGTCTCGATGGCTTGAAAGGGCATCGATCGGTCGGCGGACTGCGTGCGTCGATCTACAACGCGTTCCCGGAAGAGGGTGTGGACGCGCTGGTACAATTCATGTCCGAATTCGAACGCAGAAACGGCTGATAACGTCCGTCGAATCAGCTGCTTAGACGATTACAGAAGTCTTACAAACGGCTCCTCGCGAACCTGCTACCGTTAGCAGGTTCGTTCAGCTTCGAGGAGTCAGCGTGAGCACAGAGACGATATCGGTACGGACGGAGTATTCCTATTCGACACTGAACTGGATCACCGCCGTTGTGATGGTGATCTTTCATATTCTGGCGGCATCGGCATTTTTCTTCTTCAGTTGGACCAATCTTGCCGTCGCGATTGTTCTTCACTGGTTCGCGGTCGGCTTCGGGATAAGTCTCGGCTATCACCGTCTGCACACACATCGCGGCTACAAGACATCGAAGGCGTTCGAGTACTTTCTCGCTGTCTGCGGGACGCTGTCGCTCGAAGGCGGGCCAATCTTCTGGGTGGCCACGCATCGCGTTCATCATCAGCACTCCGATCACGACGGCGATCCCCACACACCGCGTGACGGCGGGTTCTGGGCACACATGGGCTGGATCCTTTTCGGCGACACACACCATAACAACACCGCGCTCATGGCCAAGTATGCTCCCGACCTCGGTACCGATCGTTTTTATCGCTGGCTGAACACCTACCATTACGTCCCGCTCGTGACGGTGGGTCTCGTGCTCCTCGCGATCGGCGGATGGCCGATGGTCCTCTGGGGCATTTTCCTGCGCGTGGTCGTCGGCCTTCACGGCACCTGGCTTGTGAACTCGGCGACGCACATGTGGGGCAGCCGCCGATTCAAGACCCGCGACGATTCGCGCAACAGCTGGTGGGTCGCGTTGCTGACGTTCGGTGAAGGATGGCACAACAACCATCACGCGCATCCCGTGTCGGCGCGTCACGGTCTCACCTGGTACGAGTTCGACATGAGCTGGATCACGCTGAAACTATTCAACGCGGTCGGCATTGTCCGCGACCTGAAGGTCGCCAAGATCGCGCGGCCGCCGCGACAGGAAGCCGCGTAGGAATTTTCGATTTCTGATTGTTGATTGCTGATTGAGGCCGAGCGTACCCGCCCGGCCTTTTTTCTTTCAATCAGCAATCAGCAATCGAAAATCAGCAATTACAGTATTCTTTTCCCATGATTACCGGCCGCCGGCGATCGGTGATCTTTTTCACCGTTTTCGGCATCTGCCTTGTCGCGATTGCGGTCGCACTCAATATCAGCTGGATCGTTCTGAACTGGCGGATGGGGGTGCTGGCGATCTTCGGCGTCATTCTGTTCTGCCTGATCATCGCCGGCATGGTCCTGAACACCATCTTTCTGGTCCGCGAGATCCGGCGTAACGAGCAGAAAGATTCGTTTCTCAACGCCGTCACCCACGAGCTGAAGACGCCGGTGGCCTCGATCCGGCTGTATTTGCAGACACTGCAGACGCGTGAGCTCGATGCGGACAAGCGCAAAGAGTTCTACCGCATCATGCTGGAGGACAGCGACCGCCTGCTTCACACGATTGAGCAGGTCCTGCGCGCGGGCAGTACCCGATCGCGCTTCCGGCGCGAAGCGCGAAGCCGCGTCGATCTTGGAGAGGTGGCGCGCGAGTGCGTTGAACTTGCGCGCACACGTTTTCATCTCGATGAACAGTCCCTGTCGTTCGAGAATTACGCCGGCACCGCTGCTGTCGTCCTGGGCAATGTCGACGAGCTCAAGGCGGCGGTCTGGAACCTGATCGACAACGCCGTCAAGTATTCGGCGCCCGAGATCCGGGTGCGCGTCGAGCTCGAAGAACTTGCCCCCGACCGTGTCGCGGTACGGGTCGTCGATCGCGGCATTGGCATCGCCTCGACGGAATTGAAGCGAATCTTCCGCCGCTTCTACCGCACGCCCGCGCTCGGGGCGGCTCGCGCGAAGGGCAGTGGCCTCGGTCTCTTCATTGTCCGATCGGTCGCCCGCAACCATGGCGGCCGCGCGTTCGCGGAAAGCGCGGGTGCCGGCCAGGGCAGCCGGCTCACCATCCTGTTCCCCAAAGCACCGGGTATCTGACGTGCAGCGCGTGCTCATCGTCGAAGACGAGCTTCATCTTGCCGAGGGCCTTCGATTCAATCTCGAAGCCGAAGGCTATGCGGCAGAAGTGGTCGAGACGGGTGAAGGCGCCCTTCAGCTGCTGCGGGGGGGCGATCGACGTTTCGACCTTGTCGTGCTCGACGTGATGCTGCCCGGCAAGGATGGTTTCGACGTGGTCTCGGAGCTGCGCGCGGAGCGCCAGTTCGTCCCGGTGTTGATGTTGACCGCGCGGGGACGGCCGGAAGACGTGCTGCGAGGATTCGCCGCGGGTGCCGATGATTACCTGCCGAAACCGACCGAGCTGGCCATCCTGCTCGCGCGGGTCGGCGGTCTGCTGCGCCGATCCGGCTGGCTGCGCCGCGCACAGGACCAGTACACGTTTGCCGGCAAGACGATCGACTTCGATTCGCTCGAACTCCGCGTCGCCGATCGCACGTTACCGCTCACGCTCATGGAAGCGAATCTGCTGCGCTACCTGATCGCGCACGAGGGAAAGGCGGTCTCGCGCAAGGCTATGCTCGAAGACGTGTGGGGCGTCCACGAAGATACCGACACGCGTGCCATCGACAACTTCATCGTGCGCCTGCGACGTCACATCGAGAAGGAACCGGGCAGGCCGAAGCATCTTCGCACGGTTCGCAGTGTTGGGTATAAGTTCGTCGCCAACCCGTAAGGTGATGCTATTGATGATCCCGGCGCGTCCGTCGTCTTCCGCGTCGGCGACGTCCACGACGACCGTATGGATTCAGCGCCGGAGCGCTTTCATCGCTCGAGACATGGACGTGTTCACGCGGTTCGGCCTGTAGCTCGCGCCAGTGCGCGATCACATCAGGGCGATCGCCGTGAATTTCGAGCCACGTGATCGCCTCTGGAAGGACGGCACGATGGAGCAGCGCGCGCTGCGCGCGTGCCGAAGCTTGTGTGTCAAGCAGACGCGCCTGCAGGGCGAGGATCTGCTGAAGCCGCTCGACATCGCGACGGGCGATCGGGAGCAGGCCCAGCTCGAGGCGGCGTTCGAGCGCGTCGGCCGAGAACCGGCGCCGCGCGACGAGTCCGAGCGGGTGCAACAATGTGCCCGCCAGGATCGCGTTGGTCAGTGTCTCAGGAGCGGCATCGAAACCCGCGCGATACGCGTCGAGGGCGGCAATCGACTGCCACACACCATCGGATGCCGCCGCGAGCTCCGGGGTAATCGCCTTCAGCAAACCGGTCGTGCGAAGCTGCTTGAATGCTTCCTGCGCGTGTCCTGACCGAAGAATCTTGTAGTACTCCTCGATCAGCCGGGCCGGCGCACTGCGCGCGATTTCATGACGATGAAGAGCGATCGCATCGAGGATCGGCTGATCGATTGAGAACTCCAGCCGCGCGGCGAGCACCACGGCACGCAGCATGCGCACCGGATCCTCGAGGAACCGCACTTCAGGATCACCGATGCAACGGATGATGCGCGCGTCGAGATCGTCGAGACCGCCGACGTAATCGATGATCGAAAACGTCCCGATGTCATAGAAGAGCGCGTTGACCGTGAAATCGCGGCGGAATGCGTCTTCTTCAGGCGTGCCGTACGTGTTGTCGCGATGGATGAAGTGATCGTCTGCCCGGCGCCGCGGTGGCGTATCGTCCCCGTTGTCATCGACCGCGATTGCGGCGTCCTCGGCCGCGTCCATTTCAGGGGTCACGGCAGCCGCGGCCATCTGCCGGCGGAACGTTGCAACTTCGATCGTCTTCGTCCCGAACTTGACGTGAGCGAGGCGGAAGCGGCGCCCGATGATCCAGCAATTGCGAAAGAGCTTCTTGATCTGATGCGGATGAGCCGATGTCCCGATGTCGAAGTCTTTCGGGCGACGGTTCAGCAGGAGATCGCGAACACTTCCGCCGACCAGGTACGCGATGTAGTGATGTTCGTGCAGCCGATACAGGACTTTGAGCGCGTCAGGGTCGACGGCGCTGCGGGAAATCGTATGCTCTGCTCTCGGTACGATGGTCGGCTCCGCCATCGATTGAAAATTATACCATCACGTCTGCACTGGCTCTGATTAACTGGCTGATAATCAGGTAGTTAGCGCAGCGTTGCCGATATGTTACGATGGCCGCCATGCGTTGGCTGGGCCGTTCGATCGTGCTGCTCCTCTTTACGGCTGCGCCGCTTTACGCGGCCGACCCGCTGTCGGACGCGCGCCGCCTCTACAATCAGGGACAGTTCGACGCCGCCGAGCAGGCCGCTCGCGATGCGGCACGATTTCCAGCGACAGCAGACGCGGCGCGTGTCGTGCTCGGGCGGATTCAACTCGAGCGGTACCGTCGTACTCCCGCGGCGGCCGATCTCTCTGGCGCGATCTCGACGTTGCGCGAGGTCGATGCACGCCGGCTGGATGCGCGTGAACGTATCGAACTCGCGATCGGTCTTGCCGAAGCGCTGTACCTGGAGGACAGATTCGGCCCGGCTTCGGATTTTTTTGAATCCGTGCTCGACGATTCCGACACCCTCGGCGCTGACGCGCACGAGCGGGTGCTCGATTGGTGGGCCACCGCGACGAATGGGTACGCGCTTCAACGGCCGATGCCAGAGCGCGCTGAGATTTACGGTCGCATCGCCACGCGCATGACGCAGGAGATCTCGCGCGATCCGGGATCGAGGCCGGCGGCGTACTGGCTGGCAGCGTCGGCGAGAGGTGCGGGGGATCCTGAGCGCGCGTTGAATCAAGCGACCGCCGCGTGGGTACGCGCCGCGCTCACGCGCGATGGCGGCGTTGCGCTGCGCGCCGATCTCGACCGGCTCGTGGTTCAGGGGATCCTGCCCGATCGGGCAAACCGTCTCCAGGTTCGCGATCACACCCAGGCGCTTGCCGGGATGGTCGGCGAGTGGGAGGCTTTCAAGTCAGCGTGGACGCGGTGACGGGTTCAATGCTCAATGTTCAATGCTCAATGATGAATGCTCCGAACATCGAACATTGAACATTGAACATTGAGCATTGAACATTAAACATTGTTTCAGCTCTTAGCCTCTCTCCAGTCCTCTCCAATTCCAACATCCACGATCAACGGAACCCTCAACGGCACAGCGTTCTGCATGATGTCGCGCAGCGCCGCCGCGGATTCTTCCGCTGTCTCCTTTGACGCTTCGAACAGCAATTCGTCGTGGACGGTCAGGATCATGCGTGTTCTGCCGTCAGTGATCGTTGGCAGCGCCGCATGGACGTCAATCATTGCGCGTTTCAAAATGTCGGCAGCGCTGCCCTGGATCGGCATGTTGACCGCCTCGCGCTCTGCCTGACCGCGAATCTGAGTATTCCGATTCGTCAATTCCGGGACCAGCCGTCGCCGCCCGAACATCGTCTTCACGACGCCAGTTTTGCGGGCGTTCTCGAGGAGATCGTCGATGAACTTGCGGACGGAGGGAAATCCGGCGAAATACGCATTGATGAATTCTTGCGCCGCCTGCTGCGGCACGCCGATGTCCTTTGCAAGCGTGAACGCGGTCTTCCCGTAGAGCAGCGCGTAATTGATGATTTTGGCGCGCCGCCGGAGCTCGTGTTCGCTCAGCCCGCTGCTGGTGCCGAAGACCTTGAGCGCAGTGCGATCGTGAATGTCTTCTCCCTTTTGGAATGCATCAATCAACGCGTCGTCGCCCGACATGTGGGCGAGGACTCGAAGCTCGATTTGCGAGTAGTCTGCCGAAATGAGCACGTGGCCGCGGTCGGCAATGAACGCGCGGCGGATCTCGCGTCCCAGCTCGGTTCGGATGGGAATGTTCTGAAGATTCGGATCGCTGCTGCTGAGGCGGCCTGTCGCCGCAACCGCCTGGTTGAAACACGTATGAACGCGGCCCGTCGTCGGATTCACCAGCTGTGGCAGCGCATCGATGTAGGTGCCCTTCAGTTTCTGCAGCGCGCGCCACTCGAGAATCAGGCGCGGGAGATCGTGTCCGAGCGCCAGCTCTTCGAGGACTTCGACCGCCGTCGACGCTGTTTTGGTTTTCGCGTTCCGCTTCAGCGCCGGAAGCTGCAGCTTGTCGAAGAGGATTTCTGAGAGCTGTTTCGGTGAATTGATGTTGAACTCTTCGCCGGCAAGCTCGAAGATCCGCCGGCTGCGCGCTGCGAGTTCCTGTTCAACGTGCGTCGCCTGCTTGGAGAGCGCCGGGCCGTCAATGCGAATGCCGGCCTGCTCGATGGCCATCAGCACGGGAATCAGCGGCAATTCTAGATCCCGATACAGGGTATCGAGCTCTTCGCGCTGAAGCAGACTTCGTAGTGTTCCGGACACTTGCAACGCGAGATCCGCGCGCTCGCCGGCGTAATCAAGGGCGTTCTCCGGAGGAATCTGCGCGAAGGGAATGGCCTTGGCGCCGCGGCCGCAGAGATCCTCTTCCCGCAGCGCCTTGTAGCCGCTGTGTTCGAGCGCCAGATCCTCGAGCGGATGCGACGATCGCGTCGCATCCAGGAGATAACTTGCCAGCATCGTGTCGGTCTCGATCCCCCTCAGCGCGATACCATGACGTTCGAGGACAATCGCATCGAACTTCAGATCGTGGCCGACCTTGGCGATTGCGGGATTCTCGAGAACATCCTTCAGCGCAGCCAGCGCATCAGACACGTCGACGCCGTCCCGCGTCTCCGACGCGGGCGTGCCGAACAGGTCAGTGGCCGCCGTCCCTGCCGCCAGCGAGACGTAGCGCGCCTGACGAGGGCCGGTCGAGAACGCGAGGCCGGCAATTCCTGCCAGCATCGAGGATGGCGCGTCCGGCAGCACGCGCAGGGCGAATCGCCCGGCGCTCCGAAGCGCTGCCGCTAACGCGCGAACGTCTTCGAGTGTCCGCACCAATGCGTAGTCCTTGCCGATCGACTGCGCATCCGGCGCGTAATCCATGACCAGCGTGCGAAACCCGAGGCGTGTGAACAGCTCGAAACAGCGCTCGCGCGAGGCGCCGCGGTAGCGCAGCGTTTCCGGTTGGAATTCGACTGGAACATCCGTGTGGATTCTCGCCAGCTCGCGGCTTTGCCGTGCATCCTCCGCATGGGTGAGCAGCCCTTCGCGATAGCGCTTGTTCGACACTTCTGCGGCATGTGACAGCAGGCGCTCCAGCGAACCGTACGCGGCAATGAGATCGCGAGCCCCCTTCTCTCCGATGCCGGGAACGCCTTTGATGTTGTCGATCGAATCGCCCATCAGTGCGACGACGTCGAGCACTTGATCCGGCGCGACGCCGAACTTTTCCTTGACACCTCCCGCGTCGTACCAGGTTCCATCGTCGCGCGGGTTATAGACCTTGATTCCGTCGTGGACGAGCTGAAAAAAATCCTTGTCGCCGGTCACGATCGCAACCTCGAATCCCTGTTCTACCGCGCGCGTCGCCAGCGTTCCGATCACGTCGTCGGCCTCATAACGCTGATACGTGAGAATCGGCACGCCCATCGCTTCGCAGGCCTCGTGGACCCACGGGATCTGCTCGGCAAGATCCGGCGGCATCGGCGATCGATTCGCCTTGTAATCGGTCGCCATGTCGGAACGAAACGTCGGTCCGGCCAGATCGAACGAGGCGGCGATGTACTGCGGATGATGGTCCTGAATCAACTTCCGCAGCATGGTGACGAAGATGTAAACCGCGTGCGTGGATCGCCCGCCGGGTCCGGTGAGACCGGACCCGCGCATCGCGTGATACGCGCGGTACATCTGCGAGCTACCGTCGATGAGAAAAATTCGCTGGGACATTTCGGAAGAGGTGCACAGCACGCTGCCATGGTGCACGAACGCACTGATTCAGCGGCGGGATGGTGCGAGCATTCAGTATATCATTCGAGGAATGTCGCCTTTCGCGCGCGCGGTCCTGCTGACCGCCCTCGGGTGTGTCGCGGTCGGGACCGTTGCGTGCAGAGGCGGGATTCTGGGAAAGCAATACGAATACGAAGAGGATCTTTACCTGTCGCTTGATGGAACGGCCACGCTGGTGGTCAATTCATCGCTTCCCGCCCTCGTCGCGCTTCGCGGGATCGATGTCGACATGAATCCGTCGACGCGCGTCGACCTGAACAAGATCCGCGCCGCCTATCAATCACCCGTAAGCGAAGTGACTCGGGTCAGTCCCCCGTGGCGACGAGCGGGTCGCCGATTTGTGCAGGTGCGACTCAATGTCAAGGATGTGCGCAAACTGAATGAGGCCGCCCCTTTTGCGTGGTCACGGTACACCCTCGCCGTGGAGAACGGTCACCACGTCTTCGAGCAGAAAGTTGGCGCATCGGCTTTGAAACGCGGGACGCTGCAGAACGTTGGATGGAACGGCTCCGAGCTCGTGGCGTTTCGGCTGCACCTGCCAAGCCGAATCCTCTGGCACAATTCACGTGACCTCGACACCAATGAACCATCAGGCGTGCAGCGTGGCAACATCCTCGGCTGGGAACAGCATCTCGCCGATCGCCTCGATGGCGCGCCCGTGACCATCAGAGTGAAGCTTGATAGCCAATCGATACTTCATCGAACGCTCTGGCTGTTCGCCGGAGCGTTTACGGCGGCTGTTGCCGTCCTCGCCCTGCTCATCTGGTTGGCGATGAGAAGAGGGAGAGAGGAGCCGGCGACATCGGCACGACCTTGAGAAGGGTCAAGATGTCTCAACTGCCGGTGTCACAAACGCAGCAGCGTGGTCCTTCGTCCAGTCGGCGAACGTGCGCGCTGGTGTGCCAGTGATCTCCTGGACGGTGGATGTGACATACGCGGGTTGCCCGAGTGCAGCCTCCCACGCGTCCATCAGCATGTCCGCAACGACAGCGGGCATGACCGCCGACCACGCGCGCCGCGCTTGGTCGCGCGAGATTTCCTCGATCGTCAGCGCGCGACCGATCACCTGACCAATCGTCGCGATCTGTTCGTACTGCGTCAGCGATTGCGGCCCGGTGAGCACGTATTCCATGCCCTGGTGGCCATCCTCGGTCAGAGCGCGGACGCCAACTGCCGCGATATCGCGCTCGTCTGTCGGCGCCGTCGGCGCCTGCAGATACGGCCATCGCACGATGTTGCCGGCGCGCACTTGCGGGCCCCAGAAGTCGAGCGAATTCGCCGCAAACATGCCGGGCCGCAGGAACGTCCAGTCGAGCCCCGACTGCTCGATCAACGCTTCGACGTGCAGCGCAAGAGTTCTGGCCGGATTCGGCTGTTGGAAAAACGGGTGCGGCGTTTTGAGCGGCGCCGAGAGGAACACGATGCGCCGCGCGCATTCCGCGATCCGCGCCAGCGCGGCGTCTGTTGCGGCCATCGGAGCCGTCCACACCAGGAACACTGAGTCGACGTCATCGAGGCATTTATCGAGGGAGTCGGCAATCGTGAGATCACCCTGCGCGATCTCGACGTCAGGCGGCAGCTGCGCGGCCGCAGGGTTGCGCGTCATCGCGCGCGGGGATGCACCTTTAGCGCGTAGTCCGAGAACAACCTGTCGACCGACAGTGCCTGTCGCGCCGATCACAAGTGTTCGTCTTGTCGTCATGAGGTGTGGAGGATGTGAAAAGCGAATCTTCGTGCCAGCACTCTGTCGTCACTCCACCGCAAAACAATAAAATAACGCACCGCTTCCGAGCTTCTGAAGCGCCTTCTTGCTGCATCCGTCCGATACGTGCGCAGAGTTCCACGATCGCGCGCGTTCACCGCCGATTCCGCCGACCTTGTTGCTGTGGGCGACCATTGCATGCCCGTCGGTACTCGTCCAGTTATGGCATGTCATGTCGCCTTCGGCGCCCGCCAGTTCACGAACTCGTTTGCGCAACCAGTGTGGCATGAGAGCAGGTACGGCCGGCCCTCTGGCCTCGGCGTGCTTGAAGCGAATTTCTTGCAAAAAAGCGCTTGACGAAATTTCCAACAGACGGCACTTCCAATCACGGCCAATCACGGCGGCTTCGTGATGCAGCACACAATGAGGCGCAACAGTGGTTTGGAATGTTCGTTCGAGAGAGGGTCGGCCCTTGCCAATTCGACACCATTGATCAGCGGGTCGCGGCAGATCGAAGACCTAGAGTGCCAGTGAGTTCGAATCCAGACTGGCGAGCCACTCCCCAAGGGTACATACCGGTCACATTGGTGACAGTTTACTTCGAGCACATAGGTGACACTTTCGGACCGAACGGATTCTCGATCGGTTCCCAGCCGACAGGTCTCATCGCGAAATAGCCTGACTCGTACTGCATGAAGGTGACGAGCCAGATGCGCTCGCCGACCTGCGTCACGCCGACCGTCTGGCCGGCGAAGACCTAACTTCTCATGTTTTCCTCATCACTGTCTCATCTTTCAGGTGCGCCAGCGTCATATTCTCGCCTCATCCTGAAGGGAGGACTGAAGATCATGAGGCTCTCGAACAAAATCGTTCTCGTTACCGGCGGCACGTCTGGCATTGGACTCGAAGCTGCAAAACTGTTCAAGCAGGAAGGAGCAACGGTAATCGTCGTCGGCAAAAATCCCGACCGTTTGAAATCTGCAGCAGGTGATCTCGGAGATGGCGTCACTCTGTTGCCCGGCGATGTGAGCAATCCGTCGGAGGTTGAGAGCGTCGTCACTCATATCCGCGAGCAGTTTGGGCGCATCGATATACTGTTCGCGAATGCGGGTATGGGCTTAGCGGCTCCATTGGACGCTGTCACCGAAGATCAAATCGACAAACAATTTGGTGTCAACTTCAAGGGTGTCTTCTTCACAGTTCAGAAAGTCGCTCCATTGATGGGGAACGGTTCGAGGATAGTTGTGACGACATCGTTTCTGAACGAGGTGGGTACGCCGGGACTTTCCATCTTGTCGGCGACAAAAGCGGCGGTGCGTTCGCTGGTCAGGTCGCTCGCTGCTGAACTTGCACCGCGTGGCATCCGCGTAAACGCGGTGAGCCCCGGCCTGATCAGCACGCCATTTCACAGCAAGCTCGGGCTATCTGAGAAACAACTCCATGAAACCGCCTCAGCAATGGAGGCTCGGGTTCCGCTTCATCGCTTCGGCGAGGCGAAGGAGATTGCGAAAGCAGCCCTGTTTCTGGCAAGCGACGACTCGTCGTTCATGACTGGATCGGAGCTGATCGCCGATGGTGGTCTGACGCAGCTTT
Source organism: Acidobacteriota bacterium (assembly GCA_046734955.1). Taxonomy (GTDB): domain Bacteria; phylum Acidobacteriota; class Vicinamibacteria; order Vicinamibacterales; family 2-12-FULL-66-21; genus JALZOC01. The sequence continues at coordinate 13,592 of JBKPSH010000059.1, forward strand.
GAAGTATCGGGCGATCAGCGATCGGCTCGCGCCTGCTGATAGACTACCGGCGGACGTCCTAATAGGGGGGCCGGGGTGGTGGGGTAATGCTTCAGGAAGCGCGAGCACCCGCAAAGGACAGAGCTACCGTGGTACGGTCCTCGGAACTGTCGAAAATGCTCGGCCTGATCCGAGACGACGGGCCGCGGCTCATGTATGTTCACGGAATCGCCGGCATCGGCAAAAGCACCCTGCTCAGCTCGTTTGCAACGACGGCAAGAACCCGCGGTGTGACGGTCGTCGGAGTGGACTGTCGGAGTATCGAGCCGACAGAGCGAGGTTTTCTTCACAGCCTGTCGCGGGCTATTGGCAGCAAGCGCCGCTCTCCGAGCTCCGTGGCGGTTCGTCTCGGCAATCTCGGCGAACGGGTCGTGCTGACGCTCGACACCTACGAGGTGTTCCGGTTCCTCGACGTCTGGCTGAGAGAAGTGTTTCTTCTTTCCTTGCCGCCGAATGTGCGAGTGGTCCTGTGCGGCAGGGAGCCGCCTGTGGCCGATTGGCTGATGTCGGGGCAGTGGGACCGGACAAGCTTCGGCAGCTTGCAACTGCAAGGTATCACCGACGACGAGGCGTGCGGCCTCCTCGAAAACATGGGCGTTGACACCTCGGCCGCGCGTCGCATCAACCGTCTTGCACATGGCAACCCGCTCGCGCTAAAGCTCGCGGCAGCCACTGTCGCGGCAGATCCGAGTCGCGATCTGGAAATCCAGGCGCTCCCGCAGGTCATCGATGCGCTCGCCAGACTCTATCTCGCCGACGTCACAGATCCCGTGACTCGACGGGTCCTCCAGGCGTGTTCGGTGGTGCGTCGAGTGACGCACTCGGTCTTGCATGCCATGCTGCCGGAGACCGCCCCGGACGACGCATTCGAGCGCCTGCGAATGCTGCCCTTCGCCACAAGTGGACGCGACGGTTTGATCGTTCACGACGCGGTGCGCGAGGCAATTTCGGGCCAACTCCGAGCGAATGACCCGAACACGTACCGGGACTTCAAGCGGCGAGCCTGGCGCCAGCTGCATGTCGAGTCGCGCAATGCCGGCATTGACGAACTCTGGCGCTACACGGCGGACATCCTGTACCTGCTCGACAATCCGGTGATCCGGGAGGCATTCTTCCCGTCCGGCGGACCGCGCTTCTCCGTACAAGACTTTCGTCCGGGTGACCTGGACACCGTCGTCTCGATCCTCGAGAGACACGACACCGAGGAGTCGCGCCTGGCGACACTGCAATGGCTGAGAGCTCACCCCGAGACTTTCTTTGTTGTCCGGGACCCGCGCGGGGAAGTCATGGGCTTTCACGCCATCTTCGAGCCTCAGAAAGTCTCGCCTGAGCTCCTTGCCGCAGACAGGATGACGAGTGGTTGGCTAGGTCATCTCCAGTCTGAGCCGGTCGCCAACAACGAGACCGTCTTGTTTCTGCGCAGCCTTCTGTCCGCCGAGTTCGGCGAGATGCCATCGAGCGTGCAGGCCGCATCCTGGCTGGAGATCAAACGTACGTACATGGCGCTGAGGCCGCGGTTGCGGCGCATTTACGCGGCGTTGAGGGACGACGCGGCGGCGGCCTTCGCTCCCGTGATGACCACGTTGGGGTTCAAGCCCAT
>JBKPSH010000060.1:0-55327 GCA_046734955.1 Acidobacteriota bacterium
CGCAGATCCCGGTCACGTTGTCCAAGGCATCGGGACAGACCGTGTCCGTCACATATTCGATGAAAGATGTGACAACGGACAAGAATGACTATTCCAGTATTACCGGAACTTTGACGTTCGCGCCTGGGGTGACCTTGCAGAACATCAACATTCCGATTACGGCCGATTCCGTCTACGAGCCTGATGAGACGTTTACGGTGACGCTGAAGGCGCCCATCAATGCCTCGCTGCCGCGGACAGATGTCACTATGACGATTGCGAACGATGATCCAGTGCCGCAAATTGCAATTAACAGCGTCAACGTAAATGAGGGAAACAGCGGAACGGTGAGCGCGAACTTCCTCGTCACACTGAGTAATCCAAGCGGCGGCACGATTACCGTGAATTACGCAACGGCTAACGGCACCGGGCTGGCGGGTCTCGATTATGATGCCGCGAGTGGCAAGTTGACGTTCTCGCCGGGCCAGACCAGCAAGACCGTTACCGTCGCGGTGCGTGGCGATATCATCGATGAAAACGATGAGAACTTCACCGTCACTTTGACGGGATTGGTCGGCGTCGCAACACTTAAGACAGGTGTCGGAACCGGAACGATTATCGACGATGATGACCCTGTGCCGTCGATTTCAATCAGTGACGTGACCGTGATGGAAACGAATGCAGGAGCGACGCTGAGCGCGGTCGTGAACGTGACGCTGGCCGCCACGAGCACGTCGCTGGTTAAAGTGAACTACGCGACAGGCGGAGGCACGGCAACCGCAGGGAAAGATTACACCGCTGCCTCTGGGACATTGGCGTTCAATCCGGGCGAGATCTCGAAATCGGTGAGCGTACAGATCCTCGACGATCTACTCGACGAGAACGATGAGGCTTTCAATGTCAATCTGAGCTCTCCGGTCGGTGCGACGATTGCCGATTCAACCGGCGTCGTGACCATAGTTGACGACGATCCGCTGCCGGGAATTTCGATCGCCGACACCTCGGTGAAAGAAGGCAGATCCGGTAGCTCGCCGGCCACCTTCACTCTGATGCTGGTCGACGGTAGCGGAAAACCGGTTGCAAGCGGACGTAACGTGACCGTGAGCTACGCCACGGCAAACGGCACGGCGACGGTGGCAGACAACGATTATTCGGCGAGTTCGGGTACGGTGACGTTCACGGCTGGAGCGACGAGCGCGACAGTGTCGATTCCCGTGAATGGTGACACAAAGGTCGAGCCGACTGAGACAGTGTTCCTGAATCTGACCAACGCGGTGAATGCGGTGATCAGGAAAGCGACAGGCATATTGACGATCACGAACGACGACAAGTAATCATTTGTCGTTCAGCGACTGCGTCCGAACGGTGCGATTGGGACGAGTTATAGCGCCAGTCATTTCCGGTGGTGCCGAAGAGCGTCATTTAGTCGCCCAGCTCTACATCTGAGTACGCTCGGGCGACGACAAAAGTCTGCGTTCCTACGGACTGTTTGCGGGATTGTCATCATTCCGTCGGACCAAATCCTCCCAAAACAGCGCTATAACGCCTCAATTTTCAAGGTGACCGCTGGCTTAGGGCTTGCCTCGCGAATCTTGATTCAGATCAAGGTTTCCGATTCTGGGTAGGACTGGACAGTGGAAATGCAAGAGGATGTGAAAGCGAGCCGTGCTCGCTGCTTGCGCTTAACGGCAGTTACTTCGTTCCTGACTTTTTTGGCTCTCCTCGCCGTGTCCGTCTCGCCGAGTGCCCAGGCACTTGGCCCGTGCGACGCGCCCAACACCTGCACCATCTGGCCTGCATCAGCAGTGCCCGGGACGCCCGCGATCGGCAACGATCCGCATGCCGTAGAGCTGGGCGTGAAATTCAGGACCGCCGCTGACGGGTACATCACCGCCATCCGGTTCTACAAAGGCACAACCAACACCGGCACGCACATCGTCAATCTCTGGACGAAAACCGGCACGTTACTGGCTCGGGCGACAGCCATCAACGAGACTGCATCCGGATGGCAGGAAGTTCAACTGCCGAGTCCCGTCGCAGTCGTGGCGAATACGACGTATGTCGCCTCCTATCACACGAACGTCGGCGCATACGCGCTGGACCCGGGCTACTTCGCGTTCGCGGTGAACAATGGGGCCCTTACGGCGCTTCAGGATGGCGCTGATGGAGGCAATGGCGTATATACCTACGGTACTGGCACCACGTTTCCATCCAGTACCTTTCAGTCCGCGAATTATTGGGTGGATGTCGTCTTTGCCACGAGTCTTCCACCGGACACCATTGCGCCGCAAGTACTCAGCACATCGCCCGCGAACGGAGCCAATAACATTGCCGCGAGTACTGCGGTAACGGCGAGCTTCAGCGAGAACATCGATCCGGGAACGCTGTCGACGGCGACCTTTGAGATCAGGAATCCTGGCGGCTCTGTCGTGGCGGCGAGGCTCACGTACTCATCGGCCACGCAGCTGGCCACGTTGCAACCGAACACTCCGCTTGTCGGCTCGACGACATACACGGCAACCCTGCGCGGCGGCGCCGACGGTATCAAGGACCCCGCAGGGAATTCCCTCCCCAGCGATGTGGTATGGCGCTTCACCACCAGAAGTATGACTGCGCCGCCTGCCACAACCGGACCAGGAGGTCCGATCCTCGTTGTCAGCTCCGCGACAAATCCGTTTACCGTCTATTACGCCGAGATTTTGCGTGGCGAGGGTCTCAATGAGTTTGCGGTGGTGGACATCAATGCGGTGACCGCGACGACGCTGACCACCTACGACGTGGTCATTATTGGTGAGCAGTCGCTGACTCCCGCACAAGTAACGATGTTCAGCGATTGGGTCACCGCCGGCGGCAACCTGATCGCGATGCGGCCCGACAAGCAGCTGGCAACGCTCTTGGGACTCACCAATACAAATACGGTTCTCTCAGATGGCTATATCCAGGTCGATACGTCGGCGGCTCCAGGAACGGGCATCGTTGGAGCGACGATGCAGTTCCACGGAACCGCTGATCTCTACACGCTGAACGGCGCCGCCTCCGTCGCCACACTCTACTCGTCGGCGAGTGGCGCAACACCGAACCCCGCAGTCACCGTTCGGTCGGTGGGCACCTTGGGTGGACAGGCTGCTGCGTTCACGTACGACTTGGCCCGCTCGGTTGTGTATACCCGCCAGGGCAATCCGGCGTGGAGTGGTTTGGAGCGAGACGGCTTTTCGCCAATTCGTGCGGATGACCTGTTTTTTGGTGGTACAGAACTGAACTACTTGGATTTGTCCAAGGTTGCCATCCCGCAGGCAGACGAGCAACAACGGCTGCTCGCCAACCTCATCGGGTTGTTGAATATCGACCGCAAGCCGCTTCCACGGTTCTGGTACTTCCCGCGTGGCCTCAAAGCGGCGGTTGTAATGACCGGCGACGACCACGCGACGGGCGGGACCGCGGGGCGATTCGATATCTACAACTCGAACAGCGTTCCTGGTTGTGCAGTCGACAACTGGGAATGTGTTCGGAGCACTTCTTACGTCTATCCTGCGACCCAGATTCCGGGGGCCAATGCTTACTCCGCGCAGGGATTCGAAATTGGGTTACATCCGACGACTGGTTGCAACGACTTTGATCCAGCATCGCTCGAGACCGTCTTTTCGGAACAGCTCGCTCAATTCGCCGCAGCATTTCCGGATTTGTCAGGCGTAGGTACGAACCGAACGCATTGCCTTGTCTGGAGTGATTACGATACGCATCCGCAGATCGAGCTGACACATGGAATCAGGCTCGACGTGAACTATTACTACTGGCCGCCCAACTGGGTAAACAACGTGCCGGGACTCTTTACCGGATCCGGCATGGCGCAGCGATACGCGAAGGTGGACGGAACGATCCTCGATATTTATCAGGCGCCAACTCAGTGGACGGATGAATCCGGTCAGACATTTCCGTTCAATGCTGATGCGCTGCTCGATCGCGCATTGGGTCCGGAAGGGTATTACGGCAGCTTCGTCGCCAACATGCACACTGATTCCGCGGTGCACGCCGGGTCGGCGGCAATTGTGGATTCAGCGCAGCGTCACGGCGTGCCTGTCATTTCTGCGCAACAACTGCTGAACTGGACGGACGGTCGTAACGCATCTTCGTTCAGCAACTTCACCTGGAATGGGACAACACTGTCCTTCCGAGTGAATCTCTGGTCCGGTACGCAGGGCATACAGGCCATGGTTCCGGCAGTGTCCTCTGCAGGAAGCCTGGTCGGAATCCTGACCGGGGGCGTGCCAATCGACTACACCATCGAAACAATCAAGGGTGTCGGTTACGCGCGCTTCTTCGTGTCGAGCGGCAGCACTTACCAGGCGCGATACGGGGTCGACAACGTCGGGCCTGCGATCTCAGCGTTGACGGTGACTCCATCCAGCACCTCCGCGTCTTGGACCTGGCATACGAACGAACCGGCGACGACGAAAATTACCTACGGTATCTCCCCGACGGCCCTGGTGTTTACCGCGACAGTCGCTGGGTTGGATACCTCGCACGCGATTACTGTTACGGGTCTTGCGAGCGAGACCACCTACTACTATCGCGTGACGTCTGCGGACGCGCTCAACAACTCCACCTCCGCGCCGACGCCGAACGGAACGTTCGCCACGGGTCCGCCGGTTCCTTTCTCCCTGGTAGATTCAACGGCGGCGGATTTTTCGGCCGGGACACGGGACGCCGCACTTACGATCGGCAACATTAACGATGGCGAGTTGCTCCTCCTCCCCACGGCAGGTGCGGAATTCACCGGAACCTCACTCCCCACTGGCTGGACCGTTACGCCGTGGGCGCCCGGCGGGACCGCCAACGTTGGCGGCGGTCAGGTGGCGGTGGATGGGGCGCTTCTCGGCACCGCTTCGTCGTTCAACTCAGGCAGCCTCGAATTCGTCGCGACGTTCTCGGGGCAGGCGTTCGAGCACGTAGGGATCGGCATTGACTTCAACGATCCGCCCTGGGCGTTCTTCAGCACCCGAGAAGGGGGAGCGCTGTACGCCCGTACGCACAACGGGAGCGCGTCTACCGACACCGTGATACCGACTTCGTTGCTCGGCGCACCGCATCGATTCCGAATCGATTGGACGGCCACAAGTGTCGTTTACTGGGTTGACGGTAACCAAGTCGCGAGCCATACGATTGGATTGCCTCAGCCGCTGCGACTGCTCGTCTCTGATTTCACTGCGGGCGGCGGTAACGTGGCGGTGAACTGGATCCGTCTGAGTCCGTACCCGACCGCCAGCACGTTCGAATCTCGCGTGATGGATGCACAGGTTTCGACGACGTGGGGGAACGCGACCTGGACCGCGTCGGTACCGGCCGGAACGACACTTCAGCTGAGTGCACGTTTCGGAGACACCCCGGTCCCAGACAGCAATTGGACCGGGTATGTGGCACTTCCATCTTCCGGCACAATGTTGTCGCAGACGTCTCGCTATGTGCAATACCGTGCCATCTTCGGCGGCGATGGAACGAGCACGCCGGTGCTCGAAAACATCGCCTTCACATCATCGTCGTCAGGGCCTGCCATTTCCGTCGATGACGTGAACGTCAGCGAGGGGGACACCGGAACGACGCCGGCGGTGTTTACGCTGAGGCTATCTACTCCGTTGTCGGTGCCGGTCAGCGTTTCTTATGCAACGGCCAACGACACGGCCACTACTGCGGACTACACGACGACCGCGGGCACAGCCACATTCAACCCGGGCGAGACAACCGTCACTGTGTCAGTTCCGATCAAAGGCGACGTGCTGACCGAAGCGAACGAAACGTTCTTCTTGAACCTGTCCAACCCGGTCAACGCATCGATCTCCGATCCCCAGGCTGTCTGCACGATCGTCGAAAACGATCTGACGTTGATCACGATCTCCGATGCGCCGGCGGTCGTTGAGGGTAATGCGGGAGTCGCGAACGCCACCTTCAGCGTCGCCCTCAGCAAAGCGCTGCAGGTGCCGGTCACGGTGAACTATGCGAGTGCAGATGTGACCGCGACCGCCAACGTCGACTATACGCCCGTTGCCGGCACGTTGACGTTTGCGGCGGGCGAGACCCAGAAGGCGATTCTCGTTTCCGTCATTGCCGACTCGCTTAACGAAGGCAACGAAACGTTTGTCGTCAATTTGAGTAACGCGACGAACGGCACGATCACCGCAGCTCAGGGAACGGGCACGATCAACAATGATGATCCGGTGGTCTCAGTCACCATCGGCGACCTGAGCGTGACGGAATCGACAGGTGGAACGAACACGGCGCAAGTGCCGGTGACGTTGTCGGCAGCCGCCGGCCAGACCGTGTCGGTCGGCTACACGATGACGGCTGGCACCGCGACGACGGCGGATTACACCAACGCCACGGGCACCGTGACGTTCGCGCCCGGGGTGACATCGCAGACCATCCCCATCAACATCGTGACGGATACGATCTTCGAGACGAATGAAACGTTCACCGTCACCTTGCGAACGCCGGTGAACGTTACGATCGCGCGCGCGGCGGCGACGGTGACCATCCTGAACGATGATCCGCTTCCGACGATTTCCGTCGGCAACGCGACGATGACTGAGGGCAACACCGGCACCGCCAATGCGAATTTTGTGGTGACCTTGAGCAACCCGAGCAGCAGCACGATCACGGTGAATTATGCGACCGCGGACGGCACAGCGCTCGCCGGCGTTGATTACAACACGCTGAGCGGCAGCTTGACCTACACAGCCGGGCAGACGAGCAAGACAGTCAGCGTGCAGGTTCGGGGCGACACCATAGATGAACCGAACGAGACCTTCACCCTCAACATCAGCGGCGTAGTCAACGCCACTATCGGCACCGCCGCTGGGACGGCGACGATCACCGACAACGATAATCCTCCGTCCATTCGCATCACCGACGTGGCGGTCACGGAAACGGATCCTGGGGCGACAGCCGATGCCGTGCTCAACGTGACGCTGTCGGCACCGAGCAGCTTCCCCATCAGCGTGAACTACGCGACAACCGGAGGTACGGCGACGTCGAATGTCGACTACAACGCCGCCTCTGGCACGGTTTCGTTTGCTCCGGGTGAAACATCGAAGAGCGTGACCGTCACGGTGCTCGGTGATCTAATCAACGAGGTGAATGAGACGATCAACGTCGATCTGACGCTTCCCGTCAAGGCCACCATTGCCGACTCGCGTGGCGTCGTGACCATCACCGAAAACGATCCGCTGCCGCAAATCTCGATCAACGACGTGTCCGTCACTGAAGGTGCGGCAGCAACGACCAAACCGGCGACGTTCAAAGTTACGCTGTCGCGTCCAAGCAGCAGGAGTGTGACCGTCGCCTATGCGACCGGCGGCGGCACCGCAACCGCCGGAACGGACTACACGGCGCGATCGGGCACGCTGACGTTTGCCGCCGGTGTGACATCAGTCGATCTCGCGATTACGGTTCGCGGCGATGCGACGATCGAACCTGATGAAACGGCGCTGGTGACGCTCAGTTCGCCCAACGCCAACGGCACGCTTTTGCGGTCAGTCGGTACGCTGACGATTCAGAACGACGATCAGTAATCGATTAACGCCGCGACAGCACTTCGCGAATCATCGCATCGCGCACGGCGGCGTCTACCTGGCGAGTGGTGGGGCGATCGGGATTCTTCTTCGATGCGCCCACATCCGTATTGAACGAGACCGCATAGGCGGTCCTGCTCGGACGATGAACGTACAGGTGTGAGATGAATCCGTTCTGATCCCCACTGTGTGCGACGAAGTTGAGGCCACCGTGTCGCTCGAGAAAGAACGACAGTCCCGTCTGTGCCGATGTTCCGGTTGCACCCTCGCCGTCAGTGGCCGGCAACTGCGGTTTCCACATCTGCTCGAGCGACGATCGTTTCAGGATCGCGTCGTGAATCGGCGTCGGCCGATCTGAAGTGAGGAAGACCAGATACTTCGCCATATCGCCGAGCGGCGCATTCAAGCCGCCGTTCGAGACGGTGATTCCGGTATCGAAATCAAATCGTCCTTCCTCAACGCCCGATTCCGTTCGGAAGTAACTGTGAGATCGGTGCGGTAACAGATGGTACGGGGCACGATCGAAGAATGACGAATGCATCCCGAGCGGCGTCAGGATGTTCTTGGTGATGTACATCTCGTAGTCGTCGCCCGACAGGAGTTCGATGATTCGCCCGAGAAATATGACTCCAGGGTTTGAATAGCTGTACTTCGTTCCCGGCTTAAAGTTCAGCTCAGTGTATGGAAACATCGCGACGAGTTGTTCCCAGCGTGTCGGCTCGAACGGATGCCACGGCTTGTCGCCGCCCCACGGCCAGGTCGGAGCGCGCAATCCAGAGCTGTGCGTCATCATGTGGCGAATCGTCACCTGTGCGATGTCGCCGTACGGGTTGTGCACGGCACGAAATTCAGGAACGAACTTGACGATCGGATCATCGAGCGACAAGAGGCCGCGGTCGCGTAGCTGCATGATTGCGATGCCAGTAAACGTTTTGGTGATCGACGCCCAATGGAAGATCGTGTCCGCATCGATCGGCCGTTTCGCGTTGAGATCCTGATATCCGTCGGTTGCGTTCGCCACGACATTCCCGTCTCGCACGACGAGAATGCTGCCGCCGACGATGCCGGCGGCCTGGATCTGCTGATGAAAGACCTGTTCGACCGCGGTCCAGCCGGGCAAGGTAGATAAGGTGCTTCCACCTAAAGGTGGAAGCCACGCTGACAGGAGAAGGAGCGCAACCGGAACACGATTCATCCGAATCACTTCGTCGCCGGCGACTTTGCCAGAATCTTCTCCATCTCGTCCATCACGCGATTCATTTTCTGCAGCGTGAGGTTTAGAGGTTCATCGGTCGTCATATCGACGCCGGCGTCCTTCAGCAGGTCGATCGGATACTTCGAGCCGCCCGAGCTCAAGAACGTGAGATACCGCTTGGTCGCGGCCGGATCGCCGGCAAGCACTTTCTCGGACAGGGCGGCGGAGGCCGTGAAGGAGGTCGCGTACTGGTAGACGTAGAAGTTCCGGTAGAAGTGCGGAATGAACGACCATTCGTGCTGGATGTAGTCGTCGACGATGCAGACGCCCTTGTCGTGGCCGTAGTACTTCTTCGTGATCTCCCCGTACAGTTTGGCGAGCGCGTCACCGGTCAGCGGCTCGCCCTTTTCGGCCATCTCGTGCGCGCGCAGTTCGAACTCCGCAAACTGCGTTTGACGAAACACGGTTCCTTTGATGCCTTCCAGATAATTGCCAAGCAGCGACAGCTTCGTCTTGTCGTCCGTAATCGTCTTCAGCATGTAGTCGATCAGTAGCGCTTCGTTGAACGTGGACGCGACTTCGGCGACGAAGATCGGATAGTCGGCGAGCGGATACGGCTGCGTCTTGTTCGACAGATACGATTGCATCGTGTGGCCGAGCTCGTGCGCAATCGTGCTCACATCGTTGTACTTGCCGTTGTAGTTAATCAGCATGTAAGGGTGCACGTCGTATGCACCGCCATTGGAATACGCGCCCGATCGCTTGCCGGGATTCGGATAGAGATCGATCCAGCGCTCGTTGAACGCGCGACTGGCAGCCGCCGCGTACTCGCTGCCGAGCGGTTTCAACGCGGCCATGACGTGTTTCTCTGCTTCTTCAGCGGTGTAGGTCAGATCGACGGAGGCCACGAGCGGGGCATACAGGTCGTAGTAGTGAAGCTCGGACACTCCCATCATTCGCTTGCGCAGATTGAGGTAGCGGTGAAACGTCGGCAGTCCGCGGTTGACGCCGTCGATGAGCCGCATGTAGACGGTCGTCGGAATGTTTGCCGCGTCGAGCGATCGCTCGAGCGCGTTCGAATAGTTGCGCGACTTGGCGTAGAAGACGTCGGACTGGACCTGACCGTTGAGCGTCGAGCCAAACGTACCGCGGAACGCGCCGAGCGCTCCGAAGAACGACGACATCACTTTCTCCCTGTCGGCCCGATTCGGTAACTGTCGATACAGGTTGAATCCCGAGCTATCGAGCTTGACACTCTTGCCGTCGCTCAGGGTTATCGTCGGATATGGGAAATCCGCATCTGAAAGAATGCCGAACGTATCCGACGCGCCACTTGCCACGATCGAGGAATTGGCGAGGATCTTCTCCTCCGAATCGGTGAGCGTGTGGGCGCGACGGCGCAGAATATCGTGCAGATAGAAGGTGTAGACCTTCAGCCGCGGTTCGCTTGAAATCGCCGATTCGATTTTGGCCGGATCGATTTTCAGAATCTCCGGTTCGATGAACGATCCTTCAGCGCCGAGCGTCGCTCCGAGCTGCGCCATCTCCTGCTGCATCCCCTGATACTGGCTGACGCGGGTGTCCTGATCGGACGTCATACTCGCGTAGACATACAGCCGGCTGAATTCCTTCGAAAGCCGGCTGACCAGTTCCAGCGCATCCGCAAGCTTCTGCGGGGAACTCGCGAGCGTTCCCTTGAACGGGCGAATCGCCGATATTTCACCGGCAAGCTTGTCTTTCGCCGTGCGCCACGCCTGGTCGGATGGGTAAATCTGTGAAAGGTCCCACTTGTATCGGTCCGGGATGCTGCTTCGTTCGCGCTGCTGATCTGCGGAGAGAACCGGCGCAAGAGCGAGAACTGCAGCGATTACGAATACGAGACGAACTTGTCGCGTGCTGGCGGACATAGGGCTCCTTGTTGCGGATCCGGGGGCTTCGCCCCCGCGGACCCCCACGCTTTGACGCGTCTTAGTTTCTCACGGAGCGGTCCTTGCACAGCTCGGGAGATATGCCCCTGTGCTTCGTCGTGGATGATCATGTCGACACGCGCGAAGGATTCGCCGAATACCTCCGCGAATCGGGGTTCGACGTGCAAACCGCCGCGGACGCGGGTGAACTTCGATCCCTCTTGGCGGAAGCCACGCCGGCCGCCGTCCTCATGGATGTCCAAATGCCGCGGGTCGATGGATGGACGCTGACGCGTGAAATCAAGGCAAATGAGCGAACTCGAGGGGTCAGAGTGGTTGTGGTTTCCGCTTCGGTTGGCGAGGGTCTCCGACGGGCTGCCGACGCTGCCGGTGCCGATGCGCTCATCGGCAAGCCATGCGATCCGCAACGAATCGTCCTCGAACTAACCCGGCTTTTGGACGGCGAAACCGCCTCGACCGGGAAAAAACTCCCTGTGGCTGACGTGATTTAAGACGCGGTTACAGGCGAGCTTCGGCTGACTGGACCGTCGGTCTAAAGTCGGCCGGATGATGTCTGTTCGAGTGTCCGCTGCTGGACCGCTGCAACGATCAGTTCAACGAGGACGGGCTCGGGCGTCGCCTCGAGGTCTGCTCGCCGCTGTTCGCTCAATCCATACGCTTCGATGATGTTCACGAGGTGCCACGCCGAGAAGGCCGACAGCTGGTTTCGTAGCAATGACTCTCCCTTTCTGTACACAGAAAAAGGATTCAACACACTCTCGCGTACCGGTGGGTGATCCCCTGTCGCTGGTGCCGGAGTTTCAAACGCCGGTTGCGGTTGCGGTGTGGAAGGGGGATGTCTCGGGAGAGGATTCAGAGTCCGATCCAAAGATCCCTCGAGATAGACGGGGGTCAAGCCCGTCGCCCAGTAGACGGTATCTGTTCGGTTCGGTTGTGTCGTTTCCCGTGCCGACCGGATCGGAGGACCACCATCAACCGGGATAAACTCAATCCATCCCTGCCATAGCGAATCATCCAACTCCGCGCCACACGCGCGGGCGATGAACGTGCGACCTTCCTTCGACGACACTGGATCTGAATATTCGACAAGTACCTCAGCCATGCGACGCTCCGTCATTGGCTCTTGCAAAACATTCACCGTTTGAAGCACGACAGGCGCCGCCGCTTGTGTGCTCCTACGGACGTGCGCGATCATGGACGCATGGCCAAGCCTCTCGATCCGCGCACCGAGATCGGGCATGTGCACCTGAAAGTGTCGGATCTCGATCGCGCGGTTGCCTTCTACACAAATGCACTCGGATTCGAGGTCATGCAGCGGATGGGACGTTCGGCCGCGTTCTTGAGCGCAGGTGGATATCACCATCACATCGGCCTGAATACCTGGGAGAGCGAGCACGGGGCCGCTCCTGCTCCAGGCACCACCGGCTTGTATCACTTCGCGATTCGCTATCCCGATCGCGCATCTCTCGGTGAAGCGCTTCGTCGTCTGCGCGAGGCCCGCGCGTCACTCGACGGTGCGAGTGATCACGGCGTCAGTGAGGCGTTGTATCTGCGGGATCCCGACGGAAACGGGATCGAGCTCTACTGGGATCGGCCGCGATCCGAGTGGCCTCGTGAAGCCGACGGGACGCTACGCATGGTTACCGAGCGACTTGATCTGAACGCGCTTCTCGCGGCCGCGGATGTTGCCGCGGCCGAGCCGCAACGTGCGCCGTCCCAGTACGCGCTGATGACCGAGCAGAACCGCGCGCGGCTTCGCGAACTCCGCGCCAAACTGCTTCAGCTTCACAAGGTCCTGCTCGATGACGCGCGCGCGTCGTACGAAATGGATCGAGGCCGGGTGCCGTCGAACGCGTCGCTCCTGCAGCTGGTCATCAACGATCCATGGTTTGCCTGGCTGCACTCGCTGTCTGAGCTCGTCGTCCGCATCGATGAAACGATCGACACCGATTCCCCCGCGACCGATGCCGATGCGGCGGCGCTGATCAACGAAGTGGAGAAGCTGCTGACGGCTTCGGAAACCGGCGAAGGCTTTCATCGACGCTACTACGATGCGTTGCAGCGTCAGCCAGCGGTCGTCATGGCTCACGCAGATGTACGGCGCGTGATCAAATCCATGCGCTGACTTCCCGCTGATATCATTGACGCCCACAGCGTGAGCACCGAAATCCCCGCCGCCGTCGACGTCTCCGGGGATCGATCTGCTCTCCAGCCTGCGTCCTCGACGGCATCGGCGCCGCCGATATCCGGTAAGAAGCGCCAGGCGTTCGATCGGTCGATTGTCGACGGACCGGTCGCGGCCGCGGTGTGGAAAATCGCCTGGCCCAGCGTCCTCCAAAACGCGATCGGTGGACTGCAAGGCATCGTCGATCACGCGCTTGTCGGCCATTACGTCGGCTTTACCGGCAACGCCGCGATCGGTGTGAGCTGGCAGATATTCCTCGTCGTCATCGTCTTCATCAGCTCGCTTTTCACCGGCATGGGTGTTCTGGTATCCCGAGCCGCGGGTGCCAACGATCACGATAGGGTGAACCGCACGGTTTATCAGGCGTTCCTCACAGCAGTCGCCCTTTCGGTCGGCGTCCTGGCGCCGCTCGGATACGCACTCTCGCCCAAGCTGCTCGAGATTGTGAACGCCACGCCCGCTGTTCGCGCCGAGGCTTTGCCGTTCCTGCGGACGATGTTCGTGTTCAGTATCGGGATGCTGATGTTCTTCATGCTCGGTGGCGCGCTGCGCGCGGCAGGCGATGCGCGGACACCCCTGCGGCTTGGCATCGCGATGACCGTGTTGAACTTCGTCCTGAACGTTGTGTTGATCAGCGGCGCGGGGCCAGTGCCTGCGTTCGGCACGAAGGGCGCCGCGATGGGGACCGCGATTGCGAGCATCTCCGTGTCAGCGGCAGGCCTGTGGCTGCTGATGACCGGCCGCCTCGTGGTGCACTTCGAACGCGCGATGCCACTTCGCCCGGACTTTACGATTATTCGATCGCTGTTTCGGTTCGGGCTCCCCGCCGGTATTCAGGGTGTGGCGATGAATGTCGCGGGCGTCATGCTGCTTCGCTTCATCGGATCGCTGCCGGAAAGCGCGGAGGCGCAAGCGGCGTACGCGGTTGGCTACTCGGAGCTGTTTTCATTGATTACATGGACGTCGGTTGGATTGATGGGCGCAGCGGCAGCGGTCGCGGGGCAGAACCTTGGCGCTGGAAAGCCCGAACGCAGCTCGCACGCCGTGCACATCGCTGCCCGAATCGGACTTGGCGTAGCCGTAACCATCGGAGCACTTTTCCTTCTGATTCCTGATCAACTCCTCGGCATCTTTGGCCTCAACGATCCGACCGTCGTGCGGCTTGGTCGCCAGCTGCTTCAGTTCCTGAGTCTGTCGGGTCTGTTCATCACCGTCGCGCTGACCTATACGGGTGGCTTGCAGGGTACCGGCGACACTCGAAGCCCGCTCTACATCACTCTCATTTCGCAGGTGCTGCTGCCACCTGGGATCTGCTTCTTCCTCACCCAAACAGGTCATCTGCAGGCGGCCGGAGTATGGACCGCAATTCTCATCGGCCACATGACGCGGTGTCTCCTTTCCGTACTGCGTTTTCAGCAGGGTAAGTGGCGTCACATAGAGGTATAGGCCAGCGTAAATCACCATTCGTATCTTCGGTTCTTTGCGCTTAGCCGTTGGCTCGTTTCAGCGCGACGGTGAACGATGTCCGTATGGCTACCCACTTTCGCCTTCCCTAAGGACACTCGCGTTCCTGATTACTGGATAGTTCCAAGAAACAGCCGGGCTTGAGGCTGGCCCCGATTTTTGCACTCACCGTGCGTGAGGGGAGGATGCGCCCATGAGGTGGACGCCTGGCGATCGGAGCAACGTCGAAGACTTGCGGGGGCGTTCGGGCATCGGGATGCGAGCCGGCGGTCTCGGCATAGGTGGTCTGCTCGTACTGCTGATTCTGAGTTGGGCGACTGGAGTGGATTTCCTGTCGCTCGTTGGAGGAGGTGGAGGAGCTCCCACCGAATCGGTGGGGACGTCAGGCACCGTGGCCAGCACGCCGGAGGAAGAGAAGCTTGTCGATTTTGTCGATGCCGTCATGAAGGACTCGCAAATGACATGGCACGACCTGCTGGGCGATCGCTATCAGCCGACGAAGGTGCGCCTATTTCGCGATGCGATCGAATCTGCGTGCGGGTTTGCCCAGTCGGCCAGCGGCCCGTTCTACTGTCCCGGTGATCACTACATCTATCTCGATCTCGGGTTCTTCGATGAACTGCGCCGCCGGTTCGGCGCGTCGGGTGACTTTGCCGAGGCGTACGTTGTCGCGCACGAACTCGGACACCACGTTCAATCGCTGCTCGGCATCGAGAGTCGAATGCGTCAGTTGCAGTCGCGCAATCCTACCGAGACCAACGAATTGTCCGTCCGGCTCGAGCTTCAGGCGGACTGCTTTGCCGGTGTGTGGGCGCACGCCACTAACAAGTCGGGCAGGGCTGCGCAGGGACAGGTAGAACTCGAGAGCGGCGATCTCCAGGAAGGGCTGCGCGCAGCGTCTGCGATTGGTGACGATCGCATCCAGCGGATGTCGACCGGGCATGTGTTTCCGGAGAAATTCACACACGGCACGTCGGAACAGCGCGTGACGTGGCTGCGCCGGGGGTTCGAAAACGGCACGCCAGACGCCTGTCAGACGTTCCAATAAAGCCTGTCGCGCCGAAGCGACGCGCTTCGAAGGCGAAACCTGTTCGCGCCGAAGCGAAGGCGAATCGGAGGCGAGTGATGCAGAGGACAGGAACTATCGCAGCCATCGTGCTCAGCGCCGTCATGTGGCCAACAGTCGGGCTGCCACAGAACAATGGCAACGGCACCGCTGCCAGGCGTGCGGACGGGCAGAATACGGAGTCACGCCAGCAGATGCGGTTCCGCGAGATGGATACCGATAACGACGGGGTTATTACTCGGGGCGAGTGGCGAGGCAGCGATCAGTCATTTCGCGAACACGATCTGAATCACGACGGGGTGCTCTCGGGCGAAGAGGTGTATCCCCGCGATGACAATCGAGCGGATCGATCGCGGCGCGAGGAAATGGCTGCGCGCTTCCAGCGCAACGATCGCAACGGCGACGGGCAGATTGCCCGCGGCGAGTGGACCGGCTCGACTGCCGCATTCAAACGCATGGATGAAGACGGTGACGGCGTCGTGACGCGACGGGAATACTTCGCATTCGTTCAGGATCGGGCCGTAGGAACCTCCGGAACGGAGATTCCGCAAAGCAGCACGCGCGCTTACCAGGCCGGCCATGACCGAGGTTTGATAGAAGGCCGGCAGGCTGGCAAAGAAGACAAAGGCGTGAATGGAGGTCATTGGGATCTCGAAGGCCAGCGGGAATTGGAGCAGGCCGATTCCGGTTACACTGCGGAGCTTGGGGCACGCACCGACTACCAGGAAGGGTACCGCGCCGGGTTCAGAAGTGGCTATGGCGAGGGATTTGGTCCACGAAACGACACGCGCGCGTATCGCGCCGGCTACGACAGAGGATTGATAGAAGGACGCCAGGCGGGCAAGGAAGACAAGGGTGTGAACGGCGGACATTGGGATCTCGACGGTCAGCGGGAACTGGAGCAAGCTGATTCCGGCTACACGCCGCAGATTGGCGCACGCACGGACTATCAGGACGGGTACCGCGCCGGTTTCAGACTCGGCTACCGCGAGGGCTTTGGCCCACGACGCTGAATCGCAACTCCTGGTGTCGTACGGTTATGCGGATCGAAAGGGGGACAGCGAGCTGTCTCCCTTTTTTTGTTTGAGATCATTCGCGCCACAACTCACAGGCTGATAGAGTCTTGAGCGTTTGTTCCCTGGGAGGATCGCTTTGAATGTTCCGTCTGCGAGGCGCGTGCTACAGAGCGCTGCGATTGCCGGAGGCCTTGCGCTCTGCGCTCCCGTTTCCGGGCAACAACGTCAACCCCCTGACTCGCTGATCCGCGACGCCCTGGCGAAAATCTCACCAAGCCTGGTTCGGATCCACGTGGTCACCTATGGCTATGAGGAAGGGCGGGAGGTGAAACGCGAGGCGGCAGGCAGCGGCACGATCATTTCGGCCGAGGGACATGTCCTCACCAATCACCACGTCGCGGGACGGACGCGATCGCTCATGTGCACGCTCGCGGATCGTGAGGAGATGGCAGCCGATCTCGTCGGCACCGACCCACTGTCGGATATCGCGATCATCAAGCTTCGTCCCGAGAAGCCGCGCACCTTTCCGGCGGCGCATTTCGGCGACGCATCGAAACTCAAGGTCGGTGATCCGGTGATGGCTCTCGGAAGTCCGCTGGCGCTTTCACAGTCGGTCACGATGGGTATTGTCAGCAACACCGAGATGATCATGCCGGGACTGTTCTGGCCATTCAACAGCATGACCTTGGAAGGAGAGGACGTTGGATCGATCGTGCGCTGGATCGGACATGACGCCGCAATCTTCGGGGGAAATTCTGGCGGGCCGCTGGTGAACATGGCCGGCGAGATTGTCGGTGTGAATGAGATCAGCATGGGACTCGCCGGAGCCATTCCGAGCGATCTCGCGCAGGAAGTGGCCACTGCGCTGATGCGCGACGGCAAAGTCCAGCGAGCGTGGATAGGGCTCGACGCGCAGCCACTGCTGAAGTCAGCGTCCGTGCAGCGAGGCGCGCTCGTTGGCGGCGCGGTGGAAGGCTCTCCGGCGGCAACAGCGGGCTTTCTGCCCGGTGACATTCTCGTGACGCTCAACGGTCAAGATGTGAATGTGCGTTTTGCAGAGGAGCTGCCGCTGTTCAATCAGGCAGTGATGCGTCTGCCGCTCGGAAAGCCGGCTACCGCAACAGTGATGCGCGGCGGCGTTGCGCGGACGCTGACCGTCGTACCTCAGGAGCGCGAAAGCGTCGAGGCAGCCGTGCAGGAGGTGCCAGGCCTCGGCATCACAGCGTCGAACCTGACGACCTGGACCGCCAAGGAGCTGCGACGTGGAGATCGCAAGGGGGTTCGCGTGAACGGCGTCAGGCCGGGCGGGCCCGCAGACGATGCCAAGCCTTCACTCCTTGAAGACGACGTGATTGTGTCGATCGAGGGGACGACCGTCGATGATGTCCGCGGGCTTGCGCAACAACTGGATCGGGTGACCGGCGGTGGGAAAGGGGCGGTCAAAGCACTGGTCACGTTCGAGCGCAAAGGCGAACGGCTGCTCACCGTCGTAGAAGTCGGTCGCGCTGTCCTCGAAGATCCCGGCCTGGAAGCACGCAAGGCATGGGTGCCGGTGAGCGTGCAGGTTCTGACCCGCGAGCTGGCCGAGAAAGTTGGCGTTCCCGACGTGGCCGGTGTGCGCGTCACCCGCGTGTTCGCCGACGGTGCAGCCTCGGGGCTGAAGGTCGGCGACATCATCACCGCCATTGACGGAACGCCGATTGAGGCTTCACAGCCTTCGGACGCCGATCTCTTCGCGACGATGATCCGACAGTATCGCATCGGCTCGACCGTCGAGCTGTCGATACGTCGCGGCACGCAAGAGCAAAAACTGGCGATCAAACTTGCGGCATCGCCGCGGCTGCCGCGCGAGATGAAAAAGTACGAGGATCGCGATTTCGAGTTCCGCGTGCGCGACCTTGCGGCGGCTGATCGCACTGCATCGGACATGCCGTCCTCGCAGCCGGGCGTGCTGGTCGAGGCCGTGCGAGAAGGAGGATGGGCGGCACTCAGCCATCTGGCTGACGGTGACATCATCCTGGCCATCGATGGCGAGAGCGTCGCAGATGTGGCTGCGGTCCAGCAGAAGATGGAACGTGTCGCGCGCGAGAAGCCGGGATCTGTGGTCATGAAAGTGCGACGCGGAATCAGAACGTTTTTTGTCGAACTGCAGACAGGGTGGAAGCACCCGTCCGATCGCTAACCATGTTGCGTGCAACCCTCGCCGTGTCCGTACTTGCATCCGTGCTCCTGCTCTCAACCGCCGCCAGTGCGCAGGAAAGCCGCGCTGCCGCCCGCGACCTTGTAAAAAAATGGCAGGACGCCATCGTCAACGTGCGCGTCGTCGTCAAGATGCGCATGTCGATGGGCGGCCGCGAAATGCAGTCGAGTGACGACACGATCGAGACTGTCGGCACGGTCGTCGATCCCGGAGGCTTGACGGTCGTCTCGCTCACGTCGATCAACCCCGGGCCGACCATGACCAAGCTGATGGCGAATGGCAGCGGAGGCGGTCAGAGCGTCGAGATCGCAAGTGAACCGACGGACCTGAAGATCCGGCTCGCAGACGGCCGCGAACTCCAGTCCACGATCGCGCTGCGTGACGAGGATTTGAATCTCGCGTTTATCCGCCCCATCAATGCGCCGGGCAAGCCGCTGGTCGCGGTCAATCTTGCCGACGCGGCGCAACCAGCGCTGCTCGATCAGGTGGTGGTTTTTGGCCGGTTCGGCCGTGTCGGCGGCTGGGCGCCGTCAGCCGCGCTGCGCGATATCGGTGGAATAGTTCTGAAGCCTCGAACGTTTTATGTATTGGCGGGAGAATCCGCCGGGATTGGAACACCGGCTTTTCTTCCGAACGGAAAGATTGTGGGTATTCTGACGGTCAGGCAGGTCACCAACGATCGCTCCAGCGCGTTTGCCGCGATGAGCGGGCCCGAAGGTCTGGGGCTTTTACCGGTGATCCTGCCCGCTGATGACGTGCTGGATATCGCGAAACAGGCGACGGAGAAACGATGATGCGCACCGGTGAAACATTCGAGGTTACGAAAACTGAAGAGGAGTGGCGGAAGCAGCTGACGCCGGAGCAATACCACATCCTTCGGGAACATGGCACCGAGCGGCCTGGCACGTGTGCTCTTTTGCACGAGAAGCGTCACGGAACGTTCACGTGTGTTGGCTGCGGTCAACCGGTGTTCAAGTCCGGACCGAAGTTCGAGAGCGGCACGGGATGGCCAAGCTTTTTCGAGCCCATTCCCGGCTCGGTTGGTACCACAACGGATCGCAGCTACTTCATGACGCGCACTGAAGTGCATTGCAGCCGCTGCGGCGGACATCTCGGACACGTGTTCGAAGACGGTCCGCCTCCGACGGGTCTGCGCTATTGCATCAATGGCATCGTCTTGAATTTCAAACCGCAGGAGTAGCGCTACTCAACGGCGTTCACTGCCAAGAGCCAACGACATGCGTTATTCGTTCTTGAGCAGCCGCCGTATTTCGAGAAGGCTGTCGCTGATCGCCGATCGGTGTTCCCACTCTGAAATATGGGAGCGGGACTCGATTTGGCTTCTCAGCACTGAAAGCCGGTGTCTCTCTTCCTCGAGATCTTCTTTCTCACGTTGCCGCGCACGATCGAGGCCGCCTTCGCTAATGAACGTCGCGATGGCGTGTAGCTCACCGGCATCGAGAAACACGCCATGCCCGCGGCACACGTCGATGACCGTTCCAGAGATTCGGCCAAAGTTCAATCGGTTCATCATCTTTCCGCAGACGCCGCACGGGCGATAGTGGACTGAAGATCGTCGCGATTTGTCTGCCTGGTGCGGCCGAGATCGCTGGAGGACGGCCGCGCGCGCTTCGCGTTCGCTGCAAATGCGCTCGAAATCAGGCGCTTCGACCCAGACGCCGTCACACGAGGGGCACTCCAGAAGTGGCAAATCCCCCAGCACTACACGCACCAGCGTGGCGTCGCAGGCGGGGCAGGGGCTCGATGTTGGCCGCGACACCGTTCTCGAGACGCGAGTTCCACATTTCGGGCAGAACGCGGAACCCTGGAACATGAGGGCGAAACACTGCGGGCAACTGATTGTTGCCAGACGCGCGCGGCAATATGGACACCGGGCGGCCCGCGGGTCGGCCGCCGCCCCGCAATTCGGACAGTGAAGCGATTGAACGTCTGCCATGGCGCTCATAGAATAGTAAAAAGGGAAAAGGGAAAAGGGAAAAGGCAAAGGGTATCCCTTTAGGAGTGTGCGATGGGTCTGATGGATTTCATCAAGGGCGAGTTGATCGATGTCATCGAGTGGACCGACGACTCGCGCGACACGCTGTCGTACCGCTTTCCGGATGAAGACAAGGCGATCAAGAACGGCGCGCAGCTGATCGTGCGCGAGTCCCAGATCGTTCAGTTCGTATACCTTGGAGAGTTCGGCGATACATTCGGTCCCGGAAAACACACGCTGACCACCGACAACATTCCGGTGCTGACCAAGCTGAAGTCGTGGAAGTACGGCTTCAATTCGCCATTCAAGGCGGACGTCTACTACGTCACTACGCGGCTGTTCACCGGGAACAGGTGGGGCACCGCCAATCCGATCATGATGCGGGACGACGATCTTGGCATCGTGCGCGCGCGCGCGTTCGGAACCTACGACTTCAAGATCACCGAGCCGAAGTTATTTCTCAAGGAAGTCGCCGGCTCGGATCAGAATTTCAGGCTCGACGAGTTCGCCGACACGATGCGATCACGGATCGTCAGCATCTTTGCTGACGCTCTGGCCTCGGCAAAGGTCCCGGTGTTTGACGTCGCCAGCCGGTACAGCGAACTTGGCGAGGCGCTTCTTCCGTTGATCAACCCGGTCGTAGCCGCGAAATACGGCCTGCAGATCACCAGCTTCATCATCGAGAACGTATCGGTTCCCCCCGAGGTCGAGCAGGCGATCGATAAGCGCTCGAGCATGGCTGCCGTCGGCAATCTGAACGACTACGTGAAGTTCCAGATGGCGCAAGGGATGGAGAAGGGCGGCAGCTCCGGTGGGATGGCCACCGAGCTCGCCGTTGGCCTGTCGATCGCGCAGCAAATCATGCAGCAGCAGGGAATGCCGGCTGCCGCAGGAGCGGTCGCGCCGCGGGGTGCTGCCGCCGCACCTGCAAATGCAGTCGCAGACCTCCTCTCGCCGGCCGACGTGGCGCAGGCCCTTGGCGTGCCCGAATCCGACGTGATGACGATCATCGAGTCCGGCGAGCTGGCGGCGAAAAAGATCGGCACGTCGTACCGAATCAAACGAAGTGCGCTCGACGAGTATCTCGCCCGATAACGTCGCCGTCCCTCCGTGTGATTGATGCCGGATATTGCCGCGCTCGATAAGCATGCCTGCGCCAATTGCGGCGCGCAGGCTGAGTGGAACCCCTCGAAGCAGCTGCTGGTCTGTCCATTCTGCGGTGCGGCGACGCCGTTCACCGTCGATCCCGAGTCGGGCGCGCTGGTTGAAAACGATCTCGCCAAGGCGCTGCGCGAACTGCCGGAGGAGGCGCGCGGCTGGCTCACCGAGAAACGGACCGTGCAGTGTCAAAGCTGCAAGGCCGTCTCGGTGTTCGATCCGGAGCGCGTCGGACAGAATTGTCAGTTCTGCGGATCGCCGTCCCTCGTCGATTACAAGGAAATCAAAGCTCCGATTCGGCCGCAAAGTCTGCTGCCTTTCAAGATCAGCGAGAGCCAGGTTCGCGAGAAGATCCGGCAATGGTACGCGAGCAAGTGGCTCGCGCCCGGCAAGCTGAAGGATCGCGCGCTGGTCGATCGCGTCCGCGGTGTCTACATCCCGTACTGGACATTCGACGCGCAGGCCGTGTGTCCCTGGGAAGCTGAAGCCGGCCACTACTACTACACGACCGAGACCTATCGCGATAACCAGGGGCGTACGCAGACGCGGCAGGTTCAGCACGTTCGATGGGAGCCGGCGTCAGGCGTCGTCGAGCATTTCTTCGACGACGAGCCGGTGCCCGGGACTCATGGCGTGTCGCACGCGCTCTTACGGCAGGTCGAGCCCTTCGCGACCAAAGAGCTCATCGCCTACGACACGGCTTTTCTGTCCGGCTTCATCGTCGAGCACTACCAGATTGTTCTGGTGGAGGCAGCGCAGGCGTCGCAGGACTCGATGGTCGCCCAGCTGCGCGAGATCTGTGCGCGGGAGATTCCTGGTGACACATACCGGAATCTCGAAATCCATCCCACTTTTTCCGCGCAGACTTTCAAGCACATTCTCGTGCCGGTGTGGCTCTTGGCGTATCTCTACGGCACGCGAACGTTCCAGGTCGTCGTCAATGGCTACGACGGCCGCATGGCGGGACAGTACCCGAAGAGTCCGTGGAAGATTGCACTGCTCGTGCTGCTGGCGATTATCGTTTTCATCATCGTTCTCATGTTGAGTCAGAATAATTAGAGACTGTGAAATTGCTGAATGCTGATTGATTTACGGAGAGACAACCGTGTTTGCCAACAAACTTAAGCTGCCATCGAAAGAAAACGCCCTGCCAGGCCGCCCCGAGAAGATGCCCGTTCCAGCTACACATCATGTGAACGGCGCACGGCTAGAGCCGCCGTTTCCCGCGGGACTCGAGCGCGCGATGTTCGCGCTCGGCTGTTTCTGGGGTGCCGAACGAAAGTTCTGGGAGACGCCAGGCGTTTACACGACGGCAGTAGGCTATGCGGGCGGCTATACCCCAAACCCGACGTATCGGGAAGTGTGCAGCGGCGCAACCGGCCACGCGGAAGTGGTGCTTGTCGTCTTCGATCCGCGCAAGGTGTCGTACGCCGATCTGGTCAAGGTGTTCTGGGAGAACCACGATCCGACACAAGGCATGCGCCAGGGAAACGACGTGGGCACCCAGTATCGATCGGCGATCTACTACTTTGACGATACGCAGCGTGAGATTGCTGAACGATCGCGCGACGCGTATCAGCGGGAACTCGCTCGAGAGGGTTACGGTGCGATCACGACCGAAATCGTAGAGGCGCCGGAGTTCTATTACGCCGAGGACTATCACCAGCAGTATCTGGCGAAGAATCCTGGCGGGTATTGCGGCATTGGCGGCACCGGCGTGTCGTGCCCGGTTGGTCTGGTCACGAAGTAGATCCAGTTATACTCGGCGGCCTATGAAGGTCGCCGCGGGGATCGTGGTGCTTGCCGCAGCCGTTGTTGCGGCACACCCATCAGCGCAATCACCGAGGCTTCCGACACCGGAAGCCTCGTTCGGTTTTCAGCCGGGCGCGGACTACAAGCTCGCCACCTACGACCAATCAATCGAGTACTTCAAGAAGCTCGACGCTGCCAGCAAGTACCTGAGACTTATCGAAGCCGGCCGAACCAGTCAGGGACGGCCGATGTACTTCGCTCTGATATCGAGCCCCGACAATCTCGCCCACATCGATCGGTATCGGGAGATCGCGCTGCGCCTGGCGCATCCCGACGGCCTATCGGAAGCGGAAGCGCACCGGCTTGCCACAGAAGGCAAGGCATTCGTTCACATCGATGGCGGACTTCACGCGAACGAAGTCGCCGGCCCGCAGCACACACCCGTGCTTGCATTCGATCTCCTCGCTCGCGCGGCTGAGCCCGATGCGAGGGCGATTCTCGAGAACGTCGTCCTGATGCTGTGGCCGACCATCAACCCGGATGGCCAGCAGATGGTCGCCGAGTGGTACATGAAGAACGTCGGAACACCGTACGAGCAATCCGATCCTCCATACCTGTATCAAGAGTACGTGGGGCACGATAACAACCGCGACGCCTACATGCTCAACATGATCGAGTCACGCGTCCTCGAGCATGCGTGGAGACAGTGGGAGCCGCAGATCATTTACGTGCACCACCAGTCGGGCCCTTTTCCGACGCGCATCTGGCTGCCGCCATTCTCGGAACCGGTGGGGACGGATGCGCCGCCGTTGATGGCGCGTGAAGTGAACATGATCGGAATGGCGATCGCGAAAGGGCTCGAGGAGCGAGGGCAAGTGGGTGCAACCCACATGGGCACGGCGTTCGATGCCTGGTATCCCGGTTATGTCGACTACGCGCCCAATTTCAAGAACATCGCCGCATTCTGGACCGAGACCGCGCTCTATCAATACGCCACGCCACACGAATACACGATCCAGGACTTTCCGCAAAACATGCGCGATCTGCGTCCGCGCAGTCTCTACTCGAGTCCGTGGCCACCCGGCTGGTGGCGCCTCAAGGATGCAGTCAGCTACATGGAAACGGCGTCATGGTCCGTGCTCGAGTACGCGTCGAAGTACAAGGAATCGCTGCTGCTCAATCGATATCGGGCGGGAAGGGATCAAATTGCGCGAGGCCGCACGCGACCACCGTTCGCGTACATCATTCCACAGGACCAACACGACGTCGTCGCGGCCGTCGAGCTGCTGCGGCGGCTGGCATTCGGCGGCGTGCGCATTTCGCAGCTCAACGGCGCGGCCACATTCGACAACATCACGTATCCGTCGGGCACGTGGATCATTCCGACCGATCAGGAGTACGCCGCGCTGGCGCGGGAGGTGCTCGACGTGCAGAAGTATCCCGACGTGCGGCAATACCCCGACGGACCACCCGAACGTCCGTATGACGCCGCCGGGTGGACGTTGCCGCTGCAGATGGGGGTTCGCGTGGTCGCCGCATCGCAACCAATCAGCGCCGACGCCCGCGGGAGGATGGCTGCACTCGGACCACGGATCGCGTACAAATCGGCGCCGACCCCTTACATCAACACTGGGCCTGATGCGGCGCTTTTCGACAGCGTGCCGGGCACCGGATTCAATTCAGACCTTGCTGCGATGGCCGTCGTCCCGCCGCCGGGGAAGATCGTCGCGACCGGATCGTCGCTGGCGCTGGATCCTGCAGCAAACAATGTGTTCAGAGCGATCAATCGCGCATGGAAGGAAGGGGCGACCGTACAGATCGCGTCGGCGAACGGGCCGAGGCCGGCGCGGTATCTCATCGCCGGTCTTTCGGCCGATCGTCAAATGGATCTGGTGCGTGAACTCGCACTCGCCGCGGAACGGACCGACGAGCCTGGAAACACCATTCGGAAGCCGCGAATCGGCGTCTACGAGCCATGGGGTGGGAACATGTCCGCCGGATGGACGCGCTGGCTCCTCGATCAATACGGCTTCGAGTACGTCACGTTGCGTCCCACGGATTTTCAGGTGCCGATCTCGCCTCGCATCGATGTCCTCCTGATGCCCGACGGAACACGGTTACGCGGTGGTGCTGCGACCGGCGGCCGCGGAGGACGCGCGGTGCGGCCGGAGTATGCCGACGAGACGACGCCAGCCGATCTCGCCGCGATCGAAGCCTTCGTGCGAGGCGGCGGCACGTTCGTGTGTATCAGCACCTCGTGCGCATTCCCAATACAGCAGTTCAAGCTTCCGGTGATCAACAGCGTGAGTGGACTGCGACCGGAGCAGTTCTTTCTTCGAGGTTCGATAGTCGAAGCCAGTATCGATACCTCTCATCCGGTCATGGCCGGCATGCCGGCAACGGCGGCGCTGTTCGTCGACGGCAGTCCGGTCTTCGAGATTCAGCCCGGATTTAGCGGTGCCATCCTCGCCTGGTACGCGAGCGAGGGATCACCACTCTTGTCCGGCTATTTGATCGGCGAGAAATATCTTGCCGGCAAGGCCGCGGCCCTCGATGTGCCACTCGAATCCGGTCACGTCATCCTGCTTGGGTTCCGGCCGGAGTGGCGCGGGCAGCCGTTCGGAACGTTTCGGGTATTGTTTAATGCTCTTCTGAATGTGCACTGAGGATCGATATGACTGACCTCTCGTCGTTGTTGGTGCCGATTCTGTTGTCAGCCGTGTTCGTGTTCATCGCAAGTTCGATCATTCACATGGCTTCTTCCTGGCACAAGAGTGACTATCCGAGAGTGCCGAACGAAGACAGAGCGCGCGAGGCGCTTCGCGCCCTGGCGATACCGCCAGGCGATTACATGATTCCGCGTCCATCCAGCCGGGCGGATCTTCGCTCGCCGGAATTTGCCGCCAAGATTCACGCCGGGCCGGTGATGATCCTGACGGTGATGCCAAATGGCCCGATGCCGATGCTCCGGAACATGGGGTTGTGGATTCTGTATTGCGCCGCGGTGAGCGTGTTTGCCGCCTACATCGCTGGACGCGCACTCACGCCTGGCGCGGAGTATCTCGAGGTGTTCCGTTTTGCCGGCGCCACCGCGTTTATCGGCTACGCGGTCGCGTTATGGCAGATGTCGATCTGGTACCGCCGATCGTGGACGACGACATTGAAGGCGACGGTCGACGGCTTCATCTACGCCTGCCTGACCGCCGGGACGATGGGTTGGTTATGGCCACGGTAGGAATACTTTCGCTGCTCGCTTCTCGCTCGCGGGAACGATAACGAGCAGCGAGCAACGACTAGCGAGGAGCG
Source organism: Acidobacteriota bacterium (assembly GCA_046734955.1). Lineage (GTDB taxonomy): Bacteria > Acidobacteriota > Vicinamibacteria > Vicinamibacterales > 2-12-FULL-66-21 > JALZOC01. The sequence goes on from JBKPSH010000060.1 coordinate 26,808, forward strand.
AAGTTATTCGTAACGGAGCGCCTGCATCGGCTGAACGCGCGAAGCACGATACGCGGGGATGTATCCCGCACCGAATGCGACCAGCGTCAAGACCACCACAGAACTCGCAATGACGCTCGGATCGTACGGTTGTAGTTCGAACAGGAGGCTGGCTGCAGCCTTGCCGAGATAGTACGCGCCAGTCACCCCAACCAGGACTCCTATCAGCGTCATCCAGCCAACCTGTTTGAGGATCATCGCGCGCACGCGCGCGCTGTCTGCGCCCAGCGCCATCCGCAGCCCGATCTCGCGAGTCCGCTGCGAGACCGTGTACGCAAGCACGCCGTACAACCCGACAGAAGCCAGCAGCGTCGCGAGGAATGCGAATGCTGCGGAGAGCGTACTGATCATGCGATCGAGAAACACGTTCTCCCGAACCTGTTGTGGCATCGTTTTCAGATCCTCGATCGGCAGGTTTGGATCCAGCCGCGAGATCACCGAAGGGATGCTACGCAGGAGTGGCGCGGGATCGCCCGAGCCACGCACGTAAAGGCTCATCGAACCGACTCGTTCGGACTGAAGATATGGCCGGAAGAAAAGAGGCGGGATCTGCTGCTTCACTTCACTGTATTTCGCGTTCTGAACGAGGCCAACGATCTCGATGTCGAGCTTCCCCTCGCCTTGCGCCATGTGCTTGCCGACGGCATCGCGGCCGAGATTGAATTTCTTGGCGAACGCTTCGTTGACGATCGCCACTTTCGGCGCGCCGAGGGTGTCGGCGGGTGTGAACTCTCGTCCGGAGATCAGCGGCACGCCCAGCGTCCTGAAATACCCGGTGCTGATTTCGTTGTAGCGAGCTTCGGCGTCGGTGTCGGGACCACGGGCGAATCCTTCAACCGACACGTCGTTGCCCCAGTTGTTACCCGCGAGAAGCGCAACTCTTGCGATGGCCACGCCGGTCGCCCCAGGAATGCTCGCCATTTCCTGTTCGGCCCGCTCGTAGAACGTTTTCGCACGTGCGGGGTCGTAGCCATTCAGTCCGGGAGAGACTCGGAATGTGACGACGTTATCTATCTTGATGCCGAGATCAACACGGGTGACGTTCGCGAGACTCTTGACGAACAGTCCCGCGCACATCAGCAACGCCATCGACAGTGCGATCTGTGCCGTGACCAGAGAGGTCCGGAATCGCGCCGCGGCACGCGCCCCTGATGGTTGTCCCGCCTGTGCCTTGATCGCCGACACGAGATCCGGCTTCGTACTGTGCCAGGCAGGGAACAGTCCGAAGATGAATCCAGTCGCAACCGATAAGATTGTGGCGAAGAGAACGACGCGCCCCTGGAGCTCGAACTCCAGGGTGTTACTCGCGTCGGGCGGCAACAACGACGCAACCAGCGCCATCGTCCAACGGGCCACGACAAGTCCGGCCACACCACCGAGGATGGCAAGCACGCAGGATTCGGTAAGCAGCTGCGCCAGCAGCTGTCGTCGATTTGCGCCGAGAGACAGGCGGATGGCCATCTCTGTCGCTCGCCCGGCCCCGCGGGCGAGAAGCAGATTCGCGATGTTGGCGCACGCGATCAGCAGCACGATTCCGGTGACCGTCAAGAGGAAGAGCAGCGGCGTCTTCGCTTCGCGATGGAGCGAACTCTGGCCGCGGTAGCCCGGCTCGACCCCGATCGTCTTCGCGCGGAACCGGGTCATCGTCTGGTCGCTCATGCCCTTCTGCAGCGGCGCCTCGACGTCGTTGATGATCGAGTGGTAGAGATTGTTCAGCCCGGTTCGCGCCTGGTCGATCGACACGCCGGGTTTCAGTCGCGCGAACAAATAGGCCCAGTAATTCTTACGGTCGTCGAATGCCGCCGGATTCCACCCCGGTGACATCTGCCCGCGCATCGTCAGCGGCACGAACACCTTTGGCACGTTTCCAAGGGTCGTCCCGGTGAAGCCACGTGGCGCCACGCCAACAATCGTGAGTGCCTGGCCATTCACGATGATCGTGTCGTTGAGAACGGAAGGATTCGCGCCGAGCACCGTCGTCCAGTAGTCGTAGCTGAGGACGGTGACGAAATGGCCGCCGATGTTCTTGTCGTCTTCTACGGTCAGGAGGCGACCGAGGGCAGGCTGCAAACCGAGGAGCGGAAAGTACGATCCCGAAACGAGAAGCGCTTCGCCATTCAGGGTTTGTCCTTTATAGGCAAGGTTGGCACCGAAGCCGACGTGCGCTGCGACCCCGGTGAATACGGTCTGCATGCGCTCCAGGTCGCGGAACATCCGGTAGCTGAAAACCTCTTCGCAGCTGCCCGCCTGCCCACACGAATTCGAGCCAGGCTTCGGTCCTGGCGCCGACAGATTCACGAGCTCAGAAGGGCGCGAAACCGGAACGGCCCGCAGCAGCGTCTGGTCGAAGAGCGAGAAAATCGCGGCGTTCGCACCGATGCCCAGGGCAAGCGACACGATTGCGACGAGGCTCACGAACGGCGTTTTGAGCAGACGACGAACGGCGAGTTTCAGGTTCATGACTCGTTTCTACCTTTTTCCTTTGTCTGCGGCCCACTCCGTTCGCACGGTCGGTCCCACCGCCCAGAGGATTCCGTTCCGTACGAGCCGCTGGAACATCGGGTGGCCCCACACACGCTCGTCGTGGCCGTAGGCGGTGTAAAAGACGCGTCCCTTTCCCTGTTCGCGTACCCACGTCCATGGTTCGCGCCCCGAGTCATCCACGCGCTCCATCAACACGGTCTTGTCAGGATTGATCTTGGTGTGGACGTAAGTCTCGTCCCACACCTGGAACGGCTGGATGCCATCGAGAACCGGATGGTTGGGCTGAATGATCGTCGTCATGAACTCGCCAGTCCCGTGCTTCAGAAACTGCGCGCCGACCAGTGCAATGTAGGCAGGGGAGTTCTGGAAGCAGAACGATGCGCAGTGGATTGGAAGGAACCCCTTTCCCGAGTTGACGAAGTCGAGGAGCGCCTTTTCCTGATCCGGCGTGATCGTCGTGTGGTTCGCGTAAATCATCAGCGCGTCGTACTTCGCGAGGTTTGCCGCGTTCAATTCGTTCGGGTCGGGAGTGTAGGTGAAATGAAATCCCTCGGCCTCGATCGCGCTTGCAAGCATCGGTTCGAGCCGCGCTGAATCGTGATGCTTGCTGTTGTGGCCGAGAAAGAGGACCTCGATCGTGCGCCCCTTCTTTGCCGTTGACGGCGTCGTGCTCTGCGCCGTCAATGCCGCGGTTACGCCGATGACGGCCGCGGTGAGTGCGAGCGCGTACTGAAAGATGCGGTTCATAGCGAACTCCCAGGAGCCAGCAGCCAGAAGCCAACAGCTCAATTAAAACCGCGGAATTGCGAGCTTTTCCCCACCCTTGAGCGCCGATTGATGCGCACAAATGCCGACCAGCGTCCAGTTGACCGACGTCTCGGCATCCGGCATCGGTGGTTTTTCGCCGATGCACGCCATCAGAAAATTGTGGACCAGGTGCGGATGCGAGCCGCCATGCCCTCCGCCCTGGAGGAACGAGAGATGTTCCGCATCCTGGATGGCGGCCGGCTGCGTGAAGCGGCGAATCGGTTCTGGCAGCAGCTGCGCGTAGTCGGGGACCTTGACCCGCTTTGGGATTTCCGCTTCCGACAATGGATGAGTCTTTGTGCTCTTCGTGTGAATTACCGGATCCTCGTTTTCCACCTGTTGCCACTCGAAGGCCTTCTTCGATCCGTAGGCGTCGAAGCTTTCACGATACTGTCGCGCGGTGGCGAAGAGACTGCGCGTGACTTCGGCACAGACATCCGAATCACGCAGCTTGAACGTTGCGGTCTCGATCGCGAACGGGCTGCCATACTTCGGGATCAGCGCTTCGTCGATTCGCCCCGAGCCGTGACAGACCACGTGCTCCGCATGTTTGCCGAGAAGCGCGAGGCACGGACTGACGCAGTGCGTCGCGTAATGCATCGGCGGAAAGCCTTCCCAATAGCCTGGCCATCCGTCCATGTCCTGCTGATGACTTCCGCGAAGGAACTGAATCCGGCCCAGTTCCCCCGAGTCGTACAGCTGCTTTACAAACAGGTATTCGCGGCTGTAGACGACGGTCTCCATCATCATGTAGACCTTGCAGCTCTTGCGCTGCATCTCCACGATCTGACGGCACTCATCAACGGTTGTCGCTGCCGGAACCGTGCTGGCGACGTGCTTACCGGCCTGCAGCGCTGCAATCGACTGCGGTGCGTGATCCGCAATTGGCGAGTTGATATGCACGGCGTCGACGTTGGGGTCTGCCAGAAGTGCGTCGTAATCGCTGTAGCGCGTCTTGACTCCAAATCGATCGCCGCACGCATCGAGTTCCTTTCGATCACGACGGCAGATCGCATACATTTCCGCATTCGGATGCCGCTGGTATATCGGGATGAACTCCGCACCGAAGCCAAGCCCCACGATCGCAACACGTATCTTTTGATCACTCATTGGGGAGAATCCTTGATCGCCGCCGGGGCGCATTGCAATACGGACCACGGATCAACACGGGCCACGGAAAAACACCGATCAACACGGATTTTGGTCCCCGGACTCCGGACAACGGCTCGATCGCACTCCGCACCACGGGGTAATATCTGTTGCTCGAAAGGTGTGCTCATGAGACTGCATGGTTCCAGGCGGACGTTTGCGTGGTCCTCGATCGTCGGCGTGGTGGTCTTGGTGGTCGGCTGTCTATCGCTTGTCGCACAGTCGCGGCAGCCGTCTTCGGCGCCCAAACCGCGCCCGGCCCAAGCGACCGCACGGCCTGCGATCGCGCCCGCGGCCCGGCCGATCCGCGTCTTGTTCGTCGGGGCGGAGGAGGAGACGCCGCACAACCCCACGAAAATGTTTCCGCTTCTGGCGGCACCGCTCGCGCGGCGCGGGATCCAGTTGACTTATGGCCACACCGCACTCGAGTCACTGGAGGCGGCTAAGCTCGACTACTACGACGCCGTGATCATCTATGGGGATCGCCTCGCGTTGACGCCAGCACAAGAGAAAGCGCTCACTGCTTTCGTTGACAGTGGTCATGGGCTGGTCGCGCTCCATGCCGTCGGCGATGTGTCTCTGATCGGCGCCAGGCTGATGCCGGAGGGAGGCGCCGAGTTCACGGCTGAGATCGTTCAGCCATCGAACCCCGTGGTCCAGGGTCTGCAGCCGTTCACAGCCTGGGAAGAGCCGCTGGCGCCGGTTAGCGCGGGACAGCGGACAGTGATTATGGAGCGCGTCAACGGACAGACCCGTCAGCCGTGGACGTGGCTTCAAACGCAAGGCAAGGGTCGCATCTTCTATACCGGATACGGTCACGACGAACGCACGTGGAGCCAGCCCGGGTTCCAGAGTCTCGTCGAACGAGGCATTGTCTGGTCAATCGACGAAGCACGGCGACGCAACTGGCAGCAGCTCGAGATGCCGGGCGTTACGTACGTCGACGGCTTCAATGTTCCGAATTACGAGAACCGGCCGGACCCACCGAAATTCCAGCTGCCGTTCACGCCGGATGAAGCGCAGAAGTTCATGCAGACGCCTGCTGAGTTCCGCGTTGAACTGTTTGCCAGTGAGCCGCAAATCATCAAGCCGATCACATTCACGTTCGACGAGCGCGGCCGCCTTTGGGTCGTCGAAGCGATGGACTATCCGAACGAGATGCTGAACGGAAATCCCGGCGACGATCGCATCAAGATCCTCGAGGATACAAACGGCGACGGGCGCGCCGACAAGATCACGATCTTCGCCGAGCACTTGAACATTCCGACGAGCCTGACCTTCGCCAATGGTGGCGTCATCGTCGCGCAGGCCCCGCATTTCCTTTTCCTGAAAGACACCAACGGGGATGACAAGGCGGATGTGCAGCAGGTTCTGAACACGGGATGGGGAATCCGGGACACGCATGCCGGACCGTCGAACCTGCAGTACGGTCCCGACAATCACATTTGGGGCACAGTCGGATACTCCGGGTTCAACGGCCAGATGAACGGCAAGCCAATGCAGTTCACACAAGGCGCATATCGCTTCAGGCCCGACGGCAGCGAGTTCGAATACATGACGCAATCGACGAACAACACGTGGGGCCTTGGGTTCTCCGAGACCTTCGACGTGTTCGGTTCGACGGCGAATAACGATCAAAGTTGGTACATGGCGATCCCGAACCGGTATTTTGCCGACGTGGAAGGATTGCCAGGCGTTGGCGGCCGCGGCGCTCCGTCGGGTGGCGGCTATCAGAGTTCAGCAGCGTTCTACTCAGTGCATCCGACGACGCCTTATATCCGCCAGGTGGACGTGTGGGGCGGCTATACGGCCGCGGCCGGTCATTACCTCTACACCGCTCGTTCTTTTCCAAAAGAGTATTGGAATCGCGTCGCGTTCATCAGCGAACCGACTGCGCATCTGATCGGCCAGGCCATTCTCGAGAAGCAAGGCGCCGGATTCGTGGCACGCGATGGATGGAATTTGATTTCCAGCGCCGAGGAATGGTTCGCGCCGGTGGCGGCAATGGTCGGTCCCGACGGTGCCATATGGTTCGCCGATTGGTACAACTTCATCGCGCAACACAATCCGACGCCGCAAGGATTCAGCACCGGCAAGGGCGCCGCATACGAAACGTCGATGCGCGACCATCTTCGCGGGAGGATCTATCGGATCGTTTATCAAGGTGCTCCGCCGGCAAAGAAGCGGTCACTGTCAAAGAACGATTCTGTCGGACTGCTGAGCGCGCTGGCATCCGACAACATGTTGTGGCGGCTGCACGCACAGCGCCTGCTCGTCGAACGTGGACAGAAAGATGTCGTGCCACAACTCATCGCGCTCGTGCGCAACCAGTCGGTCGACGCGATCAGTACCAACGGCGGCGCGTTTCACGCGCTCTGGACGCTGCAGGGACTGGGCGAGCTGAGTTCGACGACAACCGAGTCGTATCGCGTCGCCGTTGACGCACTCAAACATCCAGCCGCCGGAGTACGAAAAGCCGCGGCGATGGTTCTGCCGCATACGGCCGAAGCGAGCCGCGCGATCATTTCGGCGGGGCTCCTTCACGATCCGGATCTCCACACCCGGCTGGCGGCCGTACTGGCAATCGCCGACATGCCGACGTCCAACGACGTAGGACAGGCGCTCTATGCCGAAACTCAGAGAACGGAGAACTACACCGACAAGTGGTTGAGCCGCGCCTTCTATATCGCCGCATCACGGCATCAGAAGAGCTTTACAGCCGCTTACCATGCTGACAACAGTGCGCTGCCGTATACGGCGCTTCCGATTGCCGTCCGGCTTGGTGACACCAAGCCCGACTGGCGAACGCCGAGCACACAGGATCTATCGGGTGAGTGGGCCGACATGCAGGTGCCTGGCAACTGGGAGTCGCGCGGGCTTCCAGACTTCGATGGCGTGGTCTGGTTCACCCGTTCCTTCGATTGGAATGGTGCGGCGGCGTCGACGCTCTCACTCGGAACGCTGCGCAACACCGGTGAAGTGTGGATCAACGGTCAGTCGCTCACGCCGACGCCGTTGGCTCCCGGTGCCCGTGGTGCGGCGCCTCCGGGTGCTGGACGTGGTAATGCGGTTCCGACTTACGCTATACCCGACGGTGTGGTTCGTCCCGGCACGAACACGATTACGGTTCGCATCCAGAACGGACGTAACGAAGGAGGATTCCTCGGAACGCCCGACGTGATGTACGTGGAGGCATCGGAGACCAATCGTGTGCCGCTGGCAGGCACATGGAAATACCGCGTCGAACGGCAAACAAACGCGGGCGCGCTTTATACCAAACCAGGTCAGCTTGCTGCTCACGTCGCATTTACTGCCGAAGGTGGACCGGCAGGTGCGGCTGGTGCCGCGCTTCCGTCAGTGGCGCCGCCGGCGCCTGATGTCGCGATTCGCTTGAGCGTCATTCCTGGCCAGCTGAAATTCGATAAGGACGAATTGAATGTTGCGCCCGGTCAAATCGTCGAAATCTCGTTTACGAACCCGGACGTGATGCAGCACAACTTCGTGCTTGGCGCACCCGGATCGTTGAACGCCATCGGCGAGGCCGGCGATCGCCTTGCGACATCTCCGAGCGGTCTCGCGCAGGCCTACGTCCCCGACATACCCCAGGTGCTCTTCGCGACGAAGCAGCTGCTCGAACCGGGTCAGACAGTAACGTTCCAGTTCAAAGCGCCCGCTGCCGCAGGAAAGTACCCGTACGTTTGTACGTTCCCCGCCCACTGGCGGACGATGAATGGTGTGTTGAACGTGATTATGCCCGCCGGGCGTGGAGGACGCGGCGGAATGTGATTGGTGAATTAGTGGATTGGTGGGTTGGTGAATTGATGGCGCCCGCGCGAAGTTCGGCGCCAATTCACCAATTCACGAATTCACTGATTTGTCATATCGATGAGTTAATCGCACCCAAACGATACCGCATCGTTCGCAAAGGGAACTGTCTTGTTGTTGCTGGACGGTTCTCTCGTCGGCATGCTGATCGTATCGAGGCTGCAATGCCAGCGCAGCAAGGAAGGTCAACATGCGAAGACTCGTCGGACACACTGCCGCAGCGATTGCGCTCGCCGTCCTCATGGCACTCCTCATTCCGGCATCGGTCGCTCCCTCGAACGACCATCCCACGATCAGTGCGATCGCGGCAGTGATGAACACAAGCGTTGCGACGAAATCGGCGGCCGCGGATGGACGATGGAAGCTTGGTGGCGACGGATCGTGTTACTGGGATCCGGACGATTCGGGACCGGATCAATGCTCACAAAGCCAGGGACGATGGAAGCTTGGTGGCGATGGGAGTTGTTACTGGGACGCCAACGACTCCGGTGCTAACCAGTGTGAGCCACCGGCGGCAGCGCCGGCGGCTGAAGCTCGCGCGATTTCATCGCGAAGCATGCTTCGTCCTGGTGTCTGATTACGCTGCTGAGTGTCGCGCGCAAGTACGGTCCAGAGAATGCGCCAGCGAGCCGCGCTTGCCGCATCGTCAGTGACTCAAGACAACCGGGTCACCTGCACGATCGCGGCGAGCGCGGTGGCGGGTACGATGGGTCTCCCGTTCTCTCGACTGGAACGCATGCCTGTAACTAACTCAACTGCGGGCTTCCGTATCCAGCATTCTCGATACTGCGCCGGCGTTGTTCCCACACAGCTCTTGAACTGACGGAAGAAGTTCTTGCGGCCGCGCCAACCTACCACCGCGACGACCGATTCTACTTTGTCTCCCTCCCGTAGTCTCGCGGCGGCGTGATCGATTCGTGTTTTCTGCAGGTACTGACGAATCGACATCTGCATGGTCGATCGAAACGCACGCGAGAGCTGCCGCGTGCAACATCCGCTCAGGCGTCCCAGCTTGACAAGCGTGATGTGTTCCGCGAAATGCTGATCGATGTAAGCGGCAATTCGTTGCGCCTGAACGTCGGGAACGAGGGATCCCGGTTCGATCCGCCCGCACCAGCGACCCAATGCGTCTTCGAATCGCCGGCAAAGCGTCTCCGCAGGCGAGGAGGCGGTCGTCCCGGCCTCCAGTGCAGTGAGCAGGCGTAGCCGCCTGGGATTGCTCGGACCCCCGGGGGCCAGCCGATCCAGTTCCCGCGCGAGATCGGCGAGCAGCAACAGCACGACGCCCGAAGGCAGTGGCTGCTGGACGGCTTTGATCTCATTCAGGAAACAGCCAATGGCATTCGGCCAGGCCGCAGGCACGTCGTGGCGCAATCGCGCGATGAGCCGATCGCGCGTTTCCAACAACGCGATCCATGAGATGGTAGGTGCCTCGTGGTCCATCAAATCTTTCTTTGCTCGTGGCTCGAGTGCAAAACGCACTCCTGCCGAATCAATCGAGCACGGGTATCACCCGTACTGCTTTAGACAGTAAGGCGCGGATTTGGTTGCGAAAGGTTCACGGGCAGACGTTACCCGATGGAAAGATGTCCTAAATAGTCGAATCGCTGAGCGCGGAACAGGACGCGGCGAGTGCCAGGGGTGCCACGGGTGCCAAGGGTGCAAAGGGTGCCAAGGGTGCCATGAGTGCCAAGGGTGCCATGAGTGCAGTTCCGTTACATTGCGGTTACGGGAGCGGAATTCGTCCTTACTCCGCGCGCAGAGCGATGACGGGATCGATTGATCTCAAACGCCACGCTCCAATGATTGCCGCACTCACTCCGACACCGAACAGCAGCACGCTCACTATCGTCATCGTCACGGGCGCGACCGGGTTCACTGCGAATAAAAGCGTAGCCAGCGCAGGCGCGCCGGCCAGCGACAGGAGAGCACCTGCTGTCAGCCCCGCGCAGAGCGGCTTCGCCAGGTCTCCGATTACGATGGCAAAATTCTGCGACGGCCGGGCGCCAAGCACCGCACGAATGCCAATCTCACGAGTGCGGATCGACACCGAGAACGCAGTCACTGCATAGATACCGGCTGCCGCGAGCGCTAATGCTGAAATGCCGAACACGCGCACCAGCCACAGGTTCAAGCGTCGTGGCGCAACCGCCACTTCCATCATGTCGTCCATAGTTTGCGTCGATGCCGGCACGTCTGCGTCGACGCTCTTGATTTCACTTCGAACCGATTCACGAATTGCGGCCGGGTCGCCCACCGTGCGGATGCCCCAGTACATGTTGTTTGCGAGCCACTGAATCGACGGTTCTGGAACCTGCGGAATCGCGACGTACACATCCGCCGTGGATTCGGTTTCGAGGCCGAAGTGCTTGACGTCGCCCACGACGCCGACGATCCGCGGCCTGCGAACCACGTCACGGTCGCCAGTATCGCGGACGAGAAGATATTCGCCGGCCGGCGATCGTCCCTTCCAGTACCGATTCGCAATCGTCTGATTGATCAGAATCACCGGCTCACTGATCGAGGTGTCGTGTTCGTCCAGGGCGCGACCTTGAACGAGAGGAACACCGAACGCGGAAAGGTAGGAGGGTCCAACCATCCGATAGTGAGCTTCGGGACGTTCCGAGGGTGATGGCTCGGGACGATCGGCCGGCCAGAAATCGACCGTTGCACGATAACCATTAAGGGGAATGACGTTGACTGCCGCTGCCTGGCGGACACCTGGAATCCCGAGCAGCTTTGGCCGCAGCATTTCTGTGAACCTGACGACGTCGGCGCGCGACCGATAACGTCCGCGAGGCAGCGAGATGCGAACCGTCAGCAGGTGACCGGGGCGAAAGCCCGGGTCGACCGACTGGATCCTCGCGAAGCTCTGCGACAGCAAGACCGTCAACGTGACGAGCGCTGATGCCAGCGCGATTTCAATTCCCACCAGCCACCGGCGAGCTGTTCGGCCCAGGGATCCAGTCGTACGTGTGCCTTCCCGCAGATGCGCTCCCAATGTGCCGGTGGCGAGTCGCCACGCGGGGACCGCAGCGAATGAGATCGTCGCCATAGTGGCTGCGGTCACGGCAACCGCTACCACGCGTCCGTCGATCGCGGCGTCGTTTGAGACGGCCAGGAGATCACCGGGCGCGAGGACCAGTAAGGCGCGGCGCGCGATCGAGCCGAACAGTACGCCGCCGGCGCACCCGACGACGGCGATCAACCCGCTCTCAATCAGCACCTCTCGAACGAGACGGGCGCGTGACGCGCCGAGCGCGCTGCGGACCGCGAACTCGCGCTCGCGGCGGATTGCCGACACGAGGAACAGGTTTGCCAGATTCGCGCACGCGACACCGAGGACCAGGACGACTGCCGCCTGTAGCAGGAGCAGAATGGGTCTGGTCCGCGCGACCAGCACGGTGTGCCATTCCACGACGTTGGTGCCGGCATGGGTTGCATTGGTGATCGGATACTGGCTGCGGAGGCGCCCGACGATGGCGTCGAGATCCTGCGTCGCTTGTTCGATGGTGACGTCTGGCCGGAGGCGTCCGATCACTCGGAGAAATCCGAGGTCGCGCGCCGTGCGTCTGGGATCAGTCGCTGTTGCAAACGGCGCGATGAGATCCGCCTCCCGAATGGGACAGATAAAGGCGCGGGGGAGAACGCCGACGACAGTGTAGGTGTCGCCATTGAGGACCATCGACGATCCCAGTACATTCGGGTCGCCGCCAAAACGCCGTTTCCAAAGGCCGTGACTCAACACCACCACGCGTCTTCCCGCACCATTCTCGTCATCCGCGATCAGCGTCCGGCCGAGCGCAGCGGATGTGCCAAGTGCTGAGAACAGGCTGGACGTCGCTCGCATGCCCTGCAGTCGTTCCGCGTCGCCGTCAGTCAGATTGGCGCTCCACTGGAACGCCGCGGCAAGCACGTCGAAGCTGCGATTCGAGTCGCGAAGGTCGAGGTAGTCGGGCAGTGAAATCGGATCGCGATCGACGCCGATCCGCCGGCCGTTGACTTCGACGAGTCTCGATGCGTCAGGGAATGGCAGCGGGTTTAGCAGGACCGCATTTACGAGGCTGAACACCGCCGTGTTCGCGCCAATGGCAAGGGCTGTGATGAGGACCGCCGTTGCCGCGAAAGGACGATGCGCGCCCAGGGCCCGCCATGCCTGTCGAAATTCATCCCGAGCCACGTTCACCTGCCTTGTCGGAGTGAATACTCCGCCCAAGGTCAGGGTAAGGGTGTGGCGCCATCGACCACAAACTCATTCTTTTCCTGAAATCAATGAGAATTCTTCATGCGGTTCTGCGGCCGACGTGAGCGGTTTGGGCGGGCAAGGCCCGCTCGGCGATGAGCTCGATGAAATCGGTGAGCCATTCCGGCATCGGTTGCGCCTTGAGCGTCGCTGCTGTCCAGGAGCGGCGAATGCCGCGCCGCGTCAAGGACAAGGCCACGACCGACCGCGTCGCGATCGCCGCCTGGGCGGACCATCGTGGCAGCACCGCCACGCCGAGTCCCGCCCGTGCCATTTCGATCATCGCTTCGGTCAGCATGATGAAGGAAAGGCGCGCCGGCACCACACCTGCCGGTGCAAGCACCCGTTTGAGTACGAAACTATCGTCGGGAGAACTGGAATACAGAAGAAGATGCTCGGCTGCAAGTTCGCGCGGCGAGATCCACGTCCTCGCCGCCAACCGATGCTCGCGCGGGACGAGCGCAATCATTTCGTCTTTGAACAGTCTCCGCAGCCGAAGACGAGCGTCCGACGGTTCGTCTGTGAGGATTGCCAGGTCCAGCTGGCCATCGAGCAGCGCCTCGATTGGTCGATCCGTGTTGTCCGGCTTGATGTTGATGCTGACGCGCGGATGCTTGCGATTGAACGCGCCGAGCAGCGGCGGCAACCAGTGATAGCCCGTATTGCATTGCGTCGCGACCCGGATGATGCCGTCGCCGCTGTTCGCGATGCGACGGATGTCTTCTTCGATCCGGCCGATCTCCTCGAGAATGCGTGTCGCACTGTCGAGGACGCGCCGGCCGGCAGCCGTCAGCACCATGCGCTTGCCGACGCGGAGGAAGAAAGGCGTCTTGAATCGCGACTCAATGTCGCGAAGCTGATGACTGAGTGCGGACTGCGTCAGATGCAGGCGGCCTGCCGCCTTGGTCATGCTGCCGTCGCGTGCAATGCCGGCGACCAGCTGGAAATGTCTGACCTCCAGATCCACCCGCCCTCCTTTCTATGAGGAAACATCATGAGACTGTAAGTGATCATGAAGCAGGTTCTACCAGACTAACTCGCAGGGCGGGCCATCCTCGATCTTCGTCCCTCCGATTGCGAGTTGCTCGACAACGGTGTCGCGCGCCCTATCGAATCGGTGCAGCTGCGTAACCTTGCCGAGGGATCCCGGCAACGTCGAGGACATTCGAACCCAGGCTGACGAGGAACGTGCCGCGCGTCAACCTGGCGTGCGTGTGTTCGGTTCGTGCGGGATGAATTGCATGTTGCCGCCGGTCCCGACTGGAAGAGGTGCCTCACACCCACTCAGCTGCAGGTTTCTCAATCCAGCGTTTCCGATACTCGATTACCGGACGAAAAAATGCATAGTCGAATCGCTGGCGCGCAACAGGACGTCCTCGTTGCACGTGTCGCACCTTGTGGCACTCCTGGCACTCCTGGCACTCCTGGCACTCTCGGCACTCTCGGCACTCTTGGCACTCAAGCTGTCGTCACCTGATTGGGGCACCGAACACGGCACGATTGCCGATCTCGCGCATGCGAATCGATACCGAGAACGCAGTCACTGCATGGGTTCGTAGAACCCTGGCCGCTGCGCTACACTGGATCATGATTCGGATTCGATCGCGGCGGGCGCTCGTGCTGGCCGCCCTGCTGATGCTGCCTGGAGGCGGTTTCGCCCAGCAGCCGCCGCCTGCCGCTACCGACAGCGAATCGCCCTCCATCCGAATCGACGCCGTCGTCACTGACTCGCAGGGGCGGGCGATCCTCGATCTTCGTCCCTCCGATTTCGAGTTGCTCGACAACGGTGTCGCGCGCCCTATCGAATCGGTGCAGCTGCGTACCTTGCCGAAGGATCCCGGCAACGTCGAGGACATTCGAACCCAGGCTGACGAGGAACGTGCCGCGCGTCAACCTGGCGCGCGTGTGTTCGGGTTCGTGCTCGATGAATTCCATGTCGCCGCCGGCGCGGCGAGCGATCGCGCGCGCGCGGCAATCAACGAATTTATCGATCTGAATCTCCGCCCTGGCGATCTGGCAATTGTGATCAAGCCACTCGACAGCGTTGCCGTGATCCAGTTCACTCGCGATCGCGCCCTGCTTCACGGCGCGGTGGACTCGTTTTCCGGTCGCCGCGGAGACTACGCACCCCGCACACATTTCGAGGAGCTCTACATCGGACGCGCGCCCGGCGCGGTCGCCGCCGCTCGCCGCCAGATCGTCGGTGCGGTGTTGCGCGAGCTGACGATGCGCGTCGGTGAGCTGAAAGCAGATCGCGGCGTGATCGTGCTGGTCAGTGAAGGTTTTCCGCGTGATGCGGTACCGGCCGGTCGCGCCGCACGCATTCCAGAGATGGAGGGCGTGGCGCGCGCGGCGAACCGGTACCACCTCCCTATCTACACGCTGAATCCCTCGATCGCCGCCGAGGACGACAGAGACAGCAACGAGCGCGAGCGATCGGCGGCGATGCTGCAGTGGCTTTCGACCCAGACCGGCGGCCGCACCATCGACGGAAACGCGATGGTCGCGGGCATGGCGCGGCTGAAGCACGATCTCGAGGCGTACTACGCGGTGTCGTATCGACCGTCGCAATCCGACGGAAGATTCCACCCGATTGAGCTCAAAGCAAAACGGCGTGATGTGGTCGTGCACACGCTTCCCGGATACTGGGCGCCACTTCCGGGCGAATGGCGGGCCGCTCTTGCGTCGACCGCGACCACGCTGTCTGTCTCGCGTCGGGCGCTTCGGCGGAGCAGCATGATTGATGCGTGGGTTGGCGTCGTTCCGGAGGCAGACGGCCGCACCGAAATGGTCATTACCTGGGAACCTCGGGTTCGCGGTCTCGCGGCACCACAGGTCGTGGCAGTCAAAGCGCGAACGGCCGGCGGCACGACTTTGTTCGACGGGCGTCTCGGCCAGGTTGGCTCAGGGTCGGCGGCGCCATCGGACAACGCACGTTTCGATGTCACGACCGGTCGCGTCGAGATCGACATGATGATTTTCGATGCCGGTGGACGAAACATCGACACCGACGTTCGTGATTTCGACGTGCCCGATCTGCGGCGACAGAAGGCAGGGCCGGTGCTGCTGGCGCCTGAAGTGGTCCGCGCTCGAACGCTTCGAGATTTTCAGACCGCTCTCGCCAATCCCGATGCCGCCCCGGCCTCCGTGCGCACGTTTGCCCGCGGCGATCGCCTGCTCATTCGCGTTCCAGCGTTTGATGTCAGCGGCACGGCGGTGCAGGTGACCGCGAAAGTTCTCAACGGGTGGGGACAGCCGATGCGCGACATCGACCCGCTCTCGACGACTCCGCGCAACGGTATGCCGCAGTTCGCCCTGCCACTCTCATGGCTCGTGCCGGGCGAATATCAGATCGAGCTGATGGCGGCGAACACGAACGGCTCGGTGCGGCAGCGAATCACCATTCGAGTTACGGGCTGACCGACCGCGGATCCCGGACCACGGATCCCGGCAAGTTACCGCGTCAGCGGAACGACCGAAAACGATTGCGGCTGACCGATCGGCGTGACCGTGTCTCCGCTCAGTTTGCCAATCGTGGCACGATACCTGCCGTTTGCCACCGGCGGACCGCTCTGTCTTCCGCGACCGCCGAATGCCTGCGGTGCTTCTTGAGCCGCGTCGGTCGGTGTTCCACGCCCACCGCGTCCGGTCTGCGGCGCCGGCGGTTCGCCGCGCAGGTCCCACGCGATGCGATGCATGTCACTCTCCTTCGAGAGGTCCAAGCGCCGAACTTGCTTGCCGGCGTCATCGGTGATGTTGAGAACCAGCCGCGCATCGCCGGTCGGAGGTTGGCCCACGCTGTACGTAAACAGCGCACCATAGGGTGGATTCGGCGTCGACGGATCTCCCCACGCCGCGGTTACTTGATCGAGGATGTCGAACATGGCGGCATCGCGAAGAGGATAGAGATGTGCTTCCTCAGACAGCGTTGTCGCGGTCACGTCACGCAACCCTGTGTAGTCGTCGAGAATGAACGCACCGCGACCAAACGTTCCCACCACCAGATCGTTGTCTCGCCGTTGAATCGAGATGTCGCGCGCCTGTGCGGTGGGAATGCCTGCCGCGAGTTGAACCCAGTGCGCACCGCCGTCGGCGGTGAAATACACGCCAAACTCCATTCCCGCAAACAGCAGGTTCGGATTCACATCGTCCTGCACGATTGACCACGCGCCGGATCGCGTCGGAAGGTCACCGGAAATCGACGTCCATGTGCGGCCGCGATCGTTGCTGCGCATGACGTACGGCTTGAAGTCGCCGCGCAGGTAGTTGTTGACGGTGGCAAAAAGGACGTTTGAGTCTTGCGGGGATGCGCAGACGTCGGTCACGTAGGTGTGCTCGGGAACGCCCGGCAACGTTTCCACCTTCCGCCAGTTCTTCCCACCGTCCTCGGTAATCTGGATGAGGCCGTCGTCGGTGCCGACGAGGATGAGGCCGCTGAGGAGTGCCGATTCGTCGAGGGCGGTGATCGTGCTGAGGGTTGTGGTTGCCTGATTGAATGCAACGGAATCGGTCGGCCACACCTTGCCCATGATGGGAATCTTCGTCGCGTCGAGTTGACGTGTGAGATCTCCGCTGATTGCAGTCCACGAATCGCCGCGATCGTCGCTGCGATACACGCGCTCGCCGGCGAAATACAGGCGACGAGAGGAATGCGGACTGACGATGAGCGGTGCGTCCCATTGCCACCGACCGAATCGTCCGCCACCGCGTCCGCCGCCCTGGGTGCCGCCGCCGCGTCCGGCCTGTCCACCTGATTGTTGTGTCTCTTCCGCGGCCTGCGACACCGGGCCGCCGACGGTGTTCCGCGCGTTGGGGCGGACTGGCGTGTATTGTCCGGTTCTCAGGTCGAGCCTCTGCAGCGCTCCCTCTTGCGACTGTGCATAGACGATATTGGGATCCTCGGTGTCTACGCGTGGCTGAAAGCCGTCGCCGCCTCCGACACGAATCCAGTCGCTTGTTCGAATGCCAGCGCGATTGAGTGTCCGTGACGGTCCACAGATTGAGCCGTTATCCTGCGCGCCACCGCAGACGTGATAGAAGGGCTTCGCGTTGTCGGTCGACACGCGATAGAACTGCGACAACGGCAAGTTGGTGAAGTGGCGGAACGTCTTCAGGTCGTCCCACGATTCATAAAGTCCACCATCATTCGCAATCAGGTAGTGCTTCGGATCGGAGGGATCGAACACGATATCGTGGTGATCGACGTGAACGCCTGGCAGCGGGACTTGTTTCCACGTCTTGCCACCATCGGTGCTGCGATCGATGTTCGTCTGCGTGGACCAGATCGTTTCGGGATCGTGAGCGTCGACGAAGATCTCGTTGTAATAGCCGGGGTCCCCGCCACGATACCAGTCGTCCGACGACCCGCGTCCTTCCCCCGCTTCTCCGCCCGCGGCCTGACTACCACGTCCTGTCTGCACCTGTTTTCCAATCCGCGTCCAACTCACGCCCGCATCGTCGGAACGGAAGAACCCACCTTCCCCCTTCTGCGCGGTGACGAGTGCATAAACGATTCGCGGATCACGCCAGTTGATCCCGAGACCAATGCGTCCCATTTCAACCGTCGGCAGTCCCGTTGTCAGCTTCGTCCACGTCGCGCCGCCGTTCGTGGATTTGAATAATCCGCTCTCGGGACCTCCGCCAATGAGTTGACCGACCGCCCGGCGGCGCTGCAAAGCCGCTGCATAAATCGTGTCCGGCTTCTTCGGATCCATCACCATATCGGTGACGCCGGTGTCGGGACTAATCGTCAGCACGGCCTTCCACGTCTGGCCGCCATCGGTCGTTTTGTAGAGGCCACGATCGCCGCCCGACGCCCACAACGGTCCGATCGCCGTGACGTACACGACATTCGAGTTTCGCGGGTCGACGACGATGTTCTGGATGTGTTCTGAATTCTCGAGTCCCATGCGCTTCCAGGTCGCGCCAGCATCGGTCGACTTGTAGACGCCATCACCGAAGCTCACACTGCGCTGGTTGTTGTTCTCGCCGGTGCCCAGCCAGACGGTGTTGGAGTCCCGCGGATCGACGGTGACCACTGCGAGCGAGTACGAGCCGTAGGTGTCGAAAACGGGCGTGAATGTGTTGCCTCGGTTTTCCGTTTTCCACAGGCCGCCGACCGATGCCGCGACATACCAGACACTTGGATTTTTCGGATCAACGGCAACGTCGGAGATGCGTCCGGAGGTCAAGCCTGGACCGATCGAACGGAACGCATAATCCTTGAACGTGTCCGCGGTCATGCGGTTCGATTGTCCCTGAACCACGGCGGCAATGCCGCCGACGAGGATCACGAGCAGGCTGCGCCACACTCTGTACGTCCGTCTCATTCGTTGTGCTCCGTTCACCGAGAAATCGAGGGTGCCGGATTATACATTTCGCAGCCGTTCGGCGGCGCGTTCGAGCGTCTCATCCTTCTTTGCGAAACAGAATCGTAGGACTGGCGGCGCTGGGGATCGATACAGGAATGGCGATGTCGGAATGGAGGCGACGCCCCGTTCCTTGGTCAGCCGCACGGCAAAGTCGGCGTCGTGTTCCGATGTGATCGCTGAATAATCCATCAACTGGAAGTAGCTGCCGCGGCTCTTGAGCGGGCGGAAGCGCGAGCCCTCCATCAGTTTGAGAAACAGATCCCGCTTTGCCTGGAAGAATGGCGCCAGCTCTTTGAGGCCGCGTCGAGCCGAGAGAAAGTCGGCGAGCGCGTATTGGACCGGAGTGATCGTGGAAAACGTGACGAACTGGTGTACCTTCCGGAACTCCGCCGTCAATTCTGCCGGTGCGACCGCATACCCGATCTTCCAACCCGTCGTGTGATACGTCTTGCCGAACGATCCGACGACGAAGCTGCGTTCCGCGAGCTCGGGGTGACGCGCCATGCTCTCGTGCTGGACGCCGTCGAAGATGATGTGCTCGTACACCTCGTCGCTGACGATGATCAGGTCCGTGCCTTTCACGCTCGCGATGAGTTCCTGAATATCGCTTGATGTCAGCACCGCGCCTGCGGGATTGTGCGGGGTGTTGATCATCAGCAGCCGCGTCTTCGCTGTGATCGCGGCGCGCACTGCCGGCCAGTCGACGCTGTAGTCCGGATACCGAAGCGGCACGATGACGGCAACGCCGCCGCTCATTTCAATCGCTGGAATATAGGAGTCGTAGCAGGGTTCGAGAACGATCGCTTCTTCACCGGGGTGCAGCACGGCGGTGACCGCATCGAAGATCGCTTCGGTGCCGCCTGACGTGACCGTCACTTCCGTCTCGGGATCGTAGCGGCGGCCGTGGAACTCCTCATACTTGCCTGCGATGGCTTCGCGGAGCGCCGGGACACCCTGCATCGGTGCGTACTGGTTGCGCGCAGCACGCATGTGGCGCGCAACCGCCTCGACGAGCTCGGGATCGCAATCGAAATCGGGGAAGCCCTGTGACAGGTTGATCGCCCCGAGATCGGACGCGAGCCGCGACATGACGGTGAAGATCGTCGTCCCCACCGATGGCAGTTTTGATCGCCGCCTGGCATCGACGCTCATTGTGTATTCACCAGTTCGAAGGTCCCTGTTTCCGTATTCTTCCGCACGGCGTCCCAAGGAAAGTGCTGGCCGTTCATCGCGATATAAACGCCGGCCGGCAGCACCTGCACAAACGAGAGCGCAGAACCAAGATTGAACAGTCCGTCCGAGCTGCCAAACGCGTAGGGCACCATTGCGCCAGTGAGAATGATTGTCTTGTTCGACAGCGATGCATTCGCAATCGCGTGCGCGGTGTGCACCATCGTGTCGGTACCGTGCGTCACCACAATGGCGCCCTCGTGACAGTCGCGGACGCGTTCCACGATTCGCGCCCGTCCATGATCGTCCAGTTCGAGACTGTCGACCATCATGACCGTCTCGATCGTCACGTCCAGGCGGCACCGTCCCAGGCGGAGCATCTCGGGCACGTGTGTGTCGCGAAAGAACAGTCGGCCGGTGAGCTCGTCGTATTTCTTGTCGAACGTGCCGCCGGTCACGAGGACACGGATCTTCTTCATAACAGAATTGAAACCGGCGCTTACCGATTCGCGGGTCCTGCAGCATTCATTGTAGTCGGCACCGGGCGGGTGGTGGGTGCCCGGCACCAGCCAAGTGACTCCAGCTACACCGCTTACCGGGTTCGTGCCAAGGTGTAAACCGGGTCGGCACCCTGCTTGCCTGACTCGACAGAACCGAGGAGGTATCCATGTTCGCTCTTTCAGCGATTCTGATCGGGGTCATCGGCGTGTTCTATGTCCGACGCCGCAGCGCCCGAAAAAAGCAGCAGGCCTAGCGCACCGCGCGAAACAGGTCGTCTGCCGACGACAGGACGATTCGTCGAAGCCTGTCCGGGTAGTCAGGCGGAAGTCCGGTAAGGAAAGTTCTCACCATGCGCGCGGCGCTCGCGGAGCTGTGGCCCGAGAGCGTCGCGTCCATCCAGCGCTTCGGAAAGAAAATGTCACCAGTTCGCTGAATCTCCTCGAGCAGGGCCAGGCTCGACGGAATGTAGTGCAGCGAGCTCTCTGCGCGGAGCGGATGGTGGAGGTACTTCACCGCTTCGAGCACCCACGGCTCGCGACGTCGATTCGCGACGGCGCCGAGGCTCGCAAAGAAAGCGTCGCGGGTCTTCTGGTCTGACGACAAAGCTGGCCGCACGAACGCGAAGCGGGCCTTTCGATCAGGATTCTCAATCCTCGCGAACTGGCCGGCGAGAATCTCCTGCGATGCGGGAACTCCGCGGACCGCGAGTGCTTCGGCGAGCTGTATGTAATCGGGCTCGGCGAGCGGCAGTCCGGGCACGGTTTCAGTTTTCCGCCACACGTTCTCTAACCACGACAGCGTCGCCGGCGTGCGCGCCGTGTCCCGCAACGTCGAAAACCACGCCGACTTCACGGTCGCTGTTGCCGCGGCCTCAAGGCCCTCACGAAGGGTACGTTCGAGTCGCGGCGTCAGCGCATCACGTTCGGCGCTCGAGACGAAGCGCCAGAATCCCTGGTCGATGTACGACAACATCCGCTGAAGGTTCAGTTCATCCGGCTCGCGTCGAACCGACGCGATCAGTTCCTCGACGACGTCAATTGGTCGCGCCCGATGATCCAGCATGTCCTCCCAGAGGGTCACCATCGCGCTCCCTCGTGTCAGGGCATCGGGTATGTCGCCGAGATGATGAAGAAGATATTCGCGGGTCGTGGGATCGATCTGGAAGCCGCCGTATGCGAGACCTCCGCCGGTTGGTAGCACGAACTGAGGCACCGGCAATCCTCGCGCAGACGTAATCTCGACGCGAGGCGCATTCAGAGCAATCGGAATGCGCCGAACCGCCTTGTCATAGCCGAGAATGACTTCCATCCGCTCGGTCCAGAGAAGGCCGCGTCGCGGTGCCGGATCGTTTTGTTCGAAGGCGAGCCGGGCGATTCGGCCGTTCTCAATCTCGAGATGCGTGGTGATGTTCGGGCGTCCGGCTTCTTCGACCCACGCGTGACTCCACGCTGCGAGATCGTCGGGCGTTCGTGCATCGAGGACTTTGATCAGGTCAGGCCAGCTCGCCGTTCCGAACGGGTGAGCGTTGAGGTACTCACGCAGGCCATCGCGGAATCCATCCGCTCCGAGAATCATCTCGAGTTGACGCATCACAATCGGCGCCTTCTGATAAATGATGGCGCCGTATAACGTGCCCGCCTCGTTCAGGTTGTCGAGCCGCTGACGGATGGCATTCGTGCCGGCGGTGCGATCGACCTCATACGCCGTGGGGTAATACGACAGCAAAAACCGGAGTTCGTGATTGATGCCGGGGAACGAAGGGTTGACGATCTTCGCCGCCATGAAGTTGGCGAAGACCTCCTTCATCCACACGTCGTTGAACCAGCGCATGGTCACGAAGTCGCCGAACCACATGTGCGCTGTTTCATGCGCGATCACGCTTGCGCGCCCGAGTTTCTGGTTTTGTGTCGCGCTTTCGTCGAGCAGCAGTCCCGACGCGTTGTAAAAGATTGCCCCGGCGTGCTCCATGCCGCCGAACTGAAACGATGGCACTAAAAGGAAATCGAATTTCCCGAACGGATACTTGATGGCCGTGTAGCGCTCGAGCCATTCGAACGCGGCCGCGTGCAAATCGAAGACGGCATCGCGGTTCCTGACCACCTTTGCCGTGTCCGTTTCCCGGTGAAACATGCGAAATCGGCGGCCGTTCCGTTCCGCCGTCTCAATCTGGTAACGGCCGGCGGCGAACGCAAACAGATACGTGGGCAGCGGGTCGGTCTCCGCGAACTGGATTGCGATGCGGTTGTCCTGCTTGATCCGTCGGGTCTCCGGCGCGTTCGCGAGTGCTTCCCATTCCGCTGGAATATCGAGCGAAAGCGTGAATTTTGCTTTCAGATCCGGCTGATCGAAGCAGGGGAACGCAAGTCTGGCACGCGCCGGCACGAACAACGTGTACATGAAGTCCGGATTGCGATTCAGCGCGGCGTTGCCTGCCTGGAACGCGATCGCGATCTCGTTTTCGCCTTCGACGAGATCCGAAGGCGGAATCACGATATGTTCATTTGCCGAAACGACGGCGACGGACCGCCCGCGGCTCTCCGCCTGGACCGGCCCCGGTGCCGCGAAGTCAAGGACAAGAGGACTTGTTCGATCAACGAGGGCAAACCGCAACGTCGCCTTTGCATCGATCGACACAGACGGGTCGGCAGGAATTGTGAAGTGCAGATCGTAGCGGAGATTATTGATGCGCCGAGCGCGTTCCTCGGCGATTGTGAGCGGGACACCCGGGACGGGCGCCTCCTGCGCGTGCGACACGAATCGATTAGCGCTTCCGATCAGCATAATCGCGAACACACTGACGGCGACCGCTCGCATGATGGCCGCATGATATCAGGCGATTGCACGCACCCTGAGCACATAAAGGGCGCCAATGACGATGAGGTAGCACACGGTGATGATCGATAGCGACATGAAGGCGCTGTATGCAGAACGGCCCATAACATCGTAGAGGCTCAGCGCAATCGTCGCTAGAGCGATCCGCGTCAGGATCCGCGCGGCCCGCGAAAGCCGGTCATCGTAATTTACGAGCAGCATGATCGCGGGCGTCGAAATCAAGAAGACGTAGTCCCAGCCTTGCGGAGACAGCAGCGGAATCAGCGTCAACAGCAACGCGCACTCGAGCGTCTCGGGGCAGCGCAGGGCGGCTCGGCGCGCGAACACTATCGCTGCGACGCCCACAGCGCTCAACGAAGTGAGCGCTGTAAGAATGGTCGCGGGCCGCCCGATGCCAATCCACTTCGTCCACATCGCCGCAATCGACACGTTATCCGCATTTGTGAGATTCGGCCCCGTCGACGAGGACACCGTGACCCACCAATCCCGGTGAAGCTGAATTGCTCCCTGTACCCCATACACGACGCATGGTAGCCAGACCACGACCGCGCAGCCCAGAAGAGCGACGCTGATCGAGGTGAGCCGTCGCCGTGCCACGAGCCACGGCAGGAAAAGAACAGCGTAGGGCTTCACCACGATTGCAAGCGCCGTGAGCGCGCCGGTCATCGCTTCGCGCCCGTTCAGAGCCGTGAGGGCCGCCATCGTCGCGATGACGCCAAACAGGATGTTCATCTGCCCGAGCAGCAGTTCGTGACCGTAGAACTTCGCCATGACGAAAACAGTCACCGTCACGAGAACCGATGTGGGTCTTCGTCGCTCAGCCATGAGTTTCAGACTTAGCGCGAGGAGTAACGCCAGCAGCGCAACCGATGTGATGAACCAGGCAGCTTTCGCCGTCTCGAGAGAGAGGGCACCGATTGGGATCGTCAGGATGGCAAATGCCGGAAGGTACTTGAACTGGTAGTGGCCGTCTTCAACGCGGTAGAGCGGTTCGGCGTGGCTCGCGCGGTTCGCGGCCGTCCAATACACCGCAAAGTCCGGCATCTTGCTGGTGATTCGCTGGAAGAAGAGGGAGGCAAGGACCACGACTGCGGCGACGATGAGCAGCGTCGTTCGCATCCGCCCCAGGGCTCGGGCCGGTGAGTCAGTGAATGGCAACGAGATTAATAATGGATCACCAATCTCTCATTTGAGTTCTGAAATCCCGGATTCCGGATCCCGGACAACGGATCCCGGCCAACCCCATTCATTCGTTACTCAATTCGCAATGCGGTCAGCGGATCAAGCTTTGTCGCGCGACGCGCCGGGATCAGGCACGCGCAGACGGTTACCGCGGTAAAGAGAAGCCCGATTCCAGCGAGCGTGATCGGGTCGCTGGGTTTGATTTGCACGAGCAGCGCCTGCAGCACAGGTGCCGCGAGGAGCGCGCCGGCCGTACCGAGCACCAGGCCGATGGCCAATTGCACGAGTCCTTGACGAAGAACCAGCCACGAGACTTGGCTCGCCCGGGCTCCGAGGGCCATGCGCACGCCGATCTCCTGCGTCCGTTGTGTGACTGAATATGCCGTGACGGCATAGATTCCTACTGACGACAGCACCAGTGCAATGAAGGCGAAGAGACTGAACATCGTCCCAAACACGCGGTACGGCCAGCGCTGCTGTGCAAGCGTCTGCTCCATCGTCTGTACGCCGAAGACAGGTTGATCGGGATCGGTGGCTTGCACCGCTTCGCGGACGGCTGAGGTCAACGCGCCTGGTTCACCGTGGCCGCGGATCACGATGGCCGTTCCTGACGGTGGTTCGAGTCGATACGACATGTAGATGACCGAATCGGGTTCGACATCCTGCACGTTTCGCTGCCGTATCGAGGGCGTGACGCCAACGACGGTCATCCACGGTTTTGTTTTGTTCGCCTCGGGCCCGATGGTCCGGGCCTGAAGGCGAATACGTTTGCCGACCACGTCTTCACCGGGATAGTGCTGTGCGGCAAATCGCGCATTGACGACGACTCCTTCCGAACCGGCATCGCCATCGGCCTGCGCGAGGAGTCGTCCCTGTCGGGGAGCTACTCCCAGCGTGTCGAAGTACCCATCGCTGACGTAGAGGGTTGTTGCCGACGGAACTTTTTTCGGATCCGGTTCAGGCCGTCCCTCGAATTCAATTCCACGTGTGCCGGCACCGTTGCCCGGCACTGCGCTTGCGATCGACGAAGCGGCGACGCCAGGAATTTCCGCGAGACGCGGCAGCAGCGCTTCATAGAACAGGCGACGCTTGTCGGCTGTTGGATATTTCTTGTCGGGCAGGGATAACCGCATGCTCAGCATGCGGCTGGTGTCGACGCCGATATCCATTGAATAGAGCTTCATGAAGCTCCGGATCATCAGGCCGGCACCGGCGAGGAGCACGATCGTCAACGCGAGTTCGACAACGACCATGCTCGAGGCCATCCAGCGCGCGCGCCGGCCTCCGGCATTCCCGCGTCCACTCTCCTTCAGGATTTCGTTGAGATTTGTTTTCGAGACCTGCAGCGCCGGGACAATGCCGAAGATGATCCCGGTGGCGAAGCACACGGCGACTAAGAACGCAAAGACCGTCCCGTCCATCGTGAACTTGATCCAGTACGGTTTACCGACGTCCTGGACTGCCATGTCGAAGAGTCGAACGCCAACGAGCGACATGACCCAGCCCAGCACACCTCCGAGAAATGCGAGCAGCGTGCTTTCGATCAGCAATTGACGTATCACCCGCCCGCGGCTCGCTCCCAGAGCTATGCGGACGGCGATCTCACGTGATCGACGCGCCGAGCGGGCGAGGAGCAGGTTGGCAACGTTTGCGCACGCGATCAGCAGGACGAAGCCGACGGCGCCCATCAGCGCGAGAAAGACGATGCGGATCGGCCCGCCATTGAAGCGCTGATTGAAGGTCATGATCTCGGCGTCCATCGATTTGTTCGTATCCGGATATTGACGCTCGAGGTTCTTGCAGATGCCGCTCAGTTCGGTTTGCGCCTGTTTGAGCGTGACGCCGTTGGCGAGGCGGCCGAACAGATTGAACCGTCGCGCATCGCGCCGGTCTGATTCGGCATCGGGCGCAAGTGGAATCCACACGTCAGTATTGGTGGGAAACTTCATTCCCTCTGCCATGACGCCGATCACCGTCGTCGAAACATCATTAATCTTGATTGGCTTGCCGATGATCCCGGGGTCGCTTCCGTAGCGGGTCTTCCACAGGCCGTATCCGATGATCGCCACTGGCTCGGCACCTTTTTGGTCTTCGTCCGTGGTGAAATCGCGACCCTGGATTGGCCGCTCGCCAATGATGCTGAATGCATTGGCGCTCACCTTTACGCCCGACGCGCGCTCCGGTGGGTGCCCGCTGTCGCTGATGTTCATCGTCGTTTGCTGATACGCGGCGAGGGACGCGAACGTCCGCGCATTCGCGCGCCAATCCTGAAAGTCGGGATACGACACGCCCTCCGAGTTGCCCTCAGCCGTATTGCGTGAGGTCAAGTGAACGATCTGATCGGCGTTGGGAAACGGCAGGCCCCGCAGAAGAACGGCATTGACGAAGGTGAACACCGTGCTGTTGACCCCGATGCCGAGCGCCAGCGCGAGCACCGCGACGAGTGTGAACCAGGGGTCCTTCATCAGCGTCCGGAAGGCATATTTCAAGTGCATACCGGTGCCATACGAAGTTCTTCGTCACTCTGTTCGCCCTGAACGGCGATAATTATCGCGATGAATACGGCAACGCCTGATGAAACGCCGGCGCCGCGTATGCGGCGCGGTCTCCTGCCACCCTCCTACGAGCGGACGCTCGGCCATGCCGAGCGCATTGAACTGGCCAGCGATCGAACCATCCGGGAGCGCAACAAGGTCAGCTACCGATTCGCGCACTGGCCGATCTGGATTTTTGTGTTTTTGATCGCGCCCGGGCCGCTGACGTTTGATTTGTTCTCGCACGGCTTCGACTCTCGCATCACGATTTGGCTGATTGTCGTCCTCATCGGCACTGCCATCGCCGGTCTGTACGGCAAGCTGCCCGGCGTCGAACCGCGGCCCTACATCATCCGCTTCACAGAAGATCGTCCGAACCCGCTCTATCGACGCATCTGCTATACGCTGGCGTGGAGCGAGGTGATTGCGTTTGCGGTGCTGAATATAACGGGACTGGTCGTGGCGATTGCGACCGGCACCTGGCGTCTCCGCCAGTTGTACGAGGTGGCGTACTTTCCAATCGTGATCGCGTTTTGGATTCTCGGAGCACTCGGCTGGCTGCCTCGAGTGAAAGCCTCGACCCAGAATGAAGGTCACGAGCGTCGGTACTTCTACGGTTCAGTCTGGGCGGTCTGCATCGCACAACCGATATTGTGGTTCCTTTGGAAGCTGCTTCCGCGATCCACGAGCGGCGACGTCGTGAAGCTCGTCGCATTCGTCGGGATCCTCGCCTATGTCGGCAACATGGCGCGACGCGGTCTTCTGCCTCGCACGCGTCCGATTGTGCCGGGCGAGCTGGCCGTGTCGGATTAAAATCGATCGAGTGACCGAGGAGTGCCCATGAGTAACATTCAGCTCGACGATCGCGGCTTCATCATTGCGTGCCACTCGTGCGGCCAGAAGAATCGCGTTCCCTATTCGAGTCACGAAACGCGCTGCGGGAAGTGCAAGACAACGTTGCGCGCGCCAGCCGAGCCCATCGAAGTGCCGACAGTCGAGACATTTGATGCGCTCATCCGCGGCGCCGGCCATCCGGTGATCGTGGATTTCTGGGCACCGTGGTGCGGTCCATGCCGCATGGTGGCGCCGGAGATCGAGAAGGTCGCCGCATCTAACGCCGGCCGGTTCATCGTCGTCAAGGTCAATACGGATGCGCTGCCCGAACTCGGCGAGCGATACCGTATCCGTTCGATTCCCACGATGGCGATCTTCGAGGACGGCCGCGAAGCGGCGCGCACCAGCGGCGCGATGCCCGCGGCTCAGATCGAGAGTTTCGTGAACGGCGCCGTCAAGGTTTCCTGACTGCGGTAGGATGAGAGCGGCATGCACGGGCCGCAGCCGATTGCCGAAACCTTGAGGCGGGAATTCGGGGCGTTCATCCTT
>JBKPSH010000061.1:0-40610 GCA_046734955.1 Acidobacteriota bacterium
CAGGCGTGCTCGGTCAAACAAAGCAACAAGCCAAGGACACATTCTCTCGTGTGTTCAAACCGATCCAGGAGTCGGTTGGCATGCCCGCGGTTGAACCGGGCGGTCGCGTGACCGCGCACTTTCAGTGGGTGCGCCAGTTCACGGCCGGCGAAGCCGGGAAGACGCAAGTCGACGGCATCCTGAATGCGGTTAGCGAAATTCAGAAACAGATCGACACACTGGGACCCGACGTTGCCGGAAAGAGCGCGCTTGTCATGCTGACCGATCCCACATTTCGTGCGCTCACACAAAGCCTTCAAGAGCGGGCTGAGCCGTTGCCCGCGCCAGTCAAGAGGCTCGTGAACGAGATTGCTGAAGCGCCGGAAGCAAACGTCCGAAAAACCGCGACCGGCCAGGTTGAGGAGGAGTACACACAACGGATCGTTCCTCTCTGCACGAGCCTGATCGCGAACCGGTATCCGTTTGCTGTTTCTGGTACCGACGTTCAGTTGCTCGACTTCGCGAACGTGTTCGGATACGACGGCCTCTTCGACAGGTTCTTTGCTGAGTATCTCGACAAGCAGGTCGACACAACCGGCCCGACGTGGACGTGGCGCCCGGGAGCGGTCAATCCGTCGCACGGGCTGCTCGAGCAGATGCAACAGGCGCGGCGTATTCGCGATATGTTCTTCAATCCGGGATCGAAGTCGCTGGAGCTGAAGTTCTTCGTGACATTTACCGATCTCGATCCGAATGCGCAGCGGTTCGTGCTGACCGTCGACGGCTTGAACGCGGATACCAAGGGACAGAAGCAGGAGATGAAATGGCCTGGTGACAAGCCGGGACATACCTACACCACGTTCGAGAGTCGTTACTACGATCCGCCAACTCCCTACGGCGGACCGTGGGCGTTGTTCAGGATGATCGATGCCACCAAAACCGGCGCTCAGGATGGGCAACGAATTCTGTTGAACATCCAGAATCCACATCACCGCGTGAAGGCGATCATCGAACCCGAGCGTGCCGGAGGCAACCCGTTCGAATCGCGAAACTGGCGGCAATTCGTGTGCGAGTCGTGAATCGTCGATGCAGGTAGGCTTCTACGGCAAGCTGCCAAGCCACGGCGACTTTCTGCGGCGCCGCGTCTCTGACTTGTTCGTCGACGCGTGGGACGCGTGGCTGCGCGAATGTCTTGCCGCGAGTCGCACCGCGCTCGGCGATCGCTGGCTGGACGTGTATCTCACCAGTCCCGCCTGGCGGTTCGTCTGTGCCGCCGGTGCCTGTGGGCCCGCGCCGGTGATCGGTGTGGCGGCGCCGAGCGTTGATCAAGTAGGGCGATATTTTCCGCTGACGCTGGTCGCCGAGCTGCCACCCGACATCAGTCTGCTGACAGCAGCTGCGTGCACCAGCTTCTTCGAGGCCGCCGAACAACTCGTGATCGAAACACTGGCAACCGAACGGGTCGACTTCGAACGATTCGATCAGGGAACGCTTGGCCTGGAACGAGAGCTCACGCCGCTTGCGGTACCTCCCGAGCTGGTGCTCGAGTCCAGTGTGTCGGCGATCGTGACCGACAATCCGCAGGCGTGGCAGATCCCTCTCGCCGCCGCCTCAAATGTGACGTCCGCGTTCGAGCAGATGCTGTCCTTGCACCTCGAGTCCAAGTACCGGCCTTTGGTACTTCTCTGGACGGAAGGCTCCGGTGTCGTCGAGCCAAGTTGCCTTGTGTTGAAAGGCTTGCCAAGTCCAGAGCACTATCCCGCGCTGCTCGAGGGTTCGTGGACGACGCACCGGTGGCGCTCGGTAGCTGCCCACGTGTCTGAAGACGACACGCTTCCCGGCACGCTGATCATGGAGGAAGGCCCACCGTTGTTCTTTCGGTCCGCTGCCGCGACCGACGTCGGCCGCATCCGGACGAACAACGAAGATGGATTTGTCGAGCGCCCCGAGGCGGGTCTCTGGGCGGTTGCCGATGGCATGGGTGGCCACAGTCATGGAGAAGTGGCGAGCCGCATGGTCTGCGATGCGCTGACAGACTTCCCGCTCGACGGCACATTCGAAGAAGCCATCGACGCGGCACGCAGACGCGTGCAGGAGGTCAACGATCACCTGGCCCGCGCCGGAATGGGGGCCGATCCTGCGGATCGGAGCGGGAGCACCGTCGTGATGCTGCTCCTGCGAGGGCCCCGATCCGCCGTCCTCTGGGCAGGGGACAGCCGTGCCTACCGTTGGCGGGCGGGCACGCTCGAGCAGCTGACCAGGGACCATAGTCTTGCGGAACTCGGGGGAACGGAGGTGGTCGAATCCAGCGTAATTACACGTGCCGTAGGAGTTGACGTGGAATTGGCGCTCGACGTCCACCGCGACGCCATCCGGCCGGACGACCGCTTTCTCCTCTGCTCGGACGGCCTCACGAGGGTTGTGCCGGAATCCGAAATCCGTAATTGGATGCAGTCCCCCGACATCCATACCGCCGTCGACGGCCTGATTAAAGCGACCCTCAACGCCGGGGCCCCCGACAACGTGACCGTGCTTATCGCCGAGGTACATGCGTGAGAGCAGCTACCTCTTCCCTCAAGTTCAGGTATAGAATGCGCAGGCGTTCCGGCCCCTTCGACTCGCGTGAATCACGCCGCTCGCTTAGGGCAGGCACCTTCGACGCGCGTGAATCGCGATGCTCGCTGACGGCAGGCCGCCACGCAAATGCTGGAAACAACGAGGCTTCGTGATGAACGCTCGGTGGGACGGGCAGGCGCTGCTTCAGCCGATTTCTCCAGAACAGCCGTGCGGCGTGAGCTTGGACGATTCGATGCTCCTGTCGTCGCTCGACGCGCTTCGATTGTTTGGACAAGCCCGCTCACCCGAAGCTCCGCCCGATCCTGAGGGTGATGAGAAGGAGTTGGCCAAGGCGCGTCCGCCGCTCGAATGGGACAAGATTCGGGCTGATGCCCTTGAGGGTCTGACCAAGAGTAAGGATCTTCGACTGCTTGCCTATCTGGGTACGGCATCTCTTCGAACTGAGGGACTCCCGGCGTTCGCAGGCGTGCTCACGACGGCATCGCAGTGGCTCGAAACATATTGGCCGCAGGTCTATCCGGCGCTCGACGAAGACGCGATTGCACGACGCAATGCACTGAATTGCTTCGCCGATCCGATGGCGGTCGTCGACCGTATCTGGCGCTTGCCGCTGGTTACCAGTCGCCAGCACGGCCGATACAGTTTGCGCGACATCGAGATCGCGCGCGGACAGGCCACGCCCGGCCCGCTGGAAAACAAGCCGGACGAGGCGGCGATCTCGAACGCGTTCCAGGAACTTACGCTTGAAGACCTGACCGCGCTTGACGCGAGTGTCACGGCCGGCAGCGCGGCCCTGACCAGCATAGACGCGCGGATGCGCAGCGAAGGCGGCCCCGAGGTTGCGCCCGATTTCGGTTCGCTGGTGACGCAATTTGCAAAACTCGGGCGCGTGTGTAAAGAACAACTGGCGGCGCGTGGCGCGGCCGGTGCCAATGCGTCAGAAGCCGCGGGCGACGGCTCGGGTCAGCCGGCGTTCAGGCCCGGTGCGATCAGTTCACGCGCGGATGCGATCCGGGCGCTCGATGCTGTCGCCGAGTACTTCCGGCGAAACGAACCATCGAGCCCGATTCCATTGTTCGTCGATCGCGCCAAGCGTCTTGTGGCCAAGGACTTTCTCGAAGTGCTCGCCGACATTGCGCCCGACGCGCTGTCGGTGGCACGGTCGGCAGGTGGGCTGAAGGATCAGTAACGCGTCCCTTCCGGGAGGTATATCGTGGCGAAGGCCAGTGCTCAGAAATTCATCGCCCGCAATCGCGCGCCCCGTGTGCAGATCGAATACGATGTCGAACTCTACGGAGCCGAAAAGAAAATCCAGCTGCCCTTCGTAATGGGTGTGCTCGCGGATCTGTCAGGAAAGCCGACCGAACCGCTGCCGCCGGTTGCGGATCGCAAGTTCCTCGACATCGACGTCGACAACTTCGACAGCCGCATGAAGGCGCTCAAGCCGCGCGTCGCATTTCAGGTTCCCAACACGCTCACCGGCGAGGGCAACTTGAGCGTCGAGCTCACCTTCGACAGCATGGACGACTTTTCGCCGGCGGCAGTTGCTTCGAAAGTCGACGCGCTCAACAAGCTGCTCGAGGCCCGCAAACAGCTCGCGAACCTGATTACTTATATGGATGGGAAGAGCGGAGCCGAAGACCTCGTCGCCAAGCTGCTGCAGGATCCCGCGCTGCTGCAGACGCTTGCTTCAACTAAAAATCCCCAGGGTGAGACGTCCTGATTCCGGCGTGACGCGAAGCGGAGAACATCATGGCAGATCCCAAAGCCCAGCAGCAGGAAACGTCGGCGATTGGCGCTACCGAAGTCAGCGACTTCGATTCATTGCTCAAGAAAGAGTTCAAGCCAAAGACCGACGAAGCGAAGGAGGCGGTCGAACGAGCGGTTCGCACGCTCGCCGAACAGGCCCTTTCTCAGACGAAGCTGATTAGCGCCGACGTCGTCAAATCGATCGAGGCGATCATCGCGCAGCTCGATAAGAAGCTGACCGAGCAGATCAACCTGATCCTGCATCACGAGGACTTCCAGAAGATGGAAGGCGCGTGGCGCGGTCTGCACTATCTCGTCAACAACACCGAGACCGACGAGATGCTGAAGATCCGTTTCATGAACATCAGCAAACAGGATCTCGGCAAGACACTCAAGCGGTACAAAGGGACCGCGTGGGATCAGAGCCCGCTGTTCAAGAAGATCTACGAGGCGGAGTACGGTCAGTTCGGCGGCGAGCCGTTCGGCTGCCTGGTCGGGGACTACTACTTCGACCACACGCCGCCTGACACCGAGCTGCTGGGAGAAATGGCGCAGGTCGCGGCTGCTGCGCATACGCCGTTCATCGCCGGGACTTCACCGACGATCATGCAGATGTCGTCGTGGCAGGAGCTGGCGAACCCACGCGATTTGACCAAGATCTTCACGACACCGGAATACGCGGCGTGGCGATCGCTTCGCGAATCAGAGGACTCGCGGTACCTCGGTCTGGCGATGCCGCGGTATCTCTCGCGGCTTCCGTACGGCGCGAAGACCAATCCGGTCGAGGAATTCGCGTTCGAAGAAGATACGGGTGCAGCGGATCACAGCAAATACACCTGGTCCAACGCCGCGTACGCGATGGCGACAAACATCAACCGCTCCTTCAAGTTGTACGGTTGGTGCTCGCGCATCCGCGGTGTCGAATCGGGAGGTGCGGTCGAGGGACTTCCGGTTCATACCTTCCCAACCGACGACGGCGGCGTGGATATGAAGTGCCCGACCGAGATCGCGATCAGCGATCGTCGCGAGGCGGAACTCGCGAAGAACGGGTTCATGCCGTTGTTACATCGCAAGAACTCGGACTTCGCGGCATTCATCGGCGCGCAGTCCGTGCAGAAGCCGTTCGAGTACACCGATCCTGATGCCACCGCAAACGCGAACCTTGCCGCGCGGCTACCGTATCTGTTTGCATGCTGCCGTTTCGCGCACTACTTGAAGTGCATCGTCCGGGACAAGATCGGATCCTTCAAGGAACGCGAAGACATGCAGATCTGGCTGCAGAAATGGATCATGAACTACGTCGACGGGGATCCTGCCCACTCGTCGGAAACGACGAAGGCACAGAAGCCGCTCGCTGCCGCCGAAGTGCAAGTCGCGGAAGTCGAAGGAAATCCTGGGTACTACTCGGCCAAGTTCTTCCTGCGTCCTCACTACCAGCTCGAAGGACTCACTGTGTCGTTGCGACTCGTTTCAAAGCTGCCGTCCGCGAAAGCGAGCTAACGGCAAGGTGTACGCTTTCGTGGAACTGATCGTTCAATAGAGAAGCGGTAGAGGAGCGTCGAACCATGGCATCAGACATTTTCGCAAAGCTCGGGGACATCAAGGGCGAGTCGATGGACGACAAGCACAAAGATGAAATCGAAGTGATGTCCTACTCGTGGGGGGTCACCAACGCCGGCTCGATGGGCTATGGCAGCGGCGGTGGTGAAGGCAAGGCGAATTTCCACGACCTGGCGATCACCCACAAAGTGGACAAGGCCTCGCCTGTGCTCATGCAGTACTGCGCGACCGGCGTCCACCTGAAGGAAGCCACGATTACTCATCGCAAGGCCGGCAAGGGACAGCAGGAGTACATGGTGATCAAGTTGAACGACGTGATCATCACGGGCGTGACGCACGGCGGGAGCACGGGCGACGGAATGATGGCGGAGCAGGTCAGTTTGAATTTTGCGAAAGTTGCCCTGGAATACAAGCCCCAGAAACCGGACGGTTCCCTCGACGCGGCAGTCTTCTTCAAGTACGACCTCAAAGCGCAGAAGGAAGCGTAGAGGCGGGGGGATCACGTGGCGCCTACTTCTGAGTCTCGCGGCCCCGGCGCCGGGGACATGTTTCTGAAAGTGAAGGGTGCCAAGCACGGCGACATCAACGGCGAAGCCCAGGACCAGAAGCACAAGAACGAGATCGAAGTGCTCGCCTGGTCCTGGGGCATGCAGGGCAAGGCGTCGCTTGGTGGCGGCATGGCGACCGGCAAGGCAACGATGCGCGAGCTGCGCATCACCAAGCGGGTCGACAAATCGTCGACGGCGCTGATGTCCGCGCTTCGGTCCAACGAACTGATCAAAGAGGCGACGCTGACCCTGAGAAAGATCGGCAAGAGCCCGCTCGAGTACCTGACGATCAAGATCGAGGAGGGTCGGGTAATGGCGATCGATCTCGACGCTGGTGATGCGTCCGGCAGTCCCGCGCTATTGGAGCGCGTCAGCCTGTCCTTCAACAAGATCTCGATCGAGTACACACCGCAGGGTGCTGACGGCATGCCGCAGGGCACCACCACGTTCGAAGACGAGTGGACAACGCAGGCCTAGCCAATGACTCTCTCGGATGCCGCCGCACGGACGCTGAAGGATGGTGATCCCCGCGCGGCGCTCGCGCGCCTCCAGGAAGACATTCGCGCGAAACCTTCCGACGCCAAGCTTCGCGTTTTTCTTTTTCAGCTGCTCTGCGTCCTCGGCCAGTGGGACCGGGCGCTGAATCAACTGAAAGTTGCGTCGGAACTCGATCCGCTCGCGCTGCCGATGGCGCAGATGTACGGCGAAGCCGTTCGCTGCGAAGCGATTCGCGACGAGGTCTTCGAGGGCAAGAAATCACCAATGGTGCTTGGCGAGCCGGAGCAGTGGCTGGCGCTCCTGATTGAATCGCGCCTGCGCGCCGGACGCGGCGAGGCCGCTCACTCCGAGGAGCTTCGCCAGCGCGCGTTCGAAGAGGCGCCGACCTCGGGCGGCAACATCGATGGCCGCCCCTTCGAGTGGATTGCTGACGCCGACTCCCGTCTCGGTCCGGTGCTGGAAGCAATCATTAACGGACGGTACTACTGGGTTCCGTTCACACGCGTGCGCGAACTGACGATGGAGGCGCCGGAAGATCTGCGGGATCTGGTCTGGATGCCGGCGCACCTCGAGTTCGAGAACGGCGGCGAATCCCTCGCGCTCATCCCGGCACGGTATCCCGGTTCACAGGGCGCCGACGACGGGAGCCTCGCGCTCTCTCGCAAGACGACGTGGGAACCAATCGCCGAAGACGCGTTCCGCGGCCTCGGCCAGCGCATCATCGCGACTGACACCGGCGAGACGCCGTTCCTCGAAATTCGCGCGCTCTCCATCTCACCAGTCGCCGAGGCGGCGCCTGACGGTGCGGGCGCGGACCATGCCTGATCAGCTTCCGCCCCAGGATCAACTTCAACCCGCCCTGTTGGACCGGCTCACCGACGAGGAACCGGACAAGAAACTCGAGCCGCGACTGCAGCGGGTGATCTCAAAACGTCGCTTACGCGAGGCAGTGCTGAGGGATCTTGCGTGGCTGTTCAACACCACGCGTTTCGATCCCGGCATGGACGACGCGACGTTGCCGCACGCGCGCAGGTCCGTCATCAACTATGGGCTGCCAGCGCTCGCCGGCCAGACGGCCTCGACCATCGAAGTTCCCGATCTCGAGCGAGCGATCAAGCAGGCGATCCTCGACTTCGAGCCGCGCATTCTTCCGGAGTCGCTCCACGTGCGCGCGCTTGAAACCGCCGGTCTCGACCACCATAACGTCATCGGCGTGGAGATTTCCGGACAACTGTGGGCGCAGCCGCTTCCGCTCGAGCTGCTGGTCCGCACGGAAATCGATCTGGAAACAGGACAGGTGGAGGTCGCGGATCTTGCGCCCTCACGAGTGTCGTAATGGACCCTCGTCTTCTTCACTATTACGAACGCGAGCTGGGACATCTCAGCGAGATGGGGGCGGAGTTCGCGCAGCAGTTCCCCAAGATTGCGGCACGGCTCGGCATGAACGGTCTCGAGGTGGCCGATCCGTACGTCGAACGGTTGATTGAAGGCGCCGCGTTTCTGGCCGCGCGCGTCCAGCTGAAGATCGACTCGGAGTTTCCGCGATTCACGCAGTCGCTGCTCGAGATTGTCTATCCGCACTATCTCGCGCCGACTCCGTCGATGCTGATCGCGCAGCTGCACCCGGACAAGGACGATCCCGGTCTTGCGAGCGGCACGCGCACCGTGCCGCGGGGCACGACGATGCACTCGATTACCGGCCCGGATGATTCGACCGCGTGCGAATTTCGCACCGCGCACGACGTCACCCTGCTGCCGGTCGAGGTCGTATCGGCGAGTTATTTTTCCTTTGCGCCGGACCTGCCGCTGAATACGTTGCCGATCGCGCCGCGGATCAAAGGCGGACTTCGATTTCGTCTGAAGACGACCGCCGGGCTCAAGTTCGCGCAGGCACGAATCGATCGCCTGTGCTTCTATCTCGCCGGCCGGGACGACGCCGCCAACAAGCTCCTCGAACTGTCTCTGGCGACCGGACTCGGTGTGCTCGTGCGGACTGGCGGCCGTCCGTCCGACGTCACGCTGTTGTCGTCCTCTGCGATCCGCCCGGTCGGGTTCACCGACGACGAGGCGCTTCTGCCGGTGAGCCTGCGATCGTTCCAGGGATATCGCCTGCTGCAGGAGTACTTCACCTTCCCGCAGCGATACCGGTTCCTCGAACTGACCGGGCTGACTCGGGCTCTCGGTAGTGTGACCGGCAACGAAGCGGAGCTCGTCATTCTCTTTGGACGTGGCGATCCCACACTCGAAAGCGTGGTTGACGCGTCGTACCTGCAGCTGTTTTGTACGCCGGCGATCAATTTGTTCGGGAAGCCACGCATCGATCGCATCCACGTCAGCGATTCGACGTTTGAATTTCACGTCGTTGCCGATCGCACCAGGCCGCTCGATTTCGAGATCTATCAGGTCACCGACGTCGTTGGCCACGGCGCCGGCGATGACAGCGAGCAGCGGTTTCTTCCGTTCTATTCGCCGGAGAGCCTCGACGTCGAGCACCATCAGCCCGCATATTTCACAACCCGGCGCGAGCCGCGCGTGATTCCGCCGGATCAACGGCGTCGAGGCCCGCGATCGAGTTACATCGGCAGCGAGGTGTTCCTGTCGCTGGTCGATTCGACGCAGGCGCCATACTCGGCTGATCTGCGTCAGCTGTCGGTGCAGGCGTTGTGCACCAATCGCGATTTGGTTTTGCACATGCCGGCCGGTTTGGGCCAGAGCGACTTCTCGTTGAATATCGCAGCTCCGGTCACGAGCGTCCGAACGATCAGCGGCCCGAGCCGTCCATACTCGGCGATCGCGGATCGCGCGATCGCATGGCGCGCGATTAGTCATTTGTCGCTGAACTACCTGTCGTTGATTAATGCGAGCGGAGCGCAAGCCGCGGGGGCACTCCGCGATTTGCTCGAGCTTTATGCCACGACCACCGACGTCGGCGCGCGCCGTCAAATCGAAGGCATTCAAGCGGTCAATGTGCGGCGCGTCGTGCGCCGGCTGCCGATGCGTGGTCCGATTGCGTTCGGCCGTGGACTGGAAATCACCGTCGATGTGGACGAGATGGCGTTCGAGGGAGGAAGCGCATTCCTGCTCGGCGCCGTGCTGGAGCGCCACTTTGCGCGATACGTATCCGTCAATTCGGTGATCGAGGTGGTGTTGCGTTCGCAGAGTCGAGGCGAAATCAATCGATGGACGCCAAACTGGGGCACGAGACCGACGCTCTGAACTTCCTGTCGGAGGTCGCGAGAGAACCGTATCGTTTCGATTTCTATCAAACGATGCGGCGGCTCGAGTGTCTGTACCAGAACAAGCCACGCTGGGGAACGGCGTTGCGGCCGATCGACGAGCCGGTGCGGTTAGGACAGGATCCGGATCTCGCGTTTGCGCCGGCGCCGCTCGCCTCGCTCGAGTTTGGCAAGGACGGTGCGCCGCCACGTTTGCAGGTGCGACTGTTTGGACTGCTTGGGCCCAATGGCCCGCTTCCAATTCACCTGACCGAGTACGCGCGGCATCGTTTGCGTCACGCGGGCGATCCGACGCTCAGCCGGTTCCTCGATGTTTTTCACCATCGGTTTCTTGCACTCCTTTATCGCGCATGGGCACAGGCGCAGCCGCACGTCAATCGCGATCGGATTGATGAGGATCGTTACCTCGCCTACGTCGGCGCCTTCATCGGGATCGCTCCGGCAGCGTTGCGCAACCGCGACACCGTCGAGGATGTTGCGAAGCTGTTTCATGTTGGCACGCTGGTGCGGCAGGTCCGGGACGCCGATGGCCTGGCAGCCATCATTCGCCAGTACTTCCGTGTGCCCGCGTGGCTCGAGGAGTTCGTCGGTCATTGGCTGATCCTCGCGCGACGCGATCGCACGTATCTCGGCCCGGAAAGCAAGACTCTCGGCGTCAGTGCGATTGCGGGAGGGCGCGTCTGGGATCATCAGAGCAAGTTTCGAATTCATCTCGGACCGCTCACGCTCGATCAGTACGAGTCGTTTCTACCCGCGGCAGGGCACGCGAAAGACGACGAAAAGCCGCGTGCGACGCCGCTCAGGAAGCTCGTAGACTGGGTTCGTTTCTATCTCTGTCTGGAACTCGATTGGGATCTCCGTCTGCACTTGAAGAAAGAAGAAGTGCCGGCGTTGCGGCTTGGCGTGAAGGGACAACTGGGTTGGACGACGTGGCTGGGCCGGCGAACGTCCGCGACGGATGCCGCCGACCTGTACTTGGATTGCGAAACGTTCGTTGATCGGGAATTGGAACCGGTTTGACAGCTCTAGGCGCGCCACAGGCGCGCCCGCTGGAGCGGAGCGGGGCGTTGGGGCCCCGCGAGCGAAGGCGTAAGGGGGTCCGCGGGGGCGAAGCCCGCCGGATCAAAAAAGTGCCATGAGCGAAATCAGTCGGTCGGCGTCGTTTGGCAAACTGAATAGTCTGGCCTACAAGGCGATTGAGGGCGCGACGGTATTCTGCAAGCTGCGCGGAAACCCGTACGTCGAGCTCGTCCACTGGATACAGCAGATCCTCAACACGCCCGACTCCGACATGCACCGCATCGTCCGCCACTTCGAAGTGGACTCGTCTCGCCTGGCGAAGGACATCACCGAGGCGCTGGATCGCCTGCCACGCGGCGCGACGTCGATCTCCGACTTGTCCACCCACGTCGAGACTGCGGTCGAGCGAGGCTGGGTCTACGCGACGCTGATGTTCGGCGACACGCGCATCCGCACCGGTCACCTGATGGTGGGGATGGTGAAGACGCCATCGCTGCGCAATGCGCTGCTGGCGATCTCGCGCCATTTCGATGCGGTGAAGTCCGACACACTCACCGATCAGTTCGGAAAGATCGTCAGCGGCTCTCCCGAAGATGCGCTTGGCGCGACCGATAACACCGCGCTCGCATCGCCCGGTGAGGCAAGCAGCGCGATGCCGCCGGCGCAACTGGGAAAGAAAGAGGCGCTGAAGCGCTTTGCGACGAACCTCACCGAGCGCGCGAAGAACGGTCAGCTCGATCCGGTCAGTGGCCGCGACGAGGAGATCCGCCAGATCGTCGACATTCTCATGCGGCGCCGGCAGAACAATCCCATCCTGACCGGCGAAGCTGGTGTGGGAAAGACCGCGGTCGTCGAAGGCTTTGCCGCGCGTATCGCGCGAGGCGACGTTCCTCCGCCGCTGAAGAATGTGCAAGTCTACACGCTCGACATCGGGTTGCTGCAGGCGGGCGCCAGCATGAAAGGGGAGTTCGAGAATCGGCTGCGGCAGGTCATTGACGAGGTCCAGGCGTCCGCCGAGCCGATCATTCTGTTTGTCGACGAGGCACATACGTTGATCGGCGCCGGGGGTGCCGCAGGCACCGGCGACGCGGCGAATCTGTTGAAGCCGGCGCTGGCACGCGGAACGCTGCGAACGGTGGCCGCGACGACGTGGGCCGAATACAAAAAATACATCGAGAAGGATCCGGCACTCACGCGTCGCTTTCAGGTCGTCCAGGTTGCGGAGCCAAGTGAAGAAAAGGCTTTGCTCATGGTGCGGGGCGTCGCGTCGACGCTCGAAAAACATCATCGCGTTCAACTGCTCGACGAAGCGCTCGACGCGGCGGTCAGGTTATCGCATCGCTACATTCCGGCACGCCAACTTCCCGACAAAGCCGTCAGTCTTCTCGATACCGTCTGCGCGCGTGTGGCGATCAGCCAGCACGCTGTGCCGCCTCAGCTCGAAGACTGCCGCAAAACGATCGAAGCACTCCAAATCGAGCAGGGAATCATCGCGCGCGAGGAAGCCGTCGGCATGAACGTGGCGGAGCGTCGCCGCGAATGCGAGGAAAAACTCGCGGCGGAGGAAAAGCGGCGGGAGGAACTGGAAAAACGTTGGGCGGAGGAGCACAAGCTCGCCGATCGATTGCTCGAGATTCGGGCGAAGTTGCGGCAGGCGGTTGAGTCTGCGACTCCCAAGGAAGCGCCGGCCGTTGTGGGCGTTGGCGCGGTGGACCCCGGCGTTGGCAACGCCGCGGCAAGTGCAGCGATGAGCTCGTTGACCGCTGAGGAGCGCACGCAACTGCTCGCCGAATTGGCGGACTTGCAATCACAGCTTGCCGCACTTCAGGGAGAATCGCCGCTCATCCTTCCGAGCGTAGACGAACAGGCGGTCGCGGCGGTCGTTCAGGATTGGACCGGCGTGCCGGTAGGCCGGATGGTGAAGAACGAAGTCGAGTCGCTGCTGAATCTCGCCGACACACTCAATCAGCGTGTCATCGGCCAGCGGCATGCGCTCGATATGATCGCGCGCCGCATCCACACGTCACGCGCGAAGCTCGATAATCCGAGCAAGCCGATTGGTGTGTTCATGCTGTGCGGACCGTCAGGCGTCGGCAAGACTGAAACGGCGCTGACCCTTGCCGAGGCGCTCTACGGCGGCGAGCAGAACGTCATCACGATCAACATGAGCGAGTTCCAGGAGAAGCACACAGTCTCCACGCTCAAGGGATCGCCTCCAGGGTATGTCGGCTACGGCGAAGGCGGCATCCTCACCGAGGCGGTGCGCCGGCGTCCTTACAGCGTCGTCCTGCTCGATGAAATCGAGAAGGCGCACTCCGACGTGCACGAGCTTTTTTTCCAGGTCTTTGACAAAGGCTGGATGGAGGATGCCGAGGGGCGTTACATCGACT
Source organism: Acidobacteriota bacterium (assembly GCA_046734955.1). Lineage (GTDB taxonomy): Bacteria > Acidobacteriota > Vicinamibacteria > Vicinamibacterales > 2-12-FULL-66-21 > JALZOC01. Next base: position 13,558 of record JBKPSH010000061.1, read on the forward strand.
TCAAGAACACCATCATTCTGCTCACGTCGAATGTCGGCACCGAGCTCATTGTCAGCATGTGCAAGGATCCGGAACTGATGCCGGATGCTGAAGGCATTGCGAAGGCGCTGCGCGAGCCGCTGCTCAAGAAGTTCCCGGCGGCGCTGCTCGGACGTTTGGTGGTGATTCCCTACTATCCGCTCAGCGACGCAATGCTTTCAAGCATCGTCCGGCTGCAGCTTGGGCGCATCAAGCAGCGGGTCGAGGAGCACCACAAGATCCCGTTCACTTACGACGAGGACGCCGTCAAGTTGATCGTGAGTCGGTGCACAGAGGTCGAGAGCGGCGGTCGCATGATCGACGCGATTCTAACCAACACCGTCCTTCCGGAAATCAGCCACGAGTTTCTCAAGCGGACGATGGAAGGACTGGCGCTGAAGGGCGTTCGTTTGAACGCGTCGAACGGAAACTTCGTGTATCACTTCGACTGACGCGTCGCGCGCCGGTCGGAGCCACGGAAGAACACGGATGAACACGGAACGATGGGAAGACGCCGATGTTTGGTGAACATTTGCACGACCTGCTCCAACAGAAGACCGAGCCTGAAGTCGAGGAACCGGCTCGTGAGCTGACTGTCGAGGAAGCACTCGAGATCGCGATCCAGTTTCAGAAGGAGTCTCGCCTCGAGGACGCGAACCTTATGTACGGGCAGATTCTCGAGGTGGATCCAGGGAATCCGCGGGCCTTGCATTACTGCGGAGTACTTGCGCATCAGCTTGGCCGGGGCAGCGAAGCGATCGATCTGATCCGGAAGAGTCTGTCGATCGTGCCCGACGTGGCCGACTGGCACAGCAATCTCGGAATTGTTCTCCAGGATTCGGGTCACCTCGACGAGGCGATTGACGCCTATCACCGCGCGATCGCGATCGATCCCGATCACGCCAATGCGTACAGCAATCTCGGCGTGTTACTGCGCGCCAAGGGTCAGCCCGAGGATGCCGAACAGGCATATCGAACGGCAATTCGATTGAACCCGGAACACATCGATGCCTACAACAATCTCGGCGTTCTCCTCTATGGCGTGAAACGGAGAGAGGAAGCGGTCGCGTGCTTCTGCAAAGTGATCACGCTGAGACCGAAGCACCCGGAAGCGCGGAGACTCCTTGCGCTCGCACACTGCACCCTTGGTGAGGTCGACAAGGCGATGCGCATTTACGAGGACTGGCTGGCCGAGAATCCCGATGATCCGGTGGCCAGGCACATGCTGGCGGCGTGCAGCGGACGTGACATTCCGGAACGCGCGTCCGACGGGTACGTTCAGAGCTCGTTCGACACATTCGCAGCAAGTTTCGAATCGAAGCTGGCAAAACTGTCGTATCGCGCGCCGACGCTCGTCGGGGCCATGCTCGAAGACTCAGGACTGCCCGCATCGCAGACCCTCGATGTGCTCGATATGGGATGCGGGACAGGGTTGTGCGGTCCGCTGATTCGTCCGTACGCGCGCCGACTCACCGGTGTCGATCTTTCTCCCGGCATGCTGGCGCAAGCCAAGGAGAAGCAGCTGTACGACGAGCTGCTGCACATCGAGCTGACCGAGTACCTCCGTAACCATCCGAGCTCGTTCGACGTGATCGTGTCGGCGGACACGCTGGTGTACTTTGGTGCGCTGGAAGGCGTCCTTGCCGCTGCTGCGGCAGCGCTGCGGAGCGGAGGCGTGCTTATCTTCACCCTGGAGCATGGTGTGGCCGCGACGGCGCCCGATTATCATCTTGAGAAGCACGGGCGCTACACGCATGCACGGCCCTACGTTGAGCGATTGCTGGTCTTAAATGGCTTGACGCCGGACATCGGACAGGCGGAGCTGCGCATGGAGTCCGGAGTTCCCGTCGCGGGGCTGGTCGTCCGTGCCCGCCGCCGCCACGGCTCCGGCGAGGTCTCGCCGCAGCGCTACGCGCGAAGGCGGACGCGAAAGGCCGGACGGGTTGAAGGATAATCGGTGCCTGTCGGTTCGTATATGACTACAGAGTGTGCCGATGCCGGGGGATGTCATGGCTAGAGTGATGGAGATCGTCACGCCGCTCGGCGACGACGTCCTGCTGTTCCATGGCATGGCGGCACGGGAGGAAATGAGCCGTCCGTTCGAGTACAACCTCGATCTTCTGAGTAAGAAGAAGGACGTCAACGTCGATCAGATTCTCGGCAAGAACGTCACCATCAAGCTCGGGCTGCCCGACGATCAGACGCGCTACTTCAATGGCTACGTCACCCGCTTTGCGCAAGGCGCGATGATTGGGCCCTATCACCGGTACGTCGCGACCGTCCGTCCGTGGTTGTGGTTTCTGACGCGCACCGCCGACTGCCGGATCTTTCAGGAGATGAAGGTTCCGGACATCATCAAGAAGGTCTTCGATGATCATCCGACCGCCGACTTCAAATTGGAGTTGACCGGCACGTATCGGAAGTGGACGTACTGCGTGCAATACCGGGAGACTGACTTCAACTTCGTGAGTCGGCTCATGGAGCAGGAAGGGATCTCTTACTACTTCCGGCACACGGATGGCCACGACACGATGGTGCTGACAGATTCCACGAGCAAGCACCAACCGGTGTCCGGTTACGAGAAGCTGTCCTTTATTTCTCCCGACCAACAAGTGAAGCCCGACACCGAACACATTCACTCCTGGGATTTTCAACGTGAGATCCAGCCGGGCGTCTATGTCCACGACGATTACGATCTCGAGCGGCCAAGCGTCGAGTTGAAAACGAACAAGACATTGCCGCGAGGCTACTCGCCGAGCGATTACGAGGTCTACGATTACCCGGGGACGTACATCCAGCAGGGGGATGGCGAACAGTACGCATCGGTGCGGATCGACGAGCTAGGGTCGCAGTTCCACACCGCGCGCGCAGCCACCAACGCCCGCGGGATCGCTGTCGGTGCGTTGTGGAGCCTGGAACACCACAAGCGCGAGGATCAAAACCGCGAGTATCTCATCCTTGCCGCAAGCTATGACCTCTCGTTCGAGAACTACGAGTCGCTGCCGGAGGCAGGCGGCACGGGGTGTCGTTGTTCGTTCGTCGCGATGCCGAGCTCGCAGCAGTTCCGGCCGAAGCGGATCACGCCGAAGCCATTCGTCCAGGGACCGCAAACCGCCGTCGTCGTCGGACCGGGTGGGGAAGAGATCTACACCGACAAGTACGGCCGGGTGAAGGTGCAGTTCCACTGGGATCGACGGGGGAAGAAGGACGAGAACAGCTCGTGCTGGATCCGTGTGTCGCATCCGTGGGCCGGCAAGGGGTGGGGATCTGTTGCGACGCCGCGTATTGGTCAGGAGGTCATTGTTGATTTCCTCGAGGGTGATCCGGATCAGCCGATTATCACGGGCCGTGTGTACAACGCGGAGCAACTGCCACCGTTTGGATTCCCTGCTGGGGCGGTGATCAGCGGCGTGAAGTCGGATACGCACAAAGGTGCGGGATTCAACGAGATGTCCCTGGATGACACGGCGGGCAAGGAGCGCGTGTTCATTCACGGGCAGTACAACATGGACACGGTCATCGAACACGATCAGACGTCAACGATTCACAACTGCCGGACGGATCGAGTTGATGTCAACGATTCGGAGTCGATTGGGAAGAACCAGAAGTGGGATGTCGGGGTCAATCGGGATGCGACGATTGGTTCGAATGAGACGCTGACGGTGGGATCGAATCGGACGAAGAAGGTTGGAGCGAACGAGGCGATTACGGTCGGATCGAATCGCGACGCAACGATCGGCGCGAGCGAGAGCCTCACGGTCGCGTTGCAGCGCACACACAGTGTAGGCATTAACGAAACGATCAGCGTCGGGGCCGCACAGCAAATTACGGTTGGTGCGGCGCAGACCGTCACCATTGGTGCCAATCAGACGACGAATGTTGGCGCAAATCAATCGACGAGTGTTGGATCGGCGCAGTCGAACACGATCGGCGCTGCCCAGACGATTAACGTCGGCGCCGATCAGTCCCTCAAAGTGGCGGCCGCCCAGAACATTGACGTCGGGGCTGCGGCGAACCTCAAGATCGGCGCCGACTGGGCGATCAAGGTCTCTGGCGGTCGCGGGTCGGATATCGGAAAAGACGACGCGATCAAGGTTGGCAAGAACTTCTTGGTAGACGCAGGCGATTCGGTGACGCTCAAGACTGGCAGCGCCAGCATAACGATGAAGAAGGATGGCACCATCACGATCAAGGGTAAAGATATTACCGTGGAAGGGTCAGGCAAGATCGACGTGAAGGCATCGAGCGACATCGTGATGAAGGGTTCCAAGATTCTCCAGAACTAAATCACGCAGTGAGGGTAGGCAAATGAGCGTCCTGGATCAACTCGGTAGCGATTCCGCTCCCGGCGAACCAACCGCCCAAGCGGATCCATTGCTGCCGCTTATCGTCGGCCGTTCCGCGGCGAATGTCGGATTGACGCCGCTGGGCGCTGGGATTGTCGTCGGCGAGCTGATCGGTATCGGCGATGATGGGTTGACGCCGCTTGTGGTCTTTCCGGGCCAAATCGGATCCGCCGCTGTCGCCGCTCGTTCAATCGTCGACGTCCACGGCGCCCACATTGGAAGCCAAGTGGTTCTCGTTTTCGAGGCTGCCGATTGCGCGAAACCGATCGTGATGGGGATTCTTCGTAACACCCAGCGATCTCCACTTGAGCAGCAACCGACCTTGAGAGAGGTTGAAAGCGATGGTGAGCGGATCATCGTGACCGCCAAGGCGCAGCTCGTGCTCCGCTGCGGTAAGGCCAGCATCACACTCACGAAGGCCGGCAAGGTACTCATTGAGGGTGCGTACATCTCCAGTCGCGCGACCGGGGTCAACCGCGTCAAAGGTGGATGTGTCCAGTTGAACTGACAATGTGGTTGTGCACCAACAAGACCGCGTACGCGGCCGAGCGTTCGTGGATCCAGGACAAGGACGCCAATCGGATATGGATTGTCGCGGTTAAGGCTACCTATGACATCCAGCCGGATGGAACGACAAACCTTGCGGACAAGCAGGAGCCAGTTCTGCTGATGGGAAAACCCCGGGGAGAGTTCGGCGCGACCAGCCTTGTGTATGAATCGGACTTGCTTGGCCTCAAACCATGTACAGACGTTTTGGTGAATGGAAGTGCGTGGGCCCCTCGGGGAAAAACCGCCTCGTCGGTCGACGTTGAGCTGGTCGCGGGGCCGATTCAGAAGAGCTTACGCGTGTTCGGGGACCGCGTGTGGGAGCCTCGCCTTGCCGGGAACGTGTCGATGTCCCCACCCGCTCCCTTCGAATCCATGCCGATTATTTTCGAGCGTGCTTATGGTGGGTGGGATCGATCTGCGTCGGATCCCAAAGATCACCGTATGGAGAGTCGTAATCCCGTGGGGACTGGGTTCGCGGTTCGCGTAGAGGGTTGCCTCGGGAAGGCTGCACCGAACGTCGAGCATCCGGATCAGCTGATTCGTTCGTGGAACGATCGGCCCGTTCCCGTCGGCCTGAACGCCGTCGATTGTGCCTGGTCGCCACGAAGGGAACTGGCTGGAACCTATGATGAACGTTGGCAAAAAACGAGATTTCCGCTGTGGGCCGAAGATTACGACGTTCGATATGCCAACGCAGCGCCTCAGGACCAGCAAGTGTCGGGATACCTCAAGGGCGGTGAGTATGTGCAGCTACGGAATCTCACTCCCGGCGGATCGCTGCAGTTCACATTGCCGAGAGTGTACCCGTTCTTCCGTACGCGCTTCGGAAACGAGCGGGTCGAGCACCGCGGCCGACTCAGTACAGTGATCATTGAACCGGATGTGCCGCGCGTAATGATGGTGTGGCAGACATCATTGGTCTGCAACCGACGGGTGGACGAGCTCGACGAAACGGTGGTGACCGAGAAGCGCGTCATCTAGAGACCAGACTGATGACCGATCCAATAGCGTGGTCTGCGGCGTCCGGGAGGGCTGTGTTCGTCTGCCGCGTTGGCGCGCGGACGCCACTTGGCGTCACGGCCGCATCGGCGGCGGCGGCGGTGAGAGGCGCGATCTCCGCTGTGGCCGCGCATCCTGTGTTCACGGATAAGGCTGATGAACCCATCGCGATGGCCTGGGACTCTAAACTCGCGATGGAACTTGGGCTTGCTGAGCGGATGGGACTGATGCTGATGTCCGCGATGAGCGAAGCCTTGGGACGCGATCCTTCCTCTCTAGAGCGGGCACACGTGCCTTGGGTAGTCGGACTGCCAGAAGCCCGCCCCGGTCTGCCACGAGACCTCGCCAGGCAGGTGGCCTCAATGGCTACAGAGTCAGGGTTTTCGCCGACGGGATGTCACATTCTCGAGCGAGGCCACGCTGCTGGTCTGATGGCCATGCAGTTGGCGGCGCGGCGTATCAGTGCCGGTGATACAGAAGTCTGTCTAGCAGCGGGCGTGGACTCGTATCACGACGGGGTGACGCTCGAATGGTTGGACAAGAATGGTTTTCTCATGTCACCGTCGAACCGCAATGGCTTTCCGCCGGGCGAAGGCGCCGGGGCCTGCCTGATGGCCAGCGCCGAAGCGGTTGAGAAATACGACCTATCCGTGGTCGCTACGGTCGTTGCGGCAAGTACAGCAACCGAACGGCATACCATTCGGGGCAACGACGTATGTATCGGAACGGGTCTCACTGCCGCCATCAGTGATGTTATCTCCGCTCTGCGACTGCCCGAGCAGAGAATCACGACCACCTATACGGATTTGAACGGCCAGCGGTACCGGAGCGAGGAATTCATGTACGCGATGCTGAGGACCAGTCCGGCGTTCGTCAACGCGCACGACTACGTATGCCCCGCTGACTGTTGGGGTGACGTGGGTGCAGCGAGCGGAGCGCTCTTCGCCTCGCTCGCCGCGGTCGCAAGTGAGCGAGGCTATGCCTCGGGTTTATTCCCTTTGCTGTGGGCCGGATCGGAGAGCGGCTACCGGACGGCAATCGTCTTGAAGCTGGCTGCCGCCTGACGGAAGACCTCAATGATCAGCGTTGGCGTCAATCCGCCGAAAACCCCTGTCACGGAAGGCAGCATGGACGTTGCTGCGGCCACGATGCCGAACGTGTGCAAAATGCCCGGTCCGCCGGCTCCGTTCGTTCCGACGCCGCTACCAAACATAGGTACATCGGGTGATAACCTCACCGACGCGACGAGCACAGTCCTGATCTCCGGGAAGAAGGTCGCGATCAAGGGCTCGTACTATATGAGCCAACCGTCACCCGACGTGGCCAGTCAAGGCACGGGCGGCGGGATCGTCTCGTCGAAGGTGCAGGGGAAAACTGAGTTCGTCGCCCCAGGTTCGATGACCGTCAAAGCCGAGGGCAAGAACATTCAGTTGCTCGGCGACGCGATGACGAACAACGGCGCTAGTCCCCCTAACTCGGGGACTGCGCAGAACGTTCAGGCGCCTTCCGTCAAGCCGATGCACGAATGCGGTGACTGTGGCCCGTATGGAAAACTACAGGACTCAGGGCGTGCGCAGGCGCAAAACCCGGGCGAGACGGCTATGGAGCGGGATCACATTCCCGCCAAGGCAACCCTGCGCGAGCGTGCATTTAAGCTCGCTGGCGCCGACCGCAGCGAGGCAATCGACACCTGCATCGCCAACGCGGTCGAGGCCAAGGGTATAGCGGTCGCGATACCAAGATCCATGCATCGAAGTTTTAGTCCGACCTGCGGCAGCAAGAACAAGTCGCTGATGCACACCGACGCGCAGAGCGCAAAGAAGCTTGAGGAGGCGCGTGACCGTGACTTGGCCGACATGACGAAGGCAATGGAAGGCACGCCTTGCGCTGCGGCATACGCGGAGGCGGCAAAGAAGATCAAGGCGCACGACAACGAAAAAATGCTGAAGGAGGTGGTGGCCAAGTGCACCGGCAATTAAGGAAGTGGCCACTTATCCAAAGCGGGGACAAACATGGATTATAAGCAGTGGGTGGATTTATTCGGCAAGCCAGCAGACGATCCGCTGGTGCGCACTGCCGTCGTTAAGGCAGGCATTACCAAGCCTCTGAAAATCGGCAGGGACGAACTCAGCGTCATCGCCGACGTTCCTGGGAAGGGGATGTCGATCATTTTCGCCGACGACTCGGTTCTTCATCCCGGGTCCGGATTGATTGGCCGGCCCATCCTTTCGACGGTCAACATGGCGGTTCAACACCCAACGCGGAAGGACCTATATACCGGACCTTTGCCGTTCAAGCTCACCAAGAATAGCGGTCAGTCCGCGCTGAGAGACAGGTTCGGAGCGCCGGTCGAGAGCGAAGAAGATCTGCGCTGGGACGCGTGGATCCTCGAAGGACTGCAACTCACTGTCGGCTATACCAAGGACCTCCAAGGGGTTCGCAGCGTGTCGGTAAAGATTCCCGGTAGCCCCTAGGCCTGACCGCTTATGGAGATGAAAGAAGTCAGTGGAGTGCTAGGACGCCTGTCGACCGACGCTCGCGTCGTGGCGACGATGGCCGCGTTCGCAATTGACGAGCAGCCGCGCGTCAGAATTATCGACAGTGACGCGCAAGGGCCCATTTACGCCACCGATGATTGGCTGTTGAACTCCGTTCGCGGTATTGAGTTCGGCTTCGAGGACGAAGCGGCGTTTTTCGGCCTCGACGCGTCCGAGCACGGCTCTGGATCGATGGTGCTGACCCAGATCTACATGTACGGGTTGCACGCTGGCGTGAAGCCGTATGCTCTCCCAATGCCGCTCGATCTGAAGGTGACCGACGATCGTGCGACAGTACGAGCTAAGCTCTCGTCATTTGAGAAGAAACGCCGCTCATACATCCGAGATACGTGGGAATTTGAGTCATTCACGCTCGTGGTCTCCTATACCGAAGGTGACGCGGCTATCGATTTCGTGTTGTGCCTGCTCAGCCAGCCATCGCTGGCGCCACTGTATCCGAGGGCTGAGCGAGTGCCTTCGCTCAAGGACATCATTTCGTTGTTTGGCAAGGGCTGGAAGGATCCGGCCCTTCGCGCGTTACTTGATACGCTTGAACTCGATCGGCAGGGCGAAGGTCGCGGCGGTCCGCTCGCGACATTCCGCCGAGCCCATGGTTTTGACCTCCACTTTCATCCGCCAGGTTTCCTCGAACGGGCGCCGGCACGGGCTGTGTACGGGCCGGTCTTTTCTGAAATCGTGTTCTTTCGTGATCGCGTCTTCGACGCGCGACGCTGGAGTGGACAGCTGCCGTTCGGTCTGCTCTTCGAAGATTCCCCGGAGCAAGTCGTCGAAAAGGTAGGGAGGCCGCCGAATGACCGGCTGGACGAGGATTTTGCTGGCTGGGTCCTCTGGCACTTCGAGGAGTTCAGCCTTCAAGTTCATTACAGTTCGATGGAGAATTTTGTGCTGAACGTCCGAGTGATGGCGCCAGGAATCTGGGCGGCGCTCCAGGCGGCATGACCGAAAGCTTGAGAGCTGATGTGTCGGACGTCCCGCACCATTTGCCGATCGTGGTGTCTCAGCACGTTGCGGAGGCGGCCTTTCTTCGCAGCATTAGGACCCCGCTGTTGACAGCCGCCGGAATCAATCTTCGCGATCTCGCACGCCATGACGAACGAATCGCTGCGCATCTGGACGGCGTGGCGATCGCCCGTGAATTCGGTCGGCGTTCGGCCATCGAGGCACTCGCCTCGCCGGGTCGGGGGGAAGTGTTCGTCGCCTCGGTCTGTGCGATCGCCGCCAAGGAATGGGTCGCGATTGACCGATTGTGTTCGCTGAGTGAGACTCTGCCCGAAACACGCCCGGGTTTGACATCTGCGTTCGGCTGGATGTCCGCTGCCGCACTGACCGGATTTGTGGCAAGGTTGTTCGGACACGCCAGCGATTTTCGGCGAAGTGTGGCCATTGCTGCATGCGCACTCCACCGCGTTGACCCGGGTACGATGCTGGATGTAGCAATCAGATCTGCTGACGTATCCCTTCGTGCGAGATCGCTGACTTGTGTCGGTGAAGTCGGACGACTTGACCTATTACCGGTATGCATGGCCGCGGCGGAAGCCGGCCAAGATGACCTGAGCACGTTAGCCGGGGCGTGTTCCGCCGCGTTGCTCGGAAACCGAGGGTCTGCCCTGGAGTTGGCACGCCGACTTGCTCTCGCTCCTGGCGCCTCGCAACGTCGGGCGTTACGTCTGGCCCTACTTGCCTCGAACGATCGCGACACATATGAGCTGCTGAAGCGCGTTGCGGCAGCTGCCCCAAATCATCGGACCCTAGTCGAGGGCGCCGGGCTCTCCGGCAATTCCATTTTCGTGCCCTGGCTTTTCGCTCAGATGCGTGAAGAGGCGAATGCGCGTGTCGCCGGAGAAGCGTTCAGTTTGATTAGTGGCGCCGACTTAAAACGGATGAAGCTCGATCGCGACGCACCGGAAGAAGCGTCACCCGGCCCGACGGATGACCCCGACGATCCTAATGTCGACATAGATCCCGACGAGGGATTGCCATGGCCAGACGCCAAGAAAGTCGAAGTCTGGTGGCACGCGAATGAAAGCCGCTTCCGAAAAGGCACGCGCTACTTCATGGGCAAACCGGTGACCCGCGAGCACTGCATCGACGTATTAAAGAATGGGTATCAGCGTCACCGCATCCTCGCGGCGCACTACCTCTGTTTGCTCGACCCCGGCACTCCGTTATTCAACACGAGCGCGCCGGCGTGGCGGCAACAACGGCTCCTCGCGGCGATGTAGTACGGAGGTCATGTCATGGGCGATCTCACTAACGTGAACTGGAACCAGAGCCAACCGGCGCCGAAGCAGGCGGTCCGAATGATCCACGCGAACTTTTTCCAGACGAAGAACCTCGGCATCTACGTCTGTCGAAATATTAAAGGCACGAGCACGAAATCGGCGCATGCGCAGGGACGGGCGCTCGACATCGGCCTCAATGCACATCGGCCCGAGGAAAAAGTAATCGGTGACGCGCTCTTTCATGCCCTCATTCGCGCCGCACACAAATCCGGAATCGATAACGTGATCTGGAACCACCAGATCTGGAGTGTCGAGAAGGGTGGGCCGCGAGCGTGGATTGGCAATTACACGAATGGAGCGCCGAAGAACCCGCACACCGATCACATCCACGTGGAGTGGACGCGTGACGGCAGCCAACTCGAGCGGCTCAGGTTCCTGGAACTGGAAATCGCGATATTGCGCACTGGGTTCGAGGATTTGTCGAGGGCGCATCAAACACTGGCCTGACCGTCTATGGATACGCCGCATGCGGTTAGCCGATGCTCGCCAAATACATCCTCGCAGCCCTGGCCGTTGCCTTCCTCATTGCCGCCCTGACCCGCGGACCGCGCACCTCGCAGGGCCGCACCTGGCTCCTGATCGCCGTCATCTTCGGCATCGTCAGCGCCTGGCTGTTCGCAAAAGGCTAACGGGACGTTAATACCCGAGAGGCTGATAAGATCTTCGCCGGCGCTCGATACGTATCTACAGAGGTATGAACCATGCGGTTGCGACTGAGGACATTGGGGTGATTACTCCCCAACAGCTCGACTCATACCTTGGAAAGTCACTGGCTGCGATCTGCCCGAATGGCTATACAACCAGCGCCGATCGTCACTCTGCCCATTTCGTGTCCCACGTTCTCGGATACAACTTCGGCATCACGTGCCGGATGATGGGCAACGGAAGCGGGCCCGGCGCGACAATTCGACTACAGGAGCTCTTTTCGCGATGCAAGTCCGCTGGCGTGTGGTCATTGCGTCCCGTATCCCTCTCCACGTGCCTTGTCTTGATCACCCGCGCGGGGAATGTGAACCTGGCGGCAAAAAGCATTTCCAATACGCCACGAAAACACATCGGCATCTACATGAATGGGTTCATCTGGCACTACTCGACTAACCGCCAGCAAGTGATCCGAGAGACGCCGTCACAATTCAAGCTGCACTATCCGTCGCCCGACAACGCGATGTTCTACGGATCGCTGCCCTAGCCATGAACCAACGCGACTACTGGCGATCGATCGCAAAGAGCTTCTACAGCATCTACTTCCCCGATCGCATCGGCGAGTTGGAGTACATCGACTACAACTATCCCGTTCACGACACGCGGATCGAAAAGGGCACTCGCCTGTGGGGCTACAAGGACCCTCGCGTTTCTCCATTCATGACCACGTTCTTCTGTCCGAGCGGAACGCCGCGAGAGATTGTCGGTGTGCACGGCGCGGGAAACCTGAAATCGAATCCCCGCGTGATGCCTAAAGTTCTGATTGAATATGAAGTGAGTCTGACCGTGCCACACGCGTTGTTGTCGCTATGTGCGACGGGCGTCGATAAGTGGTCGGAGCGGGGCAAGCTTTACGCCGTCAGTGGCGGAGGCTGGCAATACAAGATCCCGCAGCCGGCGCGTTACATGATTTATACAACGCTATTTCCGCAACGTTGATCGAGAAGAAGCGAGCAACTATCAGCTGACCGGCGCTACGCCGAGGCGAGCCGCGCGAAGAAAGACGCGAGCGAGCGCAGCGAAGCGAGCCACGCGAACGGAGCGAGCCGGCGAAGCGGCTCGCGAGAGAGCGTGTCGGGGAGTCCGAGGGGCGAAGCCCCTCGGTAAAGAAATGTCACACACTCCAGGATCGGCAAACGAATTCGGCGGCGCGATCGAAATCGACGATGGCACCAATGCGAGAACCGAGACGCCACTGCCAGGGCCAGTCGGACTTGATGCGCCGAGCGGCGGAGGCACCACTGCTGCCGGCATCGCGGATCGCATTGTCGGCTTCGCGCGGCGTAAACGCGGGGATAAGGTCGGCAATGGCGAGTGCTTCACATTCGCAGACACTGCGCTCGCAACCGCAGGCGCCAAGAGCGCGAGCGACTACGGCACCGTGACGCCGGACGCGGACTACGTGTGGGGCTCGGCGGTCTCGCTTAAGGACCTTCAGCCAGGCGATGTGATTCAGATGCGCGACTATCGCTTCGACCGCGACGTCGAAGTGAACAATCCCGACGGCTCAGGATCCAGCGACAGCGATTTTGGCGAGCGGCCACACCACACCGCGATCGTGGAATCAGTGGATGGAAACGGTGCGGTGACGGTCCTGGAGCAGAATGCGCCGAAAGGATCGCCGGTGCGGAGAAGTCAGCTTTTCTTTAAGGACAGCGAAACGACGGCTGGACGAAAGAAGACAACAATCAAAGTCCAGGGCACGTTCTGGTTCTATCGCCCACAGACGAAGTAAATCCAGTCAGCAATCCGCAATCAACATTCAGCAATTTCAGCATCACGCTACACCGCCTCAGGCGCGTGTTGCCGCGCGATGTCCAGCAAGCGTTGCTTCAACGGATCGCGAAGCTGCGAGATGTCCTTCACGTTGACCACTTCCTCGAACGCATCCATGCCCGTGAGTTCGGCGCTCTGCAGGATCACATCGTCAGACGGACGCGTGGTGGATACGGCAACTCCAATTCGAGTAATTGGAAGAGGACCGAACTCAGGGACCGTGGTCGTCGTGATCGGGAAATGCAACGCCTCGAACACGCTCGTCAGACCAGGCGAGTTGGTGATGACCACGTGCATCAGGAGATAGCTGACGACAAATTGTCCGAGTTCTTCTCCCGTTTGCAGCTTGGCCTTCAGAAGATCCGGCAGGCGAGTCGGCGGATAGCCGGAATATGTCAGCGTCCATGTCAGCGGTGAACGCACCATGATCGTCCGCGTCTCGGATCCCGACTTGATCTGAAGCGCCGTATCGACTGGCGTGATTTCAAGACCAGAACCGACGAGCCTGAGTGGCAGCGTCAGTTCACGCGGAAGGTTGAATGGCTTGGTGCCCGCCAGGGATTCGTAGAGCGTTTGAAGATCCTTGAAGGCTTTGTCCGATCGCCGTGTCGATTCCTTTGTGCCGTCCTCGACGTGATCGCCCAGGACCATCTTCGGCCGCAGGAGTGGCGCCAGCGTCGCAAGGTATTCCGTCATCTGGACGCGGACAACGTCGGCGATTGCACGGGTGAGTTTTCTCAGCACCAACAGCGATTGCGTGCTGTCGCGTCCGTCCATGCAGACGACTCCAATCTAGATCCGGGGGCCGCGGATCGCGGCCCGTGGGCGCGGCTCGTGACCGCGCGATGCCAAAGACCTTATCGGAAGAACGCGCTCAGATTATTGGGGGGCACCCGACTTGTCAAACTTTGGCTGCCCCGTACTCGTCGAAAAACACAGGAAATTAAGGCTTTGAAAGGCCGAATCCGGTCGCGTTAGGATAGGCGCCTGGTGCCCCGTGGATAACCCATCGAACTCCCCCGCTGACGCCGCTTACGGCCGCGCCCTGGCCGCTTTTCAAGAGAAATCCTACGACGTTGCCCGTCGCTGGGTGATGGAAGCGTTGGCGCACAATCGCCAGCACGCCGGTGCCCGGGCGTTGATGGCACGACTCGATGCCGCGCGCGGTGCGGCAAGTCCCTTTCAAGGACCCGCCGCGTCCGAGGTTGTCTCCACCGATCCAACAGTTCTCATCGGTCGCGCGAGCCGGTCCACGCCCGCATCAGAGGGGATCGAGCCGACGGTCATGGTGCGACGGGACGATGTCGGGTACCGTCCGGCGGATACCGATCCGCGGGTCAGCTTTCCACCGCTGACTCCGCGTTCAAGCACCCGCTCGACGTCCGAGCCGACAATGGTCGGTCAGCCGAGAGCGAAATCCAGCTCGTCGCGGCCGAAATCATCCTTCTCGGTTGGAGCGGCGCTCCAATCGCTCGGCGAGCGTTTGCAACGAGGCAACGATCGTCAGCGGTCGGCGTCGGCTGGACGAACGGGCTCAACAGGCTCTGTCCTATCTTCGCCGGGGGCACGCGGCGCAATGGTCGCCCTGGGTACCGTCGTAGTCGGCGCGCTCCTGGTTTGGATTCTCTTTGCGATGGTCCGTTGGATCTTCCCGGCGGGTCAGCTGTTGACAATTACGAAGCCCGTCGGTGGCACCCTCAAAGGGCCGGGCATTGAATGCGGAACCGGCGGGGCGCGCTGTTCAACCACTGTTACGAAGGGCGAGCCCATCGAGCTGGACGCACAAGCGGACAAGGACTACGTGTTCAGCGGCTACACTGGCGACTGTGCTCCTGCCGGCCGCACGTCGATGACTGAGCCGAGAACGTGCGGCGCCACCTTCGATCCGGTCGCAAAGTCGCAGCTTCCAGTTTCATTCCGGCTCACGATTACCAAACCTGAAGGAGGCACTATCGTCGGCAACGGCGGGATTTACTGCGGAACAAATGGCGCAATGTGTACGGCCGATATACCGAGCGGAATGCCGGTTTCGCTGAAAGCCGAGTCCGACGATGGCTTCTCATTTCAGCAGTTCACCGGCGAGTGTCCGTCAACTGGTGAGATGACGATGACGTCGGCGAAAACATGCGGCGCGGCATTCGCCAAGAGTCTTTCGCCGATAAACGCCAGCCCGGTTCATCCGCCGGTCGCTGACAATCTGCCTCGGCCGAGGCCTAAGCCGGTTCCGCAAACCGCAACCGCGCCTGCGCAACCGGTCGTGACCAATCCAGGGCCATCTCCTACCAAGCCGAATTCGCAAGGGAGCGCGCCAACATCGCCGTCGCCCACGCCGTCAGATCCGGGCAAGCCTGCGGCCGCACCGGTCAGTGCCGAGGAACACGCGAAACAGGAGATTGGCCAGCTGGTGAAGAACTACTGCGCAGCGCTGGACACAATGAAGCCAGAAGCCGTGCGACAACTGTTTCACCTCGATAACATCCGTGAGCTGAAAGCGCAATTCAAGGAATACAAGTCACTGAAATGCACGCTGACCTCGCAGCCGGAATACGATCGCCTCGATGCTGGCCCGTCCGGCGGCGCGCAGCTGAAGTTTGGAATGAAACAAGCGATCAAGATGAGCAGCGGTGGTGCTCCGAGTGAACAAGAGACAACGGTCACGATGGTCGTCTCGCGCAAAGACTTCCAGAGTCCGTGGTTGATCGACCGTGTCTCGCACGAAGTGAAGCCCAAGTGATCACCCGCTCCGCTCATCTCGGCGTTGCCCTGCTTCGGACGACCGCTTACCGGCCGTCAGCGCCACTCAAGCTGAATCTGTGCCTGACATACTGGTGCCAGTACCAGTGCAAAACCTGCAATATCTGGCGACGAAAGCCGACAGACGAACTGACGACTGAGGAGATCGTCGCGCTCGTTCGCGAGAATCCCAATCTCAACTGGGTGGATCTCACCGGCGGCGAAATCTTTCTTCGTCGCGACATTGATGATGTATTTGACGCCATCCTGAGCGGTTGGTCGCGGCTGTCCATTCTTCATTTCCCGACCAACGGATTTCAGACCGATCGCATCGTTCGCAGCGTCGAACGAATCGCGGGACGAGGTCCGGCACACACGATCGTAACGGTCAGCGTCGACGGCGACGAGCGGCTGAACGACGAGATTCGCGGCATCAAGGGGGGCTTCCAGCGTCAGATGGAAACCTTCCGCGCGCTGCGGCGCATTCCAGGAATCGCGACGGTGTTGGGCGTGACGCTGTCGACCCATAACCTCGGGCAGTTCGACCGGACGTTTGCGGCGTGCGCGCGTGAGTGTCCCGGTCTCACGATCGATGACATCCATCTGAACGTCGCTCAACAATCAGGGCACTACTATGGGAACGCGGATACCGATGCGGTTGCTCCCGATCCAGAGTCGGCGCGAATCGAGATGGATCGATATCGCGGTTTGCGTGGGCTTGCGCGGTCGCCGAGACACTTGCTTGAAAATGCGTATCTAAAGAATCTCGATCGATTTCTTGCGACCGGCCGTACGCCGATGCCCTGCCACGCTCTGCGCGCAAGCTGCTTCATCGATCCATGGGGTGTCGTTTATCCGTGCATCACCTACTCGAGACCCATCGGTCGTCTTCGTGAAACTGGCATGCGTCTCGATCCGATCTGGAACGACTCGCGGACAAAGCAGGTGCAGGAAGAGATCTGGAAAGGACAGTGCCCGCAGTGCTGGACCGCCTGCGAGGCGTACCAGAGTATTCTGGGCAACACGCTTGCGTTTCGGCGGACATCAGGAACGCTACCGACTGCGGCTGAAGGACACTCGCCGACCACGGGGTTTGCGCGATGAATGTCGCCTGCTTCGCGGACGCCTTGACGCAGTCTCGTTTGAATCGGGCGGCGATGCATCATGTTGCAACGGATGTATCCGTCGTGATCGCCGCCAAACAGGAAGCACCAAGCATCGGCGGCGTCATCGATCGCACTCGCCGCTACGCACAGGCTGTGCTCGTGGTTGTCGGACAATCGACTGATGGAACGGCGGACGTTGCGGCGCGAAGCGGAGCGAGCGTGCTTCCCGAGACCGGGCGCGGCAAGGGTCTCGCGATCCGTCAGGCTATTCCACACATCCGCACGCCGGTAACGGTTTTCCTCGATGCTGACGGATCCCACGATCCCGAGGACATCCCCCTGCTCGTCGCGCCGATTCTGTCCGGGGAAGCCGATCACGTCGTGGCGTCGCGCCTGCGCGGCGGCTCGAGTGAATTGCACGGTGGTTTTGACGAGTTCCTGCGTCTCGCCGGCAGCTCGTTCATCACGGCGTGCATCAATCGGCGATTCAAATGCCGGCTCAGCGAGAGTCAGAACGGCTTTCGCGCCATCAGGACGTCGGTGCTGCGCGAACTCGATCTCCACGAGAACACGACGACGATCGAGCAGGAGATGACGATCAAAACCTTGCGCAAGGGATGGCGGATGGCGGAAGTTCCCAGCCACGAACATCCGCGGGCGCATGGCGCGTCACACATTCGCGTCTGGCGCGATGCCCCGCGCTACGGCTACTCTCTGATCAAATACCTGTTTTTTTAAATTGAACATTCTTGGCATCTGGGACGGCCACGATTCCGGGGCGGCACTCCTGCAGGATGGGCGGCTCGTGTCTGCCGTCAACGAAGAGCGCCTGACGAGACGCAAGCTCGAAATCGTGTTTCCGGCCCGCTCGATCGAGGCGTGCCTTGCGCAGGCAGCACTCACGCCCCAGGAGATCGACATCGTCGCGGCCACAACCTGCGATCCGGCCAAGACGCTCGGGCGTGTGTGGCCCGGAAGCAAAGAGCGCTACTACAACGTCCGCAGACGTAAGGCCGCGCAAGGTCCACTCGCCGGTCTTACTCGCACGATGAAGTACCGCATGACCGAGTGGTCGCCGGGATTGATGTCCCGGGCGGTCAGCTCAATCGTTTTGAAGCGACAGATCGCGCGGCATCGTTTCGCCCGCGCAGGGCTCCAGATCGTCGATCATCACGTCGCACACGCAGCGGCGGCGGCGTGGACGTCCGGCTTCGATCGGTGCGCCGTGCTGACGATCGATGGGCTGGGTGATGGACTTTCAGCGACCATCTCTACGTTTGCCGGTGGGCAGCTCAATCGCATTGCCGCATCATCGGCCCGCCACTCAATTGGTGTGTTCTTCGAGCACGTCACGAACCTGCTCAACATGCGCGAGCTCGAGGATGAAGGGAAGGTGATGGCACTCGCGGATTACGCGGCGCCGATCGACAACGCCAACAATCCTCTATTGCCGTGGGTACGCGTAAAGGACGGGATCATTACGACCGAGTGGCCAGGCCATGCATTTCGTCGTCCTCTCGCACGTGTGCATTGGCGGTTTGCGAACGAGCAGTTCGCTTATCTGGCCCAACAGACCGTCGAATGCGCTGCCGTCGCGCTCGCACGCGACGCGATACGCCTGAGCGGGCATCGACGGCTGGCCCTGGCCGGAGGCGTGGTATCGAACGTCAAAGCCACACGTCAGATCAGGCTTCTACCGGAAGTCGATGACGTGTTCGTGTTTCCGCACATGGGAGACGGCGGCCTCGCACTCGGCGCCGCGGTGAGCGCGTCGGCAGGATCCGGAGATCCTCCCCACATCGACATGAATCGTTTGGATCTCGGACCGGCTTACGATCCATGGGTCATAGAGTCCAGTCTGCGCGCGGCGAACCTTCCTGCGACGTGTGTCGGTGGCAGTCTCCCATGCCGCGTTATCGAGCTCCTGGCCGAGAGCAAGATCGTCATGTGGTTTCAGGGCGGGATGGAGTACGGTCCACGCGCGTTGGGTCATCGGAGTGTGCTTGCCCGTCCCGATCGCGCCGCGTTACGTGATCGGCTGAATCTTGTACTGAAACGGAGGGTGTGGTACCAGCCGTTCTGTCCCAGCATGCTCGAGAGCGAAGCGCCTCGTCTGCTCTCCGATTGGTCAGGTGGACGCAACCGCGCGATGACAATGGCCTACAAGGTGTCCGAGACATACCGCGAGCAGCTCGCAGGGGTGATGAGTATCGATGGGACGTGCCGTCCGCAAATTGTCGGTGACGACGACGACGGACCGTTTGCAGAGGTTCTGCGCCTTGCGCGCAAGCATTGGGGTGTTGCGGCGGTCCTCAACACGAGCTTCAACATTCATGGCGAGCCGTTAGTCTGCTCACCCGATCAGGCCGCAGACGTCTTCCTCAGATCCGGTGCAGACGCGCTCGCGATCGGCCCCTTCCTCGTTATGCGCCGCGCATGACTCCAACCCTCGTGTCGGCAGGAGTGTCGCGGCAACAATCCTCGGTCGCTGCTTCGATCGCGACACTCGGGATTCTCGGCGGCCTGTCGCTCTGGTTGGCCAGGACGTCAACTGGCACCCTGCGAGAGCAACTGAAGTTGTTGCAGCCGTGGTCGCTGGACGTCTGCGTGCTCTTTGGACTGGTCGCGGGCGTCCTGTTGATCAATTCCGTAGATCGCGACGCCGTCAGACGCGAGACGGCTCGCCTGTTGGCGCTCTCGGCATTAGGCGTCGCGCTCACGGTGTTTGCGGCGCCACGAACGAACCGCATCTTCTACGACGAACAGATTTATCAGGGCGTGGGCCACAACATTGCCGACACGAGACGCGCTCAGATGTGTAACGACGGAAGCGTCGAGTATGGCCGTCTGAAATGTGCGAGCGGTGAGTACAACAAGCAGCCGTACGCGTATCCGCACGCGCTTAGTCTTGGCTATCGCGTTTTCGGTGTGCACTCGTGGACGGCGTTCGCCGTGAACGCGGCCGCAATGGCGCTGACCGTATGCGCTGTCTACCTGCTGGGCTTGGTGGCGTTTGGCGATCGGGATACGGCACTGTTTGCCGGTCTTCTCATGGCGCTCATGCCGGAGCAACTGCTGTGGTCGGCAACGGCCGCAGTCGAGCCAACCGCGTCGCTCGCCTCGATCGTGGCGGTATTGTGTGCTGCCCATTACGCGCGGACGGGCGGCTGGCCCGCGCGCTTAATGCTCATCGTCACCGCAGCCTATGCGGTGCAGTTTCGTCCGGAATCGATACTGATTCTGCCGGTGATCGCGTTCATCGTCTGGCCGCGAGCTCGACTCGAACTGAAACATCCGAGCACCTGGTGGGGGCTGACTCTATTTCTAAGCCTTGTGGTGGTTCACATTGCCCACTTGTTTGCCATCCGCCACATAGACTGGGGCACTACCGGTCCGCGATTCTCGGTCCGATACATTGCAACGAACCTTCCGGTCAACGGATGGTTTTACTTGTACGACGAGCGCTTCCCCGTAGCATTCACAGTGCTTGCCATTGCGGGGTTGATTTCGGTTCGTCATCGCCGCGAAGGTTGGTCGATGGCGATTTACTTCCTGATGTTCTTTGCGGTGGGCCTCGTGTTCTACGCGGGGAGTTATAACTACGGCGCGGACGTGCGTTACTCGTTGATGACCTATCCGCCGCTTGCAGTGCTGGGCGGACTGGGCGCATCACGAGTGACGCAGTTTTCCGGACATCTCGGACGGGGTTCTCGTCTGGCTGCGAGCAGCGTAATCCGGGCGGTGATCGTCACCGTCCTGATGTTTCAGTTCCTGTGGTATGCGCCGGTCGTGCGTGCGACAACCGAGGAGGCGTGGGCTGCGCGTGCCGACGTACGATTCGCGCAGTCATTCGCGAGTGAAATACCGCACAATTCATACGTCCTGACCCACAATCCGAGCATGTTTCATCTTTGGGGTATCAACGCGGGACAAATGTCACTCGTCACATCCAATCCGGCCTACATGCGATACCTGGCGCAACGGTACAGCGGCGGCCTCTACCTGCACTGGAATTTCTGGTGCAATACGCAGGATCAAGTACAGCAGGAGATCTGCCGCAAGGCGTTTTCGATCGCTCCCGTCGACGTCGCGAAGGAGTATCGCGAAAGAGATCAGCACTTCGTGTTCTATCACTTGAGGGTAGTGAACTGAGTCGTCGTTGGCACTCAAGTACTGTTTCGCGTTGTGATGCTGTTTCGCAGTGTTTCGAGGTCTTGACTTGACCTCTGTCGCGTTCAATAATCCGCGGTGGCTTCCACCTCCCTCCTGCGAGGCCGTTTGATGAACATTAGTCTGAGGCGCCACGCGCGTATTGCGGGCGCAATCCTAGCGCTCGGATACGCGTCTCCGGTAATGGCGCAGAAGGTTACGACGGTTCCAGAGCTGACTGGGAAGCAAGTTCTCCAGCAGTTGGCAAACCAGGGAGCCGGTGGTCTCTCCGGCGACTCGATCGCGGTGGCAACAGCGACCGAGATTGCGACGGCGCCCTTTGGCACGTCGTCGGGTGGGTTCGTGTTCAAGCTTGACCCATCTACCGGACTGCTCGCGCGTACGACGACTTCTTTTGGTCCCTCGTTCGTTGAGCGCGCGCTGACCGCAGGTGAGGGCAAGGTCAGCGTCGGCGCGACGTTCAGCTCGACGAACTACGACAAACTATCCGACTTCTCACTGACGAATTTGCCCCTGGGATCGGTGACGGCGGCTTCGCCCATTGTGTCAGGCACTACGACAGGCAATCTCAAGATCTCGAGTCAGACGCTCGCAATTTCTGGCGCGGTGGGCGTCAGCCCAAAGATTGACGTCGGCGTCGTCGTGCCACTCGTCACGGTCAAGCTTTCAGGAACCTCGGCAACCGTCAATGGGAATGGCGTGGTTGGCCGGCTCGTGGAGACGAACAACAAGTTCTTTGGCGTCGGCGACATTGCGGCACTCGCCAAATTCCGCCTGCTGAAATTCAAAGGTCCGGATGTTCCCGATCCAGGCGGAGCAGCGATCAACGTCGTCATGCGCCTGCCAACCGGCGATCGCGACAATCTTCGCGGTCTCGGAGTCACGCGCACGCTGGGATCGTTTGTTGTTTCGTTAGGCAAGGGCCCGTTGAAGCCGCATGCGTCCGTCGGCTTCGAGTACTGGAACAAGGCAGTCGACGTGCCCAGCGAGCATCTGAAGAATCAATTCCAGTTCAATGGTGGTGTCGAAATCGTCGCGGCACCGAAGCTCACGTTCCTCGCCGATGTTCTCGGCCAGAGGGTTCTTGGCGCTGGCCCGGTCGAACTCGGTGCCGTCACGCCCATTCCTGGAATCGGCGCGACAGCAGCGCAGGCCCTGGTCTTTGCGGACGGAAGCCTGAATAAGTACACCATCATTCCGGGGATGAAAGTAAATCTCATCGGGAAGATGGTGCTGTCGCTCAACGCAATCGTCACGATGTCGAACAACGGTCTGCACGCCAAGGTTACTCCCGTGGCAGGCCTCAACCTGACCAAGTAGTTATGCGGAAACTACTCCTCGTCGCACCGTTGATCGTCGCGTTCATCGTCGCAACTGCGCTGGGATGCAACAGCGAGCCACCCGTTGGTCCCGGTAAGGTGGTCATCACCGAAACCACGACGTCGACGACAACTGTCGCGACGACGACGATACCGAATCCGACGGTGTCGCTCTTCGCGTTCAGCCCGCAAACGCCGGAGGCGCTGCAGACGGTGAACTTCGATGGTTCGCTGTCCACAGCCGGCACCGGACGCACGATCGTTCGCTATAACTGGGACTTTGGCGACGGCGAGGCAAAGGCGGGGGTCAAGACTACGCACGACTACCCGGTCTCCGGCGTCTATCTCGTCACGCTGGTCGTGACCGACGACTCGGGTGCGACTGCGCGATCCTCCCAGCCCGTCACCGTACGGCCGAAACTTCCGCCCGCCGGGAACTGATCCGCTCGCTTCCTCGGGTTCCGTTGCGTCGCACCGCACCGGTCCGCTAGCATCAGCCCATGGCCCTCGTCGTCCGTTTGCCGAACGGCCGCACGCTCCGCTTCGCATCTTCATTTCACATCGGCAGGGAACGCAGCTGCGACGTCGAAGTCGCAGACACACACGTCAGCCGGCGGCACGCCGAAGTGTCTCTCGTCAACGGCACATGGATCATTCGCGATCTGCAAAGCAGTAACGGCCTTTTCATCAATGGCAGACGAGTGGAGAGCGCACCCATTGGACATGGCGTAGAAGCGACGCTGGGTGCCGATGGCCCAACTCTGACCATCGAGCCCGAAGAGTTTGCCCGGACATCTTCAAACAGTCGCGACGCGAGCGACGAAGAATCGCTTGATTCATACGCGGAGCGATACTTCGCGTCCGACGACGACGAAGACGGATCGGTGGGCGGGCGCACGCTGATGATCCGCAAGGCCTTTCAAAAGCTGCAGCAACAGCAGCGCCGCCGGCAGCGATTCATTGTTGCGGCGATCGCGCTCATCGCTCTGGGTGCCGGCGGGTACGCGCTGTACGTGCATCAAGCGCTCGGCCGGCAGATGGAGCAGGCGCAGGAAATCTTCTACCAGATGAAAGCGCAGGACCTGATTGTCCTCGATCTGGAGCGGAAGGTGGCGCAGTCGGACACACCGGGACAGCAGCAGATTGCCGCATACATGGCGGCGCGGCGCCGTATGGCGGAGGACTACGATCGTTACGTCGCCGAATTGTTTGATCGGAAGCTGAATGAAAAAGAAAAGCTCGTTCTTCGTGTGACCCGAATGTTCGGTGAGTGCGATGCGGCGGCGCCCCCCGATTACATCGGCGAAGTAATGAAGTACGTTGAAAAGTGGCGGTCGACCAGGCGATACGCGAACGCGCTGAAGAGGGCTCAAGACTCGGGCTACGTGCAGAGGATTGCCGCCGCGTTCGTCGCACAGAATCTGCCGCCGCAATTTTTCTACCTCGCAATGCAGGAAAGCGACTTCGATCCGTATCGAAGTGGACCGCCAACACGCTGGGGTATTGCCAAAGGCATGTGGCAGTTCATTCCCGAAACCGGGAGTACGTACGGCCTCAGGATTGGACCGCTTTCCACACAAGCGACCTTCGATCAACTCGACGATCGGTTCAACTGGGAGAAGGCAACACCAGCCGCTGCACGGTACATCAAGAATATCTACTCGACCGACGCACAAGCATCCGGTCTGCTCGTTATGGCTTCGTACAACTGGGGTGAGTGGCGCGTGATCGATTACTTGCGCAAAATGCCGCAGAATCCAAGAGATCGAAACTTCTGGAAGTTCCTGGCGCAGTATGGGAAACAGCTTCCCTTTCAGACCTACGAGTACGTGTTCTACATCGTGTCAGCGGCGGTCATCGGCGAGAATCCGCGGCTGTTCGGATTCCCGTTTGATAATCCT
The DNA here is from genome assembly GCA_046734955.1 of Acidobacteriota bacterium. GTDB lineage: Bacteria > Acidobacteriota > Vicinamibacteria > Vicinamibacterales > 2-12-FULL-66-21 > JALZOC01. The sequence goes on from JBKPSH010000061.1 coordinate 38,017, forward strand.
CTCGGTTCGGCGGCGCAGCGGTGATCGCTGGCGCTTCTGGTAGGATGCTGCACCCATGGGCGACAGCCCCGCGGTTGACTTTGGCGCCATCGTGCACGGACTCCGGTTGGCCGTCTTTGTCTTCCACCGCACGCGCGTCCTGTACCAGAACGAGGCGGCCTCGACGCTGCGCATGCGTTTGCAGAAGGAGTATCAGGCGGACCTGATTGTGATGCTTCGCGATCATCTGCTGCGGATTCGCGACATCGACCCGGCCGTTCCACCGCCCCCCGCTGTGACTCTCTTGACTGACGCTCGAGGCGAGCCGCTTTACGTTCATGTTCTGCCGTTCGGCGATGGCAGCGATCCGCACGTCGCGATCAGCGTGCGCGAACTGGGAATTGAGCGGGAGGCCTTTGCGCGCCGCTACGGTCTGTCGCCGCGCGAAGCGGAAGTCGCGGAACTGGTCCTGCGGGGATACCCAAATCCGGTGATTGCCTCCACCCTGGGCATTGCGCCGACGACAACCAAAAGGCATCTGACCCGGATCTTCGACAAAATCGGTGTTGATTCCCGGACACAGCTGGTTAGCCGGCTTGCCTAGGGGACCCTCGCCTGACCCCGGGTCGGATACCTCCGTGCTTGCCGACGGCAGTACTACCAAAGTAGCATTGGCCCTTCCGAAAGCGATCGCTAGACTTCAGCCTCCACCGAGGGAGCACGTGTGATTGACGCCCATGGCCTGAGCGACCGCGGGCCGGTCCGAAAGTCCAATGAGGACAGCTACATCAGCGATCCGACGCTGAAGCTGTTCGTCGTCGCCGATGGTATGGGCGGGCATTCCGCCGGAGAAGTAGCCTCGAACCTGGCGGTGGAAACCATTGAGGGTTTCATCCGTCGTACGGAGGAGGACGGGGAGTTCTCATGGCCGTACGGCATCGAACCGACTCTCTCTTTTTCTGGCAATCGCCTGAGGACGGCGGTCCACCTCGCAAACCGCCGCGTCTTTCGTGCTGCTGAACGTTATGACGAGTACACGGGCATGGGCACGACGCTGGTTGGCGCGCTGATTTCCGGGACGCGAATGGCGGTTGCCAACGCCGGCGATAGCCGCCTCTACCTTTTCAGCGGCGGAAGCCTGACGCAGTTGACACGCGACGACACGTGGGCGGCAACCGTGCTCGCGTCTCAAGCCGGACCCAACGGCGCCGTGCCTCACGAATCAATGCGACGGGTGCTCACCAATGTGCTTGGCGCGCGCGAGCAGACCGACGTGCGGATGACCGAGCACGATCTCGCATCGGGCGACGCCATTCTTTTGTGCTCCGACGGCCTCCACAGCGTTCTTGATGACAAGGCCATGGAAGCATTGGTGAGCACGGGAGGCACAGCCGTCGAGGTCGTTACACAGCTGATTCAAGCGGCACTCTCGCGCGGCGCCCGAGATAACATCACCGCCGTTCTGGCTCGCTACCAGGGAGCATAGGGTGGAACCAGAACAGCCGCCTCCGCGTCGCAGGCTTCCCCCCAGCATCGGCCGTTACCGGATTGTCGATCGCCTCGGCAAAGGGGCCATGGGCGTTGTCTACTGCGCCCACGACGGACTCATGGAACGTTCGGTCGCCATCAAGGTCATGATGACCGACCTCGAGGACGATCCGGAGACGAGCACTCGCTTCTATCGGGAAGCCCGAGCCGCCGGGCAACTCGTGCATCCCAACATCATCACGATATTCGACATGGGGGAGGACGACGGTCGCCCCTTCATCGTCATGGAGCTGGTTCAGGGCTGGACGCTGAACAAGTATCTGGAGCGTCCCGAAGGGGCGGACATCGAGAAGAAGATCGATCTGATGCTGCAGATGTGCGCTGGGCTTCACGCTGCGCACACACACGGCATCTTCCACCGCGACGTCAAGCCCGGCAACCTCCTCGTCGGCCAGCATGGCGAACTGAAGATCGTGGACTTCGGGATCGCCCGGCTTGCCTCTTCGAACATGACGGCAAGCGGACTGATTGTCGGGACGCCCGACTACATGTCGCCGGAACAGGCGCGTGGCCCCGATGTCGATCAGCGCTCCGACATTTTTTCGGCGGGCGCCGTTTTCTACCTGATGCTCACCGGACGAAAGCCTTTCGCTGCTGCCGACCCGATTTCGGTGCTTGCGAAGGTTCAGTCGGAAGCGCCTTTGCCGATTCGGGATACCGAAGCCCCCGCGGCGCTCACCAAACTGGTGATGAAAGCGCTAGCGAAGGATCCGGCTGAACGCTATCAGTCGTGCGCGCGGATGATCGCCGAGCTCGAGCACGTCAAGCGCGATCTCGAGAGTGAAACGAAACAGTGGGTCGATGAATGCGGTCAGCGGCTGAAAACGCTCGAGTCGTTGATCGCTGAGCGACGCACATTGATTGACGCGCTCGACATCACAGCCGCGGCGGCCGACGTCGAAGCCACACGCGCGGAGCTGGTGTCGCAGCTCGCCTCGCTTACCGAGCCTTATCGGCAACGCGCCGTTGCGCCGCTCGTCATGGAGATTCGAAAGCAACACGACGAAGCGGCCGGGCAGGTGGAACGGTGGCACCGCGCATTGAGCAGCGTCGAACAGGGACTGACG
>JBKPSH010000062.1:0-14813 GCA_046734955.1 Acidobacteriota bacterium
GAAAGTTCGCGCCATGGTCGACGACCTCACGAAGGCGTTCGACAAGAGGATCGACGCGCTCCAGTGGATGACGCCGGAGACCAAGGCGAAGGCGAAAGAAAAGGTGAAGACGCTTTACGTCGGCGTCGGTTATCCGGACAAATGGATCGACTACTCACCGCTCGAGATTGTCAAAGGGGACGCACTCGGAAATCTCCAGCGGGCGGAACTGTTCGAATGTCACCGGCAGCTTGCGAAACTGAAACAGCCGGTCGATCGCACTGAGTGGTGGATGACGCCGCAGACGGTGAACGCCGTCAATCTTCCACTCCAGAATGCGCTCAACTTCCCTGCCGCGTTTCTGCAGCCGCCGTACTTCGATCCCAACCGCGATCCGGCGGCGAATTTCGGCGCGATGGGCGGGACGATCGGTCACGAGATCAGCCACAGCTTCGACGACACCGGGAGCCAGTTCGACGCGCACGGTCGACTGGCGAACTGGTGGACGCCGCAGGATCTCGAGCACTTCAAAGCGGCCAGCGAAGCCCTGGCCGCGCAGTACGATGCCTACCAGCCGTTTCCTGATCTTCATCTCAATGGCCATCAGGTGCTGAGCGAGAGCATCGCCGATCTCGCCGGCCTCGCGGCAGCGTACGACGCGTATCACCTGTCACTGAATGGAAAGCCGGCTGACGATCAGACGTTCTTCGTCAGCTTCGGTCAGAGCTGGCGCGAGAAGATGCGCGAGGAATTCGTTCGCATGCTGGTGGCGTCGGACGGGCACCCGCCGGATGAATATCGGGCGGCGACCGTGCGCAATCTCGATCCGTGGTATGCGACCTTCAACGTGACGCCGGGGCAGAAGATGTACTTGCCGCCCGACAAGCGAGTTCGAGTCTGGTAAAAAAATGACCGGACTCCGATATTCAGAGTCCGGTCATCCAATCAGCAATCAGAATTCAGCAATCAGCAATTACAGAATTCACTCAAAACGTTAACCTCAATCCAAATCGGAACTCGCGAGATCGGCCCGCCGCAATCGCGGTCTGCGTGCTTAGGACCTTGCCGAAGTTCGAGCTGTTCACGTTGCCGTTCGGGTTGTTGAAGTGCGGCGTGTTGGTCGCATTGAACGCCTCCGCACGGAACTGCAGGTTCGTCTGCGAACCGAGCTTGAACGTTCGGAACAAACTGAGATCCAGGTTCGCGACACCTGGTCCCCGCATCGTGTTGCGTCCCACATTACCGAACCGAACCTCGGTCACGCGCTTGAACGCCGTCGTGTCGAACCACGTGCCGTCGTCGCCAACCTTGCCGAAGACTTCGACGTTGTCCTTCACCTGGTCGGGTGTCTGAAGGTTGCCCGGCATGTTCAGCGACGAGCCCGACGACGTCAGCTGGAAGGGCCGTCCCGAGTAGGCGGCAAACAGGCCGTTCAATTGCCAGCCACCGAAGATCGCAGCGCTTGTGCCGGTCTGCGCCCACGGCTTCCCCGGGCCGAACGGCAGCTCATAAACGGTTGCCAGCTGGAAGTTGTGCGGCGTATCAAACGCGGCGAGCGCCCGATTTCGATAGCGATACGCGATGGCGCTCCATGGCGACTCCGTCCAGTCGGAGTAATTCGCCTCGTCGATCGCTTTCGAGAACGTGTAAGCGCTCTTGATCAGCAGACCCTGCGTGAAGCGTCGATTCAGCGTCGCCTGGAGCGAATGGTAGTTGCTGTGGTTTCGGCCGTCCCACTCTCGTGTCGCCGACGTGCGACCGAATTTCGCATACAGAGGCCGTCCGTCGTTCCCGGAGCCTGGAATCTGCGACGCATTGATGTCGAGGAACCCAAACCCACGAATCGACTGCGAGCCCACGTACCCAAGCGTCGCGATCATCTGCGCCGGCAGCTTGCGCTCGAACACCAGATTCCACGACTCGATATAACCGCGGTGCAGCATCTCGTTGGCTCTTGGATATCCATCCTCCGCAACCTCTGGCAACGGCACCCTTCCTTTGCTGATATCGGGGCAGCAGATCGAAGGAATACCGACAGTGGGGCCGAGCGGCGCATTGGGAACGCCGGCGGCGACGTATGCGGGATCGGTGGTGACGGGCTGGTAGCCATTGACGCCGGAGAACACGGCCACGAGCGTCAACGGATACCAGCCGCGGAGTGCTTGAGCGCCCCAGGGATGAGAGTGATACGTGATACCGTACCCGCTTCGGACAACTGTATTGTCGTCGATTTGATAGGCGAACCCGACCCGCGGCGCAAACAGCTTCTTGCTGAAGCCGACGCCGTTGTCCTGCGGAATTCCACCTTTCCCGCCGATCAGCGCCTCGTTGGTGGTGGGATCGTACGATTCGATCCCGAGACCGCCGGAGCGCGTCCTGTTCGGATAGAGTTCCCACCGCAATCCCAGATCGACGGTCAGCTTTGGCGTCGTCCGCCATCGATCGCGGATGTAGAGCGCATACTGGTTCTCCTTGCTGTCCATCTTGATGAACTGGCTGCTCTTACCTGACACGTCAGGCGCACCGAGTTCGAATGCCGCGAGCGCATTCGCATCGTCCTCGAACGACGGCGTACCGCCGGTAAAACCGCCGGCGGCTCGGAGCGCGTCGGGATTCAACGCCGTGACACCCGGATCGAAATAGAACGCGCCGCGCGGACCCTCGCCGAGTTCAGGCTGCCAGTGATTCATCAAGTGGTGCACGAAGTCGAAACCAAATCGCACATCGTGCGTCCCCTTCGCCCAGCTTGCGTTCGTATTGCCCGTGTAAGACTGGTCGTTGCGATAGAGAGGATTCCAGCCCTCGGGGTTCCCAAGCGCAGAGAACCCGGAGATATACATCGGCGGCATCCCGCTCTCCCTCGGGTCCGGTCCGTTCGTTCCAGGAATCCCGAGCGTGTCCAATCCGAAGTTGGTGCCGAGGTCGGGAGGCTCGACGTCCTGGCCGAACCGTGTCCAGCCAATTACTCCATCGATGAGGAACGTCGGCGACACCGTATAGGTGGTGCCCATTCCCCCAATCTGGACGAGCGTCGAACCCTTGCCAAGTCCGCCACCGGCGCACAAACAATTCCCTCCGGCGGCGCCGAGGCTGAAGTCGCCTTGCACCAACGCGTCCATCGCGCTGTATTTGAACCACAGCTGGTTTCGCTCGTTCCGGTTCCAGTTGATTTTCGCGTCGATGTTGTTGCGATTCAGCTTCTGCGTTCCGGTGTTGAAGTAGTTCGCGTTGTCACCGGATTGATTCGGTAGCGGAACCAGCGCCATCATCTTCATCATCGGAACGTTCAGGCGCGATTGCGGAATGACGTTGATTTGCCCGCCGCTCGAAAACACCGATCGGCCCGTTCCGTCGCGATTGCCGCTGTACGGATCGAAAATCATGCCCTGCCTGAGCGGCGTCGTCCCTCCCTCAGTCGTCGGGACCATGATTGGATTGCCCGCGGCGTTGAGAATCTGACTTCCAAGGAAGCGGTTGAAATTGCCGTTTCGCACATCGGGCGCGGGAACAGATGAGAGCACGGAGTTGCTCACGCGTTCGAAGGTGCCCTCCCAGTTGGTAAAGAAGAACCACTTGTTTTTCTTGATTGGCCCACCGATGCTGGCGCCATCGATGTTCCGGGTTCCGTCCGGTTTCTCTTTGACGCCGGCGCGATTCTCGTCCCAGGTGAACGCGCGCAACGCGCTGTTGTCGTGCATCACGGTGGCGGTTCCACGAAGCTGGTTCGTCCCCGATTTCGTGATCACGGTGACTGCCGCGCCGCCAGTCATGCCCTGTTCGGCGTCGAAGTTGTTCGTGGCGATGTTGACTTCCTGGATGCTTTCGACCGGTGGCACGTAGACCGCGTGGTGAGGCATCGTCACGAGAATATCGGCCGAGCCGTCGACGCGCGTGTTGTTCGCGCCCCGCTCCTGTCCATTGACGTTTGTCGTCAAGGCGCGGCCCGGTGTGTCGGTCACGGCGTTTTGATACCGTGCCGGTGTGGCGCCCGGGACGAGATTGATCAGAGTTTGAAAATTCCGGTAACCGGAAAGCGGGACGTTCTCGATAGCCTGCGTATCGAGGTTAGTGCTGACATCGGATTTCGTCGTCTGAAGAACAGCCGTGCTGGCTTCGACGCTCACACTCTCGGTGAGTCCTCCCAGTTTGATGTTGGCGTCGACGCGCGTCACTTTATTAATCGAAACGGCAACACCCTTTTCGGAGTACGGACTGAACCCGCTCGATGAAATCGACAGGTCGTACACACCTTCCGGCAGGTTCGGAATTGAGTAATAGCCGGTCTCGTCCGCTGTGACCTCACGCGAGAGTCCAGTGGAGGTATTTTTTGCGGTCACCACCGCTTTGGGCACGCCAGCGCCCGTGGCGTCAGTCACTGTTCCGACAATGGAGCCGTAAAGGACTTGCGCCGCTGTCGTACGCGGTAGGAATACGATCGCCATGCAGACGACAGTCAAGGCGACTATCGTCGGAGGAACCCTGCGCGACATTTTCACGGTTACACCTCCTGATTTGGCGGCCGGCCAGGCGGCCGGTCACTCTCCGATTAGTAGTGAGTAATGAGGCCTCTGAAGTCGTCCTCCACCTCCGCGGAGTGGATATGCGTGATGCATCCGCGTACGTGGTCCCGCCACGGAATGTCGCGGTTCGATTCAAGCAAGTCAAGCGACACGCTTGCTGACGCGCGAATCACTAACAGTATTCAGTTCAGTGCAAAACTCGCCGGGCTGGACCGCACGATCTGTGCCCGGTGCGAACGTTGATGAACGGGCGGTGCTTGCGATTCCGCCCGATGCCGGGACCCGGGATCCGCGATCCGCATCCCGCGTAGCGGAAAACGGATCCCGATACCGCGCGCGACACTCTCGCGCGCGGTTATTTGTCGTCCGGTAAGGCGAACACGAACATCGAGCCTTGACCGGTGCCGACGATGTACTGCTTGCCGTCGACGGCGTAGCTGATTGGACCGCTGGCGTTCGGTCCTCCGAGATTGACGTGCCACAACAGCTCACCCGTTTTCGCGTCGAGGGAAACGAACGTGCCATCCATCCCACCGCCAAACACGAGATCACCCGCTGTGGAGAGCACGCCGGATTCCGTGTAGTTCACCATCTTGAAGTCCCACTTCTTTTCGCCGGTCTTCGGATCGAGCGCGCGAATCGCGCCGTATCCTTCTTCCTCCTTTCTGTACGTTGCCGGTGGCCGTGACGCGCGGCCGCCGGTGACAACTGTTCCCGGAGGCGGAGTCGATCCGGTATAACGCTTTCCTTCCTCCCACTCGCCTGCCGGATACTTCGCGGAGCGTCCTCCCGAGTTTTCCCACGTCGGGATGTAGAAGAGTCCCGTTCGTGGACTATACGAAGGTGGATACCAGTTGGTGCCGCCCTGAGTGCCAGGATTGACGACGATGCCACCCATTGGCTTGGGCCAGAACTTCGGGTTCTTGATCGGACGTCCGTTCTCGTCGAAGCCGTCGTTCCAGGTTTGGTAGACGAACGCTCTCGCGGTGAGGAACTGTCCTGAAACGCGGTCGAGCACGTAGAAAAACCCGTTGCGATTCGCCCACAGCATCAGTTTGCGCGGCTTGCCTTGCCACGGCATATCGACGAGCACGGGCACCTGCGTGGAATCCCAGTCGTATTCGTCACCCGGCGTGAATTGGTAGTACCACTTGAGCTTTCCGGTATCCGCGTCGAGTGCGATGACCGAGTCCGAATACAAATTGTCGGCAGGCGTGCGCGTGTCGCCATTCCAGCCAGGGTTGGGATTACCGGTGCCCCAGAATGTCAGGTTCGTTTCCGGGTCGTAGCTGCCGCCGTTCCAGATCGGACTGCCTCCATGTTTCCACGAGTCGCCGGTCCATGTTTTCGCCTCGGGCTCGTCGGCCGACACTGGCGCAGTGTTGAAGCGCCAGATCTCTTTCCCCGTCTTTATGTCGTATGCCGCGACCCAGCAATTGGCCCCGGCTTCGTTGGTCGCAGGACCAAGTAACACCATCTCGCGAATGACGAGTGGTGCGACGTTGTACTGATAGCCCTTCTTGAAGTCGGCGAGAACTTTGTCCCAGATCACCTTTCCCGTCTTCGCATCGATTGCGAGGAGGTGGCAATCGACGGTCGCCCAGAAAAGCGTGTCGCCGGCAATCGCCATTCCCTTGTTGACCTCGTACGCGTTGTAGTACGCCTTCGGGTCGAGTGCACGCGAGAGCTTCCAGTATTGACGGCCAGTCACCGCATCGAGGGCGACCGCCTCGAGTGCCGTGCCCGTGTACATGATCCCGTCAACAACCAGTGGCGTGTTTTCCATTTTGTTCTGCGCGTTCGAGTTCTTCGCGTAGAGCGGGTGGTACGACCACTTGAGCTGTAGATATTTGACGTTGGCTCGGTTGATCTGGGTGAGCGGGCTATAGCGATGGCCCGCATAGTTACCCGAATAGCTGAGCCAGTTGTGCGGTTCGCGATCCGCCCGGAGAAGACGATCGTAGGTGACGGGTCCTTCGACCCTCGTCGACGCCTGCTCGCTCAGGACAACCCCTTCGACTCGCGGGAGCGTTCGCTCGCTCAGGACAAGGCCTTCGGATGCGGCGGCGAGCAGCGTGAAAATCAGGATGCGAACGATCATGTCAGCACCTCTCGAGGGCCCGAGTCGTTTGAGACAGAGATTGTCGCTCATGGGCCTCCTTGTCAAGAGCCACGGATGAACACGGAAAACACGGAAGGAAGGGTCACGGATGAACACGGAAAAACGCGGAAGGAAGGGCGACGGATGAACACGGAACAACGCGGAAACACAACCGGATTCCGGACAACGGATCCCGACAACGGATCGCTTGAACAAGCGCGGGCGCATGACGTATCCTCCGCCCTGACGAGGGGTAACCATGAAGCTGGATCGGTTGGCCGCCGTGATAACCGCGTTTGGCCTGGCGAGCGGAGTCGCCACAGGGGCTCAGGTGTCAGGTGACGAAGCTCGCGGAAAGGCGCTGGTCGAATCGAACGCCTGCTTCGAATGCCATCGCATCGATCAACGCGGCTCACGCGTCGGGCCGGATCTTTCCGACATCGGGATGCGCCGCACTCCCGAGCGCCTGCAGCAAGCCCTCCTCGATCCTGACGACGAAGTTCTTTTCGAGAATCGCTACGTTCGATTCGTGACGAAGGACGGCGCCACCGTCACGGGCAGGTTGCTCAACCAGGACGCACTCAGCGTGCAGCTGCTCACGTCAAAGGAAGAGCTGAAAACCTACATGCGTGCCGGGCTTCGTGACTATACGATCGTTGATAAGGGGCTCATGCCATCGGTGAGAGGCAAATTGACGGACCAGCAAGTCGCCGACATCGTGAGTTATCTCAGTTCGTTAAAAGGGCAGCCCTGAAGGGCTGCGCTACGCTACAAGACTGAAAGGCAGCCTTAGGCTGAAACCATCATGACGGTTACTCTCACCCGTCGAGCCGCGCGCCCAGCTCCGAAGCCCGCGCAAGCGGCTCCGATTGCTCCGCCCGCAACCATCCGCATTGCCGCGATCGACGCATTTCGCGGTTTCGTGATGTTCCTGATGCTCGCAGAGGCGATGCGGTTGTGGACACTCCACAACGCGTTTCCCGACAGCCGCTTCTGGTCCATCGTCGCGTACAACACGTCCCACGTGCCGTGGCAGGGATGTTCGCTGCACGATCTGATTCAGCCTGCGTTTTCGTTTCTCGTTGGCGCGGCGCTGCCGTTCTCGATCATGAATCGGCGCGCCCGCGGCGAAAGCTTCCGACGCCTGCTCGCCCACGCGATCTGGCGCAGCATCGTTTTGGTACTGCTGGGCATCTTTCTTCGGTCGCTCGAGCGTCAGCAGACGTACTGGACGTTTGAAGACACGCTGACACAGATCGGGCTCGGCTACACCTTCCTGTTCCTGCTCGCGTTTGCGTCGTTGCGAGTCCAAGTCGCAGTGTTCGTCACCATCCTGGTCGGCTTCTGGGCGGCGTTTGTGTGGTATCCATTGCCCGGCCCGGATTTCGATTACACGAAAGTTGGCGTTCCCGCGAACTGGCCGCACCTCTACACGGGTTTTCTCGCGCACTTCAACAAGAATTCGAATCTCTCGTGGGCCTTCGATGTCTGGTTCCTGAATCTCTTCCCGCGCGAGAAGCCGTTCCTGTACAACTCGGGTGGCTGGTCGACGCTCAGCTTCATCCCGACGCTTGCGACCATGATGCTCGGTTTGTGGACCGGACGCTGGCTGCAGACGAACCGTTCGACCGAGGAGAAGCTGAAGGGTCTCGTGATAGCCGGTGTCGCGTTGACGCTCGGCGGTCTCGTCTTGCAGTGGCTGCACATCGTACCGATCGTGAAGCGCATCTGGACCTCGTCGTACACGCTGTACAGCGGCGGCCTCGTTGTGCTGATTCTCGCCGGGTTCTACGCGCTGATCGACTGGAAGGGGTGGCGCCGGTGGTCGTTCCCGCTGCTCGTGATCGGCGCAAACTCGATCGCCATCTACGTCATGAGCTGGACGATCGAGCACTTCATCTCGTCCGCGCTTGTTCGCCACCTTGGCCCCGCGCCGTTCGCCGTCATGGGCCCGCCGTTCGAACCCGTCCTTCGCGGCGCGGCCGTGCTCGTTGTGTTCTGGTTAATTCTGTTCTGGATGTACCGGAGAAAGATCTTCCTGCGAATCTGACTCGGTGCAGGGCGCGGTCTTTGGACCGCGCCTACACGTGCGTAAATTATCCCTCCCTCAGCGCGGCCTGCGGATCGATGCGCGTTACGCGATTCACCGGCACCCACGCCGCGAGCAGCGCGACGACGAGCATGACGACTGAAATGGCCGCCAACACAATCGGATCTACCGTCGTGATGCGCCAGAACATGCTGTTGAATGCGCGGCTGAGACCAAACCCGCCCACGACGCCAAGGATCACGCCGGTGACGATCGGCTTGAGCGACTGAATCATCAGCATGGTGACGACGTCGCGCGCGCGAGCGCCGAGCGCCATCCGGATCCCGAACTCGGTTGTTCTCTGACCGACAACCCACGACATCACACCGTATACGCCGACCATCGCCAGCACGATGGCGAGCGTGCCGAACGTAGACAGGAGAGACGCGAAGAAGCGACTGTTTGTCACTGATGGTGACGACGTCACGCGCTCGTCCATCGTCATGAAATCGTGCGCCGCCTGATCGCGATCGATTTTAGCCACCGCGTCCTGGATCGGACGAACCAGCGTGAGCGGCTCGACCGATGCTCGGACGGCCAGCACCTTGCGGGTGTGGATCCACTCGTCTTCGCGTCCGTATTGCGACAGATGTTGGCGAAACGGGATGTAAACCGCGGCCGGCTTTTCCGACTCGAAGCTTGGATAGGTGACGTCGGCGACCACGCCAATGATCTGTCGCGGCTGTGGCTCGCCGACCGCGTCACCGCGTGGGCCGATCGAAACCCGGATGGCTTGAGCGAGCGGATCTTGTCCGGCGAAATGACGATCCGCGAACGTCTTGTTGACGACGGCGACCCAGGGCGCCGATGCCGTGTCACGCTCCTGAATCATGCGGCCACGGAGCAGCCGAATCGCCAGCGTATCGAGCGCCTGCGCATCGACCTCGTTGACATCGGCGAGCGGTTCTTTCCCCGGTTCCGGTGCCGGCCGGCCGACGATCGTGAACGGTTGATACCAGACCTCGAACGGCAGGTGACTGATGACGCCGGCGCGACTGACGCCGGGGATCGCGCGCACGCGGTCGAGCACCTGGTCGTAGAAGATCTCGGCCTGCGGGGTCACGAGGTTCATGTCCTGCGGCGTCTTGTCGAAGTACTTGGTGCCGCCAAGCAGAATGTCGGCAGTGAGCAGCCGCGTGGTATCGAACCCGGGCAGGTTGCGCTGCTCGCGCAAAAACCCGCGCATCATCAGGCCGGCACCAACCAGCAGCACCATCGACAGCGCAACCTCCGCGATCAGCAGCGCGCTGCGGCCTCCGCTTCCCTTGCCGCTCGATCCTCGCGTTCCCTCTTTGAGCACCTCATTCAGGTCGGCGCGCGACGCGCGCAGCGCGGGCAGTAGTCCGAACACGACACTTGACCCAACCGAGATCGCGATCGCAAATCCGAGAACGCGCGTGTCGACCGGTATGTGCTTTATCAGCTCGGGAAACCCGACAGGAATGACGAGCGCAAACAACCGGGTGCCCCAGAACGCGAGGATCAACCCAAGCCCGCAGCCGACGAGCGAGAGCAGCAGGTTCTCGGTGAGCAGCTGCTGCATCAATCGGCCTCGGCCCGCTCCTGTTGCCGCGCGAAGCGCCAGTTCTTTTTTTCGCGCGGTTCCGGCAGCGAGCAGCAGGTTCGCGACGTTCGCGCATGCGATCAAGAGCACGAAGCTCACCGCGCCAAGAAAGAAACTCAAACCGGTTGTGGCGCCACGGAAAAACGCGTCGTGCAACGAGACGACTTCGGCCTTGGTGCCGCCGGACTTCTCACCGCGTGCTTCGATGACCTGACGAGCAATGACCGTCGCCTCGGCCTGAGCGGATGCGAGCGACACGCCTGGTTTCAGCCGGCCGACAGCGATCATCCAGCGGGCCTCGGGAATTTTTCTCAAGTCGTTGGCAATCCAGAACGCGATCTTGTCTTCCCAGGGGACGAGCGAAAAGTCCCTGGGCATGACGCCGATGATCGACCGCGTTTCACCATCGACGTGGATGGACTTGCCAATCACGTCGGCCGCTCCGCCGAGCCGGTCCTGCCATGTCTCGTAGCTGATGACGATCGAACGCGCTTCCTTTTGCTTGACCGGATCGTTGAAATCCTCGATCCGATACGTTCGCCCGAGCACCGGCTTCACGCCGACGATCGACAAGGCGTTGACGTCTACCGGCATCTGCGAGACGCGCGTCGCCTCGGTTGTGGTCGAGAGTGTGACCGGCGCGCCAAAACTCTGGAAGAACCCAAACGACTCGAAGGACTGTCCGTGCTCGAGGAGTGCCTGCACGATGTTCCAGTTGGGCGGCTGCTGCTGGATGCCTTTTTCGGTGTCGCCGGTCCACAAGACGGCCAGCCGATCGGCGTCAGCGAAACCAAGCTGGTAGTTCGCCACACGATTCACCACGCCATACATGGTCGTGGTTGCCCCGACGCCAAGCCCCAGGGACAGGCCCGCGACAGCGACCATCGCCGGATGGCGCCGCCAGAATCGGAGGGTGTAACGCACGTCGGCGAATCGGGTCACGACAGTCTCCTAGCTGGATCGCTCCCGTCGTTAGACGGTGAGAAAGCTGTGCTGTTCCGTGGCGGATCGTCCTGAGATTCGGTCAAGTCTTGGCATCTCATCCGGACAGTTGAGCTGGCTGGGAATTCGAAATACCTGTCCAGCCCGCGTGTCTTTCAGTAGAGTGAGACGGTACGCGAGTTGACAGCTTCCATTGAGCTTTTTGCTGTCGGGTGCCGAGCATCGTGTCAACCGGGTTCCGAGCTCTTCCGCTCCTCCTCTGCGCGTTCACAAGCGGGTCGACGTACGTGTGGGCGGGTCCCATCGCCAGGCCATCAACCTGTTACGAAATCAGATCTGGCGACACTGCCGCCCGGCTCGCGCAGCGGATGACCGGCAATCAGTTCAATCGATACCAGACATGGTTTCAGATTGTTGACCCGATCTCCGGGACCTTCATTGCGAAGTCTCGCTACAACGTGATTCAGTCCGGATGGCATGTCTGTGTCGCGACAGACATGATGAGGCTGAGATCCATGCCGGCCGGATACTCCGCCGTTTCACCTGCTCCTCCCGTACTGGCCGCGACAGTCGGCCAGGTGAACGCCGCCGTGATCGATCGGCGCCTGCAGTGGTGGGCGGCGCCGCTCCTCGTACTGATCTCTGGCCTGCTGCTCGCCTGGAGCTGGAAGCACGTCGACGAGACACGAGCGCGCGTCGAGGTCATGAGGCGGTTCGGCAACAGATTCATTTCCGAATTCGAGCGACCTCTGTCGCGGAGCGTCGCGACGCGTCCGATCAGCGCGAGGCTGCGATACGTGCCGCGCCGGCGACGAGTCGAGATCCTTCTCGCGCCCGCCAACGGGCACACATACCCGAACCTTGTCGATCATCGTAGAAACGTGGAATACGACGTCGATCGAATATTTCGCCTCCTCCGGCACGAACCGTTCAGCGGCGAATCTCCATACGCAGAAGGCCGGTGGGTGGTCATTCCCTGCCGGCTCGAAACCAGCCGGTAACAAGAAGGTGTCATGTGAATATTCTTCTTCTCAGCTCGGGCGGCGGCGGCGGAAACATTCTGCGCTCGTTGAAGGCATTGTTCCGGCGGGACCTACTCGTCACACAGAAGACCGACGCCAGGTACGCCGAGCGGCTGCGGCGAGCCATCACCACGAAGTTTCTCGACACCAATGAATTCTCGCTGAACGATCTTCCGAAGGAAGAGCGGCTGGTCATCGGCGCCGCCACCACCCGCCGCATGGGCTCGATGCACAATCCGGATTTGGCGCGGAAAGCGCTCGACGAATCGCGCGATGAAGTGGCATCGCTCCTCAATCGGCATTCCGTCGTGGTTGTGATCGGCACAGGCGGCAAAGGAACCGGCGCGGGAACGATCTTTCCTCTCGCACAGATGGCGCGGCAACAGAAGAAGCTCGTCATCCCGATCTTCGTTCGCCCCTCGTTCGAGCGCCACGAAGTCGAAAAACGCCGCTACGATCATGCGTTGCACGTCGCCGAGCAATTCGATGCCGCGGGAATTCGGCTGATGGAGATTCTCAACGATCGCGGCTACAGAGACACCGATCCCGAACCGCAGCCAGTCGTCTGGGAGCGAATGAATCTGCCGGTCGCGAGAGGTCTTCGCGGTCTCCTTTACGTGTTGTGGGATCTATCGCAGGTCGACCCCTCCGATCTCTCCGTCCTGTTTGCCGGGCACGGCCGGCTGCGAATGGGCTTTTCTGAACTGAATCCTGAGAACGGCCAGGAACCCGGCGACGACCAGATTCGCACCGCCGTGCAAGCATGCTGGGACAATCCGTACGCCGCGTTCGACGGCGTCGTCGGGACATCATTGATTTGCATTCAAGGCCACTGGTCGAATGTCGTCGACGGCAAGATCAAAGGACAGCTGGCCGCGCTGGCGCTGCGCAAGGGTGGCGACAGCCCGTATAACCCGCTGCACGCGAGAGCTGTGCATGCGCCACGTCCGTGGGGGGTGACCACTCTGTTTGCCGAGTACACGGGTAATCATTCGCCGTTCGAGATTGACTGGAGCGCGGAACGGCGAGCAGCGATGCCGCTGAATACGCGATTGGATGCTGACGAGACGACCCCGGAAATCGTCGAAGAGCCTGTGATGGTCAAGGCGCGCGACCCTCTGCCGATAGCTGACGTGCAACCGGCTGTAGCGGCGCCGCCGGCAATCAGTCCGGCACCGCCGGCAGGATTCTCGACATTCTGGGACTTCGCTCGAGCGTTGAACCGCTCAGACCCGGCTGCCCTGAAGCTGGCAGCGGACGGCGTTGAAGCTGACATGACGATGGACGGACGAGAGCTCAGAAAACTTCTGGGCACGTTCTGGTTCCGTTCGGTCTTTCCACGGCTTTCAGCGCAGTGGCAGGACCGGATGCTCAACGTGCTGGTCGACTACGCGATCGTCACCGATCACCCGATTGCAATGGGCCGACGCACCGTGCACCTGCGCGAGATGGCATCCGACGAGCGTCAACGGATGCTGTCCGATCCCGGTCTCTCCGATGCAGTCCGCGCAGATCTTCAATTGATCGACGCGGTCGCAAGGCACTGGGGAGATGAGGCATTGAAGCGAGTGACGTTCACTGCTGCGGCCGCGACCGCGGATACGTCGAGACTCGGCGCGCTGCTGCAGCCGTTCCGGCACGGATGACCACGGAAGAACACGGTTTCATACGACCACGGAAAAACAGGTTTTGTAGCCACGGAAAAACACGGATTAACACGGATTTCTGGACAAGTGCCTGTCTGTGTTCATCCGTGGCTGACTAAACCGTGTTATCCGTGTTCATCCGCGGCTGACTACTCCGGTGTTTATCTGTGTTTATCCGTGGCTGACTAATCCGTGTTTGTCCGTGTTCATCCGTGGCTGACTAGTCCGTGTTTGTCCGTGTTCATCCGTGGCTGACTAACCCGTGTTTATCCGTGGCTTATGAGCATTGATCCGTGGAACTTGGCCCGCTTCATCGAGGCGCAGCAAGGCGATTACCAGCAGGCGCTCGCGGAGATTCGCGCAGGCCGGAAGCGTTCACACTGGATGTGGTACGTGTTTCCGCAATTCACGGGACTCGGAAGCAGTTCGACGTCGGTGCATTACGCGATCCAGAATCGCGAGGAAGCAAACGCGTACCTCGCGCATCCTGTACTCGGTCCGCGGATAGCGGAGTGTGCCGAAGCAGTCCTGCAGGTTCCGAATCGCTCCGCTCACGAGATATTCGGCTCCCCGGACGATATGAAACTCCGATCGTCGGCGACACTGTTTGCGTCAGTGTCGCCTCACGGATCGGTGTTTCATCGAGTAATCGATAAGTATTTCGGTGGTAAACCGGACGTCCGGACCATCGAGCTCCTGAATCGCTAATCACTGATCACTCATCGCGAATCACCAATCCTCGAATCATTGGATCCCTAATCCGCGAATCCTTGAATCGCTGAATCGGCTCGAGGATCCGAGGATTCAGCGATTGAACTGTCGGCGACATGGGTAACAAAGTAGTCCGGCGACATAGGTAACAGTTGATCGAGATCCGTACGTCATTGAGCCTTAGGTTTTTTGTCAGGCGCGGAGCCAGCGCAGCTGGCGAAGCGCCCCGTAGAGAGCGG
>JBKPSH010000063.1:0-48819 GCA_046734955.1 Acidobacteriota bacterium
GCAGCGGGCAAACTGCCGAAGGTTGCGCTCGTTGCCGCGATGCATAAATTGCTGATTCATCTCAACGCCATGCTCAGACGTCAAACGCCTTGGCATCCGCCCGCGACGGTTTGACATCTGACACAGTAGCTACACGCTCGCATGCTCGTTCGCCAAGCCTACGCAGCCGCGACACGCGCGCGGCAAACTCGCGTCAGCGCTTCCTCGAAGTCGCGCGCGACGGCCGACCAGTCGTACCGCTCAACCACCAGCCTGCGCGCCTCGCCCTCGAGCCGGCGTCGAGCCTCGTCGTCTCGAATCAAGCGCACAACCTGTTCCGCGAACTTCTGCGGATCGTCTGCGATGACGATGTGCTGGTCCGGCGTCACGGGCAGTCCTTCGGCGCCGACCGTCGTGGACACGACCGCTTTTCCCATCGCCATCGCTTCGAAGATTTTCAGTCTCGTGCCGCCGCCGATCCGCAGCGGGACCACATAGACCGCTCCTTCGGCCATGTGCGGCCGCACATCGTCGACGCTGCCGGTCACATGCACACCAGGCTCGTTGGCGAGACGTTTGACCGCCGGTGTTGGCGCCCGGCCGATGATGCTCAGCGTCGCGTCAGGCTCTGACTGGCGGATCCGGGGAAGAATTTCGCGGACGAAGTACTGCATGCCGTCCTCGTTCGGCAGCCAGTCCATCGAACCGGTGAAGACCAGATGTGCGCGCTTCGGTTGCTGGCTGATTGGGGCGAAGTAGGACGTCTCTACACCGGTCTGCACGACGTGTATTGGTCCAGTCAACGCACCCGGATACAACCGTCCGAACGTCTGCCGATCCGCATCGGATACAGCAAGCACCCGATCGAATCGCGCGAATGCGGCGCGCTCGAAGCGGAGCATGCGGCGCCACTGTGTCGTCAGCAGGCGACGCGAAACAGGATTACGGGCGTTCTCGACATGTCGCCGCCAAATCTCTGATTCAACGTTGTGTGTGAACAGAATGGCTGGAACCGGCAGGTTGTCGGGCAGGTTCACTGCCGGTACCAGGAAATCACAGACGATTGCGTCGAACCGTTGCGCGCGCAGGAATTGTTCGATCGTTCGGCGGTATGCCATCGACCGATACTTGGCGATCGCGTATGGAGCGCGATCGACGAGATAGCGCGTCGCGTCGAGATAGAACCTGGCCGTGCCCTTGGCCGCTTCGCTTCGCGGGATCGTCACCACCTCCGAGGCAACTTCCCGCATGCCGGCAATGTCTGCGGCGGTTGCAGAGGGATCAGCGAACGACACGTATGTGATGTCGTGCCGGCGAGCGAGCTGCCGCATCAAGTGCCACGTCCGCAGTTTGCCTCCCTTATCGAGCGGTAGAAGCAGTCCGGCATTGATCCACAACAGCTTCATGCGGTTGCCCTCAGGCTCGTTGCGGAGGGGATGGTCAAAGGCTTTCCGACAATCGCTTGAACACCTTCACCATCGATGTGGGTGCGATACCAGAGCTCGAGGTTCAGCAGACTCCAGATTGCGTCAGCGCCATCCGTGGCTCCGGCGGCATGTGCGGAGATCAACCGTTCAACCGCGGCAGGTTCGATAATTCCACGCTGGCGGCTGCGGACGTCGAGCAACACATCGCGCGCCAGCTGTTTCCATGGCCCACGCATCCAGATCCCGAATGGCACCGGGAAGCCCATCTTCTTGCGTGTCAGGATCTCGGGCGGCAGCACTTCGCGCACCGCCTGGCGCAGGATCCATTTCGTCGTGAAACCACGCAGTTTCAGCCGCGGCGGCAGCGCCGCGGCGAATTCAACCAGGCGATGATCCAGAAATGGAACGCGGCTTTCGATTGACGCCGCCATGCTCATCTGATCCTGCTTCATCAGCAGCTCGACGAGATATGTCTTCATGTCCGCGTACAACAACCGATCGAGTGTCGTGCTTCGTCCGTTCGGCGCATCGAAGAACGTGCGGGACGGGCCGTAGGCGCGCTCCGTTGTCGCGAGGTTGGCAAACCGCGGCGAGAGCAGCGTGGCTTGCCGGCGCAATCCAATGGCGGCGAAATTGTCGAAGAACATCGCCTCAGGTGTGCGCGGCATGCCCAGAAACGACCGCGCCGCATAGCGGCCGAGGGTGCCTGGCATGCTCGGCACAACGCTCGTCGCCATCCATCGGCGCAACGGCCCAGGAACCAGCGCGTACGCCGCGCCGGCTCGCCAGTTCGCAAGTGCTCGCGGATATTTTCCGTACCCCGCCAGGAGCTCGTCGCTGCCTTCGCCGGTCAGTACGACCTTCACGTGCTCGCGCGCAAGCGCGCTGACGAAATACAGTGGAATGCTCGACGGGTGAGCGATTGGTTCATCTTCGTGCCAAATCAATTGCGGGAGTGCGCCGAAGAAGTCCTGATCGTCGATGACGATTTCATGCGCGTCGGCCTTGATTGCGCACGCGACCTGGCGGGCGTAATCGAGCTCGCTGAACGCACGCTGCTTGAACGCGACCGAAAAGGTCTGCAGTGGGCGATCGATCATTTTCGACATCAACGCGGCGATCGCGCTGCTGTCGAGGCCGCCCGACAGAAACATTCCCAGCGGCACGTCGGCCATGAGCCGGATTCGCACCGATTCCTCGAGCAAGTCGCGGAATCGCTGCACGAGCGCCGTGTCCGACTGGCGCGCAGTCTCGTCGGCTCGACGCCCGGCCGGAATGTCCCAATAGCGATGAATCGAGATGCGGCCCTGTTCGAAGGTCAGCGTGTGTCCGGGTTGGAGACGATAAATGCCTCTGAACAGCGTCTCCGTGCCGGAGAGATAGCGTGTGCCGAGCAGTTCCGGCAGCGCGTCCTCGTTCGCTTCGGCGCGAACGAGTCCGCTCTCCAGAATCGCCTTGATCTCCGAGCCGAAGAGGAGCCGCTCACCGATTCGCGTCCAGTAGAGCGGCTTTACCCCAAGTCGATCGCGCGCCAGCAGCAACCGTCGTCGAGACGCGTCCCAGATGGCAAATGCAAACATCCCGCGCAGCTGCTCGACGCACGCGTCGCCCCATTGCTCGTAGGCGTGCAGAATCGTTTCCGTGTCGGATCGTGTCTTGTACACATGGCCGGCCGATTCAAGCCGTTCGCGGACGGCGACGTGGTTGTAGATCTCGCCGTTGAACACAATCCACGACGTGTCGCTCTCATTCGCAATCGGCTGGTGCCCTGCGGCGAGATCCACGATGCTGAGACGGCGATGGCCGAGCGCCGCCTGTTCATCGACAAACAAGCCTGCATCGTCGGGTCCTCGGTGCGCGATGACGTCCCGCATCCGTACGACGCGTTCGCGGTCATCAGGATGGAGGCGTTCGGAGGAGACGATGCCCGCAATACCGCACATGGCCGGGCTAGGTCTTGCGGAGGCGCCGGTCGGAGCACTCGATGCGGTCACGCCGGAGGTTTGAGACTGACCCTTGCGAGACACCCGACGCGAACTGACGGCGGTTTTCGTTGTGATTGCGTCCGACCAGCCGTTCACGGTTGTGCGGAAGGACGGCGAAGTCCGGATGGGATGGTCCGCCGGTATACGAGGCGATGACGCGACGACTCACAGACGGTATCTCAGCAAGGGAAGTGCCACTCAGTTGTGCCGGAGTTTTCCACCGTACTTCCCTTAGTGTTCCGTTCGAGCCCATTCACCGAGACGGCTGAGGTTGGTGAGGGTTCTGATCTTGGTGCGGTCGTTACCACCTTTGAGGAAGTCGTTTATCCGCGGAACCGTTCAACTAATTTCGATCTCGAGCCGAGTCGCCACTGCTCAGCGTCTGGTGCGACCCTTGCACAGCCCAGCGGCACATGTCGGCCCGATTGAGAGTCGCGCTGGTCGCACCAACCCTACGCATACTCGGAGGGCAAGCCGTCCAGGCGCACCGTTTGTTGAAAGCCTGGGAGTCCGATCCAGAAATCGAAGCGGAGCTGGTTCCAATCAATCCGCCCCCGCCCGTCTTTCAACGATTGGCCGACGTCAAGTTCATACGCACACTCGTGACGCAGATCACGTACTGGCCCACGCTACTTAACAGGTTGCGGCATGTTGATGTTGTTCACGTGTTCTCCGCGTCATATCTGTCGTTTCTTTTGGCACCGACGCCGGCCGTCTTAGTCGCGCGGCTCTTGCGAAAACCGGTTGTCCTCAATTATCGAAGCGGCGAGGCCCCGGATCACCTGAAGCGATCGCGCATCGCACGTCTGGTTCTGCGCCGCGTCAACGCGAACGTTGTTCCGTCGGCATTTCTTCAGGACGTGTTCGCACGGTTTCGCATTGCCGCTGAAATCATTCCCAACATCGTCGATCTCGACCTGTTCAAGTTCCGGACTCGCACAGATTTTGGTCCGCGGTTACTGTGCACGCGCAATTTCGAGCCGATCTACAACGTCGCCTGCGTGCTGAGAGCGTTTGAAATTGTCCAGGCGCGATTCCCACACGCAACCTTAACCCTCGTCGGCGCGGGGTCGCAGATGGCATTGCTTCGTCGCGAAGTGGAGATACGAAGGCTGCGACACGTCCACTTCGCAGGTGCTATTTCACCGTCCGAGATGTGGCGGTATTACGCCGAGGCCGACATCTACTTGCAGACCCCCGAGATCGACAACATGCCGACCTCCGTTCTCGAGGCGTTCGCCAGCGGCTGCGTCGTTGTGTCGAGCGCCGCGGGAGGCGTCCCGACGATCCTGACCGATGGACTCCACGGCTATCTGGTGCCATGCGGCGACGCGACCGCTGCGGCCGATCGCGTCCTCCGACTTCTCGATGATCCGGAGCAAGCGCGGCAATTGGCAGCGAACGCGCGGCAGACCTGTGAAGAATATCGATGGACACGTGTCCGCGATCGCTGGGTGGCTCTGTACCGACGGATGGCACAGTCCACGCCGAGGACCCGGCAGTTCGCTGTGGTGACGCGTGAGAGTTGGGGACGCCAACGGTGAACGGGCTAGAGCGTCAACGAGCGGGAACAGTGGTGATCATCGACGGAGCGGCGGGCCGGGGATTGGTCAGACGGAGCATCGGCCAGCCTTCGAGCAGCGCCCGAAAGGCGAGAAAACTCACGCCGGAAGAAATCACTATCCGCCGGATGTTGGACGGATCGACGGGCGTCGTGTTGTGTCCGCCATAGGCCGAGCAGCATACGTCGTATTCGCGCCGGGCGGCATCGATCGTCTCCGGACGCATGTTGCGACGGCCACCGTAAGGAAACGCGAACAGTCGGACCGGCTGGTGCAATTCCGCTTCAAGACGTTGCTTCGAGAGGCGCAGCTCACGTTGTGCCTGCTCGGACGGAATGGTGCCCATATCGGCATGGCTGCATGTGTGCGAGCCAATGTCGAACCCGAGCGTGACGAGCTGCCGTAGATCATCCCATGTCATATGCGGCTGGGGCGCGCGTCTGCGCTCCAGATCGTGGGGAAACGGTTGTGTCGATCCGATCATGTCGGTAGAGACGAAAAACGTCGCGGTCACTCCGATGGCGTGCATGATCGGTGCGGCCGCCGTCGCATTGTCGAGATATCCGTCGTCGAACGTGACCGAGACCAGACGTTCGGCCGGGCGCCCCCGTGCCAGCCGCTTCACGCCATCTTCGAGACGCACGACTTCGTAACGCTCGCGCAAATAGCGCATCTGATCGCGGAATGCTGCTGCCGTGACGGAAGAACCGTCGTTCGCCGGTTCCTTCACCTGGTGATATGTGAGAACGGTGAGTCGGCCGCGACCCATGTGCGCCGCGACTCGGTTCCGGGCAGCCGGTACGCCGGAGGCGAGAAACGACTTCATGAGTGCGGTTTTGACGATTGTCTTCATGCCGGACATTGATTCGGTCCTGAAGACTTGTGCACGGCGCTTACCACCGTGGCTGATCCGGTCATGTAGAGGGCTTCAAATTGCGCCACCATGCGATCAAACGAATACTCTCGCGCAATGCGCATTCGTCCCGCCTGCCCAAATGCCGCTCCTCGATTCGGGTGATCGAGCACGTCAAGGATAGCTCCGGCGAGTGCGTCTGGATCCGACGGTGGCACCAGACGGCCGGTGACGCCGTCATCGACGAGCTCTGGAATGCCACCAACTCTCGACGCGACGACGGGCAGGCCGGCAGCCATTGCTTCAAGCACCACATTGGGTGACGCTTCCGACGCCGACGGGAGTACGAACAGATCTGACGCCGTCAGAATCGCCGGCACGTCATCGCGGTGTCCCATGAACTGTACGTGCGGCAAGACGCCAGCCGCCCTCGCCAGCGCGACCAACTTTTCTCGACAGGGACCGTCTCCCACGATCTGGATTTCAACGCCGGGATGCCGCGCGAGGATTCGGGGAGCCGCGGCAATGAGAACATCGATGCGCTTTCCTTCACGCAGGCACGCCACCGTCGTGATCCGCCGGGCGGGGCGCCGCACATATCGTTCAGGAAAAAGTGTGAGATCGATCCCGTTGGGAACAATGTCGATGCGGTGTGCTGGTATACCTTGGGAGATAAGTTGTTCGGCCGCCGCGCCCGAGTTCGCGACCATCCGGTGCGCCGTCCGGCAGGCGAGGCGCTGCAGCCGACGAACAGCCCGAGGGCCGCCGAGTCCGCGACGGCTTCCGATCCGCAGTGGCACGCCCGCCAGCGCCGCTCCCGGCAACGCAAAGACATTGGAATAGATTTCCCACGAGTGCAGCACGGCGATGCGGTGACGGCGACACCAGCGGGCGAATCGCAGAAGCTGTCGTCCAGTGTCGGGCCGCCGAAATCCGTGAATCGGAAAACTGGTAATCGCATCGCCCAGTTCAGCCACCCGGCCAGTCCACGGTCCATCGGCGTGAAAACAGACTGGGTGCACGCGGAACCGGTGTCGATCGATTCGCCGAAGCAGTTCGATCAACTGACGCTGTGTGCCGCCGGGAATAAATCGGTCGACGAAGATGGCGATGGGAAGGGAAGTCATCGACGCGTCACGAGGCAACCGAGACAGGCCGTGCGAAAGCTGGCGCGTAGGTCGACGCTGGTTCGAGATACTGGCGGTGCCACAATTCGAACACCACCAACGCCCACAGCCGGAGCGTGTGATCGCGCCGTCCCGTCATGTGTTCGCGAACGATTCGATCGACGAACCGGCTATTGAAGTATCCGCGTTGGCGGGCGCGTTGGGACAACAACACGTCGGAAAAGAACTCGCGGAGATCTCCCCTGAACCAGCCTCCAACCGGCACAGCGAATCCCTGTTTCCGCCGGTTCAGGATCTGCGACGGCAGAAGATTCGCCGCAGCTTCCTTCAGCACATGTTTCTTTCGCCCGTTTTTGATTTTCAGATCAGCGGGAAGCGTCGCGGCGAAATCGACCACGCTGTTGTCGAGGAGCGGGACGCGCGACTCGATCGAGTGCGCCATGCTCATACGATCGACCTTGGTCAGAATGTCCTCCGGCAAATACGTTTCGAAGTCGAAGTGCATCATCTGCGCGTCCCACGGCAGATGGCCGAGCCGCGCGAAGTGATGTCCCAGCCGCGCTTCGGCGTCGGCATTTCCGGTCGCGCGCAGGACGTCGTCGCTCAACAATGCCCGTTTTTCGTCGGGTTGAAAGTAGCCGATCTGATCGAGATAACGACCGCGATCATCACGCGCGACACGTCGCAGGAAGTTCTTGCCGGTTGCGCCATGCGGCAGTAGTGGCCATACCAGGGATGCGAGCTTACGACTCGCGGGCGGCGCGTAGCGATCGAACGCAGCAATTCGCGGATGCGGCGAATATCGTTCGTACCCACCGAAGAGCTCGTCACCCCCATCTCCGGAGAGGACAACGGTTACATGCTGTCTGGCAATTTCGGAGACGTACCACGTTGGAATTGCGGATGAATCCCCGAACGGCTCGTCGAAATGCGCGATCAAATCATCGATGATCGCAAGCGCGTCGGGCTTGACCACAAACTCGTGGTGATCGGTCGCGAAATGGCGGGCGACCAGCCGGGCATGTTCGAGTTCGTCGTAACGGGGATCGTCGAATCCGATGGAAAAGGTCCGCACCGGCTGGGTCGAGGCTTCCGCCATCAGACCGACGACCACACTGGAGTCGACGCCGCCAGATAGAAACGCTCCGAGCGGTACTTCGCTCATCAGATGCGAGCGGACGGCATCGCGCAGCACCACGCCCAGGCACTCGGCTGCCTCTTGCTCAGACGCGGGGCGCCGTTGTTCCGACGGCATCTCCCAATAAGGGGTAATCCGCAGGCGCCCGGCGTGCCACTGGAGAAGGTGACCGGGTGGCAACTTGTGAATGCCCGCGAAAATCGACGCGTCGCGGGGGGTATAAAGGAAGGAGAGATAGTGATCGAGCGCCGCGAAATCAATTGTCGGATTGATCCCGCCCGACGCGAGGATCGATTTGATTTCCGATGCAAAGTAAAGCCGCTCTCCGGCCACTGTGTAATGAAGCGGCTTGATTCCGACGCGATCTCTGGCCAGCCACAGTGATTCGTCCCGACTGTCCCACAGAGCAATCCCGAACATACCGCGGAGCCGGGCGAAGCCTGCCTGCCCCCACTCTTCATACGCGTGAACGATCGTTTCGGTGTCGCTGTTGGTGTAGAAGCGATGGCCGCGACCGATCAATTCCGCGCGCAATTCGGCATAGTTGTAAATCTCACCGTTGAACACAACCCAAACCGATTGATCTTCGTTATGAATCGGCTGTTGACCAGTCGCCAGGTCAATGATGGACAGCCGACGCATGCCGAGCGCGACGCCGGGCATGAGTCGCCGCCCCTCGTCGTCCGGCCCGCGGTGGCGAATCGCCTCGCACATACGACCAAGGGTCGCATTATCGTTCCCAGTGGCATCGCTGTTCTCGCTCCATCCGCGATGGACGCGCGAGTCGGCGAAGCCTGCTATTCCGCACATGTGATTCGTTCCATGGTGCCGCTCTGCGGGTGTGTCTGCTGCGCGCTACGGATGAGTCCCAACACCGCGCAGCGATCAAGATGCAAGTCCGCCGCCGAGGTGCGAGGACCAAAGTCGAATCCGTGCGGGCCGTTCCATCCGGCACGCGTTGCCCCAATTAGCGTAAGTCCGGTTGGCTCTGATGTCGCAGACAGCCGCAGCACGGCAATTTGCGCATCAGTGTGGAATTCATTTCCACAGACGTCCATCCGCTGTACCGCCCGAGGTTGCTCCGAAGCGTGGGTGTCGGTAGCGAAGAGAGCCGCGAACCGGCCGCCATCTAGCGTGCCGGCGACTCCGACCCGGTGATGGTGATCCACCTTATCCACCGTCACCTCCAGCGGTTGGATCGACAGGTTCTCCATCTTCGCGACGGCGCCAGCGACGATGATGGTTACGACGGATAACGGTGCGCGACCACTGTGGTTGACCGTCGCCGTCAGCGCCGGAAGGTGCTGTCCGTACACGGGGGCACGCCAACTTAGTTCTCCGCGTTCGATGTGCGTCCGTGCCCCGGTAGACGCGATGCGCGCAACAATGCCGTCCCAGTGCTCAACGCTGACGACGTTGTCCGCCATCTGCATCAACCGCCAGGTGCGATCGAGATGCCATCTGATGTCCATCTTGTGGTCGCCCTCGCCGATGACGTGATCCGCAATCAGCCATAGACCGGAACCAACTCTGACGACGGCGCGGCGATGGATGTCCGGGATATATCCGTCGTGCTCTGCTTCGACGGCGTCGAATTGCTCGCCGGAGGTCCAAAGACGGATGGTGGCATTGGCGGCGGACTTCCAATGGAAGGGTGAGTCCGGGATCGATTGCGAGCGGTCATCGACGGTGACGGTGTTGTGCATCGCCGTCGAGCGAAAGAGATTGCGACGTTCGGTGTCTATCGTGTACGTGCAAGTCCCTGGGTCGACAAGAAAAGGTTTGCCCTGAATGGACATGACAATTGACAGCGCATCGGCATGCGCATGGCCGCCATTGAGGAAGCCGTGCTGACCGATATCGAAAATTGTTTGTGCGTCCGGCGACCGGAGCACGGCATATCCCGTGTCGGGAAACAGCCGCGACGGTACTGAGCGAACCATCTCGCGCCCTTTTAGCCGACTCGTATCTCCGCCGAGCATCCAGAGTGTCTCTTCAGGTGGGGTGCCCATGGCGAGATCCGGTCGATCGAGCAGAGCGGCCGCGAGGTTGAGCGAATCGCGGACGTCGGCGGGCGCGCGACCGCAAATGGGGAAGAGCATCCCGCCGTCATCATCCCCAATGGTGGGGAGGAACCCGTTGTCCCCAACAATCGCCCGGCAGAAGGTCGCGAGGCGCGCCGTCACTTCGGCAAACTCGCCGGCGCACGAGTCGTTTGTCCGCCGCGCGATGGCGAGCGCGAAGAGATAGAAGTCCAGCGCGTAACGATGGTAGTGCGCGGACAGTTCCGCATGTCCGCCATCCGAGTTCACTTGGCGCTTGCGCTCTGCCCGCAGAATGTCGCGGCCGGTATCTGCCCATGCTGCCGATCGGGTCAGTTCAGGCAGCACTCGCCCCGCGCTGTAAAGGGCCAGGCCTTCCCCGAGAAGATGGGTGTTCGGGCTGAAATACCTCGACAGATGCCGACTGATATGGTTGAGCTGAGTGTCGAGCGAAACCAACAAATCAACCAGCCAGGTGCCGTCGGAATCGTCTTCGAACGCGACAAAGAAATGCGTGCTCCATAACCACGAGATGGCTCGAAATCCAAGTTCGAGCATGCTCGACCAGTTAATGCCTGTCAGCGGAGGATTGGCGGCAAGCCAGCTAAGGAACTCTTCGCGGAATCTGTCTGTATAGCGTCGGTCCCCGGTCAGCCATGCGGCGCGTCCAAGGGTCAGCCAATGCTGGTGACGATTCAATTCCCAGATGATTTTATGGTCGCCGTAACGCGGGTCGAGATAGGGAACGCGTGACCAGAAGTTGAGAGGAGCTCTGACTTTGTGAACCGGATCGAAGTGCCAGTCAATCTCGGAACCAGAACCAACGTGCAGGTCGCGATAGCCGAGGAGATCACGATAGCCGTCAAGCAGCCGATCACCCCGTCGTGCGGCATCCTGGGCCGCTTCGGGGAATTGGTCGAGGATGGCGGCCGTGATCGAATGGCGCGATTGCGGATCGACGGGAAACCGGGGAGTGCGCTGCAGGAAATGGGTTCGAAGAGAACGGGCTGCCGATCGCAAGGCTCCCTGGGCGAGCGCTCGTTGCGCTTCGAGCAATTCGCGTGAGGCCGGTAAGAGCAGCGACCTCAGCCGTTCTTGTCTCCATCGCCGCGATCGAGAGGAATGCGTGAGCCCCTCGGCAACCGTTCGGGCATGTTCCTGCGTGCGAAACCACAATTCGGTCGCATCCATCTTCACGACGCGTGTAAGGGCGCGCGTCAGCACAAACTGTTCGCAACGCATCGTCCGCAGTCGCGCCTCTGCCGCAGCAACGTAATGATCGACACGACGATGTAATCTCGCGCGGGTGTTATGCAAGAGATCCACCAGCTGAGTCGTGCGTTTCGAAACAGTACACATTTATCAGTATCGGCTGTGCTCCTCACCTCGTCTTTACTAGATGGGACGAAAACACAACTGAGCTGTATTGCGTTACGCGATCGCTTAATTTGCAAATTCATTAAATGAATTTTCGATTGCCACAGCGTGCCGTGGCTCGATGTGTAAATGTTTCAAAACCGCGTGTCCGCATACGGTCGGAATGTCCAATTCTCAGGCATTTTTGACTGTTCGCTTCGCATTCACAGCCATTTGGGAACTGGCAGGTACTTTGCGCAGGGCTGAGCACGCTCAACCAGCGTGCTCCCCTGGACCCTATGGGTTAAACGAGTGCTTTGGCGGTTGGTGCACCTTAGCCAACCCGCGACAGGCGTGGACCGGACGCCGAACGGCTCTCGGAGCTGATTGAGCTAATACCAAACAAATTGTCGGTTCGCTGACGTGGAGGTCAGATGAGCGTACGTGTGAATCCGTGTAGCCAAGTTTCCCGCAGACCTCTAAGCGGCCGCTTCGTCTCGTGGAGTGCCGCGGCATGTGCGGCAGCCACACTCCTATTCGGCAGCGTGCCGCAGGCGGTTGCGCAAACGAAAGCGCTTCCGGGAACGATCCAGGCTGAGGACTTCGATGCCGGCGCGAACGGCTCCGCGTATCGCGACACGACCGCCGGTAATACCGGCGGCAAGTACCGGTCGACCGATGTCGACATCGAATCCTGCTCGGAAGGGGGCTACGACGTCGGCTGGACGGCCGCGGGCGAGTGGTTGAACTACACGGTCAACGTCGCGGCAGCGGGCACCTACAACCTCGATGTGCGCGTTGCATCGACGAGCGGCGGCAGCTTCTACGTTCACTTCAATGGGGTCAACGAAACCGGCACGATCTACGTGCCTAACACCGGTGGCTGGCAGGCGTGGAGGACGATCCGCAAGACTGTCACGCTCGCGGCAGGCACGCAGTCGATGCGGCTCACTTTCGATTCCGGCTCGTTCAACCTGAACTCGATCTCGGTGTCCTCGACTTCTACGACCACGTCTTCGACTTCAGGGTCAAGCGGCACGAGTAGCGCGTTCGGCGGCGTCGCGCGAGCGATTCCTGGATGGGTCCAGGCTGAGGACTTCGACAGCGGAGGTCAGAACGTCGCGTACTACGATCTCTCGCCGGGGAATGCCGGTGGCGCGTACCGTTCGACGGACGTCGACATTTCTTCGACCGCCAGCGGGGGCTATGCAGTTGGCTGGACTGGCGCTGGCGAGTGGCTGAAGTACACCGTGAATGTCGGGGCCTCTGGCACATACACCGCCACAGCACGTGTCGCTTCCTCGGGCACCGGCGGAACATTCCACATCGAATTCAACGGAACCGACAAGACCGGGCCGATGCGAGTCCCCAACACGGGCGGCTGGCAAACCTACCAGGACCTGCAGGCGACTGTGTCGCTCTCGGCGGGCGTCCAGACGATGAGAATCGTCTTCGACAGCAATGGCGGGACGGGAGCGATCGGAAATCTCTCAGCCGTCAGGTTTGACACAGGCTCAACGACCGTCGCGCCAGCGCCAACGTCCACTTCCGGCGGCGGCAAGCTACGAGTGATGACATGGAATATCAATTTCGGCGGCATTGACGTCGGCGGCACTCCTTCCGGACAAGCGCAAGTGATCGCTGGCCAGAACCCTGACGTCGTCGTCCTGCAGGAAGCGGCGACATTCAGCGAGAACATGCCGGTTACCTACGCCCAGCGTCTGCAGCAGCTCACCGGTCGGACATGGTACGCGGTGTGGTCGCCGCACAATACGACCAATACGACCAGTGAAGGAGTGCTGATCCTGAGTCGATATCCGATTGTCGCGTCATCGAAGATGAACGTCGAGGGCCGAGGCTTTGCGCGAGCCTTGATCGACGTCGGCGGCGTGCACGTGAATATCTTCGACGTTCACCTCGATTGGGCCGACACCGCGAAGCGAACACGGGAACTCTCGGCGTTCATGTCCTGGGCGCGCCAGTTCTCCGGACCCCGGATCGCGGCGGGCGACTTCAACTCCTGGTGGGGTGAATCGTGGATCCAGACAATGGAGAAGGAGTACAGCGATACCTGGGAGATGGTGACCGGGTCGGTTCAGAACGGCTACACGCACTCGGGGGTGCGCTTCGACTACATATTCCGCTCGTTCACGGACGAAACGCGCCTGACGCCGACCGCATGCTGGGTAAAGTCATCGTCACAGTCCGATCATTCCGCGGTCCTCGCCGATTTCACCGTCCGCTAACGGCAGATCGCCCTCTTGGGTACAACGCCCCCGGCTCGCTGCCGGGGGCGTTGTCGTGTACGAGACGATTAGGAACGTCGCCGCATGATGTAAACGGTTCGCACCGAATCCTGCACCGGTACGGCCTGCTCGATGTTAAACACCGTCGAGAACGCACGCTCAAATCCATCCTGCGTGTAGTTCTCGAAGATGTCGACGCGCGATGCAAGAAGACGTTGAACCTGGGAATCACCTTTCGGCACGAACTCAATCACCAGGGCACGCGCGAGTCGCCCGAGATAGTCCGCGATACGTTCTAACGGCACGTTGTGTCCGATCGCCAGATGATGTACCAGCGCCAGGGCCAGGGCCAGATCGGCGGGTCCGCGGTCGGCCAAAGCGTCGCGCTCCTCGTTTGCCCATCCGTACTTGCCGCTCGGGTTCGTCAGGTCAAGGAGAAGCGGAAGGATCATGTGATCGCCTTCTCGCACCGCCTGCCGATAGTTTCGTTCCACCGCCACGGGGTCGATGTCGAACGCGATCGTCGGCACTCCCCGAGTGCTCGCAATTCGACTGAACGTTCCGTCGTTCGCCCCGAGATCCCACACGCTGGCAGGGAGCAGCCGGTCCAAAGCGGACTCGACGATGCGCCGCTTATGGGCGAAGGCAGCGGCGGTGTAGTTCGTTGCTGCGTAATAGTTGCCCCAGGTCGTTTGCGCGCCCGCCCACTCGAGCCGTTCCACGGTTCGTGCAAGGTTGTCGATGAGGCCAGTGAGCGCGCTTCGGTTGAAAGGTTTCGCGGAGCGGTTCGCGAGCGTCGACCCGTTCGTTGTGGCGAGTCGCCGTTGCGCCACTGCGTGAAGGTGCACGTGCATCAGCAAACCTGGGCGCAGTCGCGAGCTCGCGGGGAGCAGACGACTCGCGAGATCGAGCGGCACTCCATCGATCGAGGACTTGAGCAGTTGCTGCAATCGAATGTCGACCTTGCTCATGAGTGCAAGCGGTGCGAGGAACATCTGGCAGAATTGCGCATACGCCACCCACGGCTCCGGTTTCAATTCTTCGAACGACAGGGTATCGATCCAGACCGGGCGTCCATTCGAGAACGCGATGTTGTAGGGTGTGGCGTCCTTCAAAGCCATGCCATGCGCAATCGCGGTCTTCTGAAGCCTCAAGGTCAAACGCGCGGCATCCTTCAATTGACTGAAGCACCACTCGTACGGATATGAGATGAAACTCACACGGTCGGGCCGGATCACGCGAAAGGCGCGACCATCCGGAGACAAAGAAGAGTCCGCGTCCTCATGTTTCACGAGGTCGCCAGTCTTCACCAGGGCTTCGTACAGCCCCGAGCTGACCAGACGTTCGTAATCGGTTCGGGCAGCCGGATTAATCTGGCGGTATACGTTGCCGTCGCGCGTGAAGATGTATCCCGACGGGTCGCGAAACGACGCAGGATGCGGTCGAAGCGAAGACGGTCGCGTGTCATTGTCCATGCGCGTCGGCGCGGCGGGTACGGCGAGCTCGGTCATGGCATCCTCATCTGCTCCCTGGTCTTCCCAAAAGAGCCATCGAATTTCCCACATTGTGCGCGCCGGTACTCATCAGCAGCCGCACGTGGTGCATCGTGCGGCTATGCAAAAGAGAGGCTGAGCCGCAAAATGCTGAGAGTTTCAACTAGGTGCACCACCTTCCTGATGCTGCTCCCGGCAGAGTTCTTGCGAGCCGTCACGCGGATGTTGCAGAGATGAAGGTACGGTGAAGCCCCGGTTCGGGACCTTAATTAATCTCAGGTGGAGGAAAGACATGCGTGCGATCAACGTGGCGCTCTTTGTCGCGATGTTTCTTTTTATCTCGCATTTATCGGGCGGTCTGCAGGCCTATCTGGATCCCGGGACCGGCAGTATGGCGATCCAGCTGCTGATGGGTGGGGTTGTGGCATTGCTCGCGACGCTTAGGCTCTATTGGGATCGTATGAAGACGTTCTTCTCACGAAAGAACGTGGAACACGACAGCGCGCCAGAGAGTCGATAAACCCTGCCGACGCGCCTCGGCGCAAGGCGTAAAAAGTACGAAGAAGTGACGATGACGCTCCAGCTCTCCGGCCTCACGAGGATCCTCCGCGCCTCCATTGCGCCGTTCCTTTTACTCATCACGCCGTTCGCCAGTTACCTCCAGTTTAATCGGCTTGGCGTCACCAACCCGGAGGTGATCCTTGCCGTGCTCGCGATCGCTGCCGTCGCCCTGCTGTTAGGCGCGGTGTCGGTCCTGTCACCTGTCTTGACTGTCGTTGTGCTCGCCGGATTGCTGACGTTCTTCATCGATGTTCAGGCGCGCGAGCCGGGACTGAAGCGCCTTGGACTTGCATTCATTGCACTGACCGTCGTGTTCTGGTTACTCCGGCGGCATGCTGCGCGGATTGTGTCGCTGATGATGGCGACCGTGCTCGCGCTCTCGCTCGTGCCGTCACGCTCCCAGGCAGCAGCTTCTCCGGACAGAATGTCCGTCGGTCACGGAGTTCCCGCGGCGCGGACCGATCTTCCATTGGTCGTGCATCTGATTCTGGACGAGTACATCGGTCCGGAAGGTGTTCCGATCGATCTCGCGCCTGAGGGATTCAAGGAGCAGTACCAGGCTTTCTATGTAGACCGAGGGTTTCGGCTGTTCGGAAAGGCGTACAGCGAGTACCCAAAAACAATGTGGTCGATTCCCGAGCTACTCAATTTATCTCCCCTGCACTTCGCGCCGGGTCTCATGTCCGCTGATTCGTCCGATAACAATTACCATTTGGCGCGCAACGATTATTTCGAGCGGATGGCCAGCCTCGGCTACGCAGTTCGCGTCTACCAATCGACTTTCATCGATCTGTGCCCGGACAACGGGTCCGCGACGTGTCGGACCTATTCGGCAAGCTCACTGGACATGCTGCCGCGTCTGAATGTCCCGGTCAGGACCAAGCTCGCGATTATCGGCGGAACCTTTCTCGGACAGTCAGAAGCGTACTCACGCACGAAAGAGAAGTATCAAACGACTCGACTGCGGCTCCAGCGCGCGAACATTCCCTTGCCGAAGTGGAATTGGGAGCAGGGGACACCTGCGCCTGTCGGGACGATGCCGATGTTTGATGCCGTCGCTGCCGAGCTCTCGAAGGCGCAGCGTGGAACCTTTGTGTTCGCACACTTCCTGCTGCCGCATTATCCGTACGTGTACAACGCCAGTTGTGAGCAGCCGCGCGCCAGCGAGTTTCTCAACCGGAACGATTACGATCGCGCCAACGTCCCTGGGGGAATCATGAATGTTCCGGAGGGTCGCGCGGAGCGGTACCGGGGCTACTTTCAACAAGTGCTGTGCGCTCAGAAGAAAGTCGACGCGCTCATCGCGGCGATTCCGCCCTCGCTCCGTCAGGATGCCATCATCATCGTCCAGGGCGATCACGGCTCCCGTATCAGCCTCGTCGATCCCACCACGGTCGCAAAGGTCGAGCCCAGCGCCTCGGATTATGCGGACATGTTCTCGACGCTTTTCGCCGTACGCTCGCCGTCGATTGAGCAGGGATACGACACGCGAGTGACGCCGATCACATGCCTCCTTCGCTCGCTGGCCCAGAGCGACTTCAAGTCCGTGTCCAGCACTGACAGCTGCTCCACGCCGAATACAGTGTTCTTCATGGGAAGCGAGACGCCGCAGCCGCGCCCGCTTCTCGACTTCTGGACGGCAGCGGGTACGAAGCATTCCGACGCGAGCGCAGCGCGCAGGTAGTCATTCTTTAGCCAAACTGGGCAACCGAATTCCACGTCGCCGGCCAGGAAGCGGCCGCATCCGGCATCGGTTCTCGGTACGCAGTATGCACGAGCCGGGCGGGAGGTCCCCAGGGTTCCATCATTACCAGCTTGAAGGGGAGAACCGTGCGCGAAGCCTACGCTCAAACGAACTTACAGTTGTACGCCCAGTTGCGACGCCTGGGTGCCACGGAACAGGATCTCGCGAGGGTGCGCGCCGGGTACGACCTGGCGATGCATCTGTGTCCCGCGTCGTTTCGCGGCTCGGGAAAGCCGCTGCTCGCGCATCTCGTCGGGACCGCCAGTATCCTCGCATCTATTCGACAGTCGGCAAAGGTGGTCACGGCAGGGCTGCTGCACGCGGCATACGTGTTTGGCGATTTCGGCGATGGAAGCAGTGGGATCACGAACGCCAGGCGGGAACGAGTGCGGCAAGCGGTTGGACCGGATGTGGAGGAACTCATCGCGCGCTACACGCGATTCGACTGGAACAAGAATACGATTCCCACGATCCGTGAGCGGGTAGAGACGTTGACACCAATCGAGCGAGAAGTGCTGGTCATTCGCTTGGCCAACGAACTCGAAGATCACCTCGACTTCGGGGTGCTGTATTGCGGCAATGGCGAGAAGCGGCGCGACTATATCCGGTCGCCGCTCAATCAGTCGGTGGACATGGCGAACAAACTCGGGCTGACAGAACTTGCCGCTGAACTCGACGCCGCGTTCACCGATACGTTGACTGCCACGCTACCCGAGACGCTCCGGAACACGCAGGACTACACATTCGTGCAGCCACCCGAGTCGCACAGTCCGCGTTTCAAGATCGCGGTCGGACGGTTTCTGGACGCGAGGCCCCGGCTTGCGAAAGCCGTGCACCCCTTCGCGTCGTTTGTCGGGATTCGTGGCTGACGATTGACTGACCCACGGCGCGGCGGCGAAGTCGGTAGTGCGCTAGCGCCAGCACACCCGTCACGACGAAGAGAAGGGTGCCGGGCTCTGGGGTCGGAGTCAGCGGCTGGACCGATCCGATCCCGGCACCGTAGATCCCTTGGAGCTGTCGAATGTCGGCGGGGTAGAGCCGCGCGCTTCCGAGTCCGCCAAAGCGGTGCGACGGATACGAGGGGTTCATCACCGCGATTTCGTCCAGTTCGTGCACCAGGCCCAACGCATGACCTAATTCGTGGGTCACCGCCTCGAGATAGTTCCAGTGCCCCTCTCCGACGGTCCACGGCAGGCCGGAAGCGAAGTGTACGTCACCGGACAGACCGGCTGGCCCCGGATAGAAGCCGTGCGCGACTTCGGAAAGTTCATGTTGACCAAAGCGGATTTGCGGATGGCCGTCGGCTGCGTACGGCTGGTCCGACACGGGGGGTCCCGAGTCCGGTCTCTCGACGAAATGCAAAGGCGCATAGCTCGCCCACAGGCCGAGAGCCTCTTCCGTCGCCGCGCGCAATTCCCTCGGCGTAATTAGGAGAAACGTGCCGTCGAACAGGTTTGCGTAGCTGTAGGTGATGACGACGTTGGTGCCCTTGCCTTGCGGCTGTGGCCACTGAAGACCGATAGGATCAGCCTTCACGGGTGTGGCGAACACCGTGGACGCAAGGATTGCCGCGCAGACGAAGCGGATGCAGGCAATTCGTTTCCCAACCCCAGAACTTTGTCTCACACTTCCCCAATCTGTTCCCGATGCGGTCGGCTGCCGCACCCAACTGCGAAGAGCATGCCGCATACAAGCTCGTTGGAGTCAAGCTCCCGCTGCGATCACAATCGTAACTGTAGAGGTCGAAGCGGTACGTTCTTGGCACCGGCGGCGGTCGCGACCGCGCGGCCGACGCGAGAGGATAGCTAGACAGTTATCCGTTTCAAGTTTCATCCCCGGGCGCGCTTTCCCAGTTCGCTCATTTTTCGCAGTGATTTGTAAGGAACGCTCAGAGACGTTTGTTCTCTCGCGTCCGCTCGGAGATCTATGCCTCATCAATTCTTCAGTCGTCGTTCTTGGTGTCCGGCGGTTTTTACATTGACGTTCGCCATTCTGTTCAACGGATTACAACCATCGGGTAATTCGATAGCGCGAGGCTGGCCCGCTGTTCCAATCGCATACGCGGCCGGCGCATCCGTGCCAGGTACGATCCAGGCCGAGGATTTTGATGACGGCGCGAATGGCGTGGCCTATCGCGACAACAGCGCCGGCAACTCAGGAGGCCAATATCGCGCGACCGATGTTGACATTGAGTTGGTGTCCGACAGCGGCGGCGGCTACGACGTTGGTTGGGTGTCCGCCGGCGAGTGGCTCAACTATACGGTGAACGTCGGAGCTGCCGGTACCTATAACATCGATTTCCGCGTCGCGTCCGCCGGCACCGGCGGGACGTTTCATCTGGAGGTGAACGGCGTTAACAAGACCGGCACCTTGAGTGTACCTAATACGGGCGGCTGGCAGACGTGGAGAACCGTGACTAAGACTGGCATCGCGCTCGCTGCCGGGCAGCAGGTCTGGCGGCTTGTGATGGACACGAACGGATCGACGAGCGCGGTGGGAAACTTCAACTATCTGCGGGTCACCGCTGCTGCGACATCGTCGACGACGCCGTTTGGGGGAACACCGGCGGCGCTGCCAGGCACCATCCAGGCGGAGAATTTTGACGAGGGCAATGCCGGTCAGGCATACGCCGACAACTCGGCTGGCAATTCCGGTGGTCAGTATAGAAATACCGGTGTCGATATCGGATCCGCCTCAGACTCTGGCGGTGGCTACTATATCGGTTGGACGTCCGCTGGCGAGTGGTTGAAGTACACGGTCAATGTGTCTACGGCAGGGTCGTACGATCTCGACTTGCGTGTGGCCTCGGGAGGCGCGGGAGGAACCCTCCACCTCGAGGTGAACGGTACCGACGTGACAGGTCCGATCCCGATCCCAAACACCGGTGGGTGGCAGACATGGACGACGATTCGCAAGCCCGGAGTGAGCTTGCCGGCAGGCGCGCAGTCGTGGCGCCTCGTGATGGACAGCAACGGCGCCACCGGCGCCGTGGGCAACATCAACTACGTGCGCGTGGGTGCGCCAGCTGGCTCACCGTACGGCGGCGTCCGCGTGTCGCTGCCTGGGACAATCCAGGCAGAGAACTTTGATGAAGGCGGGCCTGGCATCGCCTACGTGGACACCACGACGGGGAATTCCGGCGAGCAGTATCGCTCAACCGGCGTCGACATCGGGGCCACGACCGATTCGGGCGGAGGGTATAACGTTGGCTGGACATCTGCTGGCGAGTGGCTCAACTATTCAGTCACCGTCGCGACGGCTGGCACTTACGACTTGGATGTGCGCGTCGCGTCGGGCGGCGCGGGGGGCAAGTTCCACATCGAGGTGAACGGTGTCGACAAGACCGGTGCGTTGACGGTCCCGAACACTGGCGGTTGGCAGACCTGGACCACGATCAAGAAGACGGGTGTCATCCTCAGTGCCGGTTCGCAGGCGGTCCGCCTGGTGATGGACACGAATGGCTCGACGGCGGCGGTCGGAAACTTCAATTGGATACGCGTCGCGGCACCGAGCCCGCTTGGGATAGCGCGTGGTCCGTATCTCCAGCAGGTGACCGACATCAGCGCGATCGTCGTGTGGACGACTCGAGGTCCCGGCACCGGCCAGATTCGCTACGCGTCCGCGGGCGGATCCACGAGGTCGGTGACCGCAGAGGCGCAGACGTTTCCCGGTTCTCAGACCGGACTCTCGTACGACTTCACGCAGTACGAGGCGCGCCTGACGGGACTGTCAGCTGTAACGAAGTACACGTACGACGTTCTCATGAACGGCGTTGACGCGACGTCCGGTCAGGATACATTTACCACCGCGCCGCGCTCCGGCACCGGCACCGTCCGGTTCATCGCGTTCGGGGACAGCGGCGTAGGATCGACCGCACAAACCCAGCTCGCCGCGCGAATGGCGGCTGACACGTTCGATTTCGCGCTCCATACCGGCGATGTCGCCTACGGCAACGCCAACCTGGTCGGCGGGGCAAGCTACACGCAGTACGACAACTGGCTGTTCGGCGTGTATTCCTGGATGCGGTCGCGCCCGCTATTTCCGTCAATCGGCAATCATGACGACGAGATCGGTTTTGCGCGGGCCTATCGTGATGTGTTCGTGTTGCCAGAAGGGGGAGCGACCACGACGTATCCCGATAACGCCGAACGGTTCTACAGCTTCGATTACGGCCCCATGCATTTCGTCGCGCTCGACACCGAGCACGCGTTCATCGACACAGCTCGACGGCAGGCGCAGCTCGCGTGGCTCGATGCCGATCTGGCCGCGACGACGCAGCCATGGCGCGTCGTGTATTTTCATCGTTCGCCGTACAGCTCTGGAACGGAGCACGGTTCGGCGCTCGATGTGCGCCAGGCGTTCGCGCCCATCTTCGAGCGGCGCGGCGTAAACCTGGTGCTCAGCGGACACGATCACGACTACGAGCGATCGAAGCCGTGGCGTGAATTCGTGACGACGGGCAGTCCGGTCACGTATGTCGTGACCGGCGGAGGGGGAGCTGCCCTCTATGCCGTCGGCACGTCCGCTTGGACGGCGGCGGCGGTATCAACAAACCACTACACACGAATCACGGCGGGCACCGGCTGTGTGATGACCGTGGAGGCGGTTCGCACTGACGGCGTCGTGTTCGATCAAGCGTCGATCGATCGCTGCGCCGTATCATCCCTGACATCTACGAACCACGCCCCCGTCGTCAGCCTGACCTCGCCTGTCAACGGCACGTCGTACACCGCACCCGGCAGTGTCACGATCGCTGCAACAGCGACTGACGACAAGGCTGTGACACGTGTCGAGTTCTATTCAGGCACGACGTTGCTGAATACCGATACGGCAGCGCCCTACGCGTTCAACTGGACAGGAGTCCCGGCGGGCACGTACTCGGTTCGCGCGACCGCGTACGACGGCGACGGCGCGAGTGCGACGACGGCGGCGGCCACGATCACCGTGGGGGCCGCGCTCAGCCCGCCTACCGGTGTGGTATTCCAGAAGTCAGCGGATCACGCTACGCTCGTCACGAGCTACGAGCTACGAATCTTTGCTAACGGAGCAAACCCGAACACTACGCCGCTGGCGAAGGTGAACCTCGGCAAGCCGGCGCCAGCGACCAACGGCGACATCACCGTGAGTCAGCCGACGTTCTTCAGCAATCTCTCGGTTGGAACATACCTGGCGGCCGTCGCAGCCATTGGCACGGCGGGGTCTTCGATCAGCACGGGGGTGACATTCACGCGGTGAGGTAAATGGTCGCATCGTGCTTCGCTATGCGTCGGCGCGAACCCGCTGAGCGCCGCCCTGCAGGCGAACCCGCCGGACGGCGCTGGCAAGCACATCGCCCAGCTGTCCCTTCATCCAAGCATCTCGCACATAGTAGGCGAGGTTTGCTGCCGCGGGTCTGGCGACCCGTA
Source organism: Acidobacteriota bacterium (assembly GCA_046734955.1). Lineage (GTDB taxonomy): Bacteria > Acidobacteriota > Vicinamibacteria > Vicinamibacterales > 2-12-FULL-66-21 > JALZOC01. Next base: position 22,919 of record JBKPSH010000063.1, read on the forward strand.
CATACGACTGTGGTGGAAACACGTGGGCTGGGAATGCGTTTTCCCATTCCGGCTTCAGAGCAAAGCCCAACGCGCGAACTTTCCCCGACACGGGATCGTCGTGAACGACGTGCATCGGCCGCACCGGATCGAAGCCAAAGGGCGCATAGAGAAAGAACACACCGCCGATACGGAGCCCGTCGCGCATCCGTCGAACGGCCTCGAGCGGTGCCGGCACGTGCTCAAGGACGTCGAAACAGGTGATGACGTCGTAATCGGACGCGTCGAGCGTCTGTCGCTTCAAATCGATGGTCCGGACCGGAATCCCGCGCCGCTCGCACCGCCATCTGGCAAAATTCCGGAGCGGGTCCGCGACATCGGCCAGCGTCACGCGAAAGCCAGCCAGTCCGAAGACGATGGCGTTCGATCCAATCCCGGATCCATAGTCAAGAAAGTCTCTGCCGGGCAGCGTAGAGGCCAGATCTGCACACACGAGCGATCGGTGATGGATTGGCTCGCTGGCGTGCCAGGCGATCTGCTCGAAAAGTTCTGCCTGCGACTCGTTGTAGAATCGAATGAGTTGATTCGGATCCGATGGATCCGTCACCATTCGCTTCCACTCGTCGGGGAAATCCATTCCGGACCGCTCGATGCGTTGCAGCGTTTCCTCAAAGGACAGCCCGAGGTATTCGGCCGCCTCCAGTGCGAGTTCACGTCGAATCTCGCCGGTGCGTGGCGCCAGCGCCGCTCGCCAACGTGCATCAAATGCGTCTCGTACAGCAGACTGGATGTTCTTCGTTTGCATTGGAATAGCTATCCTCTCTATAGCGTCGCAACCCGCGGAGTCGCGTCGAACGCGGCACGTCGCACGGAATCCACGTAACGAGCGCGATCTGCGGCGCGCAGGCCGAAGCCGCAGAATACGGCTACATAGACGATGCCAACAATGGCAGACTGACCGAGTACGAGCATGAACGAAGTCGGTGTAGTGGTCATGCGAAGGATCACCGCCAGCGCAACGCTCGGAAGCAAAGCCACGAACGAGGGTGCGATCACTACCACCGCGAAGCGGCGGAGCGGCACGTTGAGCATACGGCACGCGATAGGCACGAGCACCGTGATATTTAGTACGGCATAAGGCAACGCAGTGCCAAGCGCAACACCCATTAAGCCGTACCGGGACACCAGCGCCACACTGAGCCCAATGTTGAAGAGGATATCGAGCACCGACGCACCAGCCACCAAGCGGTGGCGACCAGTCGCCAGCAGGATGGTCCCAGCAGGCCCTTGCGCGACCATAACGACGCCCGCGAGTACCATTACATACAGGGGCGTAATGCTTCCGGCGAATCCGGGGCCCATCCACTTGGCGACAATCTGATCTCCGAAGGCGACCAGGCACACTGTCACTCCAGTAACCAGGCCGAGTGCGATCCGCGATCCATCGAGCAGAGTGGCGTGCAGCGCGTTGACGTCACGACTGGCATCAAACCTGACAACGAGTGGAAACAGGAATCCGCTGAACTGGCCGCACAGCTGACGCTGATACTCGGCCAGCCTCATGGCGACGGTGTAAACGGCGATCGCACTCGTTCCGAGATATGCGCCAATGATCAGGTTATCGATATTCGTCCCGACGTGAATCGCGATACTGATCACGAACAAGTACACACTGAACGCGGTCACTTCCCGAACCTGCGCGCGGCTGAATCGCGACGGCGACAGACGCATGGCTGGGAACGTCGCCCGCGCGGCAGCCGCATACGCGGCATAGCTGGCGATGCCAATCAGGGTCGAGACGCTCACGAGCGTGATCAGCCCGTACCCGGCCCGCAACACCAGATAGGTTGCGGCACCCTGCAGAATCGCCACCACAATCGCGATTGAACCGGTGAGCGCGAAACGCTGGCGTGCCGTCGTAACGGCCCCGAATACACTCATTGGAAACGCGATCGCGACTCGCAATCCCACGATCAGCAACACTACCTGTGCCGTCTTCACCTCGCCGGAAGAGAGATTCGGAAATCGGGGCACCGCAGCCAAGGCCAGGCCGGCGACGGCGGCGAGTGCCACCGCGCCAATGCCGAGGTAAACAACAAGGAAGGTGCTGAGGGCCGCGTTCATCCCTTCTTCATCACCGCGTGCATCCGCGTGGGTTACCTGCCGCACGAGCCCGTTCCCGTATCCGAGATCCAGCAGCTGCAGGTAGGCCGTCATCGACGTGACGAGCATCCAGAGGCCGTACTGTGCCTTGCCCAGGTGGTGCATCGTGAACGGCATCAGGAAGACGCCGATCGCGATGTTGACGAAGAGCAACGCGTAGCGGGTCAGCGTCCCGGTGAGCAGGTTCCAAGCAGGACGCTTCATCAGTCGACCGACCAAAGTGAAAAGCGGGGCGGAGCCGCGCTGTAGAACGGCACGCTCCACCCGCACAATGTGAACGGCGTTATCGCAGTGTTGCCTGCAGCCAGTTGAGATTCCCGGCCGAGCCCCCCGTCGAACTGTTCGTGTCGATCACGACTCGCCAGACCTGGGTTCCGGCATTCAGGGTCACGCCGGAAACCCGGATGGTCCGCCAGGTCTGCCAGCCGCCAGTGCTTGGCATCGAAATCAGTCCGGTCTTGTCAACACCGTTGACCTCAATATGGAAGGTTCCACCGGCGTTGAGTGCTGCGACACGGATATCGAGATCGTAGGTGCCTGCAGTTGACACGTCTACGGTGTATTTCAGCCACTCGCCCGCGCGGACCCATCCGACGTCGTAGCCACCACCGACGTCCGTCGTGCTCTCAATGTCCACGCCAGTGTTCGTCCGATACTTTCCGCCCTCGTTCGTCGGGGAATTGTCGACATACGCGACACCGGACCCTCCCTCGTCGAAGTTCTCAGCTTGGATAGTACCGGACACGGGCGCCGGAGTTCCTCCGTAGGGCGTCGAGGTCACGGAACCGCCGCCACCGCTTGACGAGACTTTGATGTAGTTGATATTGCCAACGACGGAGCCGGCGCTGTCGATCACCAGACGCCAGACCTGCGCACCGGCACTGAGACTCACGTTGGACTTCGAAATCGTCGTCCACGTCTGCCATCCCCCCGTGTTGGGGATGGTCATTGGGCCCGTCTTATCAACCCCGTTCGCTTCGATATGGAACGTGCCACCGGCGCCGGAAGCCGCCACACGCGCTTCGATCGTGTAGGTGCCCGCCGTCGCGACACTCACGGTGTAGTTCAGCCACTCGCCCGGCGCCGTCCAGCCGACGTCGTAGCCGCCGCCCGTGTCCGAGGTCGCCTCGATATCGACGTCCGTGCTTCTGTACTGACCGCCTGCGTTCGACGACGTCGTGTCGTTGTAGGCGATGCCGCTTCCACCGTTGTCGAAGTCTTCAGCCTGAATCGTACCGGGCAGGGCCAGTGGCGAGCCGGTGAACGGACCGGAGCCGCCGCCGCCGGTGCCGCCGCCGGTTGTGAATGAAAACGTGGAGGACGTCGCGATGAGCGTCGGATCGAGGTCGGTGGCAAACGTCCTCGACACTACCTTCCAGAAGTACTTCGTCGAGGGCTGCAGCGCCTGGCTCACGGTGTAGGAGTATTTCGCCGGCGGAGTCTCGTTGAGCACCGCGTTGACACGGGCCACCTTCGTCATGTTGCTCGTCGTGGTTCCGAGATACACGTCGAACGTGACGGCCCATGGGGTTTGTTTCCATTCAAGTTTCGGGAGCGTCGACACGTCCACAGCTCCGGTTGCCGGGGCGACGAGCGGGGGGGCGGCCGGCTTCAACGGATAAAAGTCTTTGAAGTTTGTCGTATCGTCCCACATCCGCTGGAACTCATCCTTCATCGACTGGTAGAGGGTCGGTTTCTCCGCGACCGTGATGTAGTAGTTGTGATCCCGCTGCCAGTTCTTCGTGTAGTTCGAGGAGGCAAGCAGCGCTGAGCGTGACGTGATCAACGTCTTCATGTGGGTGATGCCGTCATGCGTGCGGATTTTGATCGGAATGCCCGCCGCCCACAATTTGTCGGCCTCATTGCCGACGAGCCAGTATTCCGGAAACCCGCTGTTGCGATACTGAGTTGGTTCAATGAACACGCGCACCGGTACGCCCGCCTTCTTTTTATTAATGAGCGCGTCAGTGAGCGTCGGCACCGTCAGGCGGTAGCTCACCATATCGATTGCCGTGTTCTCGAGGTTGATCTCGTTGATCATCGTGGGGATGATGTTCGGTCCATCGGGGGAATGACTGCCAATCCCTTGCCCCCAAACGAGATTGTTTGTCGGGTAATCCGGAACGACCAGGCGCGTGCGATTGACGGTCATCGGCACTGTCCCTGTCCACGTGACCCCGGTCTCCCGTTTATACGCGTCCGGCCAGTCCATGAAATACGTCGTGTCGGCCCAGAACTGATCGAACTTCGTCATCAGCGCCTGCACGATCGCCGCGTCGTCGGTGACCATCATCGTCTCGTCTTTGAAATTCGTCGTGCTCGTCGGTTTGAGCTCGAAACTCGTCCAGTTGCCCGATCCGATAGTTGCCTGGCCCTGTCCGACGTAGATGCCGCACTTCCAGTGCATGATCTCGGGGAAATCCCTCGGATTGTAGCGGAGTCGGATCGGCACGCCGGCGTTCGCGAGCTTTTCGAACGACGCGCGAGTGTTGGGATCGCTTTCGAAGATGCTCGCGCGGTCGCCTAGGATACGAATCGGCACATGCGCCGCATGTCGGTTCAGGATGGCGTTTAGAATCGTGCCATCATTGAGCAGCCACAACCCGATATCCAGCCGGACCGTTTCGGCGTTGATGCGGGCGACGATCTGCGTTTCGGCGTTTTCGTGCGAGGAAAAGTAGACTCGTTCCTGTGCGGCAGCCTTCGATGCCCCTAGAAAGGAGAAAACCACGGTCAAGGCAACTGGAAGAACTGTCCAACGTTTTGAATCAAGGGCGCGATTTGCCATAGTCGTGAACCGGTTTGCCATTAAGTACGAATCTCTGTCCGTCGACTCCGTCCGTAACTCTTAGACGGAGTCCCGATGCCGCGAACTGTGCAAAAGAAAGTCCTGTTCAGGCACCGCAATGCTTGAGTCGAGCCGATCGCCTTTTTCGCAAGTAGGCGCGACTGAAATGAACGAGCTCGGCAGGAGCGCTACGTCCGCTCGCTCTCGAAAAGATCGTTCGGCTTGTTCGGATGTAGCTCCACTCGTGGTGGAACTGATGAAAGTAGAACCGTGGGTCTTGGCGGCGAACCACAGCGCGGATCCAATTGTACGCGGTTCGTAGCAGATTCGAATACACGAACGCAGGCGAGCCGAACAGTAAGATCACGTCGTCGGGCTCTTTCAGCGGTCCCAGGTCCGCGGGCACGAGCTCGCGCAGCCGCATCATCGCGCAGTGTCGACCATGTCCGCGGTGCCAGCGGCGATGATAGCTTCTGGTCAGGCGATCGGGCGTGACATCGGCCTCGGCACGGAGCCCGGGATCGTAGAGACCACACATACCGGCCTTCCATGCCCGCAACTGCATATCGTGATCTTCCGTGGATCCGATTCCGTCCTTCACTCTGCCGAGCGATGGCGTGAACACGCCGACGACATCGAATACGCGCCGTCGGAACGCGAGGTTCGCGCCGACGAGGCATACCGCACGTTCGCGACTGCTGACGATCGGCTGATCACCGTAGTCCTGAAGCGCTAGTGGCGCCCAGTGCGCGTCGGTCAGCCAATGTGGCGGAGGCGCGAGCCAGTGGGGCAGCACGCGGCCGCCGACGTAATCGATCTCCGGGTGTGCATCGAACGTGCGTTTGAGCTGCGCGATCCAATCCGGCGCGACGCGAACATCGTCGTCGGAGAAGGCGATGATCCGACTTCGCGCGACCGCAATGCCTGCGTTGCGCCCATAGGATAACCCCTGGCGAGATTCGAAGAGATAGCGCAGACGCCCATCTGACCGGGCTGCCGCCTGCTCCACGACCGTACGCGTCGCATCTGTCGAGTTGTTGTCGACGACGATAACTTCGTACCCGGCACCTGCGCTCTGCGAGAGCAGGGCTTCAAGCGCCGCCGGCAGACGATTTGCGCGATTGTAGGTACTCAGCACGACGGAGACGTCACAGCGGGCGTCCACGTCAGCGTGAACATTCATTTGTTGCTCGCCTGTCCTGCGGGGCCGCGACGGCGCTATGACGGGGGCTCCGCCTGGAGGTGATGCGGCTGCGCCAGACCTCCGAAAAGAATCCGACGTACTCGACCAGCTTGACTTCCTCGATCAGGAGGGCGAGTCCATCGAATCGCCCGACGCGGCTCAACCAACGCCGGCCCTGTTGAAGGACTTCGCGATAGACGAAGCGCGGTACTCCGGCAATCGACGGTACGCGCGTGAGATCCAGATCCAGATACACGGCATCCGCCATTCTTGCCATCGTGCGGCCGTGCCAGTAGAACCAACGCCTGAAGTAGCGTCGAGTCAAGCGGGAGGCCGGGACGAGGTGCCGGACCGAGACAGCAGGATCATAAATTCCGGAGTACAACCCGGCGCGAAATAGACGGACGCACAGTTCGTGATCCTCGCCGGCGATCAGCGTGTTGTTCACTTTGCCGAGGTCGGTGCGCCAACCGCCGATTCTCTCGATGGCGTCGCGCCGAATCGTGAGATTCGCACCAACCGGAAGCCGTCGGATGCCGAAGGTTGCGGCATCGTATCGGATGATCTCGTCGCCGTAGTCGACCAGTGCAAGTGGACCCCAGATATCGCGGGCGCGAACCGTGAGCATTTCGGGCGGAGGCGATACCGCCCAGCGAGGCAGCACTTTTCCGAAGACGAACACGACGTCGTCAGCAGTACGGAAGTTCGAGATGGTTCGCACCAGCCAGTCCGCATTCGGGACGACATCGTCGTCAGTCAATGCGATGATCTCCCCCTGCGCGACCGACAACCCGGCATTGAGTGCGAAACTCTTGCCCTGCTGCCGTTCGTGCACGTAGTGCACCGGCCAGGGACCCGACGCGGCGGCACGACGCACAACCGCAGCGGTATCGTCGATCGAGTTGTTATCGACCACGATGATTTCTACCGCGCACGCGTCCGGCGCTGTGGCTCCGGCCAGCGCCTCGAGTGTCTGGGCGAGTAACTCGGCGCGGTTGTAAGTGCAAATCAGGACTGAAACAGAATCGATATTTGCCATCGTGTCATCCCGCCGTGGCGAGCTGCCGGCCCGATTCGGTCGCGGCGACCGTCGCTTCGGGCATCGGAAGATCTATCAGCCGGTATATCAGGACCAGCGCGCGGTCGGTTGCGTTGCCGGGTTCGAAGAAAAGGTCCGCGGCTGTTCGCCGCCGCTCGGCCGCGAGGCGTTGAGGGTGCCGCAGAGCGGCGAGCACCGTGTTCGTGACGTTCCGTGGATCCATCGCGACATCGGCAGCGGCGCGAAGACGTTCGACCTTCTCCCGGCTGATCGCCGCCTTGTGAATGAGTGCGGGGCGATCGACGATGATGAGAGGCCGATCGAGCAGCATGTATTCGAACGCGATTGAGCTGTGGTCGCTCACCATCGCGTCGGACGCCATCATGAACGGGCAGCCGTTCGACTCGCGGGCAATGCGCACACGCGGGTGGCCATCATAGCGGCGTAGCGTTCTGGCCCAATCGATGCCGCCCGAACCGCGCTGCTGCCGGTCGTACGAGCGGTCGTGGAGCTTCACGATGACCTGAAGCCCTGCGGCCGCCAGGCGTTCAACGACATCGAGCCCGACTGTGTTCAGCGACGACTCCGGGGACCAGGTTGGCGCGTAAATCACCGTAGGTATCGCCGGGTCGAGCTGAAGGGATTGCGCGATCGCCTGGCGATCCAGGGAACCATCGACGAGGCAATCGACCTTGGGATAGCCGACGAGGGGTGCGCGGCGCTCGTCGTCGGCTACGAGACCCGCCTCGATGTAGCGCTGCCGACGATCGGCGTTCACGAACATGAGGCAATCGAAGCTGGAGATCGTCGGCGCGAGATCGACTGGAGCGTCTAGGTTGTACTTGCCGGCAACGCCGTGAAAAAGATGGATGCGCCGCGTGTGCCTGTGCAACCACGTCATGTCCCAGAAGTCGACATTGATGTACGCGTCGGTCTTGAACCAACTGGCTGCTGCGCGGCTGAGGACGTTCTCGGTGATGCCGAATCCCGCGAAGATCTGGTGTGGTTCCCACGCGGTTGCGCACGACGTGAACCACAGGTCCAGTCGGGGGTCTCGCTTCAACCGTTCGTAGAGCGGCATGAAGATCGTGAGGCTCATCGGCGAGGCGGCTTCGAAGAGAAGCCGTTTCCTGTGGTGCATCGTTCGAGCGACTGTATCCTCGAGCGCATGAACGCGGCGGATGGCGCGCTGGCGGAGGCGGCGGTAGACCGTGTCTTGGACGAGCGATATCGGCGCCGCCGGCGAACGCGTCACTCGGGCTGTTTCAAGGTTCGTCGTGGAAGCACTGCCGCGGTGTGATTTTCCGAAGAGGCGTCGCACGCGACTGCGCCAACGCTCGTTTGCGAATGTCGACACATACAAACGCAGCGTCGCTGAATCGAACGGCGCCTGCGCGAGCGCCAGCCGAAACTGCGCACGCGCGCCCCGGTTGTCCCCGACTTCGAGACGATTGTGCCCCCAGTCGCGGTGAAGGACGTGCCGACGCATCCGCTCGCATCGCATCGGATCCGAGCGGTGATGCCCGCACGCCGCATGACAGAGCGCCTGGCTTTTCGCCATCACCAGCAACTGGGCTTCGTATGTGCGATCGATCTGGCGGCTCATCAGCCCGCCGCGACGATGATGCGCAAGTGGCGTACTGATGTATCCAATCGGATGACGCGCAGCCGTGCGCAGCCAGAGATCCCAGTCCTCGACGTGAATCTCGCGGCGCTCGTCGAACCCCCCAAGCTCGTCGAGCACTCGCCGCGGCATCATCACGGTCAGCGTGTTGATAAAGAAATCCGTGTGATAGAGCGCGCAGAATGTTGATCGCGGAGGACCGTCGGAGGCGCCACCGTGACGCGTACCGTGGACGACCGCCGTGTGAAGCAATCCCGTATCGGGATACCGGTCGAAATACTCAACCTGTCGCGCGAGCTTTTCAGGCAGCCACTCGTCATCGGCGTCGAGGAATGCCACGAGCTGGCCGGTTGAGGCGGCGATGCCTGTGTTACGCGCCATGGCCGGGCCGCCGTTCGCCTGTCGGATGCATCGGACGCGGCCAGAGAATTCCGCGATCGCGGCGGTCAGCGCGGCGTGATCCTCCGACCCGTCATCAACGACAATGACCTCGAAGTCGGTGAACGTCTGAGCGAAGACCGACCGCAGCGCTGAAGCGACGAGCGGCGCCGCGTTGAACACGGGAATGACGACGCTGACACGTGGCATACGAAAGCCGGATATCGAGATTCAGCGGAGCCTGACCGGCTTGACCGCGACGACGCGGAACCCGACCTGGTTGCGTTCCAACTGGCCACCGACGCGCTGCGAATCCTGTTGCGTGCGCCCATAGAAGCCTTCCGCCGACAGCCATCGTGTCAAGTAGTAACCGGCGGTTGCCGACAGCCAAGTGGTTTGCAGGCTTGGTTGACTGGTGTCGAGCGGATCGTTTTGCAGCCACGAAAAAAATCCATCGACATAGACGCGGCGCGCGACGGGCATGCGGATGTTCGCATTCCACTGCTGATTCTGGAATGTTCCGCCGAATCCGAACGAAGGAATGTACGATCGCATGTAGCTTGCCGCGACCACGCCGCGGCCCGTTTTTTGAGTAAAGCCGGCGCGCCATTCGGGTCCGGTGCGAGCGTCGTGGTGCAGGCCGGCGCCGAGCATGGCTACGCCGAAGCCCCCGTTGATCGTGGTGCCGGCGGCGAGCTGGTACTGAGCCGTCGCTGTCGCCGTCTGCATATTGAAGCGGTCTTCGGGACCAGGCACACCGGCGACTGGCACGCCGTTGACGATCGCGCGGCTGAATTCGTACTCGCCTCCGATCGCGAGGCGTCGCGAAACCGCGTAATCAGCTGTGGTCGTGATGTCGTGGGCGTGCCCTCCCTGGAGAGAGGTCGCCGTAAACGCATTGTTGTCGAAATCAACTGTGCGCAAGGTGTAGCTGCTTCTGAGCGTCGTGCGCTTGGTGAGCGACGCCTGAATGCCACCGGTTGCAGCGTTCGAACGTGATCCGATGCGATAGAAAGGAACGCCCGCCAATTGAAGAACGTCCGTCGTCTGGGCAGCGGTAAAGGACTCATCTCCAAAGAAGCTGACTCGGCCATTAACCCGTCGCTCAAGATTCGCGTGCAACGTTTGGTGAAGGCCATTCAACTCTGACAGCGTCATGTAGCGGACGAACGCTCCTGAATACCCGCTGGAGAAGCGCGTGTACTTCCCGGTGTAACTCAGGCCGGCGGCCGGAGTGATCGGCGATCCGTAATCAGACGGAGGGTTTGTTCCTGGATTGACGAGCAGTACGTTGTCGTCCCAAGTGCCGCCCACGGATATCGATGGTGTGAAGATCCACCCGGGAGCCGGCTGCTGAGCCGGCATAGCAGGGCTTTGCGCACGAACAACTGGCGGCAGCAGAAGAGCGAAGCCGACCACTGCCGCCGCAAAAAGCCTTACAACACGTTGCATTTCAGATCCCTCGCGTTAGCAGAAATCGCGCACGCGTATTTGCATTCGTAACCTCACCGAAACGCATGGGGCAGCAAGTGAGGTGCCACGCGAGATTTTTGTGAAAAACGTAGCCCTTCGCGGCGTTCACGGCTGTCGTCAACGGTCGCTACAGTTGGAAGTGGGAAATTGAGTCGCGACTGTGAGAAAACGGCGACTCTTCGTGGGAGATGTAATCCTTACAAACTGCTCAGTTGTGATCCACGGCAGATACGGCCGGTGAATCACCCGGTACGACGAAATCCTTGAACTCTGAGGCATCTTGTTCATTGGCCGGTCAATTGCCACCGGACCTCGCTACCGCTGCGCCATTGCTGCCGGTCATCTCAAACTCCAATAGGGTGCGTACTGATGCGTGTGCCGTTCGTGTGTCGGCTCGGTCTACCGACCGTCGTTTCCATTTTTGCTGGGTGCTCATTCGTACTTGGTTTCTCGCAACCGGCCGCGGCCGCCACGCTGACCGTGTGCGCGACCGGTTGCGCATACTCTGACTTTCAGCAGGCGCTGAACGACGCGCAACCTGGCGACACCATTCTTCTTCGCGCCGGGGAAACATTTATCGGCAACTTCGTACTTCCTGCGAAGAGCGGTTCCAACACCAGCCCGATTCTCATTCGATCGGACGCGCCGGACAGCGAGCTCCCCGCAGCCGGTATTCGGCTTGTGCCACCTGGTTATGCCGGCGCCAACGTTGCCTTGAATCGCCTGGCGCGTTTGAAGGGCAGAGGTGGTGCTTACAGGACCACTCCGGTGCTAAAGACGGCGCCGGCCGCACACAATTACCGGTTACAGTTTCTCGACATCGATGGCGTTGCGCAGGAAGGGTGGGGAACCCTCGTCGAATGGGGCAACAACTCGGACGCGCAGACAACGCTCGACGTTGTTCCCTATGGAATCGTGCTCGACCGTGTGTATGCACACGGGCACGCGACCAAGGGACAGAAGCGTTGCATCGCGCTCAACGGCGCATCGCTTGACGTTCTCAACAGTTTCGTCGTCATGTGTGCCGCAGTCGAGATCGACGCGCAGGCAATCGCCGGATTCAACGGACCCGGTCCGTTCAAGATTTCCAACAATTACCTCGAAGGTAGCACCGAGAACATTCTCTTCGGCGGCGCCGATCCGAAGATTCCCAATCTCGTCCCCAGTGACATCACGATCACACGCAATCTGTTCACCAAGCCGGTGAAGTGGCGCAATCCAGTCCTCGTGCCGCCTTCGGCTCCGGCGGTGACGACGATTTCCAGCGGCGGATCGCTGGCGGCTGCCCGGCACTACTTCAGGGTTGTCGCGGTAATGAAGACCGAAGGAGACGAAGCGGTTTCTGCGCGATCTGCCGAGTCGTCCGTTCTCATCGGAACCAGCGGCAGCAAGGTGACGCTGACCTGGAGCGCGGTTCCCGGCGCGGACTTTTATCGCGTCTACCGCGGCACATCCGCGGGCGGGGAAAACCGGTATATGCAGAGCGCTTCAGGCGCTGCATCGATCGTCTACACGGGAAGCGGCGAGACGACGGGCACGCCGCCGACGCAAGGCAAGCTCTGGAATGTCAAGAACCTGCTCGAGTTGAAAAACGCCCGCAGAGTGCTCATTGATGGAAACATCTTCGAGCATTCGTGGGCCGCTTCACAGAAGGGCTATGCAATCCTGTTGACGCCGCGCAATCAAGGTGGGACCGCGCCGTGGTCGGTTGTTCGCGACATCACGCTCACCAACAACGTGATCCAGCACGTAGCCGGGGGCATTGACATTCTCGGCACCGACTACGAGTATCCGAGCCAGCGCACGACCGCCATTCTGATTCGAAACAATTTGGTATACGACGTGTCGAGCACCTGGGGCGCCGAGCATTTTCTCCTGATGACCGGCGCGCCGCTCGGCGTCACAGTCGATCACAACACCATCCATCAGGAGAAGCTGATAGTGCTTGCCGACGGCGACCCTATTCCCAGCTTCGTGTTGACGAACAACATCGCGCCTCATAATGAGTACGGTATTTTTGGCAGCGGCGCGGGCTTCGGCAACAGCGCTCTTGCCGCGTACTTCCCCGACGCGATCGTGCGTCGGAACGCCATCGGAGGTGCCAACCCGTCGCTCTATCCGCCAGACAATTTCTATCCGGACATGGCGACGTTCAATGCGCAGTTCGTGGATGTTGACGCCAATGATTTCCGTCTGGTGACCGGAAGTATCTTCAACGGCGGGGGAACCGACGGTAAGAATTTGGGCGTGGACTTCGCCGCGCTCGACGCGGCGATGAAGGGTCAGGCTCCTCCCAGCGGTGGCAGCGGCGGTAGCGGTAGCAATGTGCCGCCTCCACCCGGCAACCCGGTTCCCTTCGGCGGCACGGCGCCAACGCTTCCTGCAACAATTCAGGCAGAGAACTTCGACGATGGTGGGACCGACATCGCCTATCACGACACAACACCCGGCAACGCGGGCGGACAGTATCGCGGCACCGACGTTGACATTGAAGACTCGTCTGATTCGGGTGGCGGACACGATGTGGGTTGGGTGACCGCCAGCGAGTGGCTGAAGTACACGGTGAACGTTTCTACCGCAGGAGCCTATGACATCGAATTCCGTGTGGCGTCCGCTGGGACCGGCGGCACGTTCCATCTCGAGGCGAACGGTACGAACATCACCGGCCCGTTGACTGTCCCGAATACAGGCGGCTGGCAGACATGGGCGACTGTTCGCAAAACGGCCGTCAGTCTCAATGCGGGGCAGCAGGTGTGGCGGCTCGTCATGGACACAAACGGGGCGACGACTGGTTCCGTGGGAAATCTCAATTACATTCGGGTCACGCTTCGCACGGCTGGCACTCCGTACGGCGGCACCGCAGCTGCTCTTCCAGGAATCATACAAGCCGAGAATTTCGACGAAGGCGGAGCCGGCGTGGCCTACGTGGATACGTCCACCGGGAACTCTGGTGGCAAGTACCGGGCAACCGACGTCGACATAGAATCGTCGGCCGACTCGGGTGGCGGCTACGACGTAGGGTGGACCTCCGCTGGAGAGCGATTGAATTATTCCGTGAACGTGTCGACGGCTGGTACTTACGATATCGATGTGCGCGTCGCGTCGGCGGGTGTCGGGGGCACGTTTCATATCGAGGTCAACGGCGTCGACAAGACGGGACGATTGACCGTGCCGAACACGGGCGGCTGGCAGACGTGGGCCACTGTTCGAAAGAGCGCGGTGAGCCTGAGCGCTGGACCGCAAGTGTGGCGGCTCGTCATGGACACGAATAGCGCGACGACAGCCGCCGTCGGTAACTTCAACTACATCCGCGTGACAGCCCAGGCAGGCAGCGCGCCATTTGGTGGAACGGCTGTCACGCTACCTGGGGTCATTCAGGCGGAGAACTTCGACGACGGTGGCGCAGGCCGTGCGTACGTGGACGCGAGCGCGGGTAACGCCGGAGGTCAGTATCGATCGACCGATGTTGACATCGAAAAGACGTCCGACTCGGGCGGCGGCTACAACGTTGGTTGGGTAGCTGCCGGAGAGTGGCTCAATTATACCGTGAATGTAGCGACCGCCGGCGCCTACAATATAAATGTGCGGGTCGCGTCGCCATCGACCGGCGGGACATTTCACATCGAGGTGAACGGCGTCGACAAGACGGGACGACTCACCGTGCCGAACACCGGTGGGTGGCAGACCTGGACAACGGTTCAGAAGGCCAGCGTCTCATTGTCAGCAGGTACGCAGACGTGGCGCCTGGTAATGGATACGAACGGAAGCAGCGGCGGCGTCGCAAACTTCAACTACATCAGCGTGACCGGGCCAAACTAACCGGCTCATCTGATGCGTGGCGGCGCACTGGCTCTGGCATATGCTTTGGATGACGCACGAGTAATGTGTAGTTTCAGATTCATGCTTGTGCTCGCTTTGGTCACCGTTGCGCAGTCCGCTGCGTACGTGCCAGCGACGGTGCTGCATGCACCGGAAGCGATGCCGCCGCCCGTGCCGCTGTCGCCCGTGCAGACGATGGTGCCCGCTGGGGCCGATTTGCAGAACTACATCAACCGGGCGAGACCGGGCGACGTGCTGTTCCTCGAACCAGGGGCGACCTATGTTGGGAACTTTACGCTACCCGAACTTCCCGAACAGCCGAGTGGGATTCCCCCGCAGTACATCACGATTCGATCAGGCGCCGACAACTCGCGGTTTCCGACAGCAGATCGCGTTACGCCTGAACACGCGCAATGGATGCCGACGATACGCTCACCAAACGGTAGCTCGGCACTGGCGACCAAGCCGGGCGCACACCATTGGCGCCTCCAATGGCTGGCCTTCGAAGCAAATTCCGGCGGTGCGGGCAACATCATCAGTCTCGGTGACGGCAGTGAGACTCAGCGTGATCGTGCCAACGTGCCACACCATCTCGAACTTGATGGTCTGATCATTCGCGGAGATCCGTCGCAGGGCCAGAAACGGGGGATCGCGCTCAATAGTGCGGACACCGTGATTCGGAACTCGGATATTCGTGAAATCAAAGCGGCCGGGCAGGACAGTCAGGCGATTTGCGGCTGGAACGGGCCTGGCCCGTTCGTGATCGACAACAATTATCTCGAAGCGGCCGCAGAGAACATGATGTTTGGAGGATCGGATCCCGCAATTCGCGATCTCGTTCCGAGCGATATCATCATCCGACGCAACTACGTGACGAAGCCGCTCGCCTGGCGTGGTTCACGTTGGACGGTGAAGAATCTGCTCGAGCTGAAGAATGCGCGACGCGTCATGATCGAGTCGAACGTGTTTGAGAATAACTGGGTAGCGGGGCAGACCGGTTATGCGCTTCTTTTCAAGCCGGTGAACCAGGACGGCAAGGCCCCGTGGTCGGACGTATCCGATATCACCGTTCAATTCAACATCGTTCGCCATGTATCTTCCGGGATCAATATCCTCGGAACCGACTACGAGCATCCGAGCGCGCATATGCGTGGTCTGCAGATCCGCAATAACCTGTTTTATGACGTGGACGCGGGGCGGTGGGGAGGAGACGGTCGCTTCCTCCTGATCGGCGGCGGACCCGCAGACATCGTCGTCGACCACAACACCGTGATCCAAAGCGGCAGCGTTGTGCAGTTCTACGGAACCCAGAATGGACGCCCGTGGCAGATTGAGAACCTTCACTTCACCAACAATCTCACCCGCCACAATCAGTTCGGGGTCATCGGCGAGTCCGCTGGCATTGGCCGGTCGGCGATTACGGCATACGTGAATCATGACGAATTCCGCCGGAACGTCCTCGCCGGCGGCGATCCGTCGCGATACCCGCCAGATAACTTGTTTCCCAGCGTCGCGGAGCTCATGGCCGATTTCGTCGACAGCGCCCACGACGATTACCGACTGCGCACCACCAGCCGCTTCCGCGCCGCCGCCACAGATGGTTCGATGCTCGGGGCGAATCTCGAAGAGCTCCAGCGTCGAAAGCCGCCGGAGCGCGAACCACGCTCTACGCCGCAGCGACGTACAGAAAAGTAGTCTCGATCCCGAGCCTGTAATCGTCCCGCCCGCACCCATCACGGACTCCGTCACTTCGCACCGCGAGACCTACGCTTTTGTAATTTCGACCTACAAAACGGTGGCGTAGCTACTTCCCACTCACAAAATTCGACCGGAAAACCTAGCTCTGCCTTGATGGCACCGCTCTTGCCGAGCTGAAAAATTGGCGTTAGCCGCGCCCTTTTTCTCAAGGACAAACCAAATGGGCCCCCTCTCTCCGGCACGGACAGGTCCGCTTGTACTCAGAGCAGTTTCAATTCCGATGATGATCTCGACGTTGTGCGCAGCGGATGGTTTGGCCGCGACGACTACCGTCGCAGCGGGTGCCGACTTGCAGGCGGCTATGAACGGTGCGCGCCCCGGAGACGTTCTCGTCTTACAGGCTGGCGCGCGCTACGTCGGACCATTCACCCTGCCACCGAACCCGACCGGGCCGCCGATCATCATTCGGTCATCAGCGACTCTTCCTGAGCGCCGCATCGGTCCCCAGGACGCGCCGCTGCTTCCGACGCTCGCCTCGCCGGTGGTGTGGGCGATCCTCGATGGCACTGGCGCCTCGAACTGGCGGCTCGACGGGATCGCGTTCGAACCGGTGGTGGACGGCACGGGAGAGGTCATCCTCCTCCAGGATTCAACGAACATCTATTTGGACCGCCTGCTGATCGTCGGCGGCGTCAACGGACAGAAGCGAGGGATTCGCGGGAACGGACGGCAAATCACAGTCACCCGCTCGTATATCGCCAATATCGCAAGGGCGAGCCAGGACTCGCAAGCCTTCTGTGCATGGGATGGCGCCGGCCCTTACACCATCACCAACAACTTCCTCGAAGCCGCCAGCGAGAACGTCATGTTTGGCGGCGCAGACAGCAAGGCACCCGATCGCATTCCCTCAGATATCCTGGTGGAAGGGAACTACTTCACAAAGCGCTTGGAATGGAAGGGTGCCGGCCTGGTCGTCAAGAACCTGTTCGAGATGAAAGTGGGGCGCCGGATCACGATTCGCGGCAATCTGTTCGAACGAAACTGGACCGACGCTCAGACAGGTTTTGGGATTCTGCTGAAGGTCGTCAACCAGGGGGGGACCGCTCCCTGGTCAGTTCTCGAGGATCTGATCTTCGAGCAAAACACTGTGCGCGACACCGAAAACGGATTCAATATTCTTGGCAACGATTACGCGAATCCGTCCGGCCGCGCGACCCGCATCACTATCAGGAACAACCTGCTGCTCACGTCCGGCATGGCGTTTCAGCTCGGCGGAGAGATCGGGGATATCACAATCGATCACAACACGATCGATCAAGGCTCGACGCTGATGTCGCTTTATAAAGGCACGGTTTGGAACGCCGGGACCGCTGCGGCGCGACCCGGCGCCTACGCGGTCGAACATCTGACCTACACCAACAACCTCGCACGGCACAATACATACGGAGTGAAGGGGCAAGGGACAGCCGTCGGCACTCCGAGTCTGACAGCGTTCACCGCAAGCTACGTGTGGACGAATAACGTGCTCGCTGGAGGAGCCGGTTTTCCCTATCCGTCCATCACCTGGTTTCCGACCGTCACTGTCTACACACAATCATTCGACGTTGACTACCATCTGGTGGCGGGCAGCCCATATATCGGTGCCGCGACGGACGGGAAGGACGTAGGCGTAGACTGGACGCAGCCAACCAAGCAATCGGGAGGCACTCCTTTCGGTGGAACGACGCCGGTCCTGCCTTTGGCGACGATCCAGTTCGAGGATTTCGATGTTGGCGGTGCCGGCATCGCATACGCTGACTCGTCGCCGGGGAACACCGGTGGTGTCTACCGGACGACAGACGTCGACGTACAACCGACCACGGATGCTGGAGGCGGCTACAACGTCGGGTGGGTGTCGGCTGGCGAGTGGCTCAACTACACCGTGAGCGTCGCCGCGGCAGGCACGTACGATCTCGAGGTTCGTGTCGCATCGAATGGAACCGGGGGGACATTTCACATCGAAGTTAACGGTGTCGACAAGACAGGCAAGTTGACCGTTCCCAACACGCGCGGCTGGCAGACGTGGATGACGATCAGAAAGAGCAGCGTCACGCTCAATACCGGGATCCAGGTCTGGCGAGTCGTCATGGACACGAATGGCACGACAGGGGCCGTCGGGAACTTCAACTCCTTCGGAGTCACGACATCCGTACCCAGCACACCCTACGGTGGAACGCCAACAGTGCTGCCCGGAACCATTCAAGTCGAAAACTTCGATGAGGGCGGCGCCGGCCGCGCGTATGCGGACGGGACTTCCGGCAACGCGGGCGGCAGATATCGAACGACGGACGTCGACATCGAATATACGAATGATGGCGGCTCCGGTTACGACGTCGGGTGGGTCTCTGCCGGCGAGTGGTTGAACTACTCGGTCGACGTGATGTCCACCGGAAACTACGATGTCGACGTTCGCGTCGCCTCCGCCGGAACGGGAGGCACTTTTCACATCGAGGTCAATGGTGTCGACAAAACCGGCCCCATTACTGTTCCCAATACCGGTGGATGGCAGACGTGGACGACGATTCGGTGCCCGGCCGTCGCGCTGGCGGCAGGACCGCAAGTGTGGCGCATCGTGATGGACACGAACGGCTCCACGAACGCCGTCGGCAATTTCAACTACGTAACCGTCAGCGGGCCGAAGTGAACGGCAATCGCGACGAAAGGGCATTGTTCTTGCTGAGCTCTAGCTCGGCGTTACACCGCGCCGTCTCAACAGGACACCAAATGCCCTCTCAGTGTCGTCGAACACGACTGCTTGTCCTCAGGACACTCGCATTTCCAATAATGTTCGGCACATGGTTCGCGGCGGATGCTCGTGCCGCGACTACCATTGTCGCCGCCGGTGCCAATCTGCAGGCTGCGTTGAATGCCGCGCAGCCTGGCGACGAGCTCGTGCTTCAAGCCGGTGCACGATTTGTCGGTTCGTTTCGGCTGCCAGCCAAGGCTGCGGGGCCGGTCATCACGATCCGATCGTCAGCCACGCTACCCGATCGCCGGATCACGCCGCAAGACGCGAGTCTGCTACCCACACTTGCATCCCCTATCCTTTCTGCTGTCCTCGACGGCACCGGGGCCGCGAACTGGAAACTCGATGGGATCAAGTTTGAGCCCGTGTCGGATGGTCAAGGAGACGTGATTGTTTTGCAGGATTCGACCAATATCTATCTTGATCGCATTCTGATTGTTGGAGGAGCCTACGGGCAAAAGCGAGGGGTTCGCGGCAACGGCACGCACATCACGTTGACCCGCTCGTACATCGCGAATATTTGGCGCAGCAGCGGGCAAGATAGTCAAGCGTTCTGCGCATGGGATGGCGCCGGCCCCTACACCATCGTTGATAATTACCTGGAAGCTGCGAGCGAAAATGTGATGTTCGGCGGCGCCGACAGCAAATCGCCGGACCGCGTACCCTCCGATATCCTTGTTGAAGGGAACCACTTTACGAAGCGCTTGGAGTGGAGGGGCGCCGGCGTCGCCGTGAAGAATCTGTTCGAGCTGAAATCGGCGCGCCGGATTGCGATTCGTCGCAATGTGTTCGAAAACAACTGGACCGACGGCCAGACGGGTTACGGCATTCTGTTGAAGGTTGTCAACCAGGATGGGACCGCGCCGTGGTCAGTTCTCGAAGATGTACTCTTCGAGCAGAACCTTGTCCGAAATACTGAGAACGGACTCAACCTGCTCGGCTACGATTACGCGCATCCCTCCGGTCGCGCCACGCGCATCACGATAAGGAACAACTTGTTGTTGACGCCGGGCATCGCGTTTCAGCTTGGCGGAGAAATCGGCGACGTCGCGATCGATCACAACACCGTCGATCAAGGCACCACGCTGATGTCGCTATACAGAGGAACCGTCTGGCCCAGCGGCACCGCAAACGCACGACCAGGCGCCTACGCTGTCGAGCGCCTCACCTACACCAACAATCTCGCGCGACACAACACGTACGGAGTGAAGGGACAAGGAACCGCCGTCGGCACGCCGAGTCTCGCTGCTTACACACTGAGCTACGTGTGGACGAACAATGTTCTCGCCGGAGGAGCCGGACAACCGTACCCGACGATTACGTGGCTACCATCGGTTGTCGAGTACCTAAGCCAGTTGACTCCGGACTATCGGCTTATGCCGCAAAGTCCGTATGGTCATGCAGCAACGGACGGGCGGGACGTCGGTGTCGACTGGACACAAGCCAGTCCACTGCCGCAAACGCCGACGGGCCTTCGGATCACGAAGTGAAAACTACCTTATTAGCTCATCAATATAGCTGATCAAGCCAGGCAGGATCGTAATTTCCCACCCTAAAGCCGTGGCTTGATCGCTCGCTTCAAACAACAAATTCGCACACCGGCGAGCATTGTTCTAAGGGCATTGTTCTTGCTGAGCTCTTAGCTCGGCGTTACCAAGCGCCGCCTCAACAGGACACCCAAATGCGCCCTCTCTCGCGTCGGACAGGCCTGCTTGTACTCCGGACGCTCTCAATTCCAGTGATGATCGGGACATGGCTCGCGGCGGACGCTCGTGCCGCAACCACGACTGTTCCCGCCGGTGCCGACCTGCAGGCTGCGTTGAACTCCGCCCAGCCTGGCGACGAGCTCGTCCTTCAAGCGGGTGCACGATTCGTCGGTTCTTTTCGGCTGCCCGCCAAGCCTGCGGGACCTGTCATCACGATCCGATCGTCGGCCACGCTTCCCGCTCGCCGGATCACGCCGCAAGACGCGAGTTTGCTGCCCACACTTGCATCCGCCGTTGTTTCTGCCGTCCTCGACGGCACCGGGGCCGCGAACTGGCGACTCGACGGCATCAGGTTCGAATCAGTATCGAATGGTCAAGGTGACGTGATCGTTCTGCAGGACTCGACCAATATCTACCTTGATCGCATTCTGCTTGTCGCAGGAGTCTACGGGCAAAAGCGGGGGGTTCGCGGCAACGGCACGCAAATCACGTTGACCCGCTCGTACATCGCGAACATCTGGCGCAGCGGACAAGATAGTCAGGCCTTCTGCGCGTGGGATGGCGCGGGCCCTTACACCATCGTCAACAACTATCTGGAGGCTGCGAGCGAGAATGTGATGTTCGGCGGCGCCGACAGCAAATCCCCCGATCGTGTCCCGTCGGACATCCTGGTTGAAGCGAACTACTTCACGAAACGCTTGGAGTGGAAGGGCGCCGGCGTCGCGGTGAAGAATCTGTTCGAGCTGAAGTCGGCGCGCCGAATCACGATTCGCGGCAATCTGTTCGAACACAACTGGACTGATGCCCAGACAGGTTTTGGCATCCTGATGAAGGCGGTTAATCAGGATGGAACCGCACCCTGGTCAGTTCTCGAAGATGTACTCTTCGAGCGAAACCAAATCCGCAACACCGAGAACGGATTCAACCTCCTCGGCTACGATTACGCGCATCCGTCGGGCCGCGCGACGCGCATCACAATCAGGAACAACGTGCTGTCGACGCCCGGCGTGGCATTTCAACTGGGCGGAGAGATCGGCGAACTCACCATCGATCACAACACCATCGATCAAGGCTACACACTGATGTCGCTGTATAACGGCACGGTGTGGCTTGCCGGCGCCGCCGCGGCGCGACCGGGCGCCTATGCCGTAGAGCGTCTGACGTACACCAACAATCTCGGACGGCATAACGCGTACGGGGTGAAAGGACAAGGGACTGCGGTCGGCACACCGAGTCTCACCGCCTACACGGTGAGCAATGTGTGGACGAACAATGTTCTCGCCGGTGGCGCCGGCCAACCGTACCCGCCGATTACCTGGCTGCCATCGGTTGCCGATTACGACAGCCAGTTTGCGACACCTTATCGCCTGAAACCCGAGAGTCCTTATTGTGGTGCGGCGACAGACGGGCGCGACGTCGGTGTTGACTGGACACAGCCCATACCAGCCTGGTCACTGCAAAGCCCGCAATCAATCACCAGCGCTCGAGTCATGAAGTGAACGTGGCCGCTATCTTCATGCAGCGAGGTTCGTCCGATCGAACACGAACTCGTTGCAGCCGAGCCCTACGCCACCACATTTCATTTTGGTCAGCGTAAAGCCGCGAGCCCGGTAGAAGTCGAAAATCTGATCCGGCGTCGCGAACTCGTACGGGTAGCCACCCACCCAGTCGACGATGTCATACCACTTGCTCATCCCGCGCCGGCGTCGATATTCGGTCCACGACCGCACGTAGTCGCCGGGCCTGCCTCTCAACACCGCGCCCGCAAGCGCCTTCGCTTCCGCGGGAGCCGTCACCGCCACCGCGAACGGTTTTCGCGCGACCTTAGGGATCGCGTTGTAGATCCGTTTGATGGCGTGCCAGCGGCGGCTTTGCGTACCAGTGTCGTTGTAGATGGCGATGAACAGCTTTCCGCCCCGCGCAACTGGGATCGCGGCGTTCTCCAGCGCGTGCCACATCTGTCCGGTGTGATGCAGAACGCCCCAGGAATACACGATGTCGAACTGGCCGAGGCGGCGCAGGTAACCTGCATCCAGAGCCGAGCCACGTTCGACAGTCCACCGGTCGTCATCAGGAAAATATCGGCGGCGCAACTCGCTCGTACAAGCGACCGATTGAGCATCGTAGTCGAAAGAATGCACGTGCGCGCCGAGCCGCCGGGCCGCGAGACTGGAGAGTCCGCTGCCAGAGCCGATGTCGAGAAATCGCACGCCGTCGAGGCGCTCAACCTGCAGCATGCGCTGCAGTCCCCGTTCTGCGGCACATATTCGCTCCTCGTCGAGGACGGACAGGAAGCGGGCCCAGTTGTCGCCGAACTCGAACCGCTCGCCGCGCGCCACTTCGGTCGCGTGCGTATCGGGGGTCGCAACGAACGTGACCGTGGCCGTCGAGTGATCGCTCATCGGCTCAATTCTCCTCCATCACGTTGCGCACTCTGTCGGCCGCCGACGCGCACGGCGAGGTAACCAAGTGCGTACGCGGCATCCATCGCCTGTGCCGCCGCAGCGGAGAGACGGCCCGACAGCGCTTGCAGCGGCGCCGCTGCCGTTCCAAGTACGAAGCGTCGCAGCCAGTGAAGCGGCGAGGGCGACGTGTGTTCGGGTGGCTGGTCGGTCGAATCGGTCGTTCCTTCAATAACCGCGTGCGTAATGCCGCACCAGAAGAACCAGCGGAGAAAGTATCGCAGGCGCGTCCGCTCGATCGGAACCCAGTGTTGGACGCGCAATTCAGGCCGATACTCGCAGTGATATCCGGCGTTCACAGCACGCTGGCAGAGGTCGTGATCTTCGCCGCCGAGGAGCGTGCCGCGTCGCTTTCCCAGATTCGGTGCGAATCCTCCCAGCGATTCGAACACCGCGCGGCGGATCGCCATGTTTGCACCCACGACGGTTCGCTGGCCGAGGTTCTGCGCCTCGCCGTAATGGAGAAGCGCCAGCGGCGACGACATCGCTCCGTACCGGCCGTCTTCTTCGAACTGAAGCCAGGCGGGCGCGGCGCGCTGCCAGTGTGGATCGACTCGTCCGCCGACCAGCGCGACCGACGGATCCTCGAACAGCCGCCGGATGGTCGCGATCCAATCATCTGCGACGAGTACGTCGTCGTCGGTCAGAGCGAGAACGTTGCCGCGAGCGAAAGAGATTGCCGCATTCAATGCCGGGGCCTTTCCCGGCGACAGATCGTGTCGACGATTGAGCGGCACGGTGAATCCTTCGGCGGCTTCGGCAATGACTGCTGCAGTCGCGTCGGTGCTTGCGTTATCTACGACGATGACCTCGTCGCCGGGCGCGAACGCCTGAGTGCGAAGGCGATCGAGCGTCGCTCGTAGGAGGGAGGCTCGATTGTGAGTCGCGATAACGACGCTGATGCTTATCATCGCACCGTCCGTGAAATTACCGACGCTCGCGCGGCAACGGTCGGTTCAGGCGGCCGATTCCAACAGCCTTTCAGATAACCCGCAAACCACGCGAGCCGCATGGCGCCGGACGTGGATCGTCGCCGATCGACCGTCGCCAGACCGGCCAGGATCGATAGCAGATCCTTACCCAGCCGTCGCCAGAGGTAGCGCGGGACGCCGAGCAGATAACGGGAGGTCGATGGATAGTCGGGCTCGAGTCCCGCCTCCATTTGTCCATTCCCATAGCACCAGTGAGCGAAGTAGGCGAGACGAAGCCGATCCGCGGGCACGCGGTGGAGCACCGAGGCTTCCGGTTCGTACACACCCGTGAAGCCGGCCGCCACGAGTCTGAGCGCGAACTCATGGTCCTCGCCGGTCCGCAGCGTGTCCTTAAGCTTGCCGAGTTCCGGATTCCAGCCACCGACACTGTCGAGCACTGACCGTCGAATCGCCATGTTGGCGCCGATCGGCATAACTTGATCTTTGGGACCCTGCAACGTCAGTCGGCGTGTGCCGCCGTCCGGTATCGCGAGTACGCCGTGAAGGGAAGGCGTGAGCCATCGGGGAGGCGGCGCCTCCCAGAGCGGAAGAATGCGGCCGGCTGCATAGTCGGCCCCGGTCTCCGAGAACGCTCGCGCGAATGCGGCCAGCCAACCCGGCGACGGAAGTACGTCGTCGTCGGTGAGCGCAAGAAGATCCCCGCGTGCATGAACGACGGCCGTGTTCAGCGCGTGAGACTTACCGGACTTCTCCTCGGTCAGGTACGTGACAGGCACGCTCGAACGTCGCGCCGTTTCCGCGACCACGGTGCCAGTCGAGTCGACCGAGCCATTGTCGACGACAACGATTTCGAACGGACAGCCGGGCGACTCTTGCTCGCAGAGCGCCTTGAGCGTTGCTGCGAGGAGTGCCGCGCGATCCCGGGTGGCAATGACAACGCTGATCATCATGCGGCCTCGGCTCTGCGGACGGCCCGAGGGGGTTCGCCAATTTCCCCGACCTCGCGTAATGTGATGTCGCGAAGGGTGATTGCCAGTCCGAGCACCAGATACAACGTCCAGTAGTAGGCGACCGAGGCGAACATCGCTGCTACGACCCACCCTGTGAGGCTGGCCAACACCGCAGACGCATACAGCTGGAGTCGCTCCCGGCGCGCGAGCACTTCAGCCGGCTCGCGCGATTTCAGCCGGTGACGTCCGCGCGTGCGGCGGAGCACCCTTACCGCCTGGAGCCCAGCGATGAAGCCGCTACCGACGATGACGGCGAACACGAGAAGACCGGGTGTCCCCAATTCCGACGCAACCTGGAGCCACGCATTGTGCGCCTGATGCCAGATCTGTTCGCGGTCCTTTGGGTTGTAGTTGAGAAATTGACCCGCGCCCAATCCGAACACCGGGTGATCGAGATAGGCCTGATAAGCCTCGCGCAGCAACTGCTTCCGCGCTTCGCGTGAGCCCGTCAGATCCTCTTCTGGATGGATGATGCTCGACATGCGTTGGGTGAACGAATCGGGTAACAACGGGATGGTGAACAGAGTAACAGCGACGACGGCAACAGCGACACGGGGTTTCACGCGCCGAACCTGGAACAAGAGGACGACCAACATCGCGACCAGTCCCAGCGTTCCTCCACGACTCCTGCTGAAGATGATCGCTGCGACAATTGCGGGTACACCGATCGCGAGCATGGCTCGCACGGGCGGCCGTTCACGGCCGAGCATGAGGATGACGGCAAGCGGAAGGAAGGCGACCAAGTTCAGCGCCATGTCGTTCGGGTTTCCAAAAAGGCCTCCTGCCCCTTCAACACGGCCGTCCTCGACCAGGTTAAGGCCCATCGCGTAGTCGAGGACCGCGCGCACTCCGACATAGCAGC
>JBKPSH010000064.1:0-22192 GCA_046734955.1 Acidobacteriota bacterium
GTGTCCGCGTGCTCGCACTCGAAATGCGTGTGCTCGCCTCGCAGGGCCAGTCGGCACCGCAGTTCGATCTCAGGCCTCAAGGGTTCTGGAAACTGCATCATCACCGAAGTGCCTGGTGCGGGCCCTGCCGTGATCTTCAGCGATCGATCGAAGACGATGACGACGTCCGCTCCTGGCGCGGCGATGCTGTGAGAGGTGCCGCCGAACCACAAGCCGCCGGCGTAAAAGAGCGCGCCGACGAGTATCAGGCTGACCAGAATCGCGGCGAGGCTGAAACCGAAAGCGGCACTGAGGCCCGCCACGATGGTGGCAAGACCAGCCGCGAGCAGGAACGATGAGAACGCTCGCCTGAAGGGTCTCATGGCGTTTCAGCGCCGCCATGATAAGCGATCTAGGTATTCAGGAGCCGCCGTTTCGACTGTATGGACGAGGTAGATCGGGCATTGACTACCCTGGTGGCGTGTGCTCGGTGATTTCCACGAAATAGCTGTGCTATTGTCCTCTCCGTCCGATAGCCCTGATAGATGTCCACCTGTCCCCGCTGCAAGGGGCATCTGACCGACTCGCACAAGTGCCCGCGACGACCAGTGATCGCCGCGGCCGAGATGATTGCCGCTGCTCTCGCCGGCGCGTTTATCGGTCTTCTGCTTGTCGCAATTTTCGACCGCGCCGGACAAATCACCGACGCTGACTATTCCATTTCTGTGATCGCAGGTGCGTTAATCGCAATTGGTTTGCACCGCGCGCTACGCAGTCCGTAATACTCGGCTCGCGTGTACATTTCAACGCTCGCGTAACGGGATCCGGTGTTCGGAGTCCGGGATCCGGATCGTCTGCATTCCCAACATCCTGTTGATAACAGCAGACGCGTGCAGACAGGCGAAGCGAACGTGATCGGATCCCACGTTCCCGTAAACCCGATCCCGACCGCGAAGAACTCCGGGCCGCGGATCCCGGATCCCGACTGCGAGGTAGGCAACATTCTTGCTCCGGCCGTTCGTGTGCATCGCAACGCCCAGTCTCTCTCTCCATCGACGACCCCGATGCAACCGATCGTTGCGACCCGCACACACCTCACTTCCGCTCTCGCGCCCCTGGTGCTGATCGCTGATGGCGACGCGGTTTCGCGCGACATCCGCGAAGCGCAGCTCCGCACGGCTGGACTTCGCGTTTCCCTCGCACGCACAGGGTTTGAAACGATTGTGAAGGCGTCGTGTCAGACGCCCGACGTGATTCTGCTCGACGACTCTCTCACCGGGATCGAGGCCGACGACACCCTTCGGATGCTCAGGACCTGCCCGACCACCGCACACATTCCGGTCGTTCGGCTGCACCGCGGAAGGCGGCTACCTCAGCGCATGCTGTCGCGGTTACGCCGTGTAGCTGCGTAATTCCTACTCTGCAAAATTGACGCTTTTAGCCAGTTCGGCGATCGTCTCGACGAGGCGCTGGTAGTCGGCCGGCTTGCCAAGGTGGCGGGCAAATCCCGCGGCGATCGACCGCTGCACATCCCGCTCGTGCACATGCCCTGACATGGCGATCACTGGTGGCGGGTTATCGATCGTCGCGGCAATTGCTCGAACGAGCGCATATCCGTCCATGCCAGGCATTGCGAGATCCGAGACGATGACGTGTGGACGGAATGTGCCGATGGCATCGAGTGCACGCGCGGCAGAGCTGACCACCATCACGTTCCCTTCGGCCGCGCGCACGGTCAGTAGTATCAGCTCTCGCGAGTCCTGATCATCGTCGACGGCGAGGACGCGAATCCCATTGAGGCTTGGCGCCGAGATGGCGGGAACCGCCGGATCGCTCGAAGACGGCTGCGCCCGGCACGTCGGCAACGTGACGACAAACGAAGCGCCGCGATCGATGCCGGCGCTGTGCACGGTTATCGTTCCGCCGTGCAGGTCTACAAGATTGCGCACAATGGCAAGGCCGAGACCTAATCCCGCCTGGGTCCGCGTCGAGCTGCTGTCGGCTTGCCGGAACCGCTCGAACACGTGGGGAAGAAAGGTGGGATCGATCCCGACGCCGTTGTCGGAAACCGTGATCCGCACGTTCTCGGTCGTCTCTTCCACCGTGACATCGATACGGCCGCCGGGTTTCGTGAACTTGACCGCATTCGACAGCAGGTTCCACATCACCTGTTCCAGGCGATCGGCATCCCCCCAGACCTGCCCGTCCAACACGCCGATCGAGAGATTGACGTCGAGATCTCTCGCTCGGACCGCGGGGCGGACTGAATCAACGGCGTCGAGCACCACTGCCGAAAGATCGACCGGTGCCGACTCGACCCGGAGTTTCCCTCGCATCGCCCGGGAGACATCGAGCAGGTCGTTGATGAGGATGGCCTGCGCGCGCGCGTTTCGCTCGATGCTTTCGAGCGCGCGTTTGCGCGTGGGTTCGTCGGCGCTCGGCATCTTGAGGATGTGCATCCACCCGAGCAGCGCGTTCAACGGTGTGCGCAGTTCATGCGACAGCGTCGCGA
Source organism: Acidobacteriota bacterium (assembly GCA_046734955.1). Lineage (GTDB taxonomy): Bacteria > Acidobacteriota > Vicinamibacteria > Vicinamibacterales > 2-12-FULL-66-21 > JALZOC01. The sequence goes on from JBKPSH010000064.1 coordinate 2,492, forward strand.
GAAAATCCTCCTTCAAGCGATCCGCTTCCTGTGCGGTGCGATACAGCATCGCGTTGTCGAGTGCCAGTCCGGCGCGGGCGGCGACGTCGAGCGCGAGCGCAAGGTCATGCTCGTTATATTGCCGGCCGCTGAACGATCCGGTTGTGAACAGTCCGAGTGTCCGGCCGCGGCTGCGAAGCGGCACCATCTGGAACGAACGCACGCCGAATCGACGAAGCAACTCGCGGTGCTCGGGCGTCTGCGCGCTGCGGGCCGACTTCTCCGGTCCGGTATCGTTGTCGACAAACGGTTCGCCTGACTTGATCGCGCGCACGGCCGGACCTTCGACCGTGAGCCGCGGAGGATATCGTTTCAACGCTTCGCCGAGCTCGCGGCGCGTCGCGTCGTCCACGACCAGATCGACGCGGGCAAAGGTGCCATCATCCTTCAACACATCCACGGCGCAATAGTCACCGAACATCGGCACCGCCAGCCGCGCCAGCGCGCGCAATGTCGTCTCGTAGTCGAGCGACGAGGACAGGAATGCACTGGCATGCGCGAGAAAACGCTGTTCCTCCTCGATGCGCCGATGCTCGGTGATGTCCATGAAGATGCCGATTGCACCGCGCACGTTGCCGGAGGCGTCGAAGAGCGGACTGGCGTATTCGATCAACGTCAGATGACTGCCGTCGCGGCGCACGACGTCGATCACGGTGCCCTTCACTTCCACGCCGTCGCGGGCCGCCAGGTACATCGGGCGGTCTTCGAGCCTCATCGCCCGTCCGTTCTTGAACGACTTCAATGGTGGCCGCTCGAATGAACGGTGTGCGAGCGAGATCTGACTCGCGTTCTCCAATCCCAGATGTCGGGCCAGCGCCGGATTCATTCGTGTCGCGGCACACTGCGGATCGTCCGCGATCGCGATCCCGATCGGGAGGAGATCGAGCATCGGCTCGATCACATCGGGTCGTGCTTGCAGATCGAGGCCAAGCTTTCTGATGAGATCCAGAGATGACGACATGAGGCAGGGGGATCTTTTCCCTTTTCCCTTTTGCCTTTCCCCTTTCTACTCCGGCTTCTCCACGTATTCCGTCGGAATCGCCTTGATCGATCGAACCTGAATGTCGCGGTAGAAGACTTCCGCTCCCTCCGATTGAAGAATAATCGGCCCTGAGGTAACCGAGGTCGGCAAGTCCGTGTCGATGCGCACCGGATCGTGCAACCGCATCACGACTTTGCCATTGACGATGTGAATGGAATCTTTGCCGAAGGCGACCAATTCGACCGTGTTCCACTCGCCCGTGGGTTTTTCCGCATCCGGTTGCTTGATGCATCGGCCGGACGATCCGTGGCTCTGCGAAAAGTAAAACCACTCACCCTTCGGATCATAATCGTAGAGCGGCGGGTTGGTGCCCTGACGCACCTTCGAGCGCACGGCAATCGCGGACCCCACCGCGTAGAGATCGCCGACGTCCCCTTCCTGGATTTGAAGCTCCACCGATCGCGCCCAGGTTCGTCCCTGTGCACCCGGCTCCGCGTGCACGTGATACAGCAGGCCGCTGTCACGGCGAGTCTCAGCGCCGTCGCGTGGCGGCCACTTCTTCTCTCCCCACTTGAACTGGAATTTCAAATGGTAATCGCTGAATGACGCTTTCGTTCGCAGCTCGCCGAAGGCTTCACCGGAGATCCGAATGGCGGATCGTCCGTCGACGTCTTGCGCAACGGTGAACACATTGAGCGGATCGCGTCCCGACCCTATTGGCTCGAGATACTTGCCATCCGCATCACGCTTCAAACCTGGAACGTCGGATGTCGGCGACGGCGTCTGCATCCAGGTCGTCCATCCATCCAGGTTCTTGCCGTTCCACAGCGATTGCCATTCTGTTGGCTGCGGAGCCGCGGCGAGACTGATGAGAGCAGCAACAATGAGTAGGCGGCGGAGTGTCATCATCACGGGGCAAAGACTACTCCAATGGGCGCCAGAAGTGCTAGGAGTCCCAGGATCCGGGATCCGGGATCCGAAAATCCAGTGGCTGCACCCGTCTCACTTACTCAGCGCGAAGCGCCTCGACCGGATCCACTGACGTGGCGCGTAGCGCCGGAACATAGCTGGCGATCACCGCTGCGCCAATCAAACCAGCGCAGACGATGATGTAGGTGAGCGGGTCGCTTGGCGTGACGTCGAACAGCAGAGTCGACAAGAAGCGCGTCAGCCCGGCCGCCGCAAGCAAACCAAAGACGATCCCTATCGTCGCCAGCCGTGCGCCGTGCGAGACGAACATGCGGACCACTTGTTCGCTCTGCGCGCCGAGCGCCACGCGGATGCCAATCTCGCGAGTGCGCTGCGAGACGGAGTACGACATCACACCGTAGATCCCCGCGACGCCAAGGAGGAGCGCCATCCCGCCGGCGAGCGCGAGCATGACCAGCGTGAACGATGTCCGCGCCAACGAGCGGTCGTAGATTTCCTGCAGCGTCCGCATGCCGGCGAGCGGCAGGTTCGGATTCACCGACCACACCGCTCGGCTGACGTCGTTCACGAATCCAGCGGATCCAGTGCGCGGGCTTCGGATCACATACGCAACACCACGGCGAACTGATACTTCGTCGCCCGGGAACTGATCCATCAGGACCGGCCAGATCACCGTTGTCGGCGCCTTTTTATCCAAGCCGTCTCCGCGCTCGTCGCTGACAACGCCGACGACGTCACGCCACGGCGCCTTGAGATTGTCGCGAACGCGTTTGCCGATGGCGTTCTGCGGGGTCTGCCAGAGCTCGCGCGCGAGATTTTCGGAAACGAGGACGACCTTGTGTTTTTCGTAGGTGTCGCTCCACGTGAGATCGCGTCCAGCAACGAGCCGGTTCCCCATCGTCGCGAATAGTCCCGGCGAGACGAATTTGTACAGCTGGAGCGGCGGTATCTGTCCTTCTTTATAGATGTGGTCCTCGGCAAAGAGCACATCGTGCCAGTCATTTCCGTCCAAAGGAATAACGGTCGTGAATGCGACGGACGTCACACCGGGAATCTCCGCAAGGCGATCGCGAATGTTCTGCTCCATTCGGACCACCGCTTCCGGCTCCTTCACGGCAGACTCCGGGATAGAGATGCGGAACGTCTGTACTTCCTGTGGCGCCGTGAACCCCGGATCGACGTGACGTAACGCCTGGAAGGTCCGAATCATGAGACCCGAACTAATGAGCAGCACCAGCGCGAGCGCAACCTGAATCACGACCAGCACGCTCCGCGCGCGATGACGCTCGCGACTCTCGCTGAGCGATCGCCCGCCGGCGCGAAGCGCGGTTCCCAGTTGCGGGCCGGCGTACTTGAAGACAGGAACCATCCCGAAGAGCACGCTCGCGACGAGCGCCACAATCGCTGTGAAAAGAAGCACCGATCCCCCAAGTGCGATCTCATCGACGCGAGGAAGATTGGCAGGAGCCATCGATTTGAGAACGGCCAGCGCGCCATACGCAAGCGCCAGCGCCAGTGCCCCACCAGCCATTCCGAGCATCAGGCTCTCGATCAGCAGTTCGCGCGCAATCCTTCCCCACCCTGCGCCGAGCGCCGCGCGAATCGACAACTCGTGCTGACGGCCTTCGGCTCGCACGAGCAACAGGTTGGCAACGTTGGCACAGGCAATCAACAGAACGATGCCGACGCTTCCCATGAGCACCCAGAGCACGGCAGTCAGATCGCCGACCAGGCTTTCCTTTAACGGCTGAACGCGTGGTCCAAGCCGCGCCTCTTCGAACATCTTTGCGCTGAACCCTGGAAACGGGGGGAAACTGTTGATCGCGATGGGAATCATCCTGGCAACGTCGCTATTCGCCTGTGTGACGGTTGCACCAGGCTTCAACCGTGCGATCCCGGCATAGTTGAACCTGCCAAGATAGACCTTGCTGCGATCGAACTGAATAGGAAGAAGGACTGCCGGCCGCGTATCGACGAATCGAAACGTTTCGGGCAGGATGCCGATGACCTCACGGGAACGGCCGTCGAGTGTAATCGTTCGACCGACGACCGATCGATCGCTGCCAAACTTCGTGCGCCAGTAGCCGTAAGTCAGCATGACCGTCAATGGCTGCTCCGACCTGCCATCGGCTTCAGAGAATGGCCTTCCGGCGAACGGCTGCACTTTCAAGATCGAGAGAACGTTCGGCGTCATGTTCAGGGCCCTGATCTCTTCGGGCTCAGCCAGTCCCGTCAAGCTTGTAGTGTCGGTATTCCACAAGCCGACGTCCTCAAATGTCTTCGCCTGGTCACGGTAGGTGAAATACAGAAACGGAGCGGCGCCGGCATTCGGCAGGTTCACGCCGGGGGCACTATGATTCACTGCGACGAGCTCATCGGCCTTATAGAACGGCAGCGGGCGCAGCAGAATGCCTTCGACCACGCTGAAGATCGCCGTATTCGCGCCGATGCCGATTGCAAGGGTGAGGACGGTGAGAGCAGTGAAGAGCGGGGTTCGAAGCAGCCGCTTGAGGATGTGTTTGAAGCCCATTTACCGCAATACGGACATGTGCGGTGAATGTTCGATCCGATCCGGGATCGTTGTCCGGGATCCGGGATCGCGTTCGCATTAGACTCATCGAGTCATGGGATCAATCGCAGTCGCCGGGTGGATTGCTTATCTCGCCTTCTGGATTCTGCTGGTTTACGGATGGGCAGTTGACGAACTGCACGCGCCGGCGCTCACCGTCTTCATCCTTCTTTGGGGTGCGGCACGATACGGCCTGCCATACGTGCAGGCCGACGGATTCTTCATTACATGCGTCGCGATCCTGGATATCGCACTCGTCTTTACGATCTTCAAAGGAGATGTTCCGCTCACTTGATTTCCCGCAGCTGTCACGAGAGGTATTGACACAATCAGCAGATATCTGCTCATAATTATCGTATGCGTCGCAAGCCGGGGGCCCTTCTGCCGATCGAACAGGCAATCCTTCGCGCCGCAATTCGACTGTGGCGGACCGGCAGCGCTGAATTTCACGGCTACGAGATCGCCCGGCATGTCGCCGAGGAATCGGATCGCCGATCGTTGACCGCCCACGGCACACTCTACCGGGCGCTCTCCCGCCTCGAAACCATGGGGTTTCTCGACAGCCACTGGGAAGATCCGCAGATCGCCGCGCGAGAAAGCCGTCCCGGCCGGCGGTTGTATGTGCTGACGGGCAACGGCGTCACGGCTGCACAAGAGGCGATTCGCACGGCGGCAGCCGGCCGCAGCGTCAAACGCAGGAAGCGCCGGATCGCGCCAGCATGACAACTCCACCGTCCTCACTGCGCCTCGCCGTCGGCCTCGCGCGCACCTGGACGCGCGTCTACACGACAGGACTGCCAGCGGCGCTCCGAGACCGCCGCATCGCCGAGATTGAGTCAGACCTCTGGGAGCAGTCCCACGATTTGCCCGCCACGGCGGTCGATTCGTTGGCGATCGTCGGGCGGCTTGTGTGCGGTATTCCGGACGACCTAGGCTGGCGAGGCACCTGCTTTGGCTTCGATCCGCATGCCGTCCGCTGGGTGCTCGCAACTATCCTCGCTTTTGCAATTCTGACTTCGTCGATCTGGATTGTGGCCGCGGCGCGGAGTCTCCCGCTCCCGGCTGCACCTGCGCCGCCGAATCTCCTGCGAGCCGTGAGCTATCCGCCACCGCCGCCGCCACCGCCACCCCCATGCAATCCGCCGGGGATCGGTCGCGCGCCAATTACGCCATGCACCCGGTATTGACGCGCAGTGGTGTTCCTTTCGCTGTAATGGCTGCTTTCATGCAGTCGGCGTCACCGCGTCTCTCGCCCGATCCAATTTCAACAATCATCGACGCATTTCGTACTCACACGATTGTGGCGCTCGACGACGACCACGGTGAGGAGCGTTGTTCGGCATTCCGCATCTCGTTGATCCGTGATCCGCGGTTCGTCGAATCCGTCGACGACATCGTGGTCGAATTCGGTAATTCGAGATACCAGGCAGTCGCCGACGCATTCGTCTCGGGCAACTCGATCAGCGAGCAGAGACTTCGAGCGGTCTGGCAAGACACGACCATTCCGCGCGCGGTGTGGGATCGACCGATTTACGAAGAGTTTTTCCGCGCGGTACGCAGCGTGAACGCCGGTCGACCGCCCAATCGACAGCTGCGTGTCCTGCTCGGCGATCCTCCGATCGATTGGCAGCAGGTGCGCACGGCCGCAGATCTTCAAGAATGGTCTAACCGACGGAGCCTCTTTCCTGCCGAATTGATCGCGCGCGAAGTGATCGCGAAGCACCGGCGAGCACTCGTCATTTACGGCGGCCTCCATTTGATGCGCCAGAATCTGCAGGGAGAGAACCTGATAGAGCACGTCGATAAGCACGCTCCCGGCGCCGCGTTCGTCGTCATCGGGCATCCATTGGCCAACCTCGCGGCGGTCGGGATCGACGGCCGGTCATGGCGACGACCGGCGCTCGTGCTCACGAGTGGCACCAGTCTCGCGAATCAGCTCGACGCCGTTCTCTATCTCGGGCCACCGTCTGAACGGCGAACGTCGCGTTTGAACGCCGCGGTTTGCAACGATCCGACCTACCGCGCGATGCGCATCGCTCGCATCGGTATCAGCGGCGACGACAAGGCGCGGGAACAGTTCGACCGTGAGTGCACGATCGAGAAATGAGGTCTCTATATGAGGCGTGCGACCGCTCTGTGCCTGTTGATGTTCGCCATCGCCAACGCCGTTTCACGTGCACAAGCGCGCCCGGATTTCTCGGGCGAGTGGCATCCCGTTGGTCGTGACACGCCACCACAACAGGCGACAGGCGGAGGCCCTCCCCCACCACCGCGCACGTTGTCGATCACGATCACGCAGACATCCGGCGAGTTGAAGATCGCGCGACGCGTAGATTCCAACGGACACGAGGCCGTCTACAACTTCACTTACAAGTTGGACGGCACGGAAAGCGTGAATCAAATGGGACCGCTGGTGTTTTACACCCATGGATCGTGGGAGGGCGGATCACTCGTGCTCGCTTCCGACGTTTCCGTCGAAGACCGGCGCATAGGCACACTTCGCGAGTCCTACACTCTCGAGGACGGAAAGTTGACGATTGACACGATTCGAACAGGTCCGGCAGGAACGATGAAGGATAAGACGGTGCACGAGAAGGTCGTTCGGCCTTGACAATAGGCCAATATGATCACCGCTTCTTGGTCATCCCCTGTCGGAGCCGCGTCGCTGCCACAATCAGTCCGAGCCCAAGAAGACTCAGCGTCGCCGGCTCCGGCACCGGAGCGGACGAATCGACGGTTCAACGCTGTCGTGTGGGCTCTTCGTTACACCTTGGGAAGTACGACGCCCCAACATTACCTGTGAAACGCCCATTGCGAACTGCGCGACGACTCCCCGACAGCTGTGCTGCACCTTTCATTCCCTTCGTGCAACCCGTGCGCGTGCCGCAGTTTCGTAATTCGGTCATCGCTTTCGTCAGGGCGCGGGTCCGGTACGCACGTTCGGTCGCGCGGAAACGCCCATTCGCCATTCGGAAGGAGTATTCACGGGTGGCAAGCGACTTGCCGCCGCAGTTTTCATGCACCTCTTATTACTGGCAGCGTTTCCGGTTCTCCTGCTCTATCGACCGCGCTACGCATTCGTCGCCATCGCACTCGCTATCGTCTTGTTGTACCGCCAGCGCGTGAGCACTGCGGGACGTCGCGTGCGCCGTCGGTACGACGATGATTGATCTTCGGTCTGGTTCAACTTTTGTTTGAGCTCATATCGGAATTCGTCAGCTACTGGTTTGTGCGGTTCTCGAGGGAGCCCTGAAGGTTCGCATCAAACAAGCGGGCGTCGATGTGTTCGCGCGCGGCGCCGGCGCTTACTTGATTTCGATCTTGCCCCCGCGCTCCCTCACCTCATAGCACGGCTGATCGTGCGTTGAGGGGCCGTTCAGCACGTGTCCATCCTCGAGCGCGAACTCCGATCCGTGCCAGGGACACACCACCGAACCATCCTTGAGGGTCCCTTCGGAAAGTGGACCGCCAAGATGCGCACACGAATGCGCGAGCGCGCACACACGACCGTGCTGGCGGACGAGGAGCACGTCAGCGTCACCAGCGCGAACTTTGATCATGGTGCCCTCGGCCAGCGAAGCACTGTCGGCGGCGGCCGTGAAATCGTCGGGGGCCGGCTGATCCGCGTGCGTGACGCCGATGCGCTGTCCATAGACCAGATCGCCGCCGAGATAGGCGGAGGCCACTGCGATTCCGTAACCGGTCCACGCACAGGCCCGGCCGCTCGCGTGTGAATCACTGCGACGTTGCAGATAGGCGGTCGCCATGAGTGATGTCGCGGCAATGTTCAACAAGCCATGGACGAGTCCGGTCCGTCGCGATTGTCCGTCGGTCTCGCTCCAGTCGGTCAACCCGGTGATCGCCGAGCCAAGCGCACCGAGAAGACCGACTCCCAGCGCGAACGTCGCGGCGCGGCGCATTCCAGGATCACCATCTTTCACACAGTCGAGCGCAAGTGCCGTCGTCCAGGCGCCGATCGGCACGTCGGTGAACACCGGATGCAATGGATGCCCAAGCCATACACCATGCAGCGCGTTCTTCGCTTCGTTGCCGACCGGCCCTGCTGATTCGTAGGCCTGGCGAATGCCTTTGCTGAGCGGCTCAGCAATGCGATCGAGAGCCGGCTGGTCCGTCACACGTATCAACGCATTGGTGGTTCCCACACGTCCTCCTCATTTCAACGGACGTGACGTATCCATGCGGCGTGCCGAACCCAGATGGCGGGAGCCAGCTGATCGATTCTTCAAATCGCCAAGGGACTGGCGCTTTCGCCGCGCCCGTTCCACCTCCGATCTCGTTCCAAGCATGTCGAGCAGGTGCGCGGGTTTTCCACTTGGCGTTTTGGCCAGAATGTCGTCCCAGTCGGCGAGCACGGTTCGTAAATCGTCGCGAAGGGCGACGAGATCTTCAACCTGGCGCTCGAGTGCGTCGAGGCGTTCAGCCACCAGTGCACGGACCTTCTGACACGGCGCTCCGCCACGATCCCGCAGCGACAGCACACGGCCGAGATCGTCGAGAGCGAATCCGACGACCAGCGCTCGCTGAATCAGCAACACGCGTTCAATCGCCACCGGCGAATACCGGCGGTGTCCGGATGCCGTCCGATGGACGCGCGGCAGAAGGCCTCTCCGTTCGTAGTGGCGCAGCGTGTCCGTGCTGACGCCGGTCGCGCGGGCTGCCGCTTTTGCGCTAAGCGTGTCCGTCACGCGGCTGCACTGCAATCGAATCACCAGTCTTGTGTTCCGCGATCTGGAATTTCAGGAACTGATGAACAGCGGTGAGGGCTTCGCCATCCGATGTGACGATGTTCACGCGGCCGCCAACCGGAACCTCGACGTATGTGTAGCGGATGCGGTCTTTCAGTCTGGCCATCACTTTCGTCCCGGGGACGTTGTTCGAATCATGCACCAGCATGGGCGCATCAAAGTTGCCGCTCGCGAACATCGTGGCAATGTGCGACAGATGCGAACGGATCGCATCCCGGTTGGTCGTATCGGCAGGGTCTTTCACGTCGACCTCAATTGCGCCACCGTCTTTGAATAACGAGAAGTGGTGTGCCGTCCCGCTTTGATCGAATCCCATCACACTCTTGGCGCGGTCGTGCGACGAGGCATGATCCTGATGTGCACCGAGCGAGACCGGCGTCAGCCCGAGCGCAGTGAGCAGTGGCAACATCTGTATATGACGCATATCTGGGCCTCCAGCAACAGACTAGAGGTTGGAACGGTTCCAGGATCAAGTATCTTCTTTCCAGTCGCGCTTGTGATGAACACCGACCCAATCTGGACGTGCCAGCAATCGGTTGATGCCGACGTGCCGGTGACCATGGCGTGGCATTTCATGACCGACGTCGGCAACTGGAGCGACCCTCCTGCCGAATTCGCACTTGAAGGTCCGTTTGCGCCTGGGACACGCGGCACGACGACGATACCCGGCCAGCCCGCGACTTCCTGGATGATCCGTGCGGTTGATCGCGGCCGCGGGTACACGATTGTTGGCGCATTGCAGGAGAACGCGTCATTAATCGTTCATTGGCGATTCGACCCGCTGACAGATGACCGGACGAGATTGACGCAGCGTTTGGAGTTGTGCGGCCAAGACGCGGCTCAATACGTCGACACCATCCGTGCGGCGTTTGAGCCAAACCTCGAACCGGGAATGCAGCGGATTGCGCGGATGATGCTCGAGCGCGCTACGCGGGAGGGTTGACGTGTTCTGCTCGCGCACTCCATCAGCGGTCCGACGGTGCCGCTGAAAGTTCACGCTCGCCAGTTTTGAGATCCCGCAGGTCACCTGTTATGATCGGTTGTTGCGCGTTCGCGGAATGAGCGGAACGTGCGCTCTCACTCAGGTCCCCATCGTCCAGAGGCCCAGGACGTGGCCCTTTCAAGGCCAAAACACGGGTTCGAATCCCGTTGGGGACGAATCCCCTTTTTATTACGCGAGAGGTCTCTGCTAACTGGCCAGGCACACGAACTCGCGCATTCGATCTTCTTGGTCGAAAAAGAGCACATAGACCATCGGCGAGAAGAGAAAGATCGCCGACATGTGCGCCCGATCTGACATCGCCGCGACGTCGGCAGCGTCTTTTGCCGTGTGGGCTCGCGTGGCAACATGAGCAATCAACTCACCTCGCTCCTCGTGCGAGTAGCGCCTCATCATGCCATCCGGTCGCGGGTCTCGACCAAACGCTTCGAAGATTTTCCCCGAGCGAACGGCCGCTTGGAGCTCGTCGACACACGTTTGCATCAGGCGCGCATGATACCTTCCAGCGATGACCACGGACAGGGCGGCGAGCGCGATCACTCCGATCACTAGCCCGCCGATCACGACTAGCGTCTTTCTCATTCATCCTTAGAATAACAACCGTGACGAAAGTAACATCGCTGTGCCGCCGGATACCGATCGTCACCCACGGGCGCGCGAAGAATGAGCGCAACCATACGTCGTCACGCCGCCACACCCTCCACCAGGGACAGCGCTACTGCACACCCCCTTGGGGACGCCATACCAACGGTGACGGTTCAGGGCATCGTTCGAGTGGCTTAAGCGATGCCGGTCTTGATCCGAATTTAACCGACGGCCTGCCCCTCACCCGAGCGGCAGCCGCGCCGCCAGAAAGCATTCCCCTCCCCAACCGGTTGTTGTGCCCTTTTTGCGGGGACGTGTGCTGCGGCGTGCGGCGTAGGATAGGTGGCGTCCCCAACGGGATATCCGACTTTGTACTTGGAGGGTCCGATCGCGGCGTAATCACGTCGGACCGGTGGCGTGCGCGAACCGGTTTGCGGTAGCTTCAATCATGGATCCTCGACTTCACGCTCTTTTTGAACGCATCCGCGAGCACTCGTGCGACATGCACGACGTCGTGTTTGACGATGTCAACGCTGTCAATGTGGATGGAGACAACGCCCTGCACTGGGCCGCAAGATCCAATGACCTCGAGGCTGCAAGGTTGCTGATCGCAGCTGGCATCAACGTGAATCAGTACGGCGATCTCGGACGCACACCGCTACACGAAGCTGCGCCTGGGGGCACCACGAGATGATCTGCCTACTCGTTGATCATGGCGCCGATTTATATGCCTTAACCGAAGGTGAGACTCCGTTCTCGCTCGCGAGACTGAATGGGAACGATGACGTTTGCGAGCTGCTACGTCCACTCATGGAGCGGGCGCAAGTCGAAGATCCCCAAGTTTGGGTGCGCGTCAGAGTTGGGCACTTGCGCCGAGAGCTTCGCCGTCTCGAAACGCTGCTGAAGTGAATTGGCTGGGCGACCTAGTACAAAGGTGTGGCGTCCCCAACGGCGGTTGTGCTCTTTTTGCGGGGCCGCGTGCTCCGGCGTGCGGCTTAGGATGCTGGCGTTCCCAGCGCCCCGGGGTCACAGTGCGGGGTGGTCCTGAAGCGCGCACTCAACGCTGAATTTGATCCATTGGTGGAAGTTTGCATCGGACGTTACGCATACAGTGAACCAGTAATCCCCCTGCAACGCCACATGCAGACGCCACACCTTAGGCACGCCAAATTTAACGTGCTTCAGAATCTTCGCCAGATGGTCAATGATGACGCGGTCGTCAGTTGCCAGGCTCTTGAAGTCGGCTAATTGGTCTGCCGCTGAGATCCTCAGGTCAACGCTTAGGTCCAGCATTCGGGCGCCCTCGTCCACTCGGAACCGGATGTTGTCCGCCAACACCGTGTCGGTCCCGTCCTGCCGTTCAACCTTCAGCCTCGTCGTGCCCTTCCGCAGCGGCTTCCATTGCATGCCTTTACTTTAATCGGTGTGAATAGCGATTTCGCGGGTTCCGGTTCTGAACGGGCGTTGCACTCTATTTGCAGGGGTCGCGTGAAACGGCGTGCAGCCTGAAGGGCGTTATTCGCCGACTACCATCTGAAGCACACCGAGGCAGGCCCATAGCGTCGTCAACACAGGCACAACTAGCCACCAACGACTGCCGCGCCTCGACGCGATGACGCCGCAAGGTATCGCAACCAGCATCACGCCCAAACCGGCGACGTCGGATGATGCTGTATTTCCACCTGTCAGCGCCGCCACGAGGAAACCACTCGGTATCACTCCTGCCATTGCGGTGACCGCCGCGATACCCCACTTGTTCAGCACGGCATCTATCCGCACGCCAGCATAACGCGGGTTCTCATTCTCAACGGCGGTTGCGCCTTTATATGCGGACGGGTAGAGCGGCGGGTGGCGTAATATTGCTCCATGTTTCGTGAGTAGGCGCGGTTCTTCAGCTCCGCTAATGTCCGCAATTCGCGTCGGACTCTGAGGAGCCCTCCACTACTGACCACGTGCAGCGCATCCACTTGGGGACGTAACCCCTGCTTGTCGAGCGCCGGCACGATCGACGTCAGCATCCGATCCAACGCAATCGGCAGTTTCAATTCGTCACCCACTTCCCCGCTGTCCAGCGTCGGCAGTTTCCACACGATCCGATCGCGGCGCACCACCTCCAGCAGCCCGCGCGTCGCGTCGACGTTGCCGGCCGCGAGCGCCTGCCAATCGTCGACCATCGCCCGTAACTGTTTTCTGAGCGCCGCGGGGTCGAACGCGACCGCGTGCGGTTCCGGCTTGTCGAGCGTCGCGAGCTCGCGCGTCAGCGCCTGGCGCTCGGCATCCATCCGCGTGAGCGCGGTCAGGACGGCCGGCACGGCGCCATCGTTCACAACAGCCTCGGCGAGGTTCCCGAGCTTCCGCTCGACCTCGCGCAGCGTCTTGGTAACTTCGGCGCGCCGGTGAGCCCGTTCCCGGGCGCGGTCGGGTGGTCGCAGCTCGGCGATCGCCAGGTCGAGCGCACGCTCAAGGACGGCTGCCCTGAGCACCTCCCGTGCGAGCACCTCGCGGATCTCGGCGTCGGCGATCTCCATCGCCATGCGGCTGTTGCTGCACACCGTGGCGCCGCGGTTCCAGAACGTCGAGCAGATGTAGCGGAACCGTCGCCGTCTTGTTCCGGCTTTCCCCGACGTTCGCGAGATCGCCTGCATCGAGCCGCCACGCTGCGCACAGCAGGCGAACCCGCTCAGGAGGTACCCAATGCGTCGAATACGAGTCGGGCTGTGTACTGGTCACTGTATTCGGGGCGCTCAGGTGGCTCGATGCCGACGCGCTCCAGTTGCTCTGGAATTGTTGCCAAATGCTGCCTCCGCAAGCAGCTCCGCGAGTGAAAGAATTCGGCGGCAACACGCCGCGGAGAGCCCGCGTCGGGAGCTACCCTATGCCGCCAAGATAATTATGAGTCGTTTGGACTGATTCAGTGAAAATAGGCGACACGAAGTATGTAGGGGACGTCCACATCCGACTGATTCGACAGCGTTACGTGAATCCATTCCGCGGGCGCGTTCACATTCACCAGTTCACCGTCCTTTTCCGCCAGTACCTGTCCCGCCGCGTTGCACTTTCCGACGCCGAGAATCAAATGAATAGTGCGAGGCGTGACATCTGCGCTGACGGCTCCGGCTTTGGTGTTGTTGAACTCCCAACAGGCGGTGGAGTGTGCAGCGATCGGAGGGCCCGACACGGTCTCGATTGAACCCGCCCCTGCATATGGCTGGGTGGGCGTGGCGGGGCTTCCACTCCCACAGGCAGACGCTGCGAGGGCGGCGAGGAACACAAAAGGAACCCGCACTTGATTACTGTAGAGCATTGACGCTTGTCCGCGCGGAGATTATACGGCCGTCAGCGTCATTGACGAGCCGCGCTCGATCCCGAGTTCAAGCAATCAATCACGCCGACGGGCAGGTCACCTCAAATCGCGGGGTCGACGTGCGCCGTCTACGATTTCCAGTCGTCGGTCCGCTACCCGGAGATGGAGAGGGAGGGCGCTGTGATCATGGTCGTCGAAAGTTCAACGTGTCTGGTCAAAGACGGACCTGGCCAGGCGGAGTTCTCCGGCGTTTCTCGGCCGGCAAGCGCGCTCGATCCTTTCTTGGTGGCAAGGCGAGTCAGTCAGGAGTGACGGGAAGCGAGCTTGAACAAACCCGCTCATTTGCAGCAAGGTGGCTTCGGTCCAGAAGGACGCGCGCCCTCGGCTGGCCGCTGTTGCCGGCGATGAGCACGCCGGCGATCGCCGCGGGGATCATCATGTCACCAGCCATGCTGACGCCGAAGGGCAGGCTTACGGCGGCGCCGATCAGCGCGCCCAACCACCCGCGAGCGGTCGTCGATTTCCCGACGCACCGCGCCAGGCACACGATTTCCTCTTCGGCCAACCGCCGTGTGATGAACCCAGCTTCGGTCATCCACCTTCGCGGCGAACTGCCTAACGCCAGTGTGAGTGCCGGCGCGAATACTGCCAGGTGTCGCGGCAGGGCCAAGAAACAGGCGCGAAGTCGTGTCGAGCTCGCACTATATGGTGCCCAGCGCTATCCTGCGCGTGCGATGACCCGACCCACGGCTACGCTCGCGCTCGTCCTCCTTCTTCCCGCTTCGGCTTTCGCTCAAGTGAACGTGACCATGCATCACAACGATGCGGCGCGGACGGGAGCCAACCTCGCCGAGACGGTCCTGACGACGACCGCCGTCAACGTCAGCGAGTTCGGAAAACTTTTCGAACGCTCCGTCGACGACGAGATTTACGTGCAGCCGTTGTACGTCGAAGGCGTGAACATCTCCGGTGTCATCCGGAACGTCGTGTACGTCGCGACGAACAACGACAGCGTCTATGCCTTCGATGCCGACGATCCGGCGGCGTCCGCTCCGTTGTGGCGCGTCAACTATACGAATCCGGCCGCAGGCATCGTTCCCGTGTCCCGGACCGACGTCGGTCAGGCGTGCGGCACCTACGTGGATTTCGCGGGGAACATAGGCATCGTCGGGACGCCGGTGATCGATCCGGTGGCGCAGACAATGTATTTCGTGACACGCACCAAGGAGAATGGCGTCTTCATGCAGCGCCTGCATGCGATCGACATTCGAAACGGCCGGGAGAGGACGGGCAGCCCGCGGGTGGTCCAGCCGTCTGTCAGCGGAACCGGCGACGGACGCGATGCCCAGAACAACATCGCGTTCAACGCGCGAACACAGAATCAGCGGACAGCACTTCTCCTGAATCGCGGCGTGGTCTATGTCGCGTGGGCGTCGTATTGCGATCAGGGTCCGTACCACGGTTGGATCCTTGGCTATGACAGCGCGACGCTGGCGCAGACGTTCGTCTACAACACCACGCCGGACGGTGGCCTCGGCGGGATCTGGCAGTCTGGAGGAGGGCTTGCGGCGGATTCGACCGGTAATCTGTACGCCATGACCGGCAATGGCTCGTTCAGCGGCGACGTCGGCGGAAGGAATTTCGGCAACAGCTTCCTCAAGATCGCTCCGACGGGCGCCCTGCTCGACTGGTTCACACCGTATAACTGGTCGTTCCTCAACGCGACCGACGAGGACCTCGGCATCCAGAATCCGGTGCTCATTCCAAACACGAACCTCATCGTCGGCGGCGGCAAAGACGGCGTGATGTACGTTGTCAACCGCACGAACATGGGGCACTTCCGTTCGGGCAACAACGGGCAGATCGTGCAGAGTTTTCAGGGATCGACCGCCACGCGGATGAACGGCGCGCCCGTGTACTGGAGCAGCCCGACATACGGTCCGGCGATTTACGTCTGGCCCGCGGGCGATCCCCTCAAAGTCTTTCGCCTCGTCAATGGGCTGTTCGTCACGCCGCCGAGCGCCCAGGGCACCGTGCTTGCGCCCTCGGGCATGCCCGGAGGAATGCTGTCGCTGTCGGCGAACGGCAACCTGGCCGGTACCGGAATTCTCTGGGCCACGCTCTCAATTTCCGGCGACCCGAACCACAGCGCGCGGCCCGGCATTCTCCGCGCGTACGATGCCGGAAACGTGACCCGCGAGCTCTGGAACAGCCAGCAGAACGCCACGCGGGACGCGCTCGGCAATTTTTCGAAATTCAGCCCTCCAACGGTCGCCAATGGCAAGGTCTACGTCGGGACGCTCTCGAAAAAGCTCGTCGTCTACGGGCTCCTTGGTCCATCCAGTGGAAACATGGCGCCGACGGTGAACGCCGGCGCCGACAAGACTCTCGCATCGCCATCGACGACAACCCTGACGGGGACGGCGACCGACGACGGCAATCCGGTTCCGCCCGGCCAACTGACGATCACGTGGAGTCTCGTCAGCGGCCCGGCGGCCGTCACGTTCAGTGCGCCGCATGCGCTCACCACGAACGCGACGTTTTCCGCTGCCGGCACGTACACGATCCGCCTCAGCGCGTCCGATGGTGAGGCCACGTCGAGCGATGACCGCATCGTGATCGTCAACGCATCAGGAGGATCGGGAACGGGTCTGCTCGCGCAATACTTCAACGATGCAGGCAATGGGACGTACTTCACGTCGCTCGTGCTGACCCGCACCGATCGCACGATCGATTTCAACTGGTCCAGCGCCGCGCCGGATCCGGCGGTGCAGGCCGACAACTTCTCGGTTCGCTGGAGCGGACAGGTTCTCGCTCCCGCGGCAGGCACCTATACATTCACGACGCTTTCGGACGATGGCGTTCGCCTGTATGTGAACGGTCAGTTGCTGGTCGACAACTGGACGAACCACGCCGCAGTCCAGAACAGCGGCACGATCGCGCTTGCGGCGAATCAGAAGTACGACATTCGCCTGGACTATTACGAGCGTGGCGGTGGCGCAACCATCCGGCTGTCCTGGGCATATCCGGGGCAGACGACCCAGGTCGTGCCCCAATTGATGCTGTTTCCGGCGGCCGTGGTCAATCAACCGCCTGCGGTCAATGCGGGCTCCGATCAGACTATTACACTTCCCTCGGCGGCGTCGCTCACCGGCGTTGCGCGCGACGATGGACTGCCCAATCAGAAGCTGACGATCAAGTGGAGCAAGATCAGCGGGCGCGAGGACTCCTCGGGCGGAACCGTTACCTTCAGCAATGCGAACGCGCTCGTCACGACGGCGACATTCGGCGCTGACGGCATCTACGTTCTGCGCCTGACCGTGAGCGACGGCGCAGTGACCGTCAGCGACGATGTCACGGTCACGGTCAACCCGGCAGCCGGAAACGGACTGGTCGGCCGTTACTACAACGACCCAGGCACCGGTGCACATTTCGCCACGCTGGTTCTGACGCGCGTGGATCCGACGGTGTACTTTTCGTGGGGAACAACGGCCCCCGCGGCCGCGGTGACCGCCGACAACTTCTCCGTGCGCTGGACCGGCAGCGTCGAGGCGCCGGTGACCGGCACGTTTCAGTTCACGACCCTCTCGGACGACGGCGTACGACTCTGGGTCAATGGGCAGCTGCTGATCGACCACTGGACCGACCATCCGGCTGCGACGAACACGAGCGCCGGAATTTCGCTGACCGCGGGCGTCAAGTATGCGATCACCCTCGAGTACTACGAGAAGGCTGGCGCAGCGACAATCAGGCTGCAGTGGTCGTACCCGGGACAGGCACCGCAGGCGATCCCACAGTCGCGGTTGTTCCACTGATCGTCAGGAGAATCAACATATGAAGATCTGCAGCCTGTGGATTCTGACTGCCCTGATCGCGACGTCGGCGGGGACGCGTCATCTTCTAGCACAGGAGCACGAGGACGAGCCGGCCATCACCGCGCGCGTGCACGGCACGTTTCTCGACCGGGCCGCCGGTCTGGGCGTCCTGAGCGGAGACATAACGATCGTACGATTCGAGGTTCGCAACGGAGCCGTCACGGCAATCGGGCGGGTTGTTGGCGCGCTCGCGGACAGTGGGGGCGATGTACTCGGACCCGTTGACCAGGAACTGGCGGTAGCCGTTGGGAACATCGAGTCGACGTGCAATCAGCTGCGTCTGGATCTCGCTGCGATGGACGCAGAAGTCCTCGATACGCCCGTCCACTTCGACGGTGAAGTCGCGGGCTTCGATTCGCGCGATGGTGGAGCGCCAAAAGCACTCGGCCCGCTCTGTACGGCCGGAAAACTACTCGAGGGCAAACCTACACTAGACGCGGTCGCACAGGCACTAAACGATGTCGTCGCTACTCTGAAGGCGGCGTCAGTGAGACGATAGAAGCGACGGGATGCCGTTCGCCGCGCCGTTCCTCATCACGGGACGCAGGCGTGCTGACCCGTCATCGACGGCGAGCCGATCATCAGCCGGCGCGAGATCGTGGGGTCGGGGACGGCGCGGCGAGAGTCCACTCGTGGAGTGGTTTTGCGCCGTCAGAGGTGCTGGTAAACGGGGCCTGGATCGTTGCTCTGCCCCGGCCCGCGAAGTATGTCTCGGTTGATCGTCGTCTGCTCGGTCCGCGCTATAGTCGTTCGCGGCGACGATGCACGAGCCCCTATCGCGGCTCGCGCGCTTGATGTCGCTCGCCGTAGCTGCGCCTCACTCCTGAAACGCTGGACGCCGTCGCTGGTATTCGCGGTTCGACGCCGCGATCCACCCTGACAGCAGGTGTCACACGCGGGCTCATCACGTTGGGGAACGAGTCCCCTATACCTCAGCTGTGCGACTAGGACTAGGTGACCAGCCCTTGCCGCTGTTCGCGGTGGGCATCTGGATCGTCCTCGCACCGAGTTGTCGTCTATCCGGCGGTAGGCGAATAGACTGCTGACTCCTCAATTCTAACTACTAACGACCGATCCTCAGACTGCTGACACTGCCTCGCCCGGCATCAGCGTCCGCAGTCCACGAATCGCGCCGAATCTTGGAAAAATTTTCCAACGACGTAAAGCCATTCATCCCACTCTACGTGGTTCGGCCTATTTGTAGGGACGAACCACGGCACATCGCTTGCGTCGCGGCACCACGCCTGCTTGTGTTTTTATCGGAGTGCCGAATGCCCAATCCTCGAGAGTTGGTCCTTCTTGTAGACCCGATCGATTCCGAGGACCACGGCGCATGACGCACCTCGACTTCGCGGAAGTACAGCGTGCGGAAGTAAAGCTTGCGGAGAGCGAGCTGCGCGAAGCGCTTCATGGAATCGACGCCATTGTCACCCGACGTCCCGCCGTCGAAAGAACCCTGAGCACCGCCGACCTCGACCGGATCATCGAGCACCTCGCGACGGCAATTATGCGACTTCGCAACGTTCGTCAGTTAATCGAAGACGATAAAGGCGAGCCGTAACTGTTCTCTCGGGCATCTCTAGAATCCTTTCTACGGTCAGAATCCGCGGCCTGGCGCGTCAATTCTGGACGCCGGACCGGCCGACGTGGA